>NZ_JBFUDH010000009.1:0-111617 GCF_056404815.1 Agromyces sp. P2_B3 | reverse complement strand
GCGCGGCGGGGCGCGGGAGGGCGGGGACCGCGGGCACCGCAGGCACCGCGGGCACCGGCGCCCCGGCCGGCGGCGAGCGCGGTGCGGCATCCGTCGCTGGGGCGCCCTCGGCACCCGGGCCCGCCGTCGCAGAGCGCGCCGGTATCACCTCCTGGGACTGGGACGAACTGCCCGCCCATGTCGACACCCGCCAGGCGGGCAACGTGATCCGCGCCTACCCTGCGCTCGTCGACGAGAAGACCTCGGTCGCCCTGCGGCTCGTCGCCACGGCGGAGGAGCGCGACCGGCTGTCGCGCCGCGGCATCCGTCGGCTGCTCGTGCTGGCCACGCCCACGCCGGTCGCCTACGTGCAGGAGCACCTGTCGAACGAGGAGAAGCTCGCGCTCGCAGCCAGCGCCTACTCGGGACCGCGGGCGCTGCTCGACGACTGCCTGGCGGCCTGCGTCGAGGCCGAGCTGCGCACACGTCATCCCGACGGGCTGCTCTGGACGCGCGCCGAGTTCGAGGCCGTGCGCGACGCCGTCGCGGCGAGCGTCGTCGACCGGATGTTCGAGACGGTCGGGCTCGTCGCGCGCATCCTGCGCCTCGCGCGGGAAGCCGACCGGGCCATCTCGGGCGCCTCGAGCATGCAGCTCATGGCCGCGCTCGGCGACATGCGGAGCCAGCTCGCCGCGCTCGTGCCGACGGGATTCGTCTCGGCGACCGGTCTCGAGCGACTGCGGCACCTGCCCCGCTACCTCGAGGGCATCCTCCTCCGGGTTCGCAAGCTGCAGGAGAATCCCGGCCGGGACCGGCAGGCGATGAACCAGCTGGAGGCATCGATCGCCGCATTCGAGACGGCCGGCGGACGGATCCCCATCGACCCCGAGTCGCCCGCGCACCTCGTGCGCGTGCGCTGGATGCTCGAGGAGTTGCGGGTCGGCCTGTTCGCGCAGGAGCTCCGCACCGCCGAGACCGTCTCGCCGCAGCGCATCGCCAAGGCGCTCGCCGGCTGACGACGAGCGGGCGCACTCGCGCACGCAAGGGGTTGACCGCGCCCCATCGCGGGCGCAAGGTGGTCGCGGCCGGTGGCGCCCCTGCGATCCACCCGAATCACCCGATCCGAATCTCGCGAATGGCGCATCCCCCGGTTCTGCAGCGACGCAGGGAGAACATCGTGAAGAGAACGCACACCATCGGAGTCGGGGTGGTGGCTGCCACGGCGGTCATCGCGCTCGCCACCAGCACCGCACCAGCCATCGCGGCCGTGCCCACTGACACGAGCGGGCTGCGAGCCGCCGTGACCGCCGACGCCATCATGGACCACCTCGCCGAGCTCCAGGCGATCGCCGACGCGAACGACGGCACCCGCGCGAGCGGTACGCCCGGATTCGACGCCTCGATCGACTACGTCGCCGGCCTGCTCGAGGCCGCGGGCTATGAGGTGACCGTCCAGGACTTCCTGTTCAACTCGTTCCGTGAGCTGTCGGACCCGGAGTTCGACCAGGTGTCGCCGAACCCAACGGTGTACGAGCCGAACGTCGACTTCATCACGGCCGACTACTCGGGCAGCGGCGACGTGACCGCGCCGCTCCAGGCGGTCGACCTCGTCCTCCCGCCCGGGCCGGAGGCCGGCTCCTCGACGAGCGCGTGCGAGCCCGAGGACTTCGCGGACTTCGTCGAAGGGAACATCGCCCTCGTGCAGCGCGGCACGTGCGACTTCTCGGTGAAGGCCGACAACGCATTCGACGCGGGCGCCGTGGGCGTCATCATCTTCAACGAGGGCCAGGAGGGCCGCACCGAGACGCTCGCCGCCACCCTCGGGGCGGAGTTCGCCGACCCGATCCCGGTCGTCGGCACCTCGTTCGCGATCGGCGAGGAGCTCGCCGGACTGGCCGAAGCCGGCCAGGTGGTCGTCCACCTGCAGACCGACACGCTCATCGAGCTCGACGTGCCCACCTCGAACCTCATCGCGGAGACGCCGACCGGACGCGACGACCGCGTCGTCATGGCCGGCGCCCACCTCGACTCCGTGGCCGAAGGCCCGGGCATCGAGGACAACGGCACCGGCTCGGCGACGCTGCTCGAGATCGCGCTCCAGATGGCGAACCTCGGCATCGAGCCCCGCAACACCGTGCGCTTCGCATGGTGGGGCGCCGAGGAGGCGGGCCTCGTCGGGTCGCAGTACTACGTCGACTCCCTCACGAAGCGCCAGGCGAAGGACATCAGCCTCTACCTCAACTTCGACATGATCGGCTCGCCCAACTTCGGCCGGTTCATCTACGACGGGAACGGCGACGCCTTCGGCACCTCCGGCCCGAACGGAAGCGCCGGCATCGAGGGGGTCTTCGAGGACTACTTCGCCTCGCAGGGCCTCGCCACGGAACCGACGGCCTTCGACGGACGCTCGGACTACGACGCGTTCATCAGCGCCGGCATCCCGGCAGGAGGCCTGTTCACCGGAGCCGAGGACGCGAAGTCCGAGGACCAGGTCGCGCTCTACGGCGGCCTCGCCACGTACGAGGGCGAACCGGTCTCGTTCGACCCGTGCTACCACCAGGCCTGCGACAGCATGGACCCGATCGGTGACGGCGCGGACGCCGGCCTCTACGAGGCGCTGAATGACGCGTACGACGGCGCACTCGAGTACGAGGGCGTGATCAGCAACGTGAACACGCTGGCCCTCGAGCAGATGGCGGATGCCGCGGCGCACGCGATCCTCACGTACGCCATGTCGACGAGTGCGGTGAACGGCACGGCCAAGGCCTCCCCCGTCGCCGGGCAGCACGTCGGAGACCGTCTCGGTTCGCACTTCCGACGCTGAACGGACACGTCGGCCCTCCTTCCGGCACGGCCGAGGGGAGGGCCGACGCCCGCGTCGCGGGCGGGGCTCCCCGCGTCCGGCCGCCGACGCGTGCCACCTGCTGTCGCGGCATCCGCCTCGATAGAGTGGACGGACCGTGGGCAGCTACTCCGATCTCCTCAGAACCCCGGGCGTCGCTCGGATCATCGCCGCCCAGCTGACCGCACGATTCCCGTCGGGAATGCTGTCGCTCGCGTTCCTCCTTCATGTCGAACGGCAGACTGGCTCCTATGGCGCGGCGGGCCTCGTGCTCGCCGCGACCTCGATCGGCCAGGCCGTCGCCGGGCCGCTCACGAGCCGCCTCATGGGCCGCTTCGGCATGCGACCGGTGCTCATCACCACGCTGGCCGTCTGCGTCACCGCGATCGTAACGATCGGCGTCGTGCCCATGTCGGTGCCCGCGTACATGGCGGTCGGCCTCGTCGCCGGGCTCTCCACCCCGCCCGTGCAGCCCGCCGTGCGCACGATCTACCCGAAGATGGTGAACTCGCGCCAGCTCACGCCGCTGTTCTCCCTCGACGCCTCGGCGCAGGAGATCATCTGGGTCGTGGGCCCGGTCGTGACGACGTTCGTGGCGACGCAGGTCGGCACCGTCTGGGCCATCCTGCTCGCCGCCGCCATGATGGTCATCGGCGGCGTCTGGTTCATCTCGTCGCCCGAGCTCGGTCGCGTGCGGATTCCCCGCTCCAAGCGTCGCTTCGGCGCGGTGCTGGCCCGACCGGCCGTCATGCTGGCCACCATCGTCGGCTTCCTGCTCATCGGCGCGTGCGCCGCGGTCGAGGCGGGGGTCGTCGCCGCGTTCGGCCACGACGGCGCCGAGGCCGGCATCGTGCTCGCCGTCTTCTCCGTCGGCTCGCTCGCCGGCGGGCTCTTCCTCGGGCACGTCCCCATCGGGCCGTGGGCCACGGCCCGCCGCCTCTTCATCGTGTTCGTCGGCGTCGCGCTCGCGGCGTTCGCCATGGACTTCTGGTGGCTCGCGATCACGCTCTTCATCGCGGGCATCGGCATCGCCCCCGCACTCGCCGTGCTGTTCGCCATCGTGTCGGCGAGCGTGAAGTTCAGCGACACCGCAGAGGCCTACGGCTGGGTCGGCACCGGCCAGCTCATCGGCGCGGCGCTCGGCTCGGCGCTCGCCGGGTTCCTGATCGACGGGTCCGGGGCGCAGGGCGCGTTCTGGGCCGCATCCGGGTTGGCGTTCCTCGGCGTCGTCGCCGCCGTCATCGGCCGCCCGTGGCATCCGGACCTGCGTGGCCGCGATGCCAGCCCGATCCCCGACACCGAACCGGTGCCGCTGCAACCCAGTTGAGAGGAATCCGGATGCCCCAGCCCGTCGCCCCCGCCCCGACGCTGTCGCTCGACGACGGCGCCATGATCCCGCAGCTCGGCCTGGGACTGTACAAGGTGCCGGCCGGCGATGCGGAGGCGCTCAGCCGTACCGCGATCGACCTCGGGTACCGGCACCTCGACACGGCCGCGTTCTACGCGAACGAGGCGGAGGTGGGGCGCGCGGTGCGCGGGGCGCCCGTGGCGCGGGAGGAGCTCTTCGTCACCACCAAGGTCTGGAAGGACGACAACGGCTTCGACACCACGCTGCGCGCCTTCGACGCGAGCATGGACCGGCTCGGCCTCGACTCGCTCGACCTTTACCTCATCCACTGGCCGGTGCCGTCGACCGACCGCTATGTCGACACGTGGCGAGCGCTGATCCGGCTGCAGGAGGAGGGCCGCGTCGGATCCATCGGCGTGGCGAACTTCCATCCCCACCACATCGAGCGCCTCGTCGCCGAGACCGGGGTCGCGCCCGTCGTGAACCAGGTGGAGCTGCATCCGTGGCTGCCCCAGGCGGCGGTGCGCGAGTTCGATGCGGCACGCGGCATCCGCACCGAGGCGTGGTCGCCCCTCGCACGCGGCCGGGTGCTCGGCACGCCGCTGCTCGACGACCTCGCCGACAAGCACGGGCGCACGCCGGCGCAGATCGTGCTGCGCTGGCACGTCGAGCTCGGCAATGTCGTCATCCCGAAGGCGTCGTCGGCAGCGCGGCTGCGCGAGAACCTCGACGTCTTCGACTTCGCGCTCGACGACGAGGACCTCGCGGCGCTGGCCACGCTCGCGACCGGCGAGCGCACCGGACGCGACCCCGACCTCGACTGAGCCGCAATCCGATCGTGACCCGACTCCCAGCACGGGTCCAGACATCGCATTCCTGCCCGGCAATACAGTGAGCCCATGAGACGACTCGCACCCGCGGCGGCGGCCGCCGCGATCACCGCACTGCTCCTCTCCGGATGCTCGATGGGCGCGAACGACTCCACCGCGCCGATGGTCGAGGCCCCCGCCGGTCCCGTCGCACCCCAGCCGGGCGAGGTGCAGGACCAGTCAGCAGATCAGTCGGCGGAGTCGGCGAAGTCGCCCGCGTCGGCCGCCGACGCCGATTCGGCCGACCGCAGCGTCATCACCACCGGCTGGGCCTCGATCACCGTCGACGACCCCATCGCCGCCGCGGAGGATGCCGCGACCATCGCCAAGGACGCCGGCGGCCGCGTCGACAACCGCTCCGAGAGCCCCGGCACCGACGCGCAGCCGCCCAGCGCATCGCTCACGCTGCGAGTGCCGTCCGACCAGGTTGACGACGTGGTCGACGAGCTGCGGACGCTCGGCACCGTCAACTCGGTGTCCATGAACGCGTCGGATGTCACGCAGCAGCGCCAGGACCTCGACGCCCGCATCGAGGCCCTCACCGTGTCGGTCGACCGCCTCACGCAGCTGCTCGCCACCGCCACGACGGTGACCGACCTCATCGCCATCGAGTCGGAGCTGACAACCCGGCAGGCGGAGCTGGACAGCCTCACCCAGCAGCGGGACTCGCTCGTCGACCAGATTGACTACGCCACGATCGGCCTCGAGCTCGTGACCGCGGCGGCCGCGCCCGACCCCCAGCCCGACGATTTCTGGAGCGGCATCGTGGTCGGCTGGAACGCCCTCGTCGGCTTCGCCGCGTGGCTCGGGGTGGCGATCGGCGTGGCCCTGCCGTGGCTGCTCGCCGCGCTCGTCACGGGCGCCGTCGTCATCCTCATCGTCGTGCTGACCACCCCCCGCCGGCGGCCGGCCGATGACGCGGCGGCCGCCCCGCGCCACGACTCCCCCGAGGCGTAGTCTGGCGTCGTGAGCGCGACGCCAGACTCCGTCCTCGACGACGAACTCCTCGAACGGGTGCGCGAGCGCGCCGCCGGATACGACCGCGACAACGCGTTCTTCGACGCGGACCTCGTCGACCTCCGCGAAGCCGGGTACCTCACGGCCCTCGTGCCCGAGGAGTACGGCGGGCTCGGCTGGAGCTTCGAGGACGCCGTGCGCGCGCAGGGGCGCCTGGCCGGCGCGGCGCCTGCCACCGCGCTCGCCGTGAACATGCACCTCGTGTGGACCGGCGTCGCGAAAATCCTCCGCGACCGGGGCGACGACACGCTCGACTTCCTGCTGCGCGAGGCCGGTGCCGGCGAGGTGTTCGGGTTCGGCATCAGCGAGGCCGGCAACGACCTCATGCTGTTCGGGTCGCGCACCGCGGCCGAACCGCAGCCGGGCGGCGGCTACCGCTTCAGCGGGCGCAAGATCTTCACCTCGCTCTCTCCGGCGTGGACGAGGCTCGGCACGATGGGCCTCGACACGTCGTCGGCCGATGCACCGAAGATCGTCTACGGGTTCATCGATCGGGAGGATCCCGACATCCGGATCCTCGACGACTGGGACACCCTGGGCATGCGTGCGTCGCAGAGCCGCACGACGGTGCTCGACGGCGCGTTCGCGGCGCCCGACCGCATCGTGCGACGCCTCGACCCCGGCCCGAACGCCGACCCCCTCATCTTCGGCATCTTCGCGAGCTTCGAGCTGCTCCTCGCCGCGGTGTACTCCGGGATCGGCGCCCGCGCGCTCGACCTCGCGGTGGCGGCCGCCCACCGGCGCACCTCGATGCGGCGCGACGGCGCGCCGCTCGCGCAGGACCCCGACATCCGCTGGCGGGTCGCCGACGCGGCGATCGCCCAGGACGCGATCGAGCCGCAGCTGCTCGCCGTCGCCAGAGACCTCGATGGACTCGTCGACCACGGCTCACGCTGGTTCGCCAAGCTGGTCGGCGTGAAGGTGCGCGCGACAGAGACGGCGAAGCACGTCGTCGACCAGGCCGTGCGCGTGTCGGGCGGCTCGTCGTACTTCTCCGGGTCGGAGCTCGGGCGGCTGTACCGCGACGTGCTCGCCGGCATCTTCCATCCGTCCGACGACGAGTCGGCGCACAGCACGGTGGCCAACGCCTGGCTCGGTCCCGTCGAGGGCTAGCGTTCGACGCTAGACTGGCGGCGCGGTGTCGATGCCGCGCCGAGCAGCTGGAGGTCCCTGTGAACGTCGTCGCCTTCCTCATCGCGATGGGATTCTTCATCCTCGGCATGTGGCTCATGGGCTTCGCGTTCGAGGTGCCGGCCTTCCAGGCGGTCACGTTCTTCGGCGGCATCCTCTGCGTGGCCCTCGCCGTGGCGATCCCGGTCAACATCCTCGGTCGCGCCGACGGCGTCTGACGGGTGACCCTCCCCCGTCGCGCCACCCGCGTCACGTACCCGGGCGGTGCCCTCGAGGCGGTCACGCGAGTCGTCCACGTCGCACCCGTGAATGATGGCCTGCTGGCGGTCTTCACCGAGTCCACGAGCTTCCATCCCGTCGACGCCGCATGGCCCGACCAGCCCGCCGACGCCGGCGTCATCCGGTGCGCAGCGGGTGACGTCGTCGTGCGCGATGCAGTCGTCACCGCCACCGACGGCGAGGCGCTGCACCTCGGCTCCGAGATCCCCGTGCGCACCGGCACCGACGGCTGGGTCTTCCTCGTCGCGCACCTCGTCGACGCCGACGCGGCCATCGCTGAGGGCGACGAGGTGACCATCGAGGCGGATGCCGCGACGCGGCGCGCCCTGTCGACCGGCCACACGGCCTGCCACCTCGCCTCGCTCGCGCTGAACCGGGCACTCGCCTTCCGCTGGTCGAAGCCGACCCGCGAGGATGCCCTCGGCAGTCCCGACTTCGACGCCGCGGCGATCTCCTCGTCGCGCATCGTGCCGAACGGATCGGTGGACCGCTACCGGCTCAACAAGTCGCTGCGTCGCGCCGGGTTCGACGCGGCGTCGCTCACCGGAGATCTCGATGCACTGCAACGCGAGGTCGCCGAGCAGCTCGACGCCTGGCTCGCGACCGGCGGGGCCGTTCGGGTGGACGCCGCAGGCGACGGGCTCACCGACCGACGCACCTGGGTGTGCGAACTGCCCGACGGCACCGCGCGCATCGCGTGCGGCGGCACGCACCTCACCTCCCTCGCCGAGCTGTCGGCGATCGTGCCCTCGTTCTCGCTGGTCGACGATGGCGGGACCCCCGTGCTCGAGATGACGAACGAGGCCCGGCTCCGACACTGACGGGCCGGTGCCGACGACACCGTGCGGCGGGGTTACGATAGCGCTCGTGGGTATTCATATCGAGAAGGTCGACCTTCCCGGGATCGGCGTTCGCCACGACCTCGTCACCGAGGGCGGCCGGCGGATCAGCGTGGTCTCGCACCGGGACGGTGAGCGCGACCTGGGCGTCTTCGACGTCGACGACCCCGACGCCTGCCGCGACTCCATCCCGTTGAACGACGACGAGGCGGCGGCCCTGGCCGACGTGCTCGGAGCATCCGTCATGCTCAGCCGGCTGCAGAGCCTCAGCGACGAGACCGCGGGCCTGTACACCGAGCAGATCGCACTTCCGACGGACTCGCCCTACCTGAATCGCACGCTCGGCGACACGAAGGCACGCACGCGCACCCACGCGTCGATCGTGGCCATCGTTCGCGACGGGGCGATCATCCCCTCCCCCACGCCGGCAGAGCGGCTGCGCGCGGGCGACGTCATCGTTGGCGTCGGGACTCGTGAAGGACTCGACGGAGTAGCCAGGCTCCTCTCCAACGGCCCCGGCTGAGGCGGCCTGCATGCACGAGACCACGCTGCTCCTCATCGAAGTCGGCGCGCTGCTTCTCGGCATGAGCCTGCTCGGGCGTCTCGCCCTCCTCATCGGCATCTCGCCGATCCCGTTCTACCTGCTGCTCGGCCTCGCGTTCGGCGAGGGCGGGGTGATCCCGCTCGACGCGAGCGCGGAGTTCCTGCAGACCGGTTCCGAGATCGGGATCATCCTGCTCCTCGCCCTGCTCGGCCTCGAGTACACGGCGACCGAGCTCTTCACGAGCCTGAAGTCGGCGCGGCTGCCCGGCATCCTCGACGGCATCCTGAACGCCATTCCCGGCGCGGCCCTCGCGCTGCTGCTCGGGTGGGGACCCGTCGCCGCGGTGGCGCTCGCCGGTGTCACGTGGGTCTCGTCGTCGGGCGTCATCGCCAAGCTCCTGCGCGACCTCGGCCGGCTCTCGAACCGTGAGACGCCCGCGATCCTCGCCGTGCTCGTGATCGAGGATCTCGCGATGGCCTTCTACCTGCCAGTCCTGTCGGCGATCGTCATCGGGGTGAGCCTCCTGCAGGGCGCGATCTCGGTCGCGATCGCGGTCGGCGTCGTGGCGCTCATCCTCTACGTCGCGCTCCGGCATGGGCACATCGTGTCGCGGCTGTTCCCGGCCGACGAGTACGAGCCCCTTCTGCTCGGCGTGCTCGGACTCACCATGCTCGTGGCCGGGCTCGCCGCGCAGGTGGGCGTCTCCGCCGCCGTCGGCGCGTTCCTCGTCGGCATCGCGCTCTCGGGACGGGTCGCCGCGAACGCGAGCCAGGTGCTCACCCCGCTGCGCGACCTCTTCGCCGCGACGTTCTTCGTGTTCTTCGGGCTGACGAGCGACTCGTCGGGACTCGTCCCGATGCTGCTTCCCGCGGCCGCGCTCGCGGTCGTCACCATCTTCACCAAGCTCATCACGGGCGCCTACGCGGCCCGGCAGGCCGGGGTGGGCACCCTCGGCCAATGGCGCGCCGGCCTGTCACTCGCCCCGCGCGGAGAGTTCTCGATCGTCATCGCGGGCATCGCCGTGGCCGCCGGCGTCGCGCCCGCGATCGCCCCGCTGGCCACCGCCTACGTGCTGATCACCATCATCGCCGGCACGTTCCTCGCCCGGCTTCCGGATGCCGCGTGGTTCAGGGCCGCCGTGCGCCGCCGCGCCGCCCGGACCACCGCGGCGACCGGCTCGGCCTGACGCCGGGCGACTCAGTCGGCCGGATGCTCGGCCGCGGCCGCGGCATCCGCGCGGTCGGCGGCGGCGAGGAGATCGAGCTCGGCGTCCGCGGCATCCGCTGCCTCGAGGAGTTCTCGGACCCGGGGCACGACGAGCGTGGCATACCGTTCGATACTGCCCATCATCGCCTCGTGCGGCAGGGTGCCGTTCGAGTACTTCAGGTCGAAGCGCACCGCGCCGACCGTGCGCATGGCCCCGGCGATCTTCTGCGCGACGGTCTCGGGCGAGCCCGCGTAGAGGGCGCCGTTCGGTCCGGCCTCGCCCTCGAAGTGCTCACGCGTGACCGGGCCCCAGCCGCGCTCCTTGCCGATGCGGTCGATGATGACCTTGTAGTGCGGCCACAGCACGTCGAGGGCCTCGGCGTCGCTGTCGGCGATGAATCCGGGCGAGTGGATCGCGACCGGCTGCTCGGGGTGCCCGAACTGGGCGAGCGCGCGGCGGTAGAGGTCGGCGAGCGGAGCGAAGCGCGCCGGGCTGCCGCCGATGATCGCCAGCACGAGGGGCAGGCCGTAGTGGGCCGCACGCACCACGGACTCGGGGCTGCCGCCGACGCCGACCCAGGTCTTCAGGCGCCCGTGCTCCACGGGCGGGTAGACGAGCTGGTCGGTGAGCGGGGGCCGGAGCTCGCCGCTCCACGTGACGGGCTCCTGCGGCAGCAGCGCCGAGAAGAGGTTGAGCTTCTCCTCGAAGAGCTCCTGGTACTGCTCGAGGTCGAAGCCGAACAGCGGGAACGACTCGATGAACGAGCCGCGGCCGAGGATGACCTCCGCGCGGCCGCCCGACAGCCCGTCGAGCGTGGCGAAGCGCTGGAAGACGCGCACGGGGTCGTCGGAGCTCAGCACGGTCACGGCCGAGCCGAGGTGGATCCGCTCGGTGCGCCCAGCGATCGCCCCGAGCACGACCTCGGGCGCGGAGACGGCGAACTCGTGCCGATGATGCTCGCCGATGCCGAAGAAGTCGAGGCCCAGTCGATCCGCGAGCACCGCCTCCTCGACGACGTTGCGCAGCACCTGCGCGTGCGGCAGCGGGGTGCCGTCGGGCCCCGCCGTCACGTCACCGAAGGTGTCGAGTCCGAATTCGTAGCGCTGGGCCATGTCCTGCCTCATCTCCGCGTCTGCATGCGTACGCATCTTCCACGCCAACTCGCGTCACGCCGAGCGTATTCCCCAGAACCCGGCGAGCGCGCGGGAATGCCGAAGGGAGCAGCGGCGTTGGCGGATGATGTCGACGCATGCATCGGGCGCGTCGGCGAGAATGGAGGCGTGGACGTGACGGATCGGCCGGTCATCGGCATCTTCGGTGCGGGCAAGGTGGGCACTGCGCTCGCCCGGCTGCTCGTGGCATCCGGGTACGACGTCCTCATCGCCGGCTCGCCCCGACAGACCGCGCTCGACCTGCTCGTCTCGGTCGTCGCGCCCGGCGCACGAGTCGTCACCCCCGCTGCGCTCGTCGAGGGCGCGGACGTCATCATCGTGGCCGTGCCGTTCGGCAAGGCCGGCTCCGTGCCCTGGGAGGACTTCGGCGGGCGCATCGTCGTCGACGCCATGAACTACTGGCCGCCGGTCGACGGGCACATCTCCGCCATCGACGACGACGAGCGGTCGACGAGCGAGATCAACGCCTCCCGCAACCCGCTCGCCCGGGTCGTGAAGTCGCTGAACCACGTCGGCTACCACGAGATGGAGGACGACGCGATGGACGCGGGGTCCCCGCTGCGCCGAGCCCTCGCCGTGGTCGGCGACGACGCCGACGCCCGCGCCGTGATCGCCCGACTCATCGACGACATCGGGTTCGACGCGGTCGACGGCGGACCGCTCGCCAACGGGCGGGCACTCGAGCCCGGCCATCCGGCGTTCGGCCGTGAGCTGTCGGCCTCGGAACTCGCGGCGCTGCTCTCGCCGGCGGCCCACCTCGCCGCCTGAACTGCCTCAGGCGGCCTGCGAGATGCGGACGGTGTTGCCCGACGGGTCGCGGAAAGCACAGTCCCGGGGGCCCCACGGCTGGTCGATGGGCTCCTGGAGCACCTCGGCCCCCGAGGCCCGCACCGTCTCGAACGTGGCGTCGATATCGTCGGAGCTGAAGACGAGCATCGGCAGGACGCCCTTGGCGAGCAGCTCCTGCATCGCGTCGCCGTCGGCCTTCGAACGGCCTGCGTGCGGCTCGGAGAGCACGATGCCGAGGCCGGGCTGGGCATCGCTGCCGAGTGTGACCCAGCGATGCTTCCCCGAGGCCACGTCGTTCACCACCTGCAGGCCGAGTGCGTCGCCGTAGAAGGCGATGGCCTCGTCGACGTCGTTCACGGTGATGTTGGTGTACTGGAGTGCGATGGTCATGGAGGCGACTCTAGGCCGCGCTCACGCCGCCGGCTTCTCCGATCCTGCTCGATGCGTTCCGCACCGGGCGGGTGTGCGCCTTGGCGACGCAGGCCGGCATCGCGTTGACGGCGTCGTGCTCCCGGCTGCGGTACGCCGACGGCGACTCGCCGACGATCTCGGAGAACCGCGAACTGAACGACCCGAGCGAGGTACAGCCGACCGCCATGCAGGCGTCGGTGACGCTCACGCCGGCGCGCAGCAGCGCCATGGCGCGCTCGATCCTGCGGGTCATGAGGTAGCTGTAGGGCGTCTCGCCATACGCCGCGCGGAACTGCCGTGAGAAGTGCGCCGGTGACATGAGCGCCTTCTCGGCCATGGTCGGCACGTCGAGCGGCTTCGCGTAGTCGCGGTCGATGAGGTCCCGCGCCCGGCGCAGGTACACCAGGGTCTCGAGCTCCTGCGGGGTCATGTTCCCGACGCTAGCATTCGGCGCCGCGGTTGTCAGCGGTGCCCATGGGGGCCGTCTCCTAGGGTGGAGCAATGCCCGAACCCGCGACCGTGCGCCCCGGCGCGCCGGAGCGCCTCGCCCGGATGGTGCAGCTGCCGACGGTGTCGGCTGAGCTGGCGCAGCGGGGGCCCTCCGACTTCGAGCGCTTCCGGGAGTTGCTCGCCGAGCTCTATCCCCTCGTACACGCGAACCTCGCATTCGAGCAGGTGACCCCGCTCGGACTGCTGTTCCGCTGGCAGGGACGAGGTGACGGCGACCCGGTGGTGCTCATGGCCCACTACGACGTCGTCCCGGCCGTGGAGGCGGACGGCTGGACGTTCCCGCCGTTCGAGGGGCGCGTCGGCGACGGGTCGGTGCACGGGCGGGGCACGCTCGACGACAAGGGACCGCTGCTCGTGCTGCTCGAGGCGGTGGAGAACCTGCTCGCCGACGGGTTCACGCCGGCCCGCGACGTGTACCTCTCGTTCGGCGGCGACGAGGAGAGCAATGGGGAGGCCGCCCGGGCCATCGCCGACCTGTTCCGCGACCGCGGACTCACACCCTGGCTGGTGCTCGACGAGGGTGGGGCGGTGGTCGACGCGCCGCTGCCCTTCGTGAAGGTGCCGGCTGCGATGGTGGGCGTGGGCGAGAAGGGCGTCCTGACCCTGCGCCTCGGCGCACGAGGGGAGGGCGGCCATGCGTCGGCGCCACCCGCGACGACGCCGACCGCGCGCATCGCCCGCGCCGTGCACCGGCTCACGCCGAATCCGTTCCCGAAGCGGATGCCGCGGTCGATGCGCACCATGCTCGCCACGTTCGTCCCGCACACGACCGGCGCCGCGCGGATGCTGCTCCGGGCGCTCACCGCCGTGCCCTGGCTCACCGCGCGCGTGTTCGCCCGCGTCGGCGGCGAGCCCTCCGCCCTCGTGCGCACGACCGTGGCGGCCACCATGCTGTCGGGCGGCACCGCCGACAACGTGCTCCCCGCGAGCGCGAGCGCGACCCTCAACCTTCGCATCGCGGTCGGCGAGACGGTCGGCTCCGCGGTCGCGCGCGTACGACGGGTCATCCGTGACCGCGCCGTGACGGTGGAGGTCGTGGCGGGCAGCGATCCGTCTCCCGCTACCTCATGATGGCGGCGACCGATTCGCGCTGGTTCCACCGGTTCTCGCCGGGGGTCTACCGCTTCGCGCCGCTGCAGATGACGGCGGCGCAGCGGGCGTCGATCCACGGGGTCGACGAGTGGGTCACGATCGACAGCCTCGAACGCGGCGAGCGGTTCCACCGGGCGCTCATCTCCTCGCTCCCCGAGTGACCGAACGGGTCGGCCCGAGTGAACGAACGGGACCGCCCGAGCCGGTGCCGACCGGAACGCTCGACCCACTAGGGTGAATCCACCCCCACCCGAAGGAGCCCCGATGACGCGTGCTGCCAGACTCGGACCGGTCGCCGCCATCGTCGGCTTCCTCGCGTTCGTGGAGTTCACGAGCGGCATCCTGCAGGGCTACTACACGCCGCTGCTGACCGACATCGCCCGCCACCTCGGCATCCACGACGCCGACGTGAACTGGCTCGAGGGCACCCAGCTCATGCTCTCGGCCCTCGTCGTGCCCGCGTTCGCGAAGCTCGGCGACATGATCGGCCACAAGCGCATGCTGGTGTGGTCGACGGCCATCACCGCGGTCGCGTCCACGGCGCTCGCGTTCACCGACCAGTTCTGGGTGTTCCTCGCGGCATGGGCACTGCAGGGGTTCTACGTCGTGTGGCTGCCGCTCGAGATCGCGCTGATCTGGTCGCGCAGCCGGTCGGCCGAACGCCCCGCCGCGATGACGCGCAAGGCGGCGGGCCTGCTCGTCGCCGCCCTCGAGTTCGGGGCGATCGCCGGGGCGCTGGCGGCCGGCGCCCTGGCCGACGTGCTGCCGATGCAGGTGCTGCTGCTCATCCCCGCCGTCGCCGTCGTGCTGTGCCTCGTGGTCGTCGTGTTCGGCGTGAAGGAGTCGCCCGGGCTCGCCGGCGGCCGTTTCGACACGGGCGGCCTGGTGCTGATCTCCCTCGCGCTCCTGGCGCTCACCGGCGGCCTCAGCTTCATGCGCCTCAACGGCCCCGCCGACCTGCTGAGCTGGGCGCTGGTGCTGCTCGGCGCGCTGCTCGTGATCCCGTTCGCGCGGTACGAGCTCCGCCATGACGACCCGCTCATCGACGTCCGGATGTTCCGCTCCCCCTCGCTCTGGCCCGTCTTCCTCACGGCCGGCCTCTTCGGCGTGAGCGTCCTCGGGGCGCAGGCGCCGCTGTCGACGTTCGCGCGCACGGACGTCGCCGAGGTCGGGTACGGGCTCGGCGCCACGAGCTTCCAGACGTCCCTGCTCGTCGGTTCGTACGTGCTCTCGCTCGTCGTCGGCGCCATGCTGTTCCCGCTCGCGACCCGGTGGATCACCCCACGTGTCGCGCTCATCGGCGCCAGCGCGCTAGTGTCGATCGGCTACCTGTTGTTCCTGCCGTTCCACGAGGGATACGGGCAGGTGCTCGCGAACATGGTCATCGCCGGCGTCGGCTCCGGCGCGCTCGTCGCCGCGCTGCCCGCCGCCGCCGCGGCGGCCGCCCCGGCGCACCAGACCGGCGTCGCGACCGGGCTCACCAACTCGGTCAAGACGGTCGGCGGGGCGATCGCGTCGTGCGTCTTCGGCATCGCGCTGCTCGGTGCCGCCGGCGAGGCCGCCACCGGCACCGCGGGATCCTTCGCGGGCTACGTCACCGTCTGGCTGGTCTGCGGCGTCACCGCGGCCGTGGCGGCCGTGCTGCTGGCATTCGTGCCGAAGCTGGCGTTCTCGGATGCACCCGCCGTGGAGGGCGCCACGGTCGTACGCTGACAGGCAGTGCGCCACGCGAGCGAGGGAGCAGTCGATGACGGATGCCGCGGAGCTGGTCGCGACGCTCGAGGGGCTCGCCACCGTGGCCGAGCGCGAGAAGTACACGCGGTACTTCCCGCCCGACCCCGACGCGCCGTTCATCGGGGTGCGGATGGGGGCGGTGTTCGACCTCGCGAAGACCGCACTCGACCTTCCGATCCCCGAGCTCCAGACGCTGCTCGAGCGGCCGACCCACGAGGTGCGGGCACTCGCCTGCAGCATCATGGGCAAGTCGGCGGCGGCCGGGAAGACCACCGACGGGCGACGGACCGACCTCTACGAGCTGTACCTTCGGCGGCACGACCGCATCGACCAGTGGGACCTCGTGGATCTCGCCGCACGAGACGTCGTCGGAGGGTACCTGCTCGACCGCGACCGCTCGCCGCTGGCCCGCCTCGCGGCATCCGGATTCTGGCCCGAGCGCCGCACCTCGCTCGTGGCGACGTTCGCGTTCCTGAAGCGCGGCGAGCTCGACGACGCCTACCTCCTCGCCGAGACGCTCGCCGCGGACCCGGAGCCGCTCGTGCAGAAGGCGCTCGGCTGGGTGCTTCGAACGGCAGGCGATCATGATCCAGCCCGCCTCATCGCGTTCATCGAGCCGAGGGCGGCGACCATGCCGCGGGTGGCGCTCCGCGCCGCGATCGAGCACGTCCCGAAGGACGAACGCGCGCGCATCCTCGCCATCCGGTGAGCGGCGGTCGCGGCATCCGCCCGACCTCGTGCGGTTCAGGCGAGCGAGCGCTTCTGCCGTCGCCGGGCGCCGAGGTCGAGGAGGCCCACCGCGAACGCGACGGCGATGAACATCGCCACGGCGAGCATGCCGAGGGTGTAGGCGTCGTGGTACACACTGAGATCGCCCGAGTCGGCGGTGCCCGTCTCGCGGTAGATGGTCGCGTAGAAGAGCGACAGCGTGACCGCCGTGCCCACGGCCGTGCCGATGCGCTGCCCGAGCTGGCCGACCGAGCCGGCGAGGCCGCCCTGCTTGACGGGGATGTCGGCCAGCGCGAGGGTCTGGTTCGGTGAGATCACGAGGCCTCCGCCGAAGCCCGCGACCACCATGGCGCCGGCCATCGCCCACGGCGTGATCTCGGGCGAGGTCAGGAGGGCGGCGAGCACGAGCAGTCCGATGCCGGCGAGCACCGTCGCGAGGCCGACGACGACGAGCGGACGGCCCAGGCGGTTCACGAGGTTCCCGCCGATCCACGACGACACGGCGCTCATGAGGGCGAACCCGATGCTCACCATGCCCGCGAACACCGGTGCCAGGCCCAGCCCGTGCTGGAGGTAGAGCGTCGTCAGCAGGAACATCGACGGCGCCGCCGCGAAGTACGCCGAGGCGAGCACCGTGCCGTTGCGATACGAGCTCACCCCGAACAGCGAGAGCGGCACGAGCGGGTGGCGTCCGGATGCCGCGTAGTGCCGTTCCCACGCGACGAAGCCGCTCGCGGCGATCACGAACACGACGAGCAGCCACCACCGGGCGGGGTTGTCGTCGGGCGATCCGGTGGTGAAGAGGAACGGCCACATCAGCGAGACGATCGTGACGGCGAAGAGCAGGAGGCCGACCGGATCGAGCTCGAGCGGCCTCGACGACTTGGTCCTCGTGTCGGGGAGGAGCCAGAGCGCCAGCGCGATGGCGGCGAGCGAGAGGGGCACGTTCATCCAGAAGATGCCGCGCCAGCCGTCCTCCGGGCCGCCGATCGCGATCGCGAGCCCGCCGAGCGTCGGGCCGAACGCCGTCGCGATGCCGATCGTCGCGCCGAACAGGCCGAACGCCTTGCCGCGCTCGGCGCCCTGGAACAGCTGCTGGATCAGGCCGAGCACCTGCGGCATCTGGATGCCGGCCGCGACGCCCTGCAACAGCCGCGCCACCAGCAGGAACTCGCCGGTCGGCGCGAGCGCGCAGGCCAGGCTCGTGACCGTAAAGAGGCTGAGCCCGATCACGAAGAGCGCACGGCGCGAGCGCTGGTCGCCGATGCGGCCCGCCGGCACGAGCGTCAGCCCGAACGCGAGCACGTAGCCCGACACGATGAGCTGCAGCTCGGTGGAGGTCGCGCCGAACGCCGACTCGATCGACGGCAACGCCACGTTGACCTTCGTGAGGTCGAGGATCGTCAGCCCGGCGACGGCGACGCACACCCAGTACGCACGCCAGCGCTTCGCGTCCGTCAGTGGGATCGACTGCGTGGGCGTGGGCTGCGACATCCCGTCCACCCTACGCCCGGGTCGGTCGGGGACGGTCGCGGACGACCGTGAGCGGACGTGAACGGATGTCGCAGAACGGAGAACGGCCGGCATCCGAGTGGATGCCGGCCGTCGAAGTGGACCCAGGGGGATTCGAACCCCCGACCTTCTCATTGCGAACGAGACGCGCTACCAACTGCGCCATGGGCCCGAGCGAGAACGACTCTATCATTTCTCGCGGGATGGTTCGGACCACCCACGGGTGCCGGTCAGCCGGCCTGCCGGCGTCGTCGCAGCACGGCGTCGAGGTCGTCGAAGCCGGGCGCCGCGTCGTCGATGATGCCCATGCGGGCGTAGGGGCTGGCGGGTTCGAGCCGTTCGCGAGCGGATGCCGCGGGCTCGGCCGGCTCGGCGGATGCCACGGCCGCGGGGGCGATCGACGGCACGGCCGGCTCCAGTCGCTCGACCCGGCGGGCGACCTCGGCGTCCAGCTCGGCGCGCTTGAGCTCGGCCGCCGCCTCGACCGAGGCCATCGCCATCGCCGCGATCGTGCCGCGTGAGAGGTGCAGCGGCTTGGGCAGCGGCCGCGGCACCCAGCCGTGGTCCTCCGCCTCGGGCTCGGCGAGCTCGATGGGCTCGAACGGCACGGACTCGGGCGCCGCCACCGGGGCTGCGGCGAGGACGGACGGCACGCGCACGCGCGCCAGGCGGGCGAGCAGGCCGAGCGCGACGATCACGCCTCCCGCTCCGACGCCCGCGATGAGGAACGTGGCGCCGAAGGCCGTGGCGACGAGGCCGACGACGACGGTGAGCAGCGAGACGAGGAGGAAGAGCGAGCTGAGTCCGCGGCGCCGGCGAAGCGCGCGTCGTCGGCGTGCGGCATCCGTCGCCGTCACCGGTGCCGGCGTCGCGCCCGACGGCCGATCCGTCACGGTGGACGAGGTCGCAGCGGGCGGGGTCACGACCGTGATCGGCTCGGTGACCGTCGCCTGCGCCGCAGCCGCGAGCTCCCGAGCGGTGGCGGCGGCTTCCTCGGCCGCGAGGCGTTCGGCGATCGCGAGGAGCTCGGCAGCCTCGGCCTCGAGCCGGGCGGTCTCCTCGTGCTCGTGCAGGATGCGCTGCTGGACGGCGACCTCGCGGGCGGTCGCCTCGACGCGCACCTCCTCGGGGGTCTCGCTCGTCTCGGCGAGGATGCGGAGCGTCTGCTGCAGGCGCACGGCGTTGCGCTCGGTGTCGAGGTACTGCCGGCGGCGGAGCCAGCTCGGCAGCAGGTACGCGATCCAGAGCGCGGCGGCCGCCGCCACGAGCACGCCACCGCCGATCACGTCCATGCGACCACGCTAGGTCACGGTGGACGAATGGCTCGGCTGGTCGCGGGCGTGTTCAGCGATCGGCGACGTGGAGCGGGTACGCGGCGGCGGCTCGGTCTTCCGCCGGGATGCGCGCGGCATCCGCCGGCACCTGTCCGTCGCGCCAGCGGCGGAGGACTCCGCGCGGCACCTCCTCGGCCACCAGGGCGAACGAGAAGTGGTCCCGCCACTCGCCGTTGATGTGGATGAACCGCCGCCGCAATCCCTCGTAGCGGAACCCGAGCTTCTCGACCACGCGCAGCGACGGCTGGTTCTCGGGCCGGATGCAGATCTCCATGCGGTGCAGGCGCAGCACCGAGAAGCAGTGGTCGGTCGCGAGCGCGACGGCGGTGGGCGTGATGCCCCGGCCCGCGACCGACTGCGACACCCAGTAGCCGATGGTCGCCGACGACAGCGACCCGAACGTGATGGACGACACGTTCAACTGCCCCACCAGTTCACCGTCGAGCTCGATGACGAACGGCAGCGCGTGGCCGGTGCGGGCGTGGGCCAGGAGGTTCCGGATGCTGGCCCGCGTGTCGATGAACGACCCGCCGCCCGGGTACGTGGCCTCCCACTGCCGGAGCCAGCCGCGATTGTCGAGCAGCACGCGCTCGAGCGCCTTCGCGTCGCGCGCGCGGATCGGCCGCAGGGTGACGTCCGCGTCACGCAGCGTGGGGATCGCGGCCGTCGCCATGGATCAGCTCCGGCCGAAGCCGGCGACGTAGTCGACCAGCCAGGGCTTCAGCTCGGGACCGAGGTCGTCGCGGTCGGCGGCGAGCTGCACGACCGCCTTGATGTAGTCGAGCTTGTCGCCCGTGTCGTAGCGGCGCCCGCGGAACACCACGCCGTACACGCCGCCGGTGCCCTCGACGTCGGCCGCCATCTCCATGAGCGCGTCGGTGAGCTGGATCTCGCCGCCCTTGCCCGGCTCGGTGTGCTCGAGCACGTCGAACACCTCGGGCTTCAGCACGTAGCGTCCGATCACGGCGTAGTTCGACGGCGCGACGTCCTTCGCGGGCTTCTCGACGAGCCCGGTGACCCGGACGACGTCGGGGTCGTCGGTGGGCTCCACGGCGGCCGCGCCGTAGAGGTGGATCGAGTCGGGGTCGACCTCGAGGAGCGCGACGATGGTCGCACCGCGCTTGTCGTGCTCGTCGAGCATGCGGGTGAGCAGCGGATCGCGCGCGTCGATGAGGTCGTCGCCGAGGAGCACCGCGAACGACTCGTCGCCGACGTGCTTGCGTGCGCGCAGCACGGCGTGGCCGAGGCCCTTGGGGTCGCCCTGGCGCACGAAGTGCACGTCGGCGAGGTCGCTCGACTCCTGCACCGTCGAGAGCTTCGCTCCGTCCCCCTTCTCCTCGAGGGTGTGCTCGAGCTCCGCGACGCGGTCGAAGTGGTTGGCGAGCGCGTTCTTGTTGCGACCGATGATCATGAGCACGTCGTCGAGCCCGGCCGCGACGGCCTCCTCGACGACGTACTGGATCGCGGGCTTGTCGACGACCGGGAGCATCTCCTTGGGCATCGCCTTCGTCGCCGGGAGGAATCGCGTGCCGAGGCCCGCGGCGGGGATGACGGCCTTCGTGATCCGTTGAGTCATGCCGACAGCGTAACCGGATGTCGCGACACGGCGCAGGGCCGACGCGGAGTCGCCGTCGTCCTAGGATGTCTGCCATGCCCGACGATCCGGACGTCCAGAAGCGCGTGCTGCGCGCCGAGCTCCGGGAGCGCCGCCAGAACATGCCGGCCCACGAGCGCGAGCTCGCCACGGAGGGCTTCACCGCGCGCCTCCAGGAGCTCGTCGGGTCGACCGACGCCGAGTCCCTGTCGTGCTACCTCTCGATGCCGACCGAGCCCGACACGCGGCCGTTCGTGAACTGGGCTGAGGCCCGCGGCATCCGGGTGCTGTTTCCGATCACCCGCGAGGACGGGCTGCTCGACTGGACGGTCGGCGAGGAGGAGGTCGAGACGCAGGGCCTGCACGGCGTGCCCGAGGCGGTCGGCGAGCTGCTCGGCCCGATGGCGATCAACGACGTCGACCTCATCCTCGTGCCGGCCGCCGCGGTCGACGTCACGGGCATGCGACTCGGCTGGGGCCGCGGCTATTTCGACAAGACCCTCGGTTCGATGGGAAAATGTCCCCCGGTGTACGCCGTCGTCTTCGACAGCGAGTTCGTCGAGCGGGTGCCGCGCGAGGTGCACGACCAGGCCGTGAACGGCATCGTGACGCCCACGCGCATCATCGCGTTCTGACCGGCGCACCACGATCCGGAAGAGTCACATGCCCACGTATTCCTACCGCTGCACCGAGTGCGACAACGCCTTCGACATCCACCAGGCCTTCACCGACGACGCCCTCACGGTGTGCGAGGTGTGCGGGGGTCGCCTCCGCAAGCTCTTCAACACCATCGGCGTGACGTTCAACGGCTCGGGGTTCTACCGCACCGATTCCCGGGCCGATGGCGCGAAGGGCAAGTCGGATGCCGCGTCGGGCTCCTCGGGGTCCGGCAGCGGGTCGTCCGGATCGTCCGGCTCCGGATCGTCCGGCTCCGGTTCATCCGGCTCGGGCACGGGCGGATCGTCGGCAGGCTCGTCAGGGTCGTCGGGCTCGACCGGTTCGTCGGGATCCTCGGGCGGCGCGAACTCGACCGGGTCGGGCTCGTCGGCTAGCGTGGCCTAGGCGTGCCCGCGCGGGGCGCAGATCGAGGAGGCGGCGTGCTCAAGGGGTTCAAGGAGTTCATCCTCCGCGGGAACGTGATCGAGCTGGCCGTCGCGGTCGTCATCGGCGCGGCGTTCACCGCCGTCGTGAACTCGATCGTGAACAACCTCATCAACCCGCTGATCGGCGCGATCTTCCGCGCCGACAGCCTCGACACGGCGCTGGTCTGGTCGATCCCGACCCTCGACGGCGGCACGGCGGACGTGAAGTTCGGCGCGGTGCTCGGATCGATCCTGACGTTCGCCATCGTCGCGGCCGTCGTGTACTTCGTCTTCGTGATGCCGATGAACCACCTGAAGGACCGCACGGCCGCGAAGCGCCAGGCCGGAACCCCCGACGCCGACGAGCCCGAGACCGAGGTGACCCTGCTCTCCGAGATCCGCGACCTGCTGGCCGAGCGCGACCGCGTCGCGCCCGCGCAGGGCATGGAGCCCGTCGCCGCGGCCACCCCCGGCAAGCACGCGGAGTAGCCCCGATCACCGCGGCTCCCACCGGATCCGGCTCGCAGAGGCCGCGTCCGGGATCAGGCCATGGCGCTCACCAGTGCGGCGGCCGCTCCCTCGTGATCCGCTCGTCGTCGGCGCTGGGGCGACCGCGCTTCGGCTGCGGCGACTCGCCCGTTCCCGCTTCCGTCCCCGTCGTCGCCGGCTGCTCGGGCGACGGGTCGGACCCGGGCGCCGGGGTGAGCCGCGCGCGACGGGACTTCCCGCCGGCGCGCTCCACGCGCTGCCTGGGCTCGTCGGGCATCAGCTCGCCGCGGCATCCGCTGGGTTCGCCTCGGGCTTGCCGAGGACGGTGGCGACGCGGTTGGCGACCGCCTCGGGGTTGCCGAAGAGCTCGAAGCTGTGCACCCGCAGGTAGTGCCAGCCGAGCCGTCGCAGCACGTCGGGCCGAAGCCGGAGGGACTCCCGCAGGCTGAGCCCCTCGAACGCCTCGTCGGTCTCGACCACCACCGCCTTGCCGGCGTGGGCGGCCGCAAGCGGCAGCCGGCCGCGATGGTCGACGCTGACCCGGATGCCGCGCCGCGCCAGCCGTGCGGCCAGGTCGGCCAGCATCGACGCCCCGGCCTCGCCGTCGACGTCGGCCGCGGCGCGCTCCTCGGTCTGGCTGAGGATGTTCGCGAGCGCGAGCACGCCGTGGGACTGGCGCTCCTCGTCGATGTCCTCGGGCCGGAACGCGGAGACGAGGTCCATCGAACGCCGGGCGCGCGTCATGGCGACGGCGAGCAGCCGGTCGCCGCCCGGCTCGCCGAGCGAGCCGAAGTTCGACAGCAGCCGGCCGTGCGGGGTGCGGCCGTAGCCGACGGAGAAGATGACGCGATCCCGGCTCTGCGCCACGGCCTGCTCGAGCGTGAGCACCGTGAACGGCTCGGCGCGGTCCTTGAGGATGAAGTCCGACAGGTCGGTGCGCTTGGCGAACGCCGCGAGCACCGACTGGTGCACCCGTGCCGCGTGCCGGGCGCTCGCGGTGATGACCATGAGCGACTCGCGCGGCCGCTTCACGGCGTGGTCCATCACGAGCTCCACGACCTTCGCGACCTCGGAGTCGATGCTCTCGACCGTGCCCGTGACGGCGTCGGGGAGCCCGTTGCCGCGGACGTAGTGCAGCCCGAGGCTGCCGTGGCCGAGGAAGCTGCCCGCCCAGGGCAGGGACTGGATGCGTCCGGCGTAGAACCGGCGGTTCACCAGCTCGGCGAGGTCCTCGCCGCCGGCGCGGTAGCTGCGCGTGAGGGTGAGCGTGGGCAGCAGCTCGCCGAGCCGGGCCAGCGCGGAATCCGCGTGCAGCGCATCGACGCCGTGCTCGGTGGTGCCGGCCGAGCCGGGCTCCGAGTCGTCGATGCCGGTCTCGAACACGGTCGGGGTCTGCGTCACCGGGTCACCGAACGCGACGACCTGCCGTGCGCGCCGGATCGCGCCGAGGTTCTCCGCGATGGTCGTCGAGCCGGCGTCCACGAGCACCACGGTGTCGAAGGGGATCGCGTCGTCGATCTCGGCCACCTCGTACGGCGACGCGAGCCAGATCGGCGCGAGCGTGCGGAACAGGTGCGGCGTCTCGGCGTGCAGCGCGGCGGGGCGCACCCGGTCGCCGCGGAGCATCCGCTTCAGTCGCTGCGCCTCGTCGGGATGATCGACGAGCGCGACCTTCCAGTTCTCGGCGAGGTGCCAGGCCAGCTGCGGACCCGCTGCCGACGCATGCGCCTCGTCGACGAGGCGGAAGTCGCCCTCGAGGCGGTCGAGCACCGTCGTGTTCGCGCCGAGGAGCGCCTTGTCGCCGGCGAGCATCGATTCGAGCACCGACTGCCACCAGGCGAGCTCGAGCTCGGCGGCGACGGCGCGCTCGGGCACGTGGCGCTTGGCGAGGTCGAGGAGCAGCGGGTCGAGGCCGAGGTCGCGCAGGCGCGAGAGCACCGCCGTGCGCTCCTGCAGGTTCGTGAGCACCTCCGACTCCGCGGCGAGTCCGCGAAGATCGGAGACCAGCTCGCGCACGGGCCTCGCGGCGAGCTGCCGAGGGGTGCCCACCACGCCGAGCGGCGCATCGAGCGCGGCGAGGTCGGTCGCGACCGTGCGGAAGGCGACGTGCACGTCGTCGATGCCGACCGGCACGCTGGGGATGGCGCCCGCCTCCGAGTAGCGCTGCCACAGCGTGCGTTGCTGCTGGATGCCGCGGAGCGCGCCGTTGAGGTCGGTGACGTGCACCCCGGGGCGCACGTACTCGAGGGCCAGGCGCCGGAGGCGCCGGCGGTTGGGACCCGACATCCCGGGCGAATCGCGGCGGGCCGACGTGGCGGCGATGAGCTCGCCGAGGGGACGGTCGAACACGGACGGCTGGAACCGGTCGAGCGTCTCGCGCACGTCGAGGAGCAGGCGCAGGAAGACCCCCAGCTCGGCGACCGACTCGAAGGGGCGCAGGCGGGTCTGCGCGATCAGGGCGCGACCGCGCTCGAGCAGCCGGGGCAGCTCCGTGGCGTCGAGCCGCTTCGCGAGGTCGTGGGCGTGCGTCGCCTCATCGGAGGAGGTGAACGACGCGCCGTACCAGGGCGAGTCGCCCGGACCGTACCGGAACTCGCCGAGCTCGGCGGCCCGGGCGAGGTCGTGCGCGACACGGTCGCGACCGGTGGCGAGCGCCACGAGCGAGGCGTGGTCGAGCCGGGCGGTCGTGGACGGGGCCTCCCGCAGCTGCGCCAGCTTGGCGAGCTCGCCGAGCGCGTCGAGCACCGACACGTGCAGCTCGGGGTCGTCGCGAGTCAGGGCCGTGCGGTAGTCGAGCAGCACCTTGCGGAGCCGCACGAGCGCGTCGTCGACGTCGGCGACCCGCGGCTGCTCGGCCTTCTCGTTGCGGGAGATCGCCTGGATGAGGTCGCGTCGGAGGCTCGCCGTGGAGACCGCGGCACCGCCCAGGCCGACCTGGCCCAGGCGATGCGCGATGCCGTCGAGGCTCGCACGGCGGGCGCCGACCACGAGGACGCGCTTGTCCTTGGCGACGAGTGCCCCGATCGCGTTGACGATCGTCTGGGTGCCGCCGGTGCCCGGCAGCGTCTTGACGACGAGCGACGACCCCGACTCGATCTCGGCGACGACCTGCTCCTGCTCAGGATCCGCATCGAGGAGGAGGTGGTCGGTCGACGGCGGACGCTGGTCCTGCGGCACCGGCCGGGCCCGCTCGCCCTGCTCGGCGAGCGAGGCGCGCGCGGCCGCGTTGCCGGCGATGGCGTCGATGACGGGGTGGTCGAGCCGTCGCACGTCATCGGCCATCGCCGGACCGACCTCCGCGAAGGCCGACACGACGAGTCGCGGCGCGACGTGGAACCAGGGCAGGTGCGAGGTGAGACCGCGCAGGCGGTCGATCACGGGCTGGGGCTTGAAGACCCCGTTGGTGATCGCGAGGGCGACGAAGGCGTCGGCATCGAGCGTGATCTGGAACTGCTCGCGCAGCTCGCGGGCGAGGGCCGGGTTGAGGTACGGCTGGCCCTTGAGCTTCAGCTCGAAGTCGCGGCCGTAGCGACGGATGGCGAGGGGGCGGAGCAGGACTGGCGCGAGGTATTCCTCGCCGGCATTGCGCCACGACGCGAGCCCGATCGCCAGGTGCACCGACTCGATGCCGCGCACCGACCGGAGCTCGATGCCCTTCTGGGTGATCTCCGCGGCCGCGAGCCGCGCGTTGCGCAGCGCGAGCTCGTCGCGGATGAGGCTCGAGAGCAGGGTCGACTTGCCCGTGATGAACTGCGGCAGGCCGCCCGGATGCGTCGTGGACAGCTCGATGCGGGTGCGCGGCGTGTCGACGAAGCGCACGAGCGGCGACCGGCCGCCGACCTCCGCGAGCTCGCCGCGCCAGCGGTGCCACGCGGGCTCCGCCACATTGCCGGCGACGAGTTCGGGGTCGCCGAGGCTGACTCCGTCAGGGCTCGTGGTGTCGTGTCGCATGGGATCCGGGGTGAGTTGCTCCGCGGCGCCGTCCGGCTCGGACCCGAGGAGGTCCTCCTCGTCATGGTTCCGATCGAGCCGCCACACACGGACACCATACGTGGCTTCGCACGGAATCGAGGGAGCATCGCCGGTTCCGGCGGCGTTTCGACGGTCGCGGGTAGGCTGCTGTGTCCGGATGCCCCGACGAACCATCACCACTCGCGCAGCCGCTCGAAGGAGTCCCGATGCAGACCACCACCCCCGCCGAGGTGCACGCCGTCGACGGCGCCCACATCCTCGACGTGCGCGAACCCGACGAGGTGGCCCAGGCCCGCATCGACGGCGCCCAGCACATCCCGCTCGGCTCACTCGTCGAGCGCCTGGCCGAAGTGCCGCGAGACCGTACGGTCTACGTGCTGTGCCACGTCGGTGGGCGGAGCGCCCAGGCCACGCAGTACCTCGAGTCCGAGGGCTTCGACGCGGTCAACGTCACGGGCGGGATCGTCGGCTGGTATCGGGCGGGCTTTCCGGTCACCGTCGGCGACGGCGACTGAGCCCCGAGCTCAGCGCGCGGTCTGCAGCTCCAGCCCGTGCGCGGCGGCGACGCCCTCGTTGACGAGCCGCCCGGCGGTGGCGTTCAGGCCGAGGGCCAGCGCGGGGTCCGCGGCGAGCGCGGCCTCCCAGCCGAGGTCGGCGATCCTCAGCGCGTACGGCAGCGTGGCGTTGGTGAGCGCCGGCGTCGAGGTCGCGGGCACCGCGCCGGGCATGTTGGCGACGCAGTAGAAGATGGCGTCGTGCACCCGGTAGGTCGGCTCGGCATGCGTCGTCGGGTGCGAGCCCTCGAAGCATCCGCCCTGGTCGATCGCGATGTCGACGAGCACGGCGCCCGGCTTCATGCCCGCGACCATGTCGTCGGTGACGACCTTCGGCGCCGCCGCGCCCGGCACGAGCACCGCGCCGACCACGAGGTCGGCGTCCTTCAGCTGCCGGGCGATCTCGTAGGGCGATGAGGCCAGGGTCTTGATGCGGTGGTCGTAGCGGGCATCGAGTTCGCGGAGCTTCGGCAGCGAGATGTCGAAGACGGTGACGTCGGCCCCGAGGCCGAGCGCCGTCGCCGCGGCCTGCTCGCCGGCCACACCGCCGCCGATGACGACGACCTTCGCCGGCGCGGTTCCCGGAACGCCGCCGAGGAGCACCCCGCGGCCGCCCTGCGACGCGTGCAGCGATGCCGCGCCGACCTGCGGGGCGAGGCGGCCGGCGACCTCGCTCATCGGGGTGAGCAGGGGCAGCGAGCGGTCGGGCAGCTGCACCGTCTCATAGGCGATCGCGGTGACGCCCGAGTCGAGGATGGCCCGGGTGAGCGGCAGGTCCGCGGCGAGGTGCAGGTAGGTGAACAGGGTGAGGTCCTCGCGGAGGAAGCCGTACTCCGCGGCGATGGGCTCCTTCACCTTCATGACCAGCTCGGCCGACCACGCCTCGGCAGCCGTCTCGACGATGAGCGCCCCTGCGGCCAGGTACTCGGCGTCGTGGTAGCCCGCGCCGATGCCCGCGCCCGACTGGATGGCCACCTCGTGGCCTCGCTGCGCCAGAGCGTGCACGCCCGCGGGCGTCATCGCGACGCGGAATTCGTTGTTCTTGATCTCTGCAGGCACGCCGATGCGCATGGGGACTCCGAATGCTGTGTGGATGAGTACCTCAATGGTCGCCGCTCGTTCGCCGTCTGGGAAGAGTGGCCGCACAGAATTCGGTATGATGGCCAGATTCATCCCATTCATTCGAGCGAGAGGCGGCTCATGGCCGATGCACCGCAGATCAGCGAGCCGGGCGCCGGCGTCGTCGGAGCGGCATCCGGGCCACTGGCCCTCGACCAGGTCGATCGGCAGATCATCGCCCTGCTGCACGAGAACGCGCGCATCCCGAACGTCGACCTCGCCCGCGCGGTCGGCGTCTCGCCCTCGACGTGCCTCGCCCGCGTGCGGTCGCTCCGCGAGCGCGGGGTCATCGTGCGCTATACCGCCGAGATCAACCCGCTCGCGCTCGGGTTCACGCTGCAGGCGCTCGTGAGCGTGCGCATCCGGCCGGGTGCCAGGCACCTGATGGAGCAGATCTCCGACGAGCTGCGCCAGGAGCCCGAGGTCGCGCAGCTCTTCTTCCTCGGCGGCACCGAGGACTTCCTCATCCACGTGCGCGTGCGCGACAGCGAGCACGTGCGGCAGTTCGTGCTGAAGAACCTCTCGGCCAACCCGGCCGTCGCGCTCACCGAGACGAACCTGGTGTTCGAGCACCACACGGCACTGTCGGCCGGACTGCGCGCGGTGCTCTGAGCGCTACCGCGAGATGGGCAGGATCTCCGAGAGGTCGAGCCCGTCGGGCGACTCGAGCTGCTCGTAGGTGCAGCTCTCGGGGGTGCGATCGGGGCGCCACCTGCGGAACTGCGCCGTGTGACGGAACCGGTCGCCCTCCATGTGGTCGTACGCCACCTCGACGACCAGCTCGGGGCGGAGCGGCACGAACGAGAGGTTCTTGCCCGCGTTCCACCGGCTCACCGCCCCCGGCAGCCGTGCCGACTGGTGCGCCTCCTGGTCGGCCCACTCGCCCCACGGATGCACCGAGAGATCGTCGGCGACGAGCGGCTCGAGCTCCGCGACGAGGCTCGCCCGGCGCGCCATCGGGAAGGACGCCGCAACTCCCACGTGGTGCAACCGGCCGTCTCCGTCGTACAGCCCGAGGAGCAGCGACCCGACGATCCCCCCGGTCTTGTGCCAGCGGAACCCCGCGACGACGCAGTCGGCGGTGCGCTCGTGCTTGATCTTGAACATCGTCCGCTTGTCGGGCTGGTACGTGCCGTCGAGCGGCTTGGCCACCACCCCGTCGAGGCCGGCGCCCTCGAACCGCGTGAACCAGTCGCGTGCCTCGGCGAGGTCTGCGGTTGCCGGGGTGATGAAGACGGGGTCGGATGCCGCGGCGAGCGCCTCCTCCAACCCGCGGCGCCGGTCGGCGAACGGCTCCTCCATCAGGTTCTCGTCGCCGACGGCGAGGAGGTCGAACCCGACGAACGAGGCCGGCGTGGTCTCGGCGAGCATGGCGACCCGGCTCGCGGCCGGGTGGATGCGCTGCTGCAGTGCGTCGAAGTCGAGCCGCCCGTCGGAGGTGAGGATGATCTCGCCGTCGATCACGCACCGGGCGGGCAGGTTCTCGCGAAGGGCCGCCACCAGCTCGGGGAAGTACCGCGTCATCGGGCGCTCATTGCGGCTCCCCAGCTCGATCTCGTCGCCGTCCTTGAAGACGATGGTGCGGAAGCCGTCCCACTTCGGCTCCACGTGGCCGACGTCGGGGATCTCCTTCACCGACTTGGCGAGCATGGGCGAGAGGGGCGGCATCACCGGGAGGTCCATCCGTCCATCTTGGTCCGCTCGGCGACGGACCGCAGCCCCGAAGGCGAAGGAGGCGCGCCGGGTAGCACCGCCCCTCGGGCGGGTCAATCCCCTGTGCCCGCCTCGCGCGCGCGCGTACCGTCGAAGTCGGCGGACCTCGCAGTCGCGGTCGGCCGTGAGCGAGGAGTGAGCGATGACCGATCCCGCCCCCACCGATCCCAATGCGGCGGAGGAGCTCGACGAGGCGGTCGAGGCCGTCGAACAGCACCAGCAGGCCGAGCACGACGCCGACCCCGACGAGCACGTCGTTGTCCGCGACCCCGACACGGGTCACCTGAGCGAGGAGCCGGCGCAATGACCTCCACCCTCGAGCCGGCGCACGACGACCGCCCGAGAACCGGCCACGGACTCCCGCCCATCGGCCTCTGGTGGCCGATGCTCGAACGTCCCCTGCAGCGCGAGGTGCTCGAGAACCTCGACGCGCCCCTGCGCGGCGTCATCGTGCGCCGCATCTTCGACCTCTGCGAACTCGACCACGAGCCCGTGCCCCGCGGCGGCGTGCGCCTCGGCGTGAACGAGCGCGCCTACATCGCCGGCTGGATGCACGCGGTCGACTGGGACTGACCGCTGGGACTGACGGCGCGTCGGATGCCTCGGCCGGGCCGACGCCGGGCACACTCCTGACGTGGGCAGTGAACGGGCGGTCGTCGATCGGCCGCGCTACGAGCGCGACACCGTGGAGTTCGCGCGCGCCTTCACCTTCTTCGACGCGGTGTACGCGTTCGCGCTGACCCTGCTCGTCGTCAATATCGATCCCCCGAGTGCGGTCGACTGGACCAGCCTCCCCGCCCTGCTCGCCAGCGGCCTGGAATGGCAGCTGTTCGGCTTCGCGGTGAGCTTCGCGGTGATCGCGGTGTTCTGGCGGGTGAACCACCGCATCGTCTCGGGGTTCCGCGCCGTCACGCCGGGCACCATCGTCGCGAACCTCGTCGCCATCGCCTTCGTGGTGCTCATCCCGTTCTCCACGCAGGGCATCAGCGACGAGGGCTCGGCGGATGCTCCCCTCGCGGTGGCCGTCTACGCCGTGAACATCAGCTGCGCCGTGTTCGCGCAGTCGGCGGTCTTCGCCGTCGCCCGCCGGGACGGCGCGCTCATCGCGCCGCTGCCCCGGCGAGCCGACCGGGTGAACTTCATCGACACGATGACCACGCCGGCGATCTTCCTCGCCTCCATCCCCATCGCGTACGCGTTCGGCGCCGACGCCGGGCGCTGGACCTGGGCGCTGCTCGTCGTGGTCAACCCGCTCGTCGGCCTGTGGTCGTCGAGGCGGGTGGCCCGCATCGTGGCCGAGGATGCCGCAGCACGCGGCATCCGTCGTCGCGACGATCTCCAGCCGCCCACCGGGTCGCGCGCGTAGCCACCGCCGCCGGCGCGTGCCGGAAGGGAGGGCCCGAAGTCAAGACCCTCCCGCGATCCGGTCCGGCCCGGAATGATCGATCCGATCCGGCCGGCGCATCCGCGCAGTTCCTCGCCGGCGTGCCCGGAACGGAGTGGAATGGGCTCTCTGCTGTACGACGCCGACCACGCGGCGGAGTTCGATGATCGGACCCTCGCGCACCTGCAGGTGATCATCGTGAACAAGCTGCGGCGGCGGGAGAGCTTCCCGTTCACCTGGAGCGACGAACGCCGCTCGATGACCATCTGGCTGAGCCCGCACACCCCGGTGGCGTTCGTCTACCACGGCAACCGGCGCCCGCGGCTCAACCGCGCCTGGCTCGAGGACCTGGCCCTCATCGCGAACTCGGCTGGCGGGCTGATCGTGGTGCCGGAGCCGCCCGAGACGGAGCCGGTGGCGGCCGCCGAGGCGCCGGTCGTCGGTTGATCGGTCGGATGCGCTCCCTGCGAATTCGACCGGAGGACTAACGTTCGGGCCGCTCCCGGCGTACGCTCGCGTTATATCGCGTTTGATCGCGCTATATCGCGTTCCTGCCGGCACGGGTCGATCGCCCGACGTCCGGGACGCGCCGTGGCGACGACGGGACGAAGGCGGGGACATGGAAGAGCTGGAGCGGCCGTCATGAGCGGCCTCGAATGGGTGCTGGCGGCGCTCGGGATCGTGATCGCGATCGGGGTCGCCTCGATCGTGACGGTCGTCCTCGTGCTGCGAGCGCTGTACCGACGCGTCCGTCGCAGCCGCGCCGTGGGCGGAACCGTCCTGCGGACGCGTGCCGCGCTCAGCCACGGACCGCAGCGTAGCGTCCTCGCGCTTCGCGTGCGCCTCGCCGAGACGCTCACTAGCGGGCAGTCCGCGATCGATCTGCTCGCGAGCGGCCACGGGCCGCGTGGCGACCTGCCGCGGCTGTTCCGGCGCATCCAGGAGGAGAGCGCCGCGCTCGACCTCCAGCTGCGGCTCATGGAGAGCGAGACGGACTCCGCCGTCCTCGGCGAGTCCCTGCCTGCGGCGCGGCACCGCGTCGAACAGGTGACGGGCCTCGTGGGCCGCATGCGCACGACCGTCGCCGCCGTGCTCGCGGGCTCCACCGACGACGTGCTCACCACGCTCGACGGCGATGTCGATCGCGAGATCGCCGCACTGCATGCGGGCGTGCAGGAACTGCGCCGGCTCGACGGCCACGAGGCCCCAGAACCGCTCCGGCAGCCGACCATCGTCCGCTCCAACCGCTCGACACAAGGGATCTGACCATGAGCAGCAACAGCGCGCGGATGCGCACCATCTTCCGCAGCAAGACCACGAAGGCCCTCGACAGGATCGAGGACCCCCGCGACACCCTCGACGACAGCTACGACCAGCAGGTGAAGCTCCTGCAGCAGGTGCGACAGGCGGTCGCAGAGGTCGCGACCGCGAAGAAGCGGCTCGAGCTGCAGGGGCAGGAGCTGGGCACGAGGTACGCCCGCCTCGGAACCCAGGCTCGCGACGCCGTCGTCCACGGTCGCGAGGACCTCGCCCGGGCCGCCCTCGAGCGCCGCGCGCTGCTCGAGAACCAGGTGGGCAAGCTGCAGCAGCAGTTCATGGCCCTCGACACGCAGACCGCGCAGCTCCAGGAGCGCGAGCGCCGGCTCACCGAGCAGGTCGCCGCGTTCCGCATCGAGAAGGAGACCATCAAGGCCACCTACACCGCGTCCGAGGCGCAGGTCCGGGCGAACGAGGCGGTCGCGGGCGTCGGCAACGCCATGAGCGACGTCGGCACGAGCCTCGACCGCGCTCGCGACCGCGTGGCCCAGATGCAGGCGCGTGCCGCCGCGACCGACGAGCTGCTCGCGAGCGGTGCGCTGCAGGACCTCACCGCCACACCCGACGCGGACATCGAGCAGCAGCTGGCGGCCGTGACCGCGAAGGCGGACGTGGATCGCCAGCTCGAGGCGCTGCGCAACGCCGGAGCGGCGCCGGCAGGTTCGGCCTCGAGCGGACGCTCCCCCGGCGACGCCCCCGACGGGTGGCTGAGCATCGGACGAGGCTGAGCACCGGGGGTGACCCCGCACCCGGTGAGAGAGTGCCCCTGGAGGGACTCGAACCCCCAACCCTTTCCTTAGGACGGAACTGCTCTTCCATTGAGCTACAGAGGCTGACCGCACGAGTCTACCGGCTCGCGATAGCGTGTCCTGCGGCGCCCGTGGCGCTCGAGAGCGCGGCCCGGCCGTGAGACGAGGAGTCGAGATGACCGGTGCGGAGACCACGAGGTTCTGGGTGGGCGCCTCGACGCTCGGTGCGCTCGGATCGGCGGCACGCGGCATCCGACCGCTCGACATGGCCGCCGACGGCACCGCGACGCTCGGCGACGTCGTCGAGGTCGGACCGAATCCGATGTACCTCGCGGTCTCGGCGGCGACGGGCGTGCTCGGCATCGTGCACGAGCTCGCCGACGGGCTCGTCTCGACGTGGACGGTCGAGGGCGACGAACTTCGAGCCTTCGGCGAACCCGGCCGCACCGGCGCCGCCGACCCCTGCCACCTCGCCTTCGACGAGTCGGGCGACTGGATCTTCGCGGCGAACTACTCAGGCGGCCGCCTCACGGCCCATCCGTCGGCTCCGGATGCCGCGGCCGACGCCGTGCACGCCGTTCCGTTCTCGGGCAGCGGGCCGAACTCCGAGCGCCAGGCCTCGCCCCATGCCCACCAGGCGGTCGTGGACTCCACACGCGACCGGCTGCTCGTCGCCGACCTGGGGTCGGACCGCATCCGCGTGATCGCGCTGGATGCGCTGCCCGAGGGGCTCCGGCATGACGAGTCGCACGACGTCGAGGTGCATCCGGGTGCCGGGCCCCGTCACCTCGTGATCGCCGGCGACCTCGCCGTCGTCGCGAACGAGCTCGACCGCACGGCGAGCGTCCTCGACCTGCAGGCCGGTCGCGAGCTGGCCTGGTTCGACGTCGACGACCGGGTCGCGCCGCGCGGGCTCGGGCTCTCCGCGATCCGCATGACGCGCGCCGGCACGGTGCTCATCGGCGACCGCGACGCGGATGCCCTCGTCGCCATGCGGTTCGACCCCGACGCGCGCACGCTCGAACGCCTCGCCTCGGTGCCGACGGGCGGGCGGCATCCGCGTGACCTGCACGTGTCGCACGACGAGCGGTTCGCCCTCGTCGCCGACCAGGCATCGGACTCGATCGCGGTCATCGCACTCGACGAGGGCGTTCCGACCGAGGTCGTGGCCACCCTGCAGACGCCGGCGCCGGCCTGCCTGGCCCGCCTGCCCTGAACCGAACAGGGCTGGGCTGGCCCGCGGTCAGTTGTAGCCGAGGATCACGATCGCCGAGGTGGACGGCGCGAGCTCGTCGACCCACGCGATCTCGTCGAGTCGCGCCTCATCCAAGTCCTGCGTCATCGCCATCACCTGCCTCACCGTGGAATGAGGCCCAACGTTACCGAGGCCGCTCGACGAGATCACTGGCCAGGACGTCCAACAAATCGAGCGGATATCGCCATGGCGTCGACAACGGCGCGGCGCGGCGGGTCAGCCGGGCGGGTAGAGGTACAGCGCCGAGCCGGCCGGGATGGTGCGACGGTGGTAGGAGTGGTCGGAGTTCTGGTTGTACTCCTCGATGTTGACCGAGCCATCGGCGTTGATCGACTGCACGTAGGCGACGTGGTTGTAGGGGAACCAGGCGACGGCCCCGATCACCGGCTCGCTCGAGGTCGGCCACCCCTTGGCGGCCCATGCGTCGGCCCACGCGTACGCACTGCCCGATGCCAGGTTGCTCCAGTCCCACTTCCACGGGGCGCTGGTCACTCCCGCGTCGCGGTTGAGGCGCCACGCGACGAAGTCGACGCACTCGCGGTAGTAGTAGCGCAGCGGAGACAGGCCGCCGCCGTAGTCGTCGGGCACCTGGTCCCACCACGGGTAGTCGTCGCCCTCGGCCTTGACCGTGTAGATCGCGTAGCTGCCGGAGCCGCGTGACGCGAGCTCGGCCGCCCACGCGGACTGCTGCGCCTCCTCGGCGTCGATGCGGGCCTGTTCGATCTCGGCCTTGGTGGTCACCGCGTAGGTGTCGGACGACAGCGGGGCACCGCTCGCGAGTGCCGACACGTCGACGTCCTGCGCCTCGGCCCGCGAGAGGCTGAAGGCTCCGGATGCCGCGAAGCCGCCGACGCCCGGCATGATCGCGTAGGCCGGCAGGGCGACGGTGCCGACGATGGCGGGGACGACCAGCATCGTGGCGAACACGCGCACGGGCCGGTTGCGGCGCACCGCGCGCGGCGAGCCCATCACCGGGCGGGCCGCATCCCCCGCGGGAACCTGACCGGCCGTCGGTGCGGGAACGGCGGACACCGCGGCCGCCTGGGCCGAGCGTGCGCGGCGAGGGGCCTTCGGCGCGGTGCGACGGATGCGACCGCGATCGGCCGCTCGCCGCTCAGAGCGCGTGCGCTCGTGGGCGTCGTTCTCGTCGTCACCGTGCAAGTGTGGAACCTCCGGATCCCGCTCGAGGCCGCAGTGCGGCCCGGAGTGGGTTGGCTTCTCGTGAGATCTCGGAGGTCGGGGGTCTCCGGACTCGTACCACCATAGGGCACGTCCGCATGGATGTCACGGCGGATCAGGCTGCGGTGGCGAGGTACTCGTCCCACTGCGGGAGCGGGCGCTCGAATCCGCGCACGACCCAGCTGCGCCCTTGGGGCATGCCCGGCGTGAACCGGAGCTCCCAGCCCATCTCGGCCGGCGTGTGGTCGCCCTTGGTGTTGTTGCAGCGGAGGCAGCACGCCACCAGGTTCTCCCAGGTGTCACGACCGCCGCGGGATCGCGGGAACACGTGGTCGATCGTCGCGGCCGACCGGCCGCAGTAGGCGCACCGGTGCTCGTCCCGGCGCAGCACGCCCCGGCGGCTGACCGGGACCGCGTGCACCCGCGGGGTGCGCACGTACCGGGTGAGCAGGATCACGCTCGGACGTTCCCAGGAGCCGCTCGCGGCGCAGACGGGATTGCCCTCGTCGTGGAGGATGACGGTGGCCTTCTCGTTCATGACGAGGAGCAGCGCTCGCTTGAACGAGACGACGGCGAGCGGCTCATATCCGGCGTTGAGCACGAGGGTGCGCATGAAGTGCCTTTCGATCGGTGCTGGATGGCTTCCAGCCGCGTGAACGGACTGACGCGCCGAGCGCACGAAGGCGTGCCGGAGGGAGGGCCGTCGCCGAGGAACGCGATGCGCCCGGAGAACGAAGAACGGGCACCGTCATGAAGACAGTGCCCGTTGCGGCGTTCGCCCGGATCGTGCTCGGCTGACTGCTGCGCCGTTGGCGGAACTGCGCGCGCGCATCCGTGGAATGGATGCTGCGCGTCGCGACCATCGGCTTCCCCTGCCCGGTTCTCGGATCGTCAGGCTTCAAGGGTAAAGCACGAATGGCGCGCCAGGGCTTCCTGGCGCGCCATTCGTGTGCGGTGTCACGAGATGTTCACGAATCAGATGCCGATGCGCACGATGTAGTAGTCGCTCGTCCAGATCGGCTGCACTCGCACGGAGGCGCCCTCATACGGTGCGTGCAGGATCATGCCGTTGCCGGCGTAGAAGCCGTCGTGGCCGTCCATGATCACGAGATCGCCCGGCTGCGCGTCCGCCTCGGAGATGCGGGTGCCCATGGCTCCCTGCCCGGCCGAGGAGTGCGGCATGCTCACGCCGAACTGCGCGTAGACGTACATCACGAAGCCCGAGCAGTCGAAGCCGGCCGGCGTTGCGCCGCCGTAGACGTAGGGCGTGCCGATGTACTGCGTGGCGACGCCGTAGACGCTGCCGAGGTCGAAGTTCGGGTACGGCGGGTTCGCGAGGAAGTCGCCGACCGACGGGCCCGAGTAGGACGCCGCGTAGGAGGTCATCTGCGACTCCGCGGCCTGGCGCGCGGCCTCGGCGGCGGCGGCCGCAGCTGCGGCATCGGCCGCCGCCTTGATCTCCTCGGCCGTCGTGGCCGCATACGCGTCGGTCGTGACCGGCGCCGCGATCACGTCGTCGGTGACCTCGACGGACTGCGCCTGCGCCTTCGTCAACGCCGTCTCGGCCGAGGTGCCGAACTGCGGGCCCTCGCTGCCGGGGGTGAACGCGTAGGCGGGGATCGCGAGGGTGCCGACGATGCCGGCGGCGACGGTCATCACGAGGACGTTCGCGAGTCCACCGCGCCGCAGTCGGCGGGTCGAGGGCAACGGTGCCGCGGCGACCTTCGCTGCGAGTTCAGTGGGTGGGGTGGTCGGGGACTTCGTGGCGATCATCGCCTTCGAAGCGGCCCCTCGCGTCGTCTTCCGGGTCGGACGTCGCTGTGGGAATCGAGCCAAAACGTGTACCTCCGCCGCCCCACGACCGGTGCGGCCGTCCCACCTGGAGCGCAAGCTGCGCAGTCACGGGTTCCGGATCGAGCGGTGGGCGCCGGGGGGCGATCTCGATCCCGTTCCACCGGCTGGCTTTGGCGCCGGCGGACTCGATCGAGGATACGCGAGGGTTGGTCGAATGTCACATTCTGATCACGGAGTGGCCGTGATCAGGGATTATTCTCCGACGAAGATGTGACCGGCGACTTCGCTCGGCAGTTCGAGACCGCCATCGACACCGTCGACCTCGACGAGGATGTACGGCCCGGCTGCGCTGAACGACGCACGTGCGCCCGGCATCACGCCGGCGTGCTTGAGCTGGGCGAGCAGCTCGGGATCGAACTGCACGGGCTCGCCGAGGCGGCGCACGACGCCGCGCACCGGCTCGTCGCTGGCGGTGACCGCGTCGAGCACGCGCACCACGCCCTGCATGAACGGATCGGCCGCGGGCAGGCCCAGCTCTTCGAGCCCAGGGATGGGGTTGCCGTACGGCGACTCGCGGGGCCCGCCGAGCAGCTCGATCAGGCGGCGCTCGACCTGCTCGCTCATGACATGCTCCCACCGGCATGCCTCGTCGTGGACGTACTCCCACTCGAGGCCGATCACGTCGGCCAGCAGGCGTTCGGCGAGGCGGTGCTTGCGCATCACGTGCACGGCCTTGCTGCGCCCGTCGGGGGTCAGCTCGAGGTGGCGGTCGCCCGACACGACGACGAGCCCGTCGCGCTCCATGCGGGCGACGGTCTGCGAGACGGTGGGCCCGGAGTGACCGAGTCGCTCGGAGATGCGCGCACGGAGGGGCACGATGTCCTCCTCCTCGAGATCGAGGATGGTGCGGAGGTACATCTCCGTCGTGTCGATGAGATCCGTCACCAGAAGCCCTCCCTGTCGCAGCCCGTCATCCAGCCTAGCGGCCGCCGCCCCCTCGCTAGACTCGTGCGCATGCCCAGCCTCGTCATCCCCAGTGACCTCCTGCCCGCCGACGGTCGGTTCGGCTGCGGTCCGTCCAAGGTCCGCCCCGAGCAGCTGGCGCATCTCGCCGCCGAAGGCCCGCGGCTCCTCGGGACCTCCCACCGGCAGGCGCCCGTGAAGCAGCTCGTGGGCCGGGTGCGCCAGGGCATCTCCGACCTGTTCGGCCTGCCCGACGGGTACGAGGTGGTGCTCGGCAACGGCGGCTCGACCGCGTTCTGGGACGCCGCGGCATCCGGCCTCATCGAGCGGCGCGCGCAGCTCTGCGCCTTCGGCGAGTTCGGCCAGAAGTTCGCCGGCGCCGCCGCGGCGCCATGGCTCGAGGCACCCGACGTGCGCAAGGCCGCGCCGGGCGGCCGATCGAACCCCGAGGCGGTCGAGGGCGTCGACGTGTACGCCTGGCCGCACAACGAGACGTCGACCGGCGTCATGGCCCCGGTGGCCCGGGTCGAGGGCGACGACGGTGCGCTCACCGTGATCGACGCGACGAGCGCGGCGGGTGGCGTCGCCGTCGACCCCACGGATTTCGACGTCTACTACTTCGCGCCGCAGAAGAACTTCGCCTCCGACGGCGGCCTCTGGTTCGCCCTCTTCTCCCCCGCGGCGATCGAGCGCGTCGAGCGCATCGCCGCGGGCGACCGTTATATCCCCGAGTTCCTCTCGCTGAAGAACGCCGTCGACAACTCGCGGCTCGACCAGACACTCAACACCCCCGCGCTCGCGACCCTGCTCCTCCTCGAGAACCAGCTCGAGTGGATGAACGGCTCGGGCGGCCTCGCCTGGGCCGACGCCCGCACCCGCGAGTCTTCGTCGGTGCTCTACGACTGGGCCGAGCGCACCGAGGTGACCACGCCCTTCGTGGCCGACCCCGCCGACCGCTCGCAGGTCGTCGTCACGATCGACTTCGACGAGTCGACGGATGCCGCGCGCATCGCGTCGGTGCTCCGCGAGAACGGCATCGTCGACACCGAGCCCTACCGCAAGCTCGGACGCAACCAGCTGCGCGTCGCCACCTTCACGGCGATCGAGCCCGACGACGTGCGCGCGCTGACGTCGTCGATCGACTACGTGCTCGAGCGACTGGGCTGAGGTCCGGTGCGACTCTGGCTGAACGACTCCGAGCGGCGCCCCGACCCGGCGCCGGCGCGGGCCGACGCACGCAAGGCCGTGCTGGCGGGCACGGTCTCGTGGCTGGTCGCCCTCGTCGTCACCCTGGTGTTCCGGGCCCAGCTCGAGGCGGCCGACCTGGGCTGGCTCGTCTGGGCGTGCGCGACCGGCGTCGTTCTGGGGCTCGTGGGGCTGGTGGTCGTGCAGGTGATCCGTCGGCGGATCGCCCGTCAGGAGACCGGCTCGGCCGGCTGACCGTCGCCGCCCTCGGTCGACTCGTCGTCGCCCGGGTTCGCGTCGTCGCCCTCGGTCGGCTCGTCGCCCGATTCGTCGAGGGCGTCGATGTCGATGCCGTCGAACTCGTCGTCGCCGTCGTCGTGCCCGAACGCGGCGTCGAGTTCCGCATCGTCGTCATCGTCGAGATCCGAGTCGTCGTCCTCGTCGAGATCCGAGTCGTCGTCCTCGTCGTCGTCCTCATCGAAGTCGTCGTCGTGCTCGTCGTCGCCGTCGTCGTGCTCGTCATCGTCGTGCTCGTCGTCCGAGCCGGCGGCCTCCGCGGCGGCGGCCGCAGCCGCCTGCTGTGCCGCGCGGTAGTCGGCGAGCCGCTCGGACCACGGGATCCACTCGGGCGCCAGCAGCGCGGTGTCGCCGGGCATCAGCTCGGTCTCGAGCACCGTCGGCTCGCCGTCGTCGACCCGGGCGATCGTGACACTCCACCGCCAGCCCGGGTACCCCGCGAGGTCGGCGGCGAACAGCATGGTGAGCACGTGCTCGCCCTCGGCGACGTGCCCGATGACGGATCCGACGGTCTCGGGCGGGGTCACCTCGAGCAGCGCACGACGGGCGAGGTCGACGGCGTCGAGGAGGATCGCGTCGGGCTCGAACACCGGCACCGCGGCATCCGCAGCCTCGTCGATGGTCTCCGCCGCGGCATCCGCAGGCTCGTCGACGGTCACCGCCGCGGCATCCGCCGGCTCATCGGTCGACACGGGCGCGGCATCCGCCGGCTGGTCGATCGGGGTGGCGTCGACCTCGTCGACGGGACCCGGCTGCTCAGGCATCGAGATCGTCTGCGACCTTGCGCAGCACCGCCGCGACCGTGCGCGACTTCGACTTGTCGGGGTAGCGGCCACGCCGGAGGTCTGCGCCGATGCCGTCGAGCACCTTCACGACGTCCTCCACGATGATGGCCATGTCGTCGGCGGGCTTGCGATTGATCTTCGCGAGGCTGACCGGCGCCTCGAGTACCCGCACCGAGAGCGCCTGCGCCCCGCGCTTGCCCTGAGCGACGCCGAACTCGAGACGGGTGCCCGCACGCACGGTCGCGCCGGCGGGAAGAGCGGATGCGTGGAGGAAGACCTCCTGGCCGTCATCGGAGCTGATGAAGCCGAACCCCTTCTCCTCGTCGTAGAACTTGACCTTGCCGGTGGGCATCGTGTGAACCTCGCTCGCGTGGGGATGGACGGGCCGAATGGGCTTCCGTCCTCGGTCCAGTCTAGAAGCCCGGGAGCCCTGCGTCCGCCCGCTGCCCTATTCTGGTGAGGTGAGCGACTCAGGCCCCATCACCCAGCACCGTGCCGAGCGCATCCTCGCCTACATGTTCGTCGCCATCGTGGCCATCTCGATCCTCGCGTTCATCGCGGTCATGATCGGCACGGCCAACGGCGCAGGAGCCGACGACGGCTTCAGCCAGGGCGTCTGGCCCCTGGTGCTCACGCTGCCCCTGTTCGGGCTGCCGATCGCCTTCCTCCTGCTCATCGCGCTCCTCATCGTGAACGGCGTGCGACGATCGCGCGCCGGTCGCACCGGATCGAGCTGACCCGCCGCCGTGCTGGAGCTCGCCGCACGTCTCCGCGAGCTGTCGCGAACAGATCTCGCGTCGGCGTTGCAGTCGCGCGAGTTCGACCCCGTCGGCGTGCGCGACCTCTTCGACCTTGCCGAGGTGCTGCTCGCCCCTGACTCGATCGACCATGCGCTGAGCCGGCTCGATCGCCGCCACCTCGCGGTGCTCGCCGCCGCATCGGCCGTCGCGGACGAGCACGGCGACGCCACGGCGGCGTCGGTGCACGACCAGCTGGTCGAGTTCGGCGCATCCGACGAACTGGCGGATGCCGCGCCGGCACTCCTGGCCAGGCTCGGCGCCCTCCTCCTCGTCGTCGAGACCTCCAAGCGCGTCCACGTGCCCACCGCGGTGTCGGCACGCCTGGCCGTGCACACCCCCAGGGACATCCCGACGGCGGCCGACCTCGCGGCACCGGCGCCGCCCGTGCTCGTGAGCGTCGACCAGGTCGACCGCAGCCTGCTCGAGCGCCACGCCGCCGAGGCCGCCTACGCCACCGTCGCGGCGACCGCCGAGCTGCTCGCCGAGCTCGGGCTGCAGCCCGCGCGCGAGCTCGCGAAGGGCGGGCTCGCCCTGCCCGACTCGAAGCGCCTCGCCGAGTCGAGCGGCATCGCCCTCGAGGCGCTGCCCCGCCTCTTCCACCGCGCCGACGAGGCCGGCCTCGTGGTGCGCGACGGCGCGTTCTGGCTCGAGTCCGACCTCGGGGCCGAGTGGACGCAGCAGAGCGCCGCCGCCCGGTGGCGCCGCCTCGCGCAATGCTGGCGCGACCGCGTGCCCGCTCCGCTCCGCGAGCTCGTCGCGCGCCGCAGCGAGCACCTCACGGCGACCGACCTGCGCGACGACGTGCACTGGTTCTACCCGGCCGGTGGCCGCTGGATCGAGGAGGGCCTCGACCGTCTGGTCGGCGACGCCGAGTCGCTCGGCCTCGCCGTCGCGGGCGAACCGGTCGAGACCGGTCGGCTCGTGCTCGCCGGCGACATCGATCGCGCCGCGCGGCTGCTCGCCGCGCACTTCCCCGCACAGGTCGACAAGGTCTACGTGCAGCACGACCTCTCCATCGTGTCGCCCGGTCCGCTCGAGCCCGCGCTCGACGCGAGGCTGAGGGGCTTCGCCGACGTCGAGGGCCGCGACCTCGCATCGACGTATCGCGTGAGCGCGGCATCCGTGAACCGGGGGCTCGCCGCGGGCGAGACGTCGGAGTCGATCCTCGCGTTCCTTCACGGCCTCTCGCTGACCGGCATCCCGCAGCCGCTCGCCTATCTCGTGGGAGAAGCGGCGTCGCGGTTCGGCTCGGTGCGCGTGGCCGCTGCCGACGATGCCGACGCCCCGGCGCGCTCCGCGATCCGCTCCGACGACGAGCAGCTCGTGCGCACGCTCGCGGTCGACCAGTCGCTCTCGTCGATCGGGCTGCGCCAGACGGGCCCGCACCGGCTCCTCTCCCGGTTCACGCCCGACGTCGTGTTCTGGGCGCTTTCCGATGCGAGGTATCCGGTGGCCGCCGAAGACGGGAACGGCGAGATCGTCCGGCTGCGTCGGCATCGCCTCGCCACGGCTCCCCCGCCGCCGCCGAAGACCGATCCGGTCGCCGCGCTGCTCGACCGCGTCCTCGCGACGGGCGACGCCGGCGCCACCGAGCAGGCGTGGCTCGCCCGCCAGCTCGAGGCCGCGGCCCGCGCGAAGGAGACCCTCACCGTCACCGTCCGCATGCCAGGCGGCCAGACCGCCGACTACCTGCTCGCTCCCGCGAGCGTCGCGAACGGACGCCTCCGCGCCCGCGATCGCAAGGCCGACATCGAGCGCACGCTGCCGCTCTCCGCGATCGCCGCGGTCTCCCCGGCGCCCACCAACGTCTGAGGCGCGAGCGACGGATGCCGCGTGGCGGCCGTCGTCCCCCCAAGCGGGCGTAGACTCGAACGCTATGTCAGACGGCCCACTCATCGTGCAGAGCGACCGCACCGTGCTCCTCGAAGTCGCCCATCCGCTCGCGGAGGACGCGCGGCACGACCTCGCGGTCTTCGCCGAGCTCGAGCGCGCGCCCGAGCACGTGCACACCTATCGCATCACCCGTCTCGGGCTGTGGAACGCCCGCGCCGCCGGCCACGGAGCCGAGGACATGCTCGGCACGCTCGAGCGGTACGCCAAGTTCCCCGTGCCGCAGACCGTGGCCGTCGACATGCGCGAGACGGTCGGCCGCTACGGCCGGCTCATCGTCGACCGCACCGACGACGGCGCCCTGCGCCTGTACTCCAGCGACATCGCCGTGCTCACCGAGGTCGCGAACGCCAAGCGCATCGCGCCGCTGCTCACCGAGCGGATCGACGACGAGAGCTTCCTCGTCGCGGCGTGGGCGCGCGGCGCCCTCAAGCAGGAGCTCGTGAAGCTGGGCTGGCCGGCCGAGGACCTCGCCGGGTACACCCCCGGCACGCCGCATCCGATCGAGCTCGACCAGACGAGCTGGCACCTGCGCGACTACCAGCAGAAGGCCGTCGACAACTTCTTCGACGGCGGCTCGGGCGTGGTCGTGCTGCCGTGCGGCGCGGGCAAGACGCTCGTCGGCGCGGGTGCGATGGCCACCGCGAAGACCACCACGCTCATCCTCGTGACGAACACGGTGTCGGCCAGGCAGTGGCGCGACGAGCTGCTGAAGCGCACGAGCCTCACCGCCGACGAGATCGGCGAGTACTCGGGGCAGGTGAAGGAGGTCAAGCCCGTCACCATCGCCACCTACCAGATCCTCACCGCGAAGCGGAAGGGCGAGTACGCCCACCTGGCGCTGCTCGACGCGCTCGACTGGGGCCTCGTCGTCTACGACGAGGTGCACCTGCTGCCGGCGCCGGTCTTCAAGCTCACCGCCGAACTGCAGGCGCGCCGTCGCCTCGGCCTCACCGCGACGCTCGTGCGAGAGGACGGACGCGAGGGCGACGTCTTCTCCCTCATCGGTCCCAAGCGGTTCGACGCGCCGTGGAAGGAGATCGAGGCGCAGGGCTTCATCTCCCCCGCGGCCTGCTACGAGGTGCGCATCGACCTGCCGCAGTCGGAGCGGCTCGCGTACGCGGCATCCGCCGACGACGAGCGGTACCGGCTCGCGGCGACCGCACCCGCGAAGCTCGGCGTGGTGAAGGAGCTCGTGGCGAAGCACGCCGGCGAGCGGATCCTCGTGATCGGCCAGTACCTCGACCAGATCGACGAGCTCGCCGAGACCCTCGGCGCACCCCAGCTCACGGGCGCCACGCCGGTGGACGAGCGCGAGCGGCTCTTCCAGGAGTTCCGTGACGGGCGCACCCCGGTGCTCGTCGTGTCGAAGGTGGCGAACTTCTCGGTCGACCTCCCCGAGGCGACCGTCGCGATCCAGGTGTCGGGCTCGTTCGGCTCGCGCCAGGAGGAGGCCCAGCGCCTCGGCCGCCTGCTGCGGCCGAAGGAGTCGGGACTCTCGGCGAACTTCTACACCCTCGTCGCGCGCGACACCGTCGACCAGGACTTCGCGCAGAACCGGCAGCGGTTCCTCGCCGAGCAGGGCTACAGCTACACGATCCTCGACGCGCACGGGCTCGCGGCGTAACCACTGCACCCGTCGGAACCGCCCTGTCTCCCGCATGCGTGAAAAACCGATTGCAGACTGCAAGCGGAATGGCTACCCTCTCGACATACCGATTGCACTTCGCAATCGGTCTTGCAGGGAGGAGACACCCATGTCCAACGTCGTCTGCGACGTCGCCGTCTCGATGGACGGCTACATGGCCGGACCCGGCCAGACCCGCGACCTGCCCTTCGGGAGGATCGAGCACAACCGCCTCTACGACTGGATGATCGAGGACGGCGCGGAGAATCGGGACGAGTTCGACGCCATGCTCGACGCGGGCGCCTTCATCATGGGGCGCAACATGTTCGGCCCGGACCGGGGCGAGTGGGACCTCGACTGGAGCGGGTGGTGGGGCGACGAGCCGCTCTACCACGCGCCGGTGTTCGTCCTCGCGCACCGGGAACGACCCGACCTCGCCATGGCGGGCGGCACCACGTTCCACTTCGTGACGGCGGGACTGCACTCGGCGCTCGAGCGGGCCACGGCGGCCGCCGGCGACCGCGACGTCGTGATCGTCGGTGGCGCCACGACGGTCAACCAGTTCCTCGCCGCGGGGCTCGTCGACGAGGTTCGCGTGCACGTGTCGCCCACGATCATCGGGGCGGGCCATCGCCTCTTCGACGGGGTGCCGCCGGCGGCGTTCGAGCAGGTCTCGTCACGGGGGACCTCGCTCGTCACGCACCTCGCGTACCGGCCGGTGCGCTGACCCGCGGAGGCGGGCCCGCCCGCCGCGTCAGCGCGTCCGACCGCGTCAGCGCGCCCGCGCGTACCGCAGCAGCAGCAGGTCGCCGGCGGGGATCGCATGCACGAGCCGCATCCGGTGCTCGACCTCGGGCGCCCCGCGCACGATGCGGCCGGCGCCGCCCGCCACGAGGAGCGGACTCAGGCTGAGGCACAGCTCGTCGACGAGATCCGACTCGACCAGCGAGCCGAACAGGTGCGGGCCGCCCTCGCAGAGCACCTGCCCCAGGCCGAGGCGGGCGAAGGCGTCGAGCATCGCCGCGAGGTCGACCGTGTCCTCGCCGCACACCAGCACATCGGCGACCTCGGCGAGCGCGTCACGTCGGTCGTCGGGCGCCGCCTCGCGCGTCACGACGATCGGCCGCTCCACAGCGCGCCCGAACACCGGATGCTCGGGACCGAGGTCGAGACGCGACGAGACCACGGCCAGCCGGGGCTGCGGCGGGAGCCCGCGCGACCGCCGCCACGCGGCATCCGCTTCGCCGACCTGCAGGCCGCCGTACCCCTCGACCCGCACCGTGCCCGCGCCGACCAGCACCACGTCGGCGAGCGTGCGCAGCACCTGCATGGCGAGGCGGTCGTGCTCGTCGCCGAGGCCCCCGCTTCGCCCCTCGAGGGTCACCGCCCCGTCGAGGCTGGTGACGAAGTTCATCCGCACCGCGGGCATTTCGCGGTCGGCGATCGCGTAGGCCTCGAGGAGCTGCTCCCTGGTCGGCGCGGTCATGGCTCCTCGTTCGGGCCGTCGTACATGTTGTGCCTGAGGTGGGTCGGTTCGCGCCATCCCATGACGGCCTCGACCATGCGTGCCGCGTCGACCGATTCGGCCACGTTGTGCATGCGCAGGATGCGGGCGCCCTGGGCGACGCAGAAGACCGCGGCGGCGAGCGAACCCGCGAGTCGCGCGTCGCGCGCGCGGTCGAGCGTCTCGCCGATGAAGTCCTTGTTCGACACCGCGGCGACGAGCGGGAACCCGAGCCGTGTGAGCTCGCCGAACCGTCGGGTGAGCTCGAGGCTGTGGCGCGTGTTCTTGTTCAGGTCGTGCCCCGGGTCGAGCACGATCCGCTCCTCGGGCACCCCGTGCGCGACGGCGAGTGCGGTGCGCTCCTCGAGGAACGCGGCGACCTCGCCCACGACGTCGTCGTACTCGGGCCGCGGGAACCACTGGCGGGGTTCGGCGCGGCTGTGCGTGATGACGAGCGTGGCAGCGGATGTCGCGACCACTTCCGCGATCGCCGGGTCGTGCACGCCCGTGGTGTCGTTGATGACGTCGGCGCCGGCCGCGATGGCCGCGGCGGCGACCTCGGCGTGGAACGTGTCGACGGAGAGCGCGGCCCCCGCGCCCGCGAGCGCCGCCACGACCGGCACCACGCGATCGATCTCCTCGCCCACCGGGATCGCCGGACCCGGGCCGAACTTCGCGCCGCCGATGTCGATCCACGCGGCGCCCTGCGCGATGGCGCGCCGGCCGGCGTCGACGGCCGCGTCGAGGCCGAAGGTCGCGCCGCGGTCGTAGAACGAGTCGGGGGTGCGGTTGACCACGGCCATGACGGCGATGGAACGTCGGAAGTCGACCTCGCGACCCGCGATGCGACGCACCGGATGGGCGAACTCGGGCTCGACCCACCCGAGCGGGCCGCTCACGCGGAGACCCGTGCGGCGCTCGCCCAGCGGGGCCAGGTCATGCCGTCGCCTCGTCGACGAGGCGCTCGAGGGGCACGGCCGGGTCGACGAGCCGGGCGCCGTCGATGCGGGCACGCGAGCGGATGAGCTGCTGCACCTGCTCGTTCACGTCCCAGACGTTGACGTTCATGCCTGCGACGACCCGCTCGTCGGCCAGCCAGAAGGCGATGAACTCGCGCCCCGGCACGTCGCCGCGGAACACCGGCTCGACGCCGGCCATCAGAGGACCGTAGCCCGAGAACTCCATGCCGAGATCGTACTGGTCGGTGTAGAAGTAGGGCGCTTCGTCGAACTCGATGCGCTCGCCCGCCATGGAGCGGCCCGCGGCGGGGCCGTGGTGCTCCGCGGTCGCCCAGTGCTCCGTGCGCAGGTGCCGGCCGAGGAAGGGCTGGTACACGTTCGCGACGTCGCCCACGGCGTAGACGTCGTCGGCGCTCGTGCGGAACGCGGCATCCGTCATGACGCCGTTGTCGACCTCGATGCCGGCCGCCTCCGCGAGGCCGGTGACGGGGGACGCGCCGATGGCGACGATCACCGCATCGGCCCCCAGGACCTCGCCGCCCTCGAGTGCCACGCCGGTCGCGCGACCGTCATCGCCGCCGATCGCCTCGACCCTGGTCGACATGCGGAGGTCGACACCGTGCTCGCGGTGCAGGCGGGCGAAGACCTCACCCGCGGTGCGGCCGATCGCGCCCTCGAGCGGCACGGCGTCGGGCGCGACGACCGTGACGTCGTTGCCGTACCCGCGCGCGGCCGCAGCGACCTCGAGCCCGATCCATCCGCTGCCGATGAGGGCGATGCGACGGCCACCCGGCGAGAGGAGCTCGCGGAGCGCCATCGAGTCGCCCACCGTGCGGAGCGTGTGCACGCCGGCGAGGTCGGCGCCCGCGCCCGGCCACCGGCGCGGCTCCGACCCCGTTGCGAGCAGCAGTCGGTCGTAGCCGAGGTCGCGTCCGTCGTCGAGCCGCACCAGGTGGGCGGCGAGGTCCAGCGCCGTGGCGCGGATGCCGCGGAGCACGTCGACCCGGTGCTCGGCATACCACTCGCCGGGATGCACGTCGAGGTCGTCGCGGGAGCCGCCGCCGTTCAGGAACTCCTTCGAGAGCGGTGGACGGATGTACGGCATCGCGTCCTCAGCCGCGACGAGGCGCACCGGCCCGTCGTAGCCCGCCGCCCGCGCCCCCTCCGCCGCGCGGGCGCCTGCCAGGCCGCCGCCGATGATCAGGATGCCCCGCTCGCCGTTCATGCGGCCCGCCCCGTTCCCCGGGTCGCGCACCGCGACTCGAATGCCTGCCGGAGGCGCGGATCGTCGGTGAGGAGTCCGGAGAACCTGCTCGTCGTGGTCACGCTGCCCACGATACGTGGCCCGCGCAGGGTCATGCAGAGGTGTTCGGCCTCGAGCACGACGCCCACGCCGCGCGGGGCGAGCTCGACGTCGAGCCACTCGGCGATCTGCTCTGTCATCCGCTCCTGCACCTGAAGCGCCCTCGACACGTGCTCGACGATCCGCGCGAGCTTCGAGAGGCCGACGAGGCGGTCCCCCGGCACGTAGCCGACGTGTGCGACGCCGCGGAACGGGAGCAGGTGGTGCTCGCAGAGCGAGTGGAACGGGATGTCGGTCAGGAGCACGAGATCGGCGTATCCCTCGTCGTTCGGGAACGTGGTGACCCGGAAGGGCTCGGGCGTCAGCAGTTCGATGAGCGCGTCGGTCGCGCGCCGCGGCGTGTCGGCGAGGTGCGGGGACCGGAGGTCCTGGCCGAGGGCGGCGAGCAGGTCGGCCATCGCGCGCTGCGCGCGATCGCGGTCGATCGGGGGCGCCTCGTCGCAGGCGACGGCGTGCAGCGGCACGAGGGCGGGCGTTCCGTCGGGGCTCATGCAGCACCTCCAGCGTGTCGTTCGGCGGGGCCGGTGGCCCCTTCCGCGCTTTCCCTCGACGCTAGGTCGGCGGCATTCTTCTGTCAATGCTTCCTGTTTTTAGAGTAGGCTGCCGAGCATGGCATCCCATGGCGGCGGCTCCGACGATGACCGCTGGTCGGCCGCGGCGGTCCTGACCGATCCGCTGCGGCGACGCGTCTACGCTGCCGTTGTCGAGCACGACGAGGCCGTCAGCCGAGACGTCGTCGCCCGTATGCTCGACCTGCCTCGCTCCACCGCCGCGTTCCACCTCGAGCGCCTGGCCGCAGCGGGCCTGCTCGCCGTGGAGTTCCGCCGCCTCAACGGCCGCTCCGGGCCGGGGGCGGGGCGGCCGTCGAAGCTCTACCGGCGCAGCGACCGGGAGTTCGCGCTCGACCTGCCCCGTCGCCTGTACGCCGTCGCCGGCGGTGTCATGGCCGACGCCATCCAGCAGGCGATGACGGGCGCCTCTCCGAAGGCCGCGCTGCACGACGCGGCCGATCGCGCCGGCCGTCGCCTCGCCCTCGGCGCACCGGCGCTCGACGTCGCCCTCGAACGGTCGGGGTTCGAACCGCGCCCCGACGGCGGGGACACCGTGCTCGGCACCTGCCCCTTCCACAAGCTCGCGGCGCAGTATCCCGAGGTCGTCTGCGACCTCAACCACGCCCTGGTCTGCGCCATGGCGCAGGAGGTGGGCGACGATGCCGATCGGGTGCACCTCGATCCGGGCGCGGGCGGATGCTGCCTGCGGATCTCCGCGGCATCCGGAGCATCCAAGTGACTCACAGGCAGATCACAGCGAACGTCAAGAGAATGACCCCATGAGCGATGGACCACGCATTCTCATCGTCGATGACGAGCCCAACATCCGCGATCTCCTCACCACGAGCCTCCGGTTCGCCGGCTTCGCCGTGCGCGCCGTCGGCAACGGCGCGCAGACCATCTCGGCCGTGCTCGAGGAGGAGCCCGACCTGATCATCCTCGACGTCATGCTGCCCGACATGAACGGGTTCGGCGTCACCAAGCGACTCCGCTCGGCGGGCTACACCGCCCCCATCCTGTTCCTCACCGCGAAGGACGACACCGAGGACAAGATCACCGGCCTCACGGTCGGCGGCGACGACTACGTCACCAAGCCGTTCAGCCTCGACGAGATCGTGGCGCGCATCAAGGCGATCCTGCGGCGCACCATGCACGCCGAGGAGGACGCGGTCATCCGCACCGGCGAGCTGACCATGGACCAGGACACCCACGAGGTGCTCGTCGGCGACGTGCCCGTCGAGCTCTCCCCCACCGAGTTCAAGCTGCTCCGCTACCTCATGCTGAACCCGAACCGCGTGCTCTCGAAGGCCCAGATCCTCGACCACGTGTGGGAGTACGACTTCAACGGGGACGCCGGCATCGTCGAGAGCTACATCTCCTACCTCCGCCGCAAGCTCGACCAGCACTCGAACGAGCCGCTGATCCAGACGAAGCGGGGATTCGGGTACATGCTGAAGTCCTCCAAGCCCTGACTCAGGCTTCGCCGCCTAGACTCGGGCAGCCATGCATCAGACGATCAACGAGCGGTGGAACCGCATCTCCCTGCGCACCAAGATCACGGGTGTGACGGTCCTGATGCTGACCCTCGGGCTGCTCGTCTCCGGCATCGGCACGGCCGCCATGCTCCGCTCCTACGTCGAGGAGCAGACGAAGGGCAAGCTCGCGGCCATCGCGTCGGGCGACCTCATGAAGTACTTCACCGACGAGGGCGGCGACGCCGATCCGGGCACCAACCTCGACGACCTCGCGTTCCGGCCCGCCGAAGACGTGTTCGTCGCCGTCTACGACGAGCAGACGGGCAAATGGGCGCACAACTGGGGCGACCGCGACCGCGCCGAGCTGCCGCAGCTGCCCGCCATGCTGACGCCCGCGATGGTCAACGAGAAGAACGCCGGCGGGTACCAGGTGTTCCCATTGCGGGATGCCGACGGCAACTCGACCTTCCGGGCCGTGGCCGCGCTCATGACGGCCGACCAGCACGGCACCTACGCGCCGATCATCATCGCCGTGTCGTCGAAGGCGACCGAGCAGCTGCTCGCCGTCTACCTCACCATCTTCCTGGGCTTCGGGCTCGGCGTCGTGCTCATCGGCGCCCTGCTGACCCGCATGCTCGTGACCTCGACGTTCACGCCGCTGCGCGAGGTGGAGCGCACGGCCGCCGCGATCGCCGACGGCGACTTCAGCCAGCGCCTCGGCGGGGCCACGCCCAACACCGAGGTCGGCCGGCTCAACCGCTCGCTCAACACGATGCTCAACCGCATCGACCGGGCGTTCCGGGATCGCGCGCGCACCATCGAGCAGATGCGCCGCTTCGTCGGCGACGCCTCGCATGAGCTGCGCACGCCCCTCGTGTCGGTGCGCGGCTACGCGGAGCTCTACCGCATGGGCGCCCTGCAGAGCCCCGAAGAGGTCGCGCAGGCCATGGACCGCATCGAGAAGGAGGCCATCCGCATGGGCGGCCTCGTCGAGGACCTCCTGGCCCTGGCCCGGCTCGATGAGGCCAAGCCGCTCGAGCTCGCCGAGGTCGACCTCGTGCCGCTCGCGCGCGATGCCGCGCTCGACGCGATGGCGGCGAACCCCGCCCGCACGGTGACGGTGATCGCGCCCGAGGAGGTCGGCACCACGGATGCCGCGAGCCCGGCGCCCGAGCTCGAGGTGGAGCTCGAGGCGGAGCGACCCGCGACCGGCGCCATCTCCTTCGCCGGCGCGACCCTCGCGCGGCTTCGCGGCCGTCGACCACGCGGCGAGGTGACGCACGCGACAGCCCCGCGACGACCGGGTGGCCCGAAGTCCACCGGCTCCGCATCCGGCGGGTCGCGCCGGCAGTCGGCGCGATCTCGTGCTGCGGCCACGGATGCCGCGTCCGCGACGGTCGCGGAGACCGCCGCCATGGCGTCCGGCGCGGGCCGGGCGACGGCCTCCTCGCCCGGGGAGGCGACGAGTCCCTCCGGCCAGGGCGGCGCCGTGGTGACCGCACCGGTACGGCGCGCGGTGGTGCTCGCCGAGGAGAACAAGATCCGGCAGGTCATCACGAACCTCATGGCCAACGCCATCCGGTTCACGTCCGACGACAGCCCGATCGACATCCGCGTCTCCATCGACGACCCGGCCGAGCGCGCGATGATCGAGGTCATCGACCACGGCGAGGGCATCCCGCCGCAGATCCGGGAGAAGATCTTCCAGCGCTTCTGGCGCGCCGACACGTCGCGCACGCGCGAGACCGGCGGCTCGGGCCTCGGGCTCGCCATCGTCTCGTCCATCGTGGCGGCGCACAACGGCACCGTCGACGTGGTGGAGACGCCCGGCGGCGGCGCGACGTTCCGGGTCTCGCTCCCGCTGGCCGGCTCAGCCGCAGCACCGCAGTCGGTCACCGCCGGCTGACGGGCTCGTGAACGGCGCCGGCTCCGCCCATCCCACGACGCCGACTCGTCCTCACCAATCGTCACGTACGGATGCCGCGTCCCCGGCCGCGCCCGCTCGTCCCCGCCACCCGTGCGCACCCCTACCGTTGGGGCACACACCGACCGAGAGGACGCACTTCCATGACCACGTATCACGTCGACGCCGCACAGGTCTCCGCGGCGACGCAGACCGTCCAGGGCACCATCGGCCGCATCCAGGCGGAGGTGTCGTCGCTCCTCGGCCAGCTGACCGGGCTGCAGTCGTCGTGGTCGGGGCAGGCCGCCACGGCGTTCCAGGGCGCCGTCTCCGACTGGCGGGCCACGCAGCTGCAGGTCGAGCAGAGCCTCGCGCACCTCAACCAGGCGCTCGGCATGGCCGCCACGCAGTACGCCGACGCGGAGCAGGCGAACGCGCGCCTGTTCCTGCGCTGACCGCGACGGGCACGGCGACGCGCGCAGGGGGCACCGCCGCACGGCCCCCGGGCACGACGAAGGGCGCCTCCCGGAGGAGACGCCCTTCGCGTTGATCGGGCCCGCGGGCCGTGGATCGATTCGGACTAGAAGTCCATGCCGCCCGTGGGGTCGCCGGCCGGAACCGGGTTCTTCTCGGGCTTCTCGGCGACGACGGCCTCCGTGGTGAGGAAGAGGCCGGCGATCGACGCGGCGTTCTGCAGCGCCGAACGCGTCACCTTGGCGGGGTCGATGATGCCCTGCGCGAGCAGGTCGCCGTACTCGCCGGTCGCGGCGTTGAGGCCGTGGCCGTCGGGCAGCTCCGCGACGCGGTTCGCCACGACGCCGGGCTCGAGGCCCGCGTTGAGTGCGATCTGCTTGAGCGGCGCCTCGATGGCGACCTTGACGATGTTCGCGCCGGTCGCCTCGTCGCCCGTGAGCGAGAGCTTCGCGAACGCCTTCGCGCCGGCCTGGATGAGGGCCACGCCACCACCGGCGACGATGCCCTCCTCGACGGCGGCCTTCGCGTTGCGGACGGCGTCCTCGATGCGGTGCTTGCGCTCCTTGAGCTCGACCTCGGTGGCCGCGCCCGCCTTGATGACGGCGACGCCGCCGGCGAGCTTCGCGAGGCGCTCCTGGAGCTTCTCGCGGTCGTAGTCCGAGTCGGTGTTCTCGATCTCGGCGCGGATCTGCGCCACGCGGCCGGCGATGGCCTCGGGGTCGCCCGCGCCCTCGACGATGGTCGTCTCGTCCTTGGTGATGACGACCTTGCGAGCCTGGCCGAGCAGGTCGAGGGTGACGTTCTCGAGCTTGAGGCCGACCTCCTCGGAGATGACCTGGCCGCCGGTCAGGATCGCGATGTCCTGGAGCTGCGCCTTGCGACGGTCGCCGAAGCCGGGAGCCTTGACGGCGACCGACTTGAAGATGCCGCGGATCTTGTTCACGATCAGGGTCGCGAGCGCCTCGCCGTCGACGTCCTCAGCGATGATGAGGAGCTGCTTGCCGGTCTGGATGACCTTGTCGACGATGGGGAGCAGGTCCTTGATGTTCGAGACCTTGCTGTTGACGATGAGGATGTACGGGTCCTCGAAGACCGCCTCCTGGCGCTCGGGGTCCGTGACGAAGTACGCCGACAGGTAGCCCTTGTCGAAGCGCATGCCCTCGGTGAGCTCCAGCTCGGTGCCGAAGGTGTTCGACTCCTCGACGGTGACGACGCCCTCCTTGCCGACCTTGTCGATCGCCTCGGCGATGATCTCGCCGATCTGGGGGTCGGCGGCGGAGATCGACGCGGTCGCGGCGATCTCTTCCTTGGTCTCGATCTCCTTCGCAGCGGCGAGGAGCTCCTCGGAGACGGCCGCGACGGCCTTCTCGATGCCGCGCTTCAGCGAGATGGGGTCGGCGCCTGCGGCCACGTTGCGGAGGCCCTCGCGCACGAGCGCCTGGGCGAGCACGACCGAGGTCGTGGTGCCGTCGCCGGCGACGTCGTCGGTCTTCTTGGCGACCTCCTTGACGAGCTCGGCGCCGATCTTCTCGTACGGGTCGTCGAGCTCGATCTCCTTGGCGATCGACACGCCGTCGTTCGTGATCGTGGGGGCGCCCCACTTCTTCTCGAGCACGACGTTGCGACCGCGCGGGCCGAGGGTCACCTTGACCGCGTCGGCGAGCTGGTTGAGTCCACGCTCGAGCCCGCGGCGGGCCTCCTCGTTGAAAGCAATGATCTTTGCCATGTGTGTCTCTCGTCCCTTCTCGGACGTCTCAAAGATTCGTTGGTTAGCACTCAAATCGAGTGAGTGCTAAGACGATTCTGGCACTCGACCGTCACGAGTGCAAGCGAGCACGGATGCCGCGCGCCGCGGCTCAGGGCACGAACGTCGCCGAGCCCTCGTCGGGCACGAGCTCGACCCACGTGTTGCCCGGCGCGAGCCGGATGCGGCTGCCGTCGTCGGCCGTGAGGACGATCGGCGCGGCCGCGGCATCCTTCGCCCACGTCCCGTGCACCGTCCTGCCGGCGACCGAGGCCCATGCCTCGCCCGAGCCCACCATGACCGTGCGCGGCACCTCGCCGTAGCTCCAGTCGATGCCGACCCGCATGGTGACGACGTTGGTCGCGCGCACCCGGTCGCCCGAGGCCTCGTAGTCGGGTGCCCCCTCCTGGGAGCGGAGCCATGCGCCGGAGGCCGCGTCCCACTCCCACGACGGGAATCGCGCCTCGGAGAAGACGAGGTCGATGCGCGAGGTCGGCATCGCGGCGAGTGCCGGTGCGGCGAGGGGATCCCTCGTCCCGTAGGAGAACTGCACAGGCGGCGGCGCGAGCGAGGCGTTGCGCGAGACCGCCTCGGCGGCGGCGAGGATGACGTCGTGCGGACCCGGGCGCTCATCGGCGCGCTCGAAGAGCCCGGTGTCGTCGAAGTCGAAGACGATGTTGACGAGGGGCGTCGCCATCATCATCTCGACGAACTGCTCCTGACCGCCCGAGTACGACATGATGCCGCCGAACGGCGAGGCGATGTCGGGGTCCATGGGGCGCACCGATCGCACCGGGCCGACGGACTCGGGCACGTCGGAATGCCAGACCACGAGGTACCGGGTGAGCCCGCCCTCGACGAGCTCCTCGAACGCGATGTCGCTCCGGTTGAGGGCGATCTGCGGACGCGCCTCCTCGTGGTTGTCGATCTTCACGGCGATCGACGGATGCGGCGCGGCCGGCGCCTCGAGCCGCGTGCCCCGCAGCGGGCTGAACGCGACGGCGACCGGCGGTCCGCTGTCGCCGGCAGGACGAGCGGCCGGCGAGGGCGTCGCCACCGGCACGAGGACCGGCGGGCCGCTGCATCCGGTGACGAGCAGGACGGAGACCGCGACCACGGTGAGCGCTGCACCACGGAACGCGGCGGCCGAGCGAGCGGGCCACGCCATGCGGTCATGCTACCGATGCGCCGCACGCGAGGAGCCCCCCGGCGCGCCCGGACCTCGTCCGGCGACGAGTCGCGCCGTCAGGCCACGAGCGCGGGCGGACGACGAGGAACGCGCCGCCGGCGAGCCGGCGGCGCGTTCGAGCTCTCGGGCTAGGCGGGACGCACGCCCTCGGCCTGTGGCCCCTTGGACCCCGTGCCGACCTCGAAGACGACCTGCTGGCCCTCTTCGAGCACCTTGTAGCCGGACATGTCGATCGCGGAGTAGTGGACGAACACGTCCTGGCCCCCGTCGTCGACGGTGATGAATCCATAACCCTTTTCAGCGTTGAACCACTTCACGGTTCCGTTCGCCATGCGTTGCTCCCATGTTGCCGTTCGTCGATCAGCACGTGCCTGTCGCCTGTACCGGGGCCCTCGGAACGTGCCGGCATGGCACCGAGGCGGCGCCGGGCGGGACACGGGAGAGAGCGACCAATTCCAGATACTAACGACGTGGTTTCGCGGCACAAGGGGTTCGGCGCAAGAAAATGTCGCGGAATGGCAACGATTCGCTGCGGATCACCCGCCGGTGGCGGCCGCGTAGTCGGATCCGACCACGAGCACGAGCGGGGTGCCGATCTGGGCGAACTGCTCGGAGAGCCGCACGTCGGCCTCGGGGATCGCGGCGGCGACACCGCGAGCGGCGCCCTCGAGATCGGGGGTGGCGTAGTAGACGACCGTCTCGGTCAGGTCGTTCTCACTCGCGTTGGCGGTCGTGCCGACGGGGATGCCCGCGGCCGTCAACGTCTCGCCCGCGCGGGCGGCGAGGCCGGCGGTCGTCGTGCCGTTCAGCACCGTGACGGGGATGTCGGGAGCGACCGTCGGCGGCGCGGTCACCGCGGGGGTGGGCGTGGGCGTGGCCACGCCGGTGTCGCCGAAGTTCAGCCGGTCGTTGAAGAGCACGACACCGCCGATGCCGACCGCGACGAGCACGACGGTGACGAGCGCGGCCCAGCCGAACGCCACCCAGCCGGCGCCGCGCCGCGCGGGTGCTCGGTGCGCTCCGACCCGCTCGATGCCGTGCGGGATGGAGTCGAAACGATCGCGGGGGAACTTCTGCGCCATGAGGTCCAGTCGTCGGGGTCGGGGCCGCGCTCAGTCGAGCGCGCGGCCGATCGAGAGCGAGCGACGGGCTCGCATCGCTGCGCGCGCCTCACGCATCCGTTGCAGGCGCTTGACGAGCATCGGGTCGTGACGGAGCGCAGCGGGTGAATCGATGAGCTCTCCGAGGATCCGATAGTACCGGGCGGCGGAGATGCCGAACTCGTCGCGGATGGCCTGCGCCTTGAGACCCGGCTGCTGCCACGCACGCCCCTCGAAGGCCAGCACGCGGATCGCCCGGTCGTCGAGCACGGCGTCGCCGTCGCCGCGGGAGGGCACGTGCTCAACGCCCATGGGTCCTCCCGTCGCTCACGGCCGCTCGCCGTTGCAGCACATCCTAGGGAACCGCCGCCGTGCGCACGCCGAGCGACCGCGGCGTGTGCATCCCGGGCGCCCGGAACACGGGGCATCCGTCACGCGTTGCACCTCGTGCAGGAAGACCTGCGAGCATTGGTGCCTGCCATCATGGCACCCGACCGGAAGGAGCACGCGTGGAGTACCGCGTGAACAAGAGCGACGAGGAATGGCGCGCGGAGCTCGGCGAGGAGCGCTTCTCCGTGCTGCGCGAGGCCGCGACGGAGCGCCCGTGGACGGGCGAGCTGCTCGACGAGGAGCGAGCGGGCGTGTATGCGTGCGCCGCCTGCGGAGCCGAGCTCTTCAAGAGCGGCACCAAGTTCGACTCCGGCTGCGGCTGGCCCAGCTTCTACGAGTCGGTGCGGCCCGAAGCCGTGCAGCTCATCGAGGACACCTCGCTCGGCATGGTGCGCACCGAGGTGCGCTGCGCCGCCTGCGGCTCGCACCTCGGTCACGTCTTCCCCGACGGATTCGGCACGCCGACCGGCGACCGCTACTGCATGAACTCGATCGCCCTCGACTTCACCGCGGAGTCCTGAGGGGTGGCGTCGGTGCTCGACGCGGCCCTCGCCCGGCGGTCGTCGCCGAAGGTGACGGATGCCGCGCCCGACGATGCGGCGCTCGTCGCCCTGCTCGAGGGGGCCGGCCGAGTCGCCGACCACGCCGCGCTCCGCCCGTGGCGCGTCATCGCGTTGCGCGGAGCGGCGCGTGAGCGGCTGGGTGCGGCGCTCGCAGCTGCGGCCGGCGCCGAGGGCGAGGCCGCGGCGAAGCTCGCGGGAAAGCCGCTGCGCGCCCCACTGCTCCTGGCGGTGGTCGCGGTGACGACGCCCGACCACCCGAAGGTGCCCGAGTGGGAGCAGGAGGCCTCCGCGGCCGGCGTCGCGCACCTCATGAGCCTGCTGCTCGACGATGCGGGATGGGGCGTGATGTGGCGCACCGGCCCGTTCACGCGGCATCCGCTCGTCGCCGCGATGCACGGCCTCGCGCCGAACGAGCGACTGCTCGGGTGGCTCTACGTCGGCGGCCGCACGGAGGTGCGCCGGCCCGAGGGGCGCGCCGACCGCCTCGCCGCGGCGCGACTCACGACGCTCGACTAGCCCCTTCGGCGGGCGCCGCGTCGTGCACGGGCCCGGGCGGTGCCGCGTGGCGCCGGCGCGTCCACCCGACGCTCGCGATCACCACGGCCACCAGCGCCAGCAGGGTGCCGCCGATGGTGGCGGGGTCGACCGGACGCCCCGCGGTGGGCGCGAACAGGTCGAGCGAGAGCGCGGCCGCGAGCTGCCCGGCGACGCCGCACAGCGCGAGCACGAGCACGCCCACGATGCGCACGAGCACGGCCTGCCCGGCGATGAAGACGCAGCCGATCGCGCCGCCCGCGTACAGCCACGGCTCGGTGGGCATCGACTCGGGCCAGCCCACGGATGCCGCGTGCACGAGCATCACGACGACGAGGGCCGCGGTGCCGACCGCGAAGTTCCCGACGGTCGCCGTCAGCGCGCTCTCGGCCGCGCTGCGCACCCGACCGTTCACGGCCTGCTGCCACGCGGCGCCCAGGCCCGCGGTGAACGGCAGCAGCATCAGCAGCACGGGGACGTTCCCGCCGACCTGGGCCGAGACCGCCCAGCCGACCGCCGCGAGCGCCAGCACGGCGCCGATGACGCGCGTCGGGGTGAGCGGGCGCCGGCCGCCCGGCCCCAGCCCGAGCAGGTCGAACACGATGCCGCCGAGGGTCTGGCCCGCCACGATCGCCACCGTGAAGAGGGCCACGCCGACGACGGCGACCGAGAGGCCCTGGGTCGTCACGAACCATGCGCCGGCGAGGCCGCCGAAGAGCATCCACCAGGCGATCCGGCGCTCGCGGAGCGCGACGACCACCCGGCCGATTCCGGCACGACCCGGCCGCCACGCCGCGAGCACGACGAGGAGGATGACGAGGCCGCTCCCGAACGAGATCGCCGCAGCCGTGAAGGGGTCGTCGAGCGCGTGGGCGAGCTGTCCGTTGATGCGGGACTGGAGCGCGGTCAGCGCTCCGCACGCGAGGGCGAACACGATCGCGAGCCACATCGGCAACCGCGTCCGTTCGACGTGGGCATGCCGATGCGGGTGCTCGGACGGTGCGGCGGGCGCCGCGGCATCCGTGCTGGGATTCTCGGTCAAGAGCCGGCTGCGGGACTCGAACCCGCAACCACCGCTTTACAAGAGCGGTGCGCTACCAATTGCGCCAAGCCGGCGAGAGGCGATGCCTCCCCGACATCCTACCGACGGCACGAAGGCCCGGCGCAGGCCGGGCCTTCGTGGTCGGATGGACGACGACTACTGCGCCGGGGTGGGCGTGGGCGTCGGCGTGGGGGTGGACTCCGAGTCGTTGAACGTCTGGCTCGTCGCCTGCAGCACGAACGCCTGGAACTCCTGCGGGTCGTCGAGCGAGCCGCCGTACTGCTGGCCGTTCACGAGCACCGTCGGGGTGCCGGTGACCGAGGGCAGCTCGGGGTTGGTGTTCGGGATCGGCTCGGTCAGGGCGCGGTTCGTCGAGTCCTGGACCCAGGCCTTGAACTGCACGTCGTCGATGCACTTCTCGATCGTCGACTGCTTGCTCACCCCGACCTCCTCCGCGAGCGACTTGAGCTCGTCGTCGGTGAGGCCGGTGGAGCCCTCCTCGGGCTGGTTCTCGAAGAGGATCGCGTTGTAGTCGAAGAACGAGTCGGGCGACGACTCGGCGACGCACGCCGCGGCGTTGGCGGCGCGCAGCGAGTACTGGGTGCCCGCCGACTTGTTCGTGAGGATCGCGATGGGGTGCACCTCGAGGGTGGCGGCGCCCGACTCGACCATGGTGCGCATCGACTCCGAGTTCGTGGCCTCGAACTGGCCGCAGAAGGGGCACAGGTAGTCGACGTAGATGACGATGTTGGCGACCTCGCCGCTGTCGTCGGGCACGGTCGGCGTGGGGGTCTCGCCCGCCGCGAGCGCCGGGGTCGTGACGGCCACGATGCCGCCGTCGTCACCGGCGGTCAGCAGGATGCCGTCGCTCGCCATGTTCTGCGGACCGGGTCCCTCGGGCTTCACGCTCTGGAAGATGAGCGTGCCGACGAGCGCGGCGATGGCGACGACCGCCACGATGATGCCGCCCTGGATCAGGATCTTGTTGCGGCGCTCCCGCTTCTTCTGCTCCTCGCGGAGAAGCCTGGCCTTCTCTCGGGCCGCCTCTCTGCGTTCATTTCGGGATGGGCGTGGCTGATTCGATCCGCCGTAGGTCATCGATGGTCACTCCGGTCGCTGTGGGTGCGCGCGCGTATGCATGCGAACGCACCCACGATAGTAGGAAGCATGTCTGGGAATCACCCAAGCGGATGCCGGACACGTGCCGTTCCCGGCATGGGAATCACCCGAGCGCCGAGCGCAAGGGGTCGGGGCTCGATTCGGCCGCACCCCGCGCGCATGCGATACTGATGAGGCGTCGACGTCGACGCACTTCCATTCACTACGGATCGTCCGGCACGTACCTGCCGGTGAAGGAGACAGAAGAACCATGGCATCAGTCACGTTCGACAAGGCCACCCGGCTCTACCCCGGTGGCACCCGCCCGGCGGTCGACAAGCTCGACCTGGACGTCGCGGACGGCGAGTTCCTCGTCCTCGTCGGCCCCTCCGGTTGCGGCAAGTCCACGTCGCTCCGCATGCTCGCCGGCCTCGAAGAGGTCAACGAGGGCAACATCTTCATCGGCGACCGCAACGTCACCGACGTGCCGCCGAAGGACCGCGACATCGCGATGGTCTTCCAGAACTACGCGCTCTACCCGCACATGACCGTCGCCGAGAACATGGGCTTCGCGCTCAAGATCGCCGGCGTCGGCAAGGACGAGCGCGCCGCTCGCGTCCTCGAGGCCGCGAAGCTGCTCGACCTCGAGCCCTACCTGGCTCGCAAGCCGAAGGCCCTCTCGGGTGGCCAGCGTCAGCGCGTCGCCATGGGCCGCGCGATCGTGCGCCAGCCCCAGGTGTTCCTCATGGACGAGCCGCTGTCGAACCTCGACGCGAAGCTCCGCGTGCAGACCCGCACCCAGATCGCGTCGCTGCAGCGCCGCCTCGGCGTCACCACGGTCTACGTCACGCACGACCAGACCGAGGCGCTCACCATGGGCGACCGCATCGCCGTCCTGAAGGACGGCATCCTCCAGCAGGTCGGCACGCCGCGCGACCTCTACGAGGCGCCGAACAACGTGTTCGTGGCCGGCTTCATCGGCTCGCCCGCGATGAACCTGTTCCACGCCGACCTCGTCGAGGGCGGGATCATGTTCGGCACCGCCAACGTGCCGGTCGAGCGTGAGGCGCTCGCCGACGCGAGCAGCAAGGTCGCCACGATCGGTGTGCGCCCCGAGGACATCGTCGTGTCGCCGAACGAGGGTCAGGGCCTCGCGGTCGACGTCGACCTCGTCGAGGAGCTCGGCGCCGACGGGTACCTCTACGGGCACTCGACGGTCGAGGGCAAGCGCACCGACATCGTCGCGCGCGTCGACGGCCGCGTGCACCCGAACGCCGGCGACCGCGTGTACCTCACGGCCACGCCGGGCCACGTGCACATCTTCGACTCCGAGTCGGGCCTCCGCCTCAGCAAGAAGCCGATCGTCGCCTGACGTTCCACGCACCACCGGGATGCCGGTCGGGCTTCGGCCCGGCCGGCATCGCCGTTTCCCCAGCCGGCATCGCGCTGTCTCCGGCCTGCATGAGCGTGTCTGCGGTCGCCCGCACCGGCGACTACGCTGAACCACGATGAGCGGCTCACTTTCGATCACGTCGGCCATGGCCGATCCGGCACTGCTCGACCTCCCATGGGACCTCCCGCTGGAGTCCTGGCCGAGCGACACCATCGCCGCCCTGCCGAAGGGCATCTCACGCCACCTCGTGCGGTTCGCCCACCTGGGCGGTCATGTCGTGGCGATCAAGGAGACCACGGCCGACATGGCCAAGGGCGAGTACGAGATGCTGCGACTGCTGCAGCGCACCGAGATCCCCTGCGTCGAGCCCGTCGCGGTCATCACGAACCGAACGGATGCCGAGGGCGAGCCGCTCAAGCCGGTGCTCGTCACGCGCCACCTCCGGTTCTCACTCCCCTACCGGGCGCTCTTCTCACAGACCCTGAGGCCCGACACCGCGACCAGGCTCATCGACGCCCTCGCCGTGCTGCTCGTGCGCCTGCACATCGTCGGGTTCTTCTGGGGCGACGTGTCGCTGTCGAACACGCTGTTCCGGCGCGATGCGGGCGCCTTCGCCGCCTACCTCGTCGACGCCGAGACCGGCAAGCTCTACGAGGGCGGCCTCTCGAACGGCCAGCGCGAGAACGACCTCGAGATCGCCCGGGTGAACATCGCCGGCGAGCTCCTCGACCTCGAAGCGGGTGGCCGGGTCGCCGACGAGCTCGACCCGGTGCGCATCTCCAACGGCATCGTCGAGGCGTACCGCAGCCTGTGGAAGGAGCTCACGGGCTCCGAGTCGTTCTCGACCGCCGAACGGTGGCGCATCAACGAACGCGTGAACCGCCTGAACGACCTCGGCTTCGACATCGAGGAGCTCGCGATCCGTACCGACGACACGGGCACGACCCTGCGCATCCAGCCGAAGGTCGTCGACGCGGGGCACCACCAGCGGCGGCTGCTCCGCCTGACCGGGCTCGACGCCGGCGAGAACCAGGCACGTCGCCTGCTCAATGACCTCGACTCCTACCGGGCGGCGTATGGCAAGGCCGACCTCGACGAGGAGATGGTCGCCCACGAGTGGCTGATGCGCGTGTTCGAGCCCGTCGTGCGCGCGATCCCCCTCGACCTGCGGGGCAAGCTCGAGCCGGCCGAGATCTTCCACCAGCTCCTCGAGCACCGCTGGTTCATGGCGCAGCAGGCGGGGCACGACATCCCGCTCGCCGAGGCGGTCACGTCGTACGTCAACCAGGTGCTCCGCCACCGTCGTGACGAGGCGACCGTGCTGGGGCCGCCCACGGGTTCGACCGCGACGATCGAGGTCGTTCCCGAGACGTCGGCCATCGCGGTGGTCGACCCCGACGACGAGAACGACTGGCGCCTCAAGGTCTAGCCGGCCCGGCCCGCGCCGGAGCCCGGCCGGCGCCAGAGCCCGGTCAGAGGGCGACGCTGCGGTTCTCCCCGATGTCGGGCGTCTTGTGCGTGAAGATCGCGGCGGCCGCCTTCACGAGCGAGAACACGCCCGGCTCCGTCTTCGCCCAGTACTCGGCGCCGTCGCCGGTCACCTCGAGCACCGCGATCGTCGGGTCCTCGCGGCCCTGCTCGAACCATGCCTGGGCGGCCGGGTTCCACAGCTCGTCGATGAGGGCGTCGTCGCGCACGACGCGCGCGTGGCCCGCGATCGACAGGTAGCCGTTCTTCGAGGCGAACGACACGTTGACCACCGGATCCGCGAGGATCTCGCGGGTCTTCTCGCTCGGATCCTGTACGAGGAACCGGATGACGCCGTCGAAGTCGTCCTGCAGCACCGCGAGGGGACGCGCGTGCAGCGTTCCGTCGACGCCTCGGCTGGTGAGCAGCGCCGTGTCGGCGCCGGTCACGAGCTTCGCGATGCGTTCGCGCTCCTCGGCGGGATCGGGCGGCGTCTCGGCAGTGCCGGCCGCGTCGGTCGGCCGCGTGTCGTCGTCTCGGTGCTCGTCGATGTTCTGCGTCATGCCCCCGACGCTATGTGTCGGCGTGACGGCGAGCGAGGCCTTGACAGCGTCAGACGGGCGACTCGGCCCGCAGCTTCGAGATCTCGTAGAGGGTCACGGATGCCGCGATGCCGGCGTTCAGCGACTCGGTCGACGACTCGATCGGGATCGACACGATGGCGTCGCACGTCTCCGCCACAAGCCGTGAGAGACCCTTGCCCTCGCTGCCGACCACCACGACGATCGGGCGCTCGGCCCATGAGAGGCCGGGAAGCGACACGTCGCCGTCGCCGTCGAGTCCGAGCACGAACACGCCGCGCTCCTTCAGCGCCTTGAGCGTCTGCGTGAGGTTCGCCGCCATCGCGACGGGCACGCGAGCGGCTGCGCCGGCCGAGGTCTTCCATGCGGCGGAGTTCACGCCGACCGAGCGACGCTGCGGCACGATGACGCCCTGGCCGCCGAACGCGCCCGTGGAGCGGAGGATCGCGCCGAGGTTGCGGGGATCGGTGATGCCGTCGAGCGCGACGAAGAGGGGGGTCTCGTCGCGGGCGAGCACCTCATCGAGCAGCTCGATCGGGTGCGCGTACTCGTAGGGCGGAACCTTGAGTGCGAGGCCCTGGTGCACGCCGCCCTCGCCGGCGAGGCGGTCGAGCTCGGGCCGCATGACCTCGAGCATGGGGATGCCGCGGTTGGTGGCGATCTTCATCGCCTCCTTCACCCGGTCGTCCATCTCGATGCGCGCGGCGACGTAGAGGGTCGTGGCGGGGATGCGGGCGCGCAGCGCCTCGACGACGGAGTTGCGGCCGGTCACGATCTCGGACTCGTCGCCCGACTTCGACCGCCGTGCTGCGCCGGATGCCCCGCGGGGCGCGCCGGCGCGCTGGCCCTGGCCGGCCACCTTCCCGGGAGCCTTGCCCTTGCCGCCCGCCGCGCGATACCGCTCCTCGGCGGCCTTGCGCTTGCCGGCGGGGTGCCAGGCGCGGTCCTCGGCCTTGGGTGTGGGGCCCTTGCCCTCGAGCGCCTGCCGGCCCTGGCCGCCGGACCCGACCTGCTTGCCCTTGCTCTTGCGCACGGCTCCGGCGCGCGGCTTGCTGCTGCCCTTCATGATCCCAAGCTCCAATGCGTGCCGGTCTGGCTGTCTTCGATGGTGATGCCCGCGGCCGAGAGCTCGGTGCGGATGAGGTCGGCCGCGGCGAAGTCCTTGGCCGCGCGAGCGGCCTGGCGGTCTTCGATGAGGCGGGTGACGAGGGTGTCGAGCGCGGATGCCGCGGGCGCGGCATCCGGGGCCCAATGGGTGTCGCGCGGGTCGATGCCGAGCACCTCGACCATCGCGACGACCTGGCCGTGCAGGGAGGCGGCGTCGTGCAGCTCCTCGGCGTCGAGCGCCTGGTTGCCGGCCCGCACGGTCTCGTGGAGCACGGCGAGCGCCTGCGGCACGCTGAGGTCGTCGTCCATCGCCTCGGCGAACGCGTCGGGGATGAGCGGGCTGCCCACCCCGGCGAACCGGGTGCCGGCGAGGCGGCGCTCGACGCGCACCAGGAACGCCCGGATGCGGTCGACGGCCGCCTCGGCCTCGGCCAGCGAGGTGGGCGCGTAGTCGAGCGTGGAGCGGTAGTGCGCGGCGCCGAGCAGGTAGCGCACGGCGAGCGGCGACGCGAGCTCGAGGAGTTCGCCGGCGTAGACGGAGTTGCCGAGCGACTTCGACATCTTCTGGCCGCCGATGTTCACGAGCCCGTTGTGCACCCAGTAGCGCGCGTACGCGTCGCCCGCCGCCGTCGACTGCGCGAGCTCGTTCTCGTGGTGCGGGAAGCGGAGGTCGAGCCCGCCGCCGTGGATGTCGAACTCGGTGCCGAGGTAGCGCGTGGCCATGGCGGAGCACTCGATGTGCCAGCCCGGCCGTCCGGGTCCCCACGGCGACTCCCACGACGCCGACTCGGGCTCGGCCGGCTTGCGGCCCTTCCAGAGCGCGAAGTCGCGGGGATCCCGCTTGCCGCGCGGGTCGGCGTCGGCCGCCGCCTCCATGTTGTCGCGGGCCTGCCGCGTGAGCTCGCCGTAGGACGGCCAGCTCGCGGTGTCGAAGTAGACGTCGCCCGAGCCGTCGGGTGCCGCGTAGGCGTGTCCGCGCTCGATGAGGCGGGCGATGAGCTGCTGCATCTGCTGCACGCTGGCCGTCGCCCGGGGCTCGTAGGTCGGGGCGAGGATGCCGAGCGAGGCGTACGCGGCGGTGAACTCGAGCTCGACGCGGTAGGCGAGCGCCCACCACTCCTCGCCGACGCCCACGGCGCGCTCCTCGTCGGAGGCGGCGAGGATCTTGTCGTCGATGTCGGTGACGTTGCGGACGAACACGACGTCGTACCCGCGGTACGCGAGCCACCGCCGCATGAGGTCGTAGGCGAGGGCGCTGCGCAGGTGCCCGATGTGCGGGCTCGACTGCACCGTCGGCCCGCAGACGTACATGCCGACGCGCCCCTCGCGGAGGGGCACGAAGTCACGCAGGGCCTGGGCCTTCGAGTCGTAGAGTCGCACGGTCACCCGCCAAGCCTACCGGCGCGCCCCCGCCCACGACGTCGGGGACGCCACGTGCCGGAGCGCGGCCTCAGGCGGGAACGACGAGGGCGGTCGCGATCGCCGCGATGCCCTCGCCACGGCCGGTGAAGCCCAGCCCGTCGGTGGTCGTGGCCGACAGGCTCACCGGCGCGCCGAGGATGCCCGAGAGCATCGCCTCGGCCTCCGCCCTGCGGGGTGCGAGCTTGGGGCGGTTGCCGATGACCTGCACCGACACGTTGCCGACGGCGAACCCGGCGTCGCGGAGCAGCCGCACGACCTCGGCGAGGAAGACCTCACCGTGCGCGCCGTCGAATCGCGGGTCGCTCGTGCCGAAGACGGCGCCCACGTCGCCGAGGCCGGCCGCCGCGAGCAGCGCGTCGCAGATGGCGTGGCTGGCCGCGTCGCCGTCGCTGTGCCCGGCGAGCCCGCGCTCCCCGGGCCAGGCGAGGCCCGCGAGCCACATGGGCGTGTTCGGGTCGTCGGCGAAGGCGTGCACGTCGACCCCCGTGCCGGTGCGCACGACCGGTGGCCGCGCCGCGTCGACGGAGGCGGCAGGCTGGGAGGCCTCCCGCGCCGGCGTCAACGACCCCGTCCGTGAACGACCGGCAGCCCGCTCGGCGACGATCGACTCGGCACGACGGAGGTCGGCGGGCAGCGTCACCTTGAACGAGCGCGCGTCGCCCGGCACCACGTCGACGGCGATGCCGGCGGATGCCGCGAGCGCCGCGTCATCCGTGTACTCCTCGGTGGCCCGGGCGTACGCGGCCTGCAGCGCGGAGCGCGGGAACCCCTGCGGGGTCTGCACGGCGGCGAGCTCTGATCGGTCGACCGTCTCCACCACCCGGCCGTGCGGCCCGACGCGCTTGATGGTGTCGACCACGTCGAGCCCGGGAACCACGCCGTGACCGCGGGCGCGAACCGCGGCGACGACCTCGTCGAAGACGATGGACGGGGTGAGCGGGCGCGCGGCATCGTGCACGAGCACGGTGTCGACGACGTGCGGCACGAGCGCGAGCCCGGCGGCGACCGAAGCCTGGCGCGTGGCACCGCCGGCGACCACGTCGAGCGGGGCGGATGCCGCGGCGGCGGCCTCGGCGAAGCGCTCGCGCGTCTCGCCGACGCGGTCGGCGGGCGCCACGATGACGACGTGCGGCGTCTCCCGCATGCCGAGCACGGCATCGAGGGCGACGCCCAGCATCGTGTCGTCGCCGAGGGGCACGAACGCCTTGGGCTCGGAGTGCCCCAGGCGGGTGCCGCTGCCCGCGGCGACGACGATGACGGCGACCCTTGACGCGCTCATGGCACGAGCGTAGCGCGCGTCACCGGCCACGAGCGCGCGAACGCCGCCGGCCTGGGGCCGACGGCGTCGCGGGGTTCGAGACTAGGAGGCGAGGACCTCGTCGAGCACGGTCGACGCCTGCTCCTCGTCGGTCTTCTCGGCGAGCGCGAGCTCGGAGATGAGGATCTGCCGAGCCTTGGCCAGCATCCGCTTCTCACCAGCGGACAGGCCGCGGTCCTGGTCACGACGCCACAGGTCGCGTACGACCTCGGAGACCTTGATCACGTCGCCGGAGGCGAGCTTCTCGAGGTTCGCCTTGTAGCGGCGCGACCAGTTGGTCGGCTCTTCGGTGAAGGGTGCGCGCAGCACCTCGAAGACCCGGTCGAGGCCTTCCTTGCCGATGACGTCACGAACGCCGACGAGGTCGACGTTCTCTGCGGGAACCTCGATGACGAGGTCACCCTGCGTGACGTTCAGCTTGAGGTAGAGCTTCTCTTCACCCTTGATGATCCGTTTCTTCACCTCGGTGATCGTTGCGGCTCCGTGGTGGGGGTAAACGACGGTTTCGCCAACCTCAAAAAGCATGAATGAATGTCCTTTCGGCAACTATCAGGATATCACATTCCGGATCGTGCTAAGGTTCGCCACCCCTCCCCGGACGGGCTCCCGCCGTAGGCTACACTCGGATCGATTCCCTTCGCGCGGGCTCGCATCCGTTCGCGCGCACGCTCGCACTTGGAGGTTCTGTGAAGGCGCGTCTCGCGGCATCCGCTGCTCTGGCCCTCGGTCTCGCACTGGGCGCGAGCGGCTGCTCGATGCTCACCTACCAGGCGACGACCGAGAAGTACGACGCGAGCGACGGCGTCTCGGTCGACGTGGGCGACCTCGACCTTCGCAACGTGCTCGTGGTCAGCGAAGACGGGGAAGACGGCATCCTCGTGATGACCGTCGTGAACAACGGCGACGACGACGTCGAGCTCGGCGTGCAGTTCGGCGAGGGCGGCGGCGACACCCAGACGGTCGAGATCGAGGCCGGCGGCACGGCCGCATTCGGCGTCGACGAGGTCGAGGGCATCGACGTGCTCGACCCGATCGTGCTCGAGGGCATCGACACGATGCCCGGCGCGCTCCTGTCCATGTACTTCCAGTACGGCGACAACGAGGGCATCCAGAAGCAGGTGCCCGTGCTCGACGCCCGCCTGGCGGAGTACAACCACCTCTCCTCTAAGTAGGTCCGACTTCCGAAGGGGCGGATGCCGCGGCATCCGCCCCTTCGTCGTGTCGGCGCTGAGGCGCTCCTTCGCTGAGGCGCTCTGGCGCTCAGGCGCTCAGGCGCTCAGGCCTCGAAGCGGTAGCCCAGTCCCCGCACGGTGACGAGCTGCACGGGCTCCGAGGGCTCCGCCTCGATCTTCGAGCGGATGCGCTTGATGTGCACGTCGAGCGTCTTGGTGTCGCCGAAGTAGTCGGAGCCCCAGACCCGGTCGATCAGCTGGCCGCGGGTCAGCACACGGCCGGGATTGCGCATGAGCAGCTCGAGCAGCTCGAATTCCTTCAGCGGCATGGGCACGGGGTCGCCGTCCACCTCGACCGTGTGCCGGTCGACGTCCATGCGCACGCGCCCGCCCTCGAGGATCGCCTCGTCGAAGTCCTCCACCTCGATGCGGCGCCGGAGGACGGCCCGGATCCGGGCGAGCAGCTCCCGCGTCGAGTACGGCTTGGTCACGTAGTCGTCGGCGCCGAGCTCGAGGCCCACGACGATGTCGATCTCGGAGTCCTTCGCGGTGACCATGATGATCGGCACCGTCGAACGGGTGCGCAACTCCCGGCACACCTCGGTGCCCGGCAGCCCGGGCAGCATCAGGTCGAGCAGCACGAGGTCGGCGCCGTCCTGGTCGAACGCCGCGATGGCCGACGGGCCGTCCGCAGCGACGACCACCTCGTAGCCCTCGCGCTCCAGCAGGAAGCTCAGCGGGTCGCTGAGGGCGATCTCGTCTTCGACGAGCAGGATGCGGGTCAACTCGGTTCTCCTCGGTCGGGGGTGGCCACGCGGGCGGCGCGGTCGGCGCCCTTCCGGGCGGCGCGGTCGCTGGTCTTGCGTGAGCTCGCGGGGCGCGGCTGGTCGGGCTGCTGCTTCGGTTGCGAAGGGACTCGCTCGGGGTCGTCGGCGGGCAGCGCGTCCTCGGCGCGTGGCAGCCGGATGATGAAGGTCGACCCGCGACCCGGCGTCGACCACACGCGCACGTCGCCGCCGTGGTTCTGCACGGTGTGCTTCACGATGCTGAGTCCGAGCCCGGTGCCGCCGGTGTTGCGCGAACGGGCCTGGTCGACGCGGTAGAAGCGCTCGAAGACGCGCTCGAGGTCGTCGCCCTCGATGCCGATGCCCTGGTCGGTGACGGCGATCTCCACCGTGTCGCCGACCACCTTCGCCCCGACGCCCACCCGGCCGCCCTCGTTCGAGTACGCGATGGCGTTGGCGATGAGGTTGTGCACCGCCACGATCATGAGCGAGCGGTCGCCGTAGACGATGGCCTTGTTGGAGGTGCGCACGGCGATCTCCACGTGCTTCGCCGTCGCGACGACGCGGTTCTGGTCGACCGCCGCCGCCACCACGTCGTCGACGCGCACGCGGACGTCGGGTCGGAGGGCGTCGCGCGCCTGCAGCCGCGACAGCTCGATGACCTCGCTCGTGATGTGCGCGAGGCGGCTCGCCTCGACCGTCAGCCGGCCGGCGAAGCGCCGCACCTGCTCGGGCTCGTCGGCCGCCTGGTCGAGCGCTTCGGCGAGCAGGCTCACCGACGCGATCGGCGTCTTCAGCTCGTGGCTGATGTTCGCGACGAAGTCGCGTCGCACCTCGTCGAGCCGATGCGCCTCGGTGCGGTCCTCGGCGAGGAGGAGGACAAATCGGGTGCCGAGGCGCGCCACGCGGACGCGCAGCCTGATGGTGCCCTCGCCGTAGGGCCCTCGCGCGACGTCGATCTCCTCGACCACGGCCTCGCCCGTGCGTCGCACGCCGGCGACGAGGTCGAGGAGCTCGGGATGCACGAGCGCCTGCTGGCGCACGAGGCCCATGGCCAGGGCACCGGGCGAGGCCCTGAGCACGTTGTTCGACGGATCGAGCACGACGCCCGCCGACTCGAGCACCTCGAGCACCTGGTCGATGCCGTCGGGGATGGTGGGCGCGACCACCCTCGCCGCACTCGATCCGCGCCGTTCGGCGATGTGCAGCACGATCATGAAGGCGGCGCCGATGAAGACGCCGAAGGCCAGCGCGGTGAGCACCAGCCACATGGAGTCCATGGGTTCACCCTAACCAGTGCGATCGGCTGCTCCGCCCGCTGCCCCCGGCCCCCCGGCGGTAGGTTAACGAGTGTTCAGGCTCCCGGTACCTGTTGTTCACCCGTCGCGGGGATGATGTCCGGGGCTGGATGAGACCGGTGCGTCCGCGCGCGCTTCGGCGCCGGACCGAACAGACAAGGATTTCCACATGCGTGAGGTGTTCCAGCAGGAACTGCGCGAGGTGCAGGACCGACTCGTCGAGATCGCCGAGCTCGTGGCCATCTCGATCGAGAAGGCCACGCGGGCGTTCAACGAGTCCGACGTGAGCCTGGCCGAAGAGGTGATCGCCGAGGACCCGCGCATCGACCAGGCCACGTTGGCGCTCGACGAGCACGCGGTCACCATCCTCGCGCGGCAGCAGCCCGTCGCCCGAGATCTCCGCATCGTCGTGAGCGCGCTGCGCATCAGCGCCTCGCTCGAGCGCATGGGCGACCTGGCGACGCACATCTCGCAGCTCGCCCGCTACCGGTTCCCCGACAAGGTGGTACCCAAGTCGCTCCGCGGCACCTTCGCCGAGATGGGCGCGCTCGACGTCGAGATCTCGCAGAAGCTCGCCGAGCTCCTGCGCAGCGAGGACGTCAACCTCGCCGAGGAGATCCGCAACGAGGACGACAAGGTCGACGCGCTGCACCTCTCGGTCTTCGACCGGGTGCTGGGCGAGAAGTGGAAGGGCGAGGCCGTCGACACCGTCGACGCCACGCTGGCGAGCCGCTACCACGAGCGGTTCGCCGACCACGCGGTGGCCATCGCGAAGATGGTGCAGTACCTCGCGACCGGCGACTGGGACCCCGAGAAGTCGGCGGCCTCGTCGCTCTGAGCCGAGACCGCACGACGAAGGGCGGGGGATGTCGCATCCCCCGCCCTTCGTCGTGTGCCGGTGCGGCTACTTCTTGCCCTGGGCGGCGACGGCGGCCGCGCCCGCCGCGGCGGCCTCGGGGTCGAGGTAGCGGCCGGGCTCGAGCGGCATGTAGTCGTCGCCCAGCTCGTACACGAGCGGGATGCCGGTGGGGATGTTGAGCTCGGCGATGTCGTCGTCGGAGATCCCGTCGAGGTGCTTCACGAGGGCGCGGAGCGAGTTGCCGTGCGCGGTGACCAGCACCGTCTTCCCGGTGGCGAGGTCGGGGATGATGTCCGACTCCCAGTACGGGAGCATTCGCGCGATGACGTCCTTCAGGCACTCGGTGCGCGGCAGCTCGTCGTCGGCGAGGTCGGCGTAGCGGGGGTCGCCGACCTGCGACCACTCGGCATCGTCGGCGAGCACCGGCGGCGGGACGTCGAAGGATCGACGCCAGAGCTGGAACTGCTCGGGACCGTACTTCTCCAGCGTCTCGGCCTTGTCGAGCCCCTGCAGCGCGCCGTAGTGACGCTCGTTGAGCCGCCAGGAACGGCGCACGTCGATCCAGGCGCGGTCGGCGACGTCGAGGGCGATGTTCGCGGTCTGGATGGCGCGGGTGAGCACCGAGGTGTGCTGCACGTCGGGCAGCACCCCGTGCTCGACGAGGAGCTCGCCGGCGCGCTTCGCCTCCTGGAGGCCGAGTTCGCTGAGTCGCACGTCGACCCATCCGGTGAACAGGTTCTTCTGGTTCCATTCGCTGTTGCCGTGGCGCAGCAGCACGAGCGTGTGAGGCATGGGGAACAGCCTAGCCGCGGCGGCATCCGTGGCCCGCGCTGCGAGACCTCCCGCGTCGCCCTGCGAGACTTGGGGCATGCCCGTCGGATCGATCACGCGCGGCACGACGAACACCAACCGGCTGCGCCGCGTCGACCGGTGGATCGCCGCGCAGCCCGCCCTCCTGCACGCCGCCGACCCCTTCGTCGTCGACCTGGGCTTCGGCGCGAGCGCCGTGACGACGTTCGAGCTCGCCGCACGCGTCATCCGGTCGCGCCCCGACGTCGAGGTGCTCGGCCTCGAGATCGACCCGGCGCGGGTCCGCACCGCGCGTGAGCAGCTCGACCGCATGCGCGCCGGCGACGGGCACTTCCCCGCCGGCCTGCCCGTCACGTTCGGCCTCGGCGGCTTCGAGGTGCCGACACCCGACGCACGCCGTCCCGCGGTGATCCGCGCGTTCAACGTGCTCCGGCAGTACGACGAGGCGCAGGTCGACGCGGCCTGGCGGCGGATGTCGGCGCGCCTCTCGCCCGGCGGCCTCGTGGTCGAGGGCACCTGCGACGAGCTCGGCCGGGTGTCGAGCTGGGTGGGCGTCACGGCCGAGGGGCCGCGCACCTTCACGATCAGCCTGCGCCGGTCGGGCCTCGAGCGGCCCTCGATCGTCGCCGAGCGGCTGCCGAAGGCGCTCATCCACCGCAACGTGCCCGGCGAGCGCATCCACGAGCTGCTCGCGACCCTCGACCGCGCCTGGCGGGTGCACGCGCCGATGTCGGTCTACGGCGGCTCGCAGCGGTGGATCGCCGCCGTGGCCACCCTCCGGCACGAGGGCTGGCCCGTGATCGGCGGGCCGCGTCGCTCGCGCCTCGGGGAGCTCACCGTGCCGTGGGACGCGGTCGCGCCCGTCTGAACGCCGAGTTCCCGCCTCAGTCGGCGGGGAGCAGCTCCCGCGCCCCGTCGAGGTCGAGCCCGGTCGCGGTCAACAGGTCGACGAGGTAGGGCCGCAGCGCGGTGATCGTGTTCCGGTCGCCGACCGGACCGTCGGGCAGGATCGCCACGGGATCGAGATGGCGCGCGATCTCGGCGAACGCCTGCCGCGCGATCGGCTGCGCCGACACGTCGCGCATCGAGTCGGCGAGCGGCCCCAGCGCCACCGCGACGCGAGCGTGCACGTCGGCGACCTCGGGCCGGGCTCGTCCGTCGCGCAGCACCCATTCGATCCGGCGCGCGATGATGCGCAGGTTCCTCGTCGCGAGGTCGAGCCCGCCGAGCATCACCCGCTGCCGCTCGAGGTCGAACTTCGCCCGATGCACGATCGGCGAGACGCGCGCGATCGCGAGGCCCGAGTCGACCGACGCCATCCACGCCTCGACGAGGGGCTGCGTCGCCCTGGCTCGCGAGAGCGCCCGGCCCGCGGCATCCGTGCTCCCCGACCGCAGCGCCTCGGCGAGCTCGCCGAGCACCGCCACGTGCTCGTCGATGAGGCGACGCCCCTCACGCGTGGCCGCGCGGTAGGGGTCGCGCGGGATGATCGCCGTCGCGGCGAGCGCGAACGCCCCGCCCACGATGGCGTCGACCGTTCGCACGAACGGGCCACCGGCGGGCGCGGGCACGAGCATGACGAGCGAGCACTGCACGGCGGCCGCGATGGCGAAGGCCGCGTTCGCCGACACCAGCCGCGCGAGTGCGAGCGTGAGGGCCAGTGCCAGCGCGTACTGCCAGATTCCGGCGCCGAACGCGAGCAGCAGCACCTCGGCAAGCACGATGCCGAGGGTCATCGCGACCACGGTCTCGAGCACCCGCACGGGACGGGCGTCGCGCACGAAGCCGAGCGCGGTGATCGCGACGATCGCCGCGATCAGCGGCTGGGCGTGGCCGAGCACGAGCGAGGCGAAGGCATACGCCGCGACGGCCGTGACGGTGATCTGCAGGATCGCGGGAAGGGAGTCGCGGACCCGGATCGAGCCGGCCGCGAGGCGCGCGCCGACCCGGCCCGAGGCGCTCACTTGCGGACGCCGAGCCTCGGCAGTCTGGGCACGTCGACGGCGGCACCGGCGTCGGCCGGGACGATCTCGACCTGTGCGGCGGCGACGTCGATGCCGTGGCTCTCGACGATGAGGGTCAGGTCCGCGGGCACCGCGCGCTTCACGACCGCCAGGGCCACCGGGCCGAGCTCGTGGTGCATGGCACTCGAGGTGACGTGGCCGACCTCGCGTCGCTGGGGCGCCTCGCCCTCGGCGGGTTCGGGCCGCACCTTCTCGCCCACCACGATATCGCCGGGGGCGGGCAGCACCGTGTCGCTGCCGTCGAGGTGCAGGAGCACGAGGCGGCGCGGCGGCCGGCCGAGGTTCAGCACCTTGGCCACGGTCTCCTGCCCCTTGTAGCAGCCCTTGCCCAGGTCGACCGCGCTGCGCAGCCAGTCGAGCTCGTGCGGGATCGACTTCTCGTCGACCTCGGTGGCGAGCCTGGGCCGCCACGCCGCGATGCGCAGCGCCTCGGCCGCGAGCGAGCCGGCCACGGCCACGCGACCGGCGCGGACGGCCGCGGCCGCCTCGGCGAGCGCGTCGCGCGGCACGATGCGTTCGATCCAGTGCCAGTCGGATGCCGGGTGGCCGGCGTCGGCCGCGTAGCGGTGCGCGTTCGGGGCGGGCGACGACCACGGGTCGGCCCAGTCGAGCGCCACCCCCGCCGGCGCGTACGCGGGCACCGCCGCATCGAGGGCCGACGACGACATCGCGGCGACGACCGCCAGCTCGCCCGATCGGTCGCCGACCTCGACGCGCAGCATGAACCGCATGCGGTCGAGGAAGGCGGCCAGCGGTGCGGCATCCGTGCCCTCGACGATGAGCCACGCGGTCTCGCCGTCGTCGACGACGTGCACCACGTGCTCGATGCGACCGGACGCGTCGAGGAAGAGCGCCTCTGCGGCGATGCCGGGTGCGAGCCGGTCGAGCGCCTGGCTCGCCATCGAGTGCAGCCAGCTGAGTCGGTCGGGCCCGGTGACCGAGAGCACCCCGCGATCGGAGAGGTCGACGATCGCGTCGCCCCGTTCGAGGCGGCGCTGCTCGACGATGGGGTTGCCGTAGTGGCCGGGCACGCCCGCGTCGACGCCCTCGGCGGGCACGGCGCCGGGCAGCGCGAGGAAGGGCGATCCGGTCATCAGTCGACCTTCGCGAGCCGGGCGGACGCGTGCGTGCGCAGGTCCTGCCCGAGTGCGGCGATGTCCCAGGCCCACAGCAGGTGGCCGTCGACCAGGCCGTAGAGGCGGGTGGCGGCCGCGTAGTCCTTCGCGCCGGCCGTGCGCATCACGGCGTCGGTGGCGAGGTCGATGCGCGGGCCCTTGACCTGCCCGAGGTAGAGCTCGGCGACACCCCCGGGGTGCACGAGCGAGACCTCGAGATCGAATCCGCCGGTCGCATTACGCAGTGTTTCGACGGACTCCGCGTCGGGATAGCGGTTCTCGCCCACGGCGGGCAGCAGCGCGGGGCCCGGGTCGCCCTCCCCCAGCGGGCGCTCGATGCGCCAGTACCCCGTCTCGGTCGCGAGCGGCCTCGGGTCGCCGTCGGGCTCCTCGGGGAAGAGCCACGTGTACGACGTGTAGTTCAGGTGCGGCAGGCCGTCATGGCTGAAGCTCACGCGCTGGCCGAACTCATGGGTGATCGACTCGTCGCCCACCTTGTAGTCGATGACGCCCGAGCCCTCCCAGACCCCGATGAGCCAGGAGAGCGGCACGAGCTCGGCCGGAAGGTCGACGGGAAGCTCGATCATCGGATCAGCGCTGGCCCTTGAAGAGCTTGTACACGACGACGCCGCTGATCCACGCGATGGCGAGGCTCGCGAGCCCGAGCAGGCCGATGAAGAGGAGTTCGAGGGCGAGCAGCTGCGACATGGCGTCGAGTCTACCCGCTCACCCGAAGGCGACGGGCGCCACGGCGATCGCCGCGATGAGCATCACCACGGCGGCGCCGGCGATGCTCGTGCTGGTGCGCGTGACGAAGCCGCCGGGCTTCCGCGACGCGAGTTCGACGATGAGCGCGGCCAGCACGGATGCTGCGAACGCGACGCACAGCGCACCGTAGACCCCGAGCGACGAGGCGTCGCCGAACCACGCACCGGTGCCCGAGTACGCGCCGGAGACGACGAGGACCGCACCGACCGCCGCGATGGCCCAGACGAGCACGATCCGCGGCCAGCCGCCTCGGGTCTCAGAGCCCGCTCGCATGTTCCCCCCGTTCGCGTCGCACAGCCGGTGTCCGGCGTCACGTAGTATTGACCGCACCTTACTACTGGAGGGTGTGCGTGGCGCAGTTACTGATCCTGTCGCCGGCGGCAAACGATGAGGTTCTCCCGGCGTTGTCACTCCTGACTCACCGAACGAGGGTCATCCCCGCTTCGCCTGAGCAGCTGGTCAGAGCGCCAGAATCCGATCTCGTGTTCCTCGACGCCCGCACGAACCTCGCGGGTGCGAAGGCGCTGTCGCAGATCCTTCGCACGACGGGACTGTCGGTTCCCCTCCTGCTCATCGTCACGGAGGGCGGCCTCACCGCGGTCACGCCCGACTGGGGCGTCGACGACGTGGTGCTCATGGACGCCGGGCCCGCCGAGGTCGATGCGCGCATCCGCCTCGCCCTCGGCCGGGCACAGTCTGCGCAGCCGTCGGAGCGCATCCAGACCTCCGGCGTCGTCATCGACGAGGCCAGCTACTCGGCGAAGGTGCACGGCCGCACCCTCGACCTCACGTACAAGGAGTTCGAGCTCCTCCGCTTCCTCGCCGCGCACCCCTCGCGCGTGTTCACCCGCGAGCAGCTGCTCAGCGAGGTGTGGGGCTACGACTACTTCGGCGGCACCCGCACGGTGGACGTGCACGTGCGGCGCCTCCGGGCCAAGCTCGGCGACCTCGACAGCCTCATCGGCACCGTTCGCAACGTGGGCTACCGCTTCAACGTGCACGAGGAAGACGACCAGGGCGCGCCGACCGTCACCGCACGTTAACGTCGCACCCCCCGCCTGTGGCGGGCCGGGTGGCATGATGAGTGGATGACCGACAGCGCCCTCGACGAAGACCGCACCGCCAGCGACTTCGACGACGACTTCGAGCCGTTCGACATCGAAGGCGCGCCCGAACTTCCCGCCGAACGCTACCTCGACCGCGAGCTCAGCTGGCTCGCGTTCAACCAGCGCGTGCTGGAGCTCGCCGAGGACCCGCTGCTGCCCGTGCTGGAGCGCGCCAACTTCCTCGCCATCTTCGCGTCGAACCTCGACGAGTTCTTCATGGTGCGGGTCGCGGGCCTGAAGCGCCGCATCGTCACGGGCCTCGCCGTGCCCACCAACGTGGGCCGCGCCCCGCACGACGTCCTGAGCGACATCTCGAAGAAGGCGCACGAGCTGCAGGAACGCCATTCGGCCGCCTACCAGGAGCTCGTCAAGCCCGCGCTGGCCGAGTCCGGCATCCACGTCGTCGCCTGGTCCGACCTGGGCGAACGCGAGACGGCGCACCTGCGCGCCTACTTCTCGGCGCAGATCTTCCCGGTGCTCATGCCGCTCGCGGTCGACCCGGCGCATCCGTTCCCCTACATCTCGGGCCTCTCGCTCAATCTCTCGGTGCGCGTGCGCAACAGCCGCACCGGCCGTCAGGAGTTCGCCCGCGTCAAGGTGCCGCAGATGCTCCCCCGGTTCGTGCGCGTCGACCCCGAGGAGTCGATCGAGGACGCCAGGTACGTCACGCTCGAGGACCTCATCGCGAACCACCTGGGCGACCTCTTCCCCGGCATGGAGATCGTCGAGCACCACGTGTTCCGCATCACCCGCAACGAGGACGTCGAGATCGAGGAGGACGAGACCGAGAACCTCATCAAGGCGCTCGAGAAGGAGCTCCTCCGGCGCCGGTTCGGTCCGCCCATCCGCCTCGAGATCACCGAGGACATGGACGACGTGACCCTGGGCCTGCTCGTGCGCGAGCTCGATGTCACCGAGCAGGAGGTCTTCCGCCTCCCGGCCCCGCTCGACCTGGGCGGGCTGTTCGACCTCGCCCGGCTCGACCGGCCCGAGCTCCACTACCCCACGCACGTGCCCACCACGAACGCGCACCTGCTGCCGTCGGAGCCGAACCGGCAGGCCGACATCTTCAAGGCCGTCTCCCGGCAGGACGTCCTCCTCCACCACCCCTACGAGTCGTTCGCGACGAGCGTGCAGGCCTTCCTCGAACAGGCCGCCGCCGACCCCGACGTGCTCGCCATCAAGCAGACGCTCTACCGCACGTCGGGCGACAGCCCCATCGTCGAGGCGCTCATCGACGCGGCCGAGTCGGGCAAGCAGGTGCTCGCCCTCGTCGAGATCAAGGCGCGGTTCGACGAGCAGGCGAACATCTCGTGGGCGCGCAAGCTCGAGAAGGCCGGCGTGCACGTCGTCTACGGCCTCGTCGGGCTGAAGACGCACTGCAAGCTCGCCCTCGTGATCCGGCAGGAGAAGGGCGGCCTCCGCCACTACAGCCACATCGGCACGGGAAACTACAACCCGAAGACGAGCCGCATCTACGAGGACCTCGGCCTGCTCACCGCCGACGATCAGGTCGGCAAGGACCTCACCCGCCTCTTCAACGAGCTCTCGGGCTACGCGATCGAGAAGAAGTTCAAGCGCCTGCTCGTCGCGCCGCTGCACCTGCGCAAGGGCCTGCTCAAGCTCATCGCCACCGAGACGCGCAACGCCGAGGCCGGCCGGCCCAGCGGCATCCGCATCAAGGTGAACTCGATCGTCGACGAGGCGATCATCGATGCGCTGTACCGCGCGTCGAACGCGGGCGTGCCCGTCGACGTCTGGGTGCGGGGCATCTGCAGCCTGCGCCCGGGCATCCCCGGGCTCAGCGAGAACATCCGCGTGCGTTCGATCCTCGGGCGCTACCTGGAGCACTCGCGGATCTTCTCGTTCCTCAACGACGGCGACCCGCAGGTGTTCATCGGCTCCGCCGACATGATGCACCGCAACCTCGACCGTCGGGTGGAGGCACTCGTGCGACTCGTCGACCCCGAGCACCTCACCGAGATCGCGGCCCTGTTCGACCGGGCGATGGACGACCGGACGAGCTCGTGGCACCTGTCGGGCGACGGGGAATGGGTGCGGCACTGGATCGACGACGCGGGGCATCCGCTGGAGGACATGCAGTCGAAGCTGATGCAGCAGATCGGCCAGCGTACCCGTCCGGGGAAGCGGCGTTGACCGCCACGGCCATCTACGCGGCCGGCGCCGTGTGCTGGCGCGTCATCGACGGCCGGATCCACGTGCTCGTCGTGCACCGCACCGCGTACGGTGACGTCACCATCCCCAAGGGCAAGGTCGACCCGGGCGAGTCGCTCCCCCGCACGGCGGTGCGCGAGATCGCCGAGGAGACCGGCCTCGACGTCGCGCTCGGCGTGCCGCTCGGCGTCTCGCGCTACCCGCTGCCCAGCGGGCGCGAGAAGATCGTGCACTACTGGGCCGCCGAGGTGAGCGAACGCGCCGTCCAGCGATCGACGTTCAAGCCGAACTCAGAGATCGCCGCCCTCGAGTGGGTCACGGTGAAGCGCGCCCGCGGCTACCTCAGCTACGAACCCGACGTCGAGATCCTCGACACGTTCGCGAAGCTGCTCGACCAGGGCGTCACGAGCACCTTCCCGCTCCTTCTGGTGCGGCACGGCAAGGCCGTCTCACGGGGCGGATGGAAGGGCACGGATGCCGCGCGCCCGCTCGCCGAGCGCGGCGTGCAGCAGGCGGCCGCGCTCGTCGACACGATCACGGCGTGGGCGCCCCGGCGCATCGTCACGTCGCCCGCGGTGCGTTGCGTCACCACGGTCGCGCCCCTCGCCGCCGCCACCGGCATCCCGATCAAGCGCGACGAGGGCATCAGCCAGGACGCCTGGGAGTCGGGCAACGACGAGGTGCGCCGCGTCGTCGGCAAGCGCGTGCGCGCGGGCAAGCCGGCCGTGATCTGCGGACACGGTCCCGTGCTGCCCGAGATGGTGCGCGAGATCGCCTTGGCGACGGCCACGCCGCTCGGTTCGTACGTGACGGATGCCGCGGGGCTCGAGCCCGGCGCCTTCAGCGTGGTGCACCTCTCGGCCACGAACTCCGGCTCGGGCATCGTCGCCATCGAGACGCACGCGCCCCGCGCCTGACGCGGTCGCGCGGGCGGCTTCCGGGGAACTCCCAGCCCGCGGCATCCGTGCGACAGGGCTCGTTCACCTGCCGTTTACCGTCGTGGCGGAAGCTCGTAAGGCGCGCGGCTTAGCGTCGCAGGCGGGCCGGCACCCGGCCCATCCCCTGCAATCAGAACCCCGGAAGGGAATCACGTGAACCTCAAGCGTTTCGGCGTGCCCGTCGTCGTCGCCATCACCGCGGCGATCGCGCTCAGCTCCTGCGCCGCGAACGAGGGCGGCACCGCCGCCTCGGAGTCGGCCTCGTCGCTCTCGGGCAACCTCGTCGGCGCCGGCGCGTCCTCGCAGGATGCCGCACAGCAGGCGTGGATCGCCGGCTTCCAGACGGCCAACCCCGACGTGACGATCGACTACGACCCCTCGGGCTCGGGCGCAGGCCGCGAGACCTTCCTCGAGGGTGCGAGCGACTTCGCCGGCTCGGACCGCGCGTTCAAGGACGAGGAGATCGCCGCCGGCGGCTTCGCCAAGTGCGCCGCCGACACCTCGGTGGTCGAGCTGCCCATGTACATCTCCCCCATCGCGGTGATCTTCAACGTCGAGGGCGTCGACACGCTCAACCTCGACGCCGCGACCATCGCGGGCATCTTCGCCGGCACCATCACGAACTGGAACGACGAGGCCATCGTCGCGCTGAACCCCGACGCGACGCTGCCCGACCTAGCGATCACGCCCGTGCACCGCTCCGACGACTCGGGCACCACCGAGAACTTCACCGACTACCTCGGCGCCGCGGCTCCCGACGTGTGGACGTATGAGGCCGACGGCGTCTGGCCGTTCGAGGGCGGCGAGGCCGCACAGGGCACCTCGGGCGTCGTCGACGCGGTCACCAACGGCACCGGCACCATCGGCTACGCCGACGCCTCGCGCGCCGGCGACCTGGGCACCGTCGCGGTGCAGGTCGGCGACGACTTCGTCGAGTTCTCGCCCGAGGCCGCCGCGGCCATCGTCGACGCCTCGCCCGAGGCCGAGGGTCGCGCCGACGGCGACATCGCCATCGAGATCGACCGCACCTCCGAGGAGGCCGGCGTCTACCCGATCGTGCTCGTGAGCTACATCATCGGCTGCCAGGACTACGAGGACGACGAGAACGTCGAGCTCGTGAAGTCGTACTTCTCGTACATGGCCAGCCCCGAGGGCCAGAACGTGGCGGCTGACGCCGCCGGCTCTGCGCCGATCTCGGACAGCCTGCGCGAGCAGATCACGGCTGCGATCGACTCGATCCAGTAGTAGGTTCGTGCCCGACCCCGACGTTTCCTCATGAACGCGACGGGGTCGGGCACGGTCATGTCCCACGATCCACCATCACCTGAACTCGAGGATCACGCCAGATGAGCACCGCCACCACCGCCATCAAGGCGAAGCAGCGACCGGGCGACCGGGTCTTCTCGGGCTCCGCGGTCTTCGCGGGATCGATGATCCTCGTCACGCTCGCCGCCGTCGCCGTCTTCCTGATCGTGCAGAGCCTTCCCGCGCTCGTCGCGAGCCACGAGGACGCGTCGATCCTCACCGACAACTTCTGGAACTACGTCGGTCCCCTGCTCTTCGGCACGGTGTGGGCCGCGGCCCTCGCCCTGCTCATGGCCATCCCGGTCTCGATCGGCATCGCCCTCTTCATCTCGCACTACGCGCCGCGCCGCCTCGCCTCGGTCCTGGGCTACATCGTCGACCTGCTCGCCGCGGTGCCCTCCGTGGTCTTCGGCCTCTGGGGCATCGGCGTGCTCGCCCCGGCGGTGCAGCCGGTGTACTCCTGGCTCGTCGACAACTTCGGCTGGTTCCCCCTCTTCGCCGGCCCCGTCTCGGGCACCGGCCGCACGATCCTCACCGCCGCCATCGTGCTCGCCGTGATGGTGCTGCCGATCATGACCGCGATCTGCCGCGAGGTGTTCCTGCAGACCCCGGTCCTCCACGAGGAGGCCGCACTCGCGCTCGGCGCCACCCGGTGGGAGATGATCCGCACCGCCGTGCTGCCCTTCGGCCGCTCGGGCATCGTCTCCGCCGCGGTCCTCGGCCTCGGCCGGGCGCTCGGCGAGACGATGGCCGTCGCCATGGTGCTCTCCGCCAGCGGCGCGGTCACGTTCAAGCTGCTGACCTCGGTGAACCCGTCGACGATCGCCGCGAACATCGCCCTGACGTTCCCCGAGGCCTACGGCATGAACGTCAACGTGCTCATCGCGACGGGCCTCATCCTCTTCATCGTGACCTTCGTGGTCAACGCCATCGCACGCTGGATCGTCAGCCGCCGCAAGGAATTCTCGGGAGCCAACTGATGTCCGTCACGACGAAGCCCGAGCCCACCGCCGTCGCGGTGCCCATCGAGAACTCCCTGACCGCCGGGCGCCTGCCCACCCCCGCACCGTGGATGATCCTCGGCGCAGCCATCCTCGTTGCGGCCGCGATCTTCGGCGTGCTCGCCCTCGCCGACGGCAGCGGATTCAACTGGGGCGGCGCGCTCCTCGTCGGCGCCGTCCTCTACATCCCGTCGATCTGGCTCTTCTCGATGCTCGTCGAGGGCCGCCGGCGGGCCATGGACCGCCTCGTCACGGCGCTCGTGACGGGTGCCTTCGTGCTCGCGATGATCCCGCTCATCTCGCTCACCATCACCGTCATCACGTTCGGGCTCAACCGGTTCGACGCGGACTTCTTCACGATGTCGATGCGCAACGTGACCGGCGAGGGCGGCGGCGTGCTGCACGCGATCGTCGGCACGGTGCTCATGACGGGCACCGCGGCGATCATCTCCATCCCCATTGGCCTGATGACCTCGATCTACCTCGTCGAGTACGGCCGCGGGCGCCTCGCGCGGGGCATCACGTTCCTCGTCGACGTCATGACCGGCATCCCGTCGATCGTCGCCGGCCTCTTCGCCTACGCCCTGTTCTCGATCTTCCTGGGGCCGGGCACCCGCACGGGCATCGCCGGCGCCGTCGCCCTGTCGGTCCTGATGATCCCCGTGGTCGTGCGGTCGAGCGAGGAGATGCTCCGCCTCGTGCCGAACGAGCTGCGCGAGGCGGCCTTCGCCCTCGGCGTGCCGAAGTGGCTCACCATCGTGAAGGTGGTCCTCCCGACGTCCATCGCCGGCATCACGACCGGCATCATGCTCTCGATCTCGCGGGTCATCGGCGAGACCGCGCCGCTCCTCATCGCGGCGGGGTTCACGCAGAGCATGAACTGGAACCTGTTCGACGGTCGCATGTCGTCGCTGCCCGTCTTCGTCTACACGCAGTACGCCAACCAGGGCAATCCGCCCGAGGCGTACCTCGACCGCGCGTGGGCCGCCGCGCTCACCCTCATCCTCATCGTCATGGCGCTGAACCTCATCGCCCGTCTCGTCGCCAAGTTCTTCGCACCGAAGTTCGGCCGCTGACCCTCCCCCAGTAAGGAAATCCGTGTCAAAGCGCATCGAAGTCCGCGACCTCAACGTCTACTACAGCAAGTTCCTCGCTGTGGAGGGCGTGAGCCTCGAGATCGAGCCCCGCAGCGTCACCGCCTTCATCGGCCCGTCGGGCTGCGGCAAGTCGACCTTCCTCCGCACGCTCAACCGCATGCACGAGGTGATCCCCGGCGCGCGCGTCGAGGGCGAGGTGCTCGTCGACGGCAACAACCTGTACGACCCCGACGTCGACCCGGTGCTCGTGCGGCGCCAGGTGGGCATGGTCTTCCAGCGACCCAACCCGTTCCCCACGATGTCCATCAAGGAGAACGTGCTCGCGGGCGTGAAGCTCAACAACCGGCGCATCTCCAAGACGGATGCCGACGACCTCGTCGAGAAGTCGCTGCGCGGCGCCAACCTCTGGAACGAGGTCAAGGACCGCCTCGACCGCCCCGGATCGGGCCTCTCGGGCGGCCAGCAGCAGCGCCTCTGCATCGCCCGCGCCATCGCGGTGTCGCCCGAGGTCATCCTCATGGACGAGCCGTGCTCGGCGCTCGACCCGATCTCCACGCTCGCGATCGAGGACCTCATCGAGGAGCTCAAGCTGCAGTACACGATCGTCATCGTGACGCACAACATGCAGCAGGCCAGCCGCGTCTCCGACAAGACGGCGTTCTTCAACATCGCCGGCACCGGCAAGCCGGGCAACCTCATCGAGTACGCGGACACCACCACGATCTTCTCGAACCCGACCGTGCAGGCCACCGAGGACTACGTGTCGGGCCGCTTCGGCTGATCACCGCCCCTTCGCCGACGGCGACCGTCAGTCGCGCGGGCTCAGCAGGTACGCGTTGAGGTCGCGCGTCTCCTCCACGTCGTAGGGCATCGGCTGCCCGTCGAGTTCGGTGATGCCCGCGGCCAGCCGCACGCTCGACACGAGCCACGCGGCATCCGCAGACCTGAGCTCGTCGACGGGGATGTCGCGGTACTCGGTGCGCCGACCGGATGCCTCGAGGTGCTCGAACAGGCTCAGCTGGGTCGTGCCGTGGAGGATGGCGCCCGAGGGCGCGGGGGTGGACCAGACCTCGCCGTGCCGGAGGATGACGCTCGAGGTCGGGCCCTCCATGACGTAGCCGTCGCTCGTGACGAAGATCGTGTCGTCCGCGCCACGGCGGCGCGCCTCGCGGAGCGCCGCCATGTTCACGGCGTAGCTCAGCGTCTTCGCCCCGAGGAGCAGCCAGGGTGCGCGCTCGGCGGTGCCGCGGTCGTAGCCGCGATCGAGCGTGACGACGCGGATGCCGCGCTCGCGCACCGCGCTGAAGTCGGCCGCGGGCGCCACGTGCAACCACGCGGTGGGCGCCGGCCCGTGCTCGACGCCACGGCTCAGCACGAGCTTGAGCGCGAACTCGCCCGTCACCGGAAGGCTCGCGACGACTCGCGCGATGGCCGCCTCCCATTGCGGGAGGTTCGGCTCGGGCAGCTCGCAGATGCGCGCCGAGTTGCGGAGCCGCTCGAGGTGCGGCCGGGCCTCCTGCGGGTGGCCGTCGACCACGCCGATGGTCTCGAAGATGCCATCGCCGCGCTGCGTCGAGAGCTCGCCCACCCGGAGCGCGGGAGCCGAGGCATCCACCTCGCGGAACGTGCGGTCGAGATCGGTCGCGGGGGCGTCGGCGGGCAGCGGTTCGATCAGCAGGGTGAGCGTGTCGGGCATCCTCCGATGCTACGCGGACGAGCCGGTGCTGGGAGGGCCGAGCCGGGCCGGAAGGGATGACGACCGGGCGTCGGCCGCGCCCGGGCATGAAAATGCCGGGCCGCAGAACGCCTCTCGGCGCGAGGCCGCTCGGAGCGGCGAATATTGGAGCCCGGGGTTACTGCGGCCCGGCACATCAAGTGTAAACGAGGTCGGGGGGTGGTTCATTCCCGGGTGCGCGCCGTCGAGGCATCCGCGTGCCGAAGCGGCGCGGTCGGCTCAGTCCAGGGCGTCGACTCAGTCCAAGGCGTCGCGACGCCAGAGCCGGGCGCACGAGGACAGCTCGTCTGCGAGCTGGGTGAGGCGCAGCGCCCGCTGGGTCAGCTCGCCGGGGCGATCGGGGTGCACCGCGTCCGCGGCATCCGCATCATCGGCGAGGCTCGTGAAGCCGGCCGCTACGACCCGGGAGAAGGCGGCGGCACGGTCGAGCGCCACCGCGAAGTCGCCGGCGAAGAGCCCGTGCAGGATGCGGTCGGCGAGCTCGCGCACCTCGTCGGGACCGGCCGGCACCGGTGCGCCCGCGACGACCTGGTCGATCGTGTGCGAGACCTCGGTGCCGCGCTGGAAGGCCAGGCTGATGCCCAGCGGGTCCTGGCGGATCAGGGTGCGCAGCAGGTAGACCCGCCAGAGCGCCCCCGGTAGGCTCTTCGCCGACGCGTGGGACCAGAGCTCGGCGATCGCGTCGATGCCGTGCTCGTCGGTGTAGGTGACGAGTCGCTCGACCACCGCCGGGTCGGGATCGGCACGGACCCGGGACAGGATCGCGGCCGCGGTGTCGTGGGCGACCCGGCTCACGTGAGCCGGATCCTCGGCGCCGAGGTAACCCTCGAACATGCCGTTCGGGAAGCGAGTGGGTCGATGGAAGTCGGAAGCCATTGCGGCAAGGCTACTCGCCTCGGCTGGACGAGGGACCGGCATGCGGCTCCTGTTAGGGTGGTCGATGCCCCTATAGCTCAGTTGGTTAGAGCAACGGACTTCAACACAACAATGGAGCGCCAGCGCCGAAATGCGCTGGATGACCGCCGCTATATGCTGGAACGCCCTGAGAGCCGGCCGTACTCGCCTCGTTCGCGCGAGGCAGTGACAATCGGACCGGATTGGGTAATCAGCAGGTAACCGCAAGGGAACCTCAGAGACTACACGCGGCGCACCTGAACGATCCGGTCGAAGGTGAAGATATAGTCCAGACTGCAAGCCGCCACCGCGGTGGCTGGGGAAACCCAGTGCAGCAGGTTAATCCGTGGGTCCAGGGTTCGAGTCCCTGTGGGGGCACCGCAATATCGCATCTCGCCTGAGGCATGTCAAGGGCCTATCGACGCCCCAAGGCCCCGCGTAGAACTGTAGTCACGGGTCGCAAGACCCGGACAGGCGGGCCGGGCCGACCGGCGCAGCGCAATCGACCACGCGCATCCCAGGACGTGTCGGTCGGTGCCGGTCCGCCATGAATGAACCGCGGATTCGATGGGGAATGGTGCGAGATGCTCGCCCGACAGGAAACGCAGACCCGCTCCCACGTGGAGCTCATGCCGCTCAGTCCGACCACGTGGCGCGTGTGCAACGACCGTTATGCGGACGGCGACCTCAGGCGCGTCGTCGGCTACCTCCAGACCATCGACGACGGCTACGAGATGCTGTGGATGCGTCCACGTCCGGGAGCGGTCTACCGCTACGCGACCATGGATGCCGCGGTGACGGCGATCGCCGCCCGGCTCGAGCTCGTCTCCGACCCCGACTGACGCGGCCCGACTCCCCGGGGCACCGCCCGACGGGAGTCCGGGTCACGTGGAGGACTCGGACGTCCCCGTCACGGCAGCTCCTCCCCAGGTTCCCCTTCCCGCACGGCGTCGAGCGGGTGACAACACGGTAGCCCCGCAAGCCCGCGGCCGAAAGGGGCATCGGCCGATCGACCATGCGCGGAACGCCGGTATCCCGGTGCGGTTGTGGACCCCCGCAGTCGAAACCGTCGAAGCGATGTGCCCGAGCGCAGGTCAGCCGACGAGCGCCCGGAACCCCGACATCAGCGCGACGCGCTCGGCCGAGTCGCGGGCCAGCGGGGTGACCGACAGCGTGGTGACGCCCGCGGCACGGAACGCCTCGACCCGTTCGGCGACGTACGAGGCCGGACCGATGAGCGACACCGCGCGTACGAGCTCATCGGGCACTGCCGCGATGGCCTCGTCACGACGGCCCTCGAGGTAGAGGTCCTGGATGCGCGCCGCCTCCGCCTCGAAGCCGTAGCTCGAGATGAGGTCGTTGTAGAAGTTCTTGCCGCGGGCGCCCATGCCGCCGACGTAGAGCGCCAGCTGCGGCTTCACGAGCGGCAGCACGGCCTCGGGACGATCGGTGATGGCGAGCGCCGGACTGGCGAACACGTCGAGCGGGGCCAGGTCGGCGGACCGCTTTGCGGTGCCGGCCGCCAACGCCTCGCCCCACACGTCGCCCGCCCGTTCGGGGTGGTAGAACATCGGCAGCCAGCCGTCGGCGATCTCCGCCGTCTGCTCGACGGACTTGGGGCCCAGGGAGGCGATCGTGATCGGGATGCGCTCGCGCACCGGGTGGTTGATGAGCTTCAGCGGCTTGCCGAGCCCGGTGCCCTCGCCGGCGGGTAGCGGGATGCGGTACTTCGGGCCGTCGTGCACCACCGGCTCGCGCCGCCAGGTCATGCGGCAGATGTCGACGATCTCGCGGGTGCGGGCGAGCGGTGCGTCGTATCGCACCCCGTGGAATCCCTCGATCACCTGGGGCCCGGATGCCCCGATGCCGAGCTCGAAGCGTCCGCCGGAGACGTAGTCCAGGCCCGCGGCCGTCATCGCCGTGAGCGTGGGGGTGCGCGTGTAGAGCTGCAGGATGCCCGACGCGAGCGTGATGGTCGACGTGCGCGCCGCGAGGAACCCGAGCTGGCTCACCGCGTCGAACGAGTAGGCCTCCGGCACGGCGACGAGGTCGACGCCCGCCCGCTCGAGCTCGGCCACCTCGTCGGCGACCTCGCGGAATCCGCCTGCGTAGCTCAGGAACATGCCGACGCGCATCCATCACTCCTCGTCGTGTGCTGTGACCCGGCGAGGTGTCGACGGGCACCTCAGACCATAACCGAGGACCGGCGCGCGGCCGCGTCGCTTGTGGGGACCCGACTACGTGGCGATGACGACGATCGGATCGGTGGTGGGTTGCGCTGAGCCGCCCTCCGGCTCGACCGTGACGCCCACCGCGACACCGGGGCTGAAGGAACCGTCGAGCACGCGCCACGTCTCGCCGCCGTTCGCGTCGAACGTGCCGGCGGCCGCGGCCCCCGAGTCGTCGATGTACCAGAGCTCGTAGGTCTGGCCGGCCTCGAGGGGCGGCAGTCCGTCGACCACGACGCCCGACCGGCCCTTCGCGGCCGAGGTCACGAGCGTGATCTCGCCGCCGCCCGGAACCTCGTGGGTCTGCGACTGGGCGTCGGGCGCTGAAGCGATGGCGTCCATCTCGCGCTGGGCGCCCCACCCGTTCGGCCCCGACCATCCGACGCCGAGCACGATGCCGGCGATGAGCACGACGGCCGCCGCGGCCGAGACGATGACGGCGACGGGCCGCTGGAACCACCGGCGGTGAGCGGCGGACTCGACCGGGCCCGGCGCATGAGCCGCGGGCGGCGGGGTGGAGGCGGGGGCGGCCGGCACCGCGGCATCCGGAATCGACGCGTCATCCGGAACCGACGGGACATCCCGAATCGACGCGACATCCGGAGCCGACTCGACATCGCGAACCGGGGCGGCGTCGACCGACGGGGCATCCGGAACCGACGCGGCCGCCGTGACGGGAGCCGAGGCGACCTGCGGCCTCGGCTGCCCGGGCGCCTCTTGCGGCGTGCGATCGAGCGCGGCCATGAGGCCCGCCTTCAGCGACGGCGGCGGCGTCACGTCTTCGGTCTGCTCGGCGAGGTGGGACGCCGATCGCGCGTAGGCGTCGACCTCCTCGCGCAGTTCGGCGGAGTCGGCGAGCACGCGCTCGAACGCGACGCGCTCGTCGGGGTCGAGCGCGTCGAGCGCATAGGCCGCCGCGAGCCCCCGGTACGCCTCGACGGAGGCGGGCCGGCGATCCGAGCCGTCGTCGGGTCGCTCCTGGTCGTCGCTCATGTCGTCACCCCCAATGCCGTGCGGAGCCGGATCATGCCGTCTCGCAACCGGGTCTTGACCGTGCCGAGCGGCACCTGGAGTCGTTCGGCGATCTCGCTCTGGGTGAGGCCGCCGTAGTAGGCGAGCCGCACGCACTCGCGCTGCAGGTCGCTCAGTTCGCCGAGCGCGCCCTGGACGCGCTCGTGCTCGACGCTCGTCTCGGCGGCCTCGGCCACCGTGTCGACGGGTACGTCGAGGTCGCGCACGCCGATGCGGAGGTCGCGATCGCGCGACGCCTGGGCCGAGCGGATGCGGTCGACGGCGCGGCGATGCGCCATGGTGAACATCCACGAGAGCGCGTTGCCCTTGTCGGCGTCGAAGCGGGCGGCCGACTGCCAGATCTCGAGGTACACGTCCTGGGTCACCTCCTCGGCCTGCGCCGGATCGACGACCAGGCGGCGGATGAGGCCGAAGAGGCGCGGCGCCGTCTCGTCGTAGAGCGCACTGAACGCGACGCGGTCACCGCGCCCGACGTGAGCGAGCAGCTCGTCGATCGTCGGGCGCGACGCCGACGTGCGCTCGCCGTCGTCTGCCATCTCGTCAAGCATGACAGATCGCTGCTGCGGCGCGGCACCGGTTGCGGCGCGCGCCCGAGGATGGGCCAGTGCACGGCTCATCCCTCGGCGGAGGCTGGGGTGGTCACGGGGGATCCTGCTCTCTCGGGTCGTCGGTGATTCGCAGCCGACGGCCGATCCGATTGGTCGGATGCCGGCTGGCGACGTCGGAGACGACCGCGACGCCCGCCGCACCCCGATCGGCGATCGGTCCAATCCGTTCCCGAGCCCACGCCGAACCCCTCGCATCGGCCCCGAACGAGGCCGACTTCCACGAAGGAGTACACCGATGCGATCCTCGTCACGCAGCACTCGCACCGCCATCGCCGCCGCCTCGATCGTCGCCCTCGCGACGCTCGGGCTCGCCGGCTGCAGCATGAGCGGAAGCGCCACCGAGAGCGAAGAACCCACCATGTCCGAGTCGGCCGAGCCCACCGAGGAGGCCATGGCGGATCCCGCGGCCGACCTCGTCGGCCCCGGCTGCGCCGCCTACGCCGAGCAGGTGCCCGACGGCGCCGGGTCGGTCGAGGGCATGTCGCAAGACCCCGTCGCGACGGCCGCGTCGAACAACCCGGTGCTGACCACCCTGACCGCGGCGGTCTCGGGACAGCTGAACCCCGACGTGAACCTCGTCGACACCCTGAACGGTGACGAGTTCACCGTGTTCGCCCCGGTCGACGACGCGTTCGCGAAGATCGACCCGGCCACGATCGAGGCGCTGAAGACGGACTCCGCGACGCTCACGAGCATCCTCACCTACCACGTGGTGCCGGGCCAGCTGACGCCTGATGACGTCGTCGGCACCCAGACCACCGTGCAGGGCGGCACCGTCGAGGTGACCGGCTCGGGCGACGACCTCATGGTCAACGACGCCAAGGTGATCTGCGGCGGCGTGCACACGGCCAACGCGACGGTGTACCTCATCGACACGGTGCTCATGCCCCCCATGTAGCACCGACCGTGCGAACGGCTCCGACGATCCGGCGTCGGAGCCGTTCTCGCGCGCCGGGGCGTGTGCGCCGGGCGCGCTTGCAGGTGTCTCCGAGCCGGATGCCGCAGGCTGGTCCTCCACGGACGTGCGACCCGACGCGACGGAACGGAGGCACCATGGGCTGGAGCCTGCTGCTCGACGTGTTCCTCGTGCTGGCCTTCATCGCCGCGGCCGTGCACGGGTACCGCGCGGGCCTCCTGCGCACCGCCGCCGGCCTCATCGGGCTCGTGCTCGGCGGCCTCGCCGCGTACCTCGTGATGCCGTGGGTGTCGGGGTTGGTCCCCGCACCTGAATGGCGAGCACCCGCGGCGATCGGCACGGCGCTGGTGCTCCTGTCACTCGGCGCGTGGCTCGGTGCGGTCGTCGGTCGTGCGCTCAGCCGTGGCGCCCGCGCCGTGAAGCTCGGCGTGCTCGACCGCGTCCTCGGCGCCATCGGCAACCTCCTGGTCGCCGCGTTCGTGGTCGCGCTCGTCGCGTCGGGCGTGTCGGCGATGGGCGTGCCGGTGCTCTCCCCGGCGGTCGCCGGCTCCCGCGTGCTCACCGCCCTCGACCAGGTCACGCCCGCGCCGACCCGCACCCTGCTCGCCGAGATCCGCACGGCTGCGCTCGGCCAGGGCATCCCCTGGCTCGTGCAGGTACTCGATGCGCCGACCGAGGCGCCCGCGCTGCCTGCGGGCGGCGTCGACGACGCCGAGCTCGCACGCGCGGCGACCTCGGTGGTGCGCGTCACCGGCACGGCCTTCCAGTGCGGCAGCAACCTGTCGGGCAGCGGCTTCGTCGTCGCCGAGGACCGCATCGTCACCAACGCGCACGTGGTCGCCGGCGTCACCGAGCCGATCGTCGAGGCGCCCGGGCAGCCGGCGCTCGCCGGTCGCGTGGTGGCCTTCGACCGCGAGAACGACCTCGCCCTCATCGCCGTGTCGGGACTGCTGACCCCGCCGCTCCCGATCGCCGACCTCACGACGGGTTCCGACGCCGCCGTGGCCGGCTATCCGTTCGGCGGTCCGCTCGAACTGCGGCCGGCCCGCGTGATGTCGGTCGGGCCGATCACCATCGAGGAGGGCGGCCGCACCTCGACGCGCGAGATCATGACGGTCGCCGCCGACGTCGACCACGGCAACTCGGGCGGCCCGGTGCTCACGGGCGACGGTGCCGTGGGCGGCGTGGTGTTCGCCAAGTCGGACTCCGTCGAGAACGTGGGCTACGCCATCCCGGTGTCCACGCTGTCGCCGCTCGCCGAGCAGGCGCCGCTGCTGGAGGACACCGTGGACTCGGGGTCGTGCGCCGACTGATCGGCGTGCCGCACATCGCGGAGATACGATCCGCCGCGCCGCGCGGTCCACGGCTTCGTCGGTGCGGCGGATCGTATATCCGCTGAACGTGACCGTGACAGGTGGTGCGACCGTCGATCGCGCCGTCCGGCTCAGTCCGCGGTGAAGCCCTCGAACCGGATGCCCCAGCTGACCTGCCACTCCTCGCCCGGGTCGAGCCAGCGCAGGCCGCGACCCGAGTTGAACGCCTCGGCGGGAGCCGTCATCGGCTCCACGGCGATCGCCACGTCGCCGTCTTCCCCGGGGAACTCACGGCTCGTGTAGACCTGCACGTAGTCGAACTCGTCGTCGGCCCAGATGGACACCGTTCGCCCGTCGGGCGCGGTGAGCGTGTGCACCACGACACCGTCTTCGCTGGCCACCTCGCCGAACGCGTCGTCGAGGTGGAGGTCGCTCACACGCCGGCCGTCGCGCAGGTCCCATTCGGTGCCGTCGACGGGAACCTCACCGGTGGGCAGCAGCCGGTCGTCGACCTCGATGTGGCTCGCCGCGTCCAGGCGCAGCGTGAGGTCGCCGGTGGGCACGCCGCCGATCTTCAGGTAGGGGTGCGAGCCGAGTGCGACCGGCGCCGCCTCGGCGCCCAGGTTCTCCACGTAGTGGGTGACCTTGAGGCCGTCGGCGACGAGCTCGTAGTGCACGGCAGTGCCGAGGAGGTAGGGGTAGCCGAGCTGCGGGTAGATCGTCGCCGAGAGGGTCACCGAGTCGCGCTCGCGGGCGATCGGCTTGTACTCGGTGTACCGCAGCAGGCCGTGGATGGCGTTGTTGCGGGCCGGCTCGGTGATGGCGAGCTGGTGCTCGACGCCCTCGTGCGTCCACCGGCCGTCGCGGATGCGGTTCGGCCACGGCGCGAGCACGATGCCGGCGCCCATGGGGGGCGCCTGGTCCTCGGCGTAGGGAGGAACGAGGTCGATGCCGTTGATGCTGAGGGTGCGGATGCCCGCAGCGACGGCCGTGATCGTGGCCTGCAGGTCGCCGCTCGACGTCGAGGTCTCGAGCACGAACTGCTCGCCCGTGGGAAGAGTCATGGATCCACTTTAGGGTCTCGGGCGAGGTGCACCGCGAGCCCCGACGCCTCGAGTTCGGCGACGAGCGGCGCCGGCGCCGCGGCATCCGTCACCAGCACGTCGAAGGCGTCGATCGAGGCGATGCGGCCCAGGTGCACCTCGCCGAGCTTCGAGCCGTCGGCGACCACGACGGCCCTGGCCGCGGCGCGCAGCATGAGCGCCTTCACCGCCGCCTCGGGCAGGTTCGCGTTCGTCACGCCGTGTGCCGGGTCGACGCCGTTGCAGCCGATGAAGGCGAGGTCGGCGTGCACCTCCTCGAGCATCGACCCGGCCAGCGGATGCACCAGCGAGTGCTGCTTCGGGCGCAGGGTGCCGCCCGTCACGACGACCGTGAAGCGCGGGATCTCGTCCTCGAGCTCGAGCGCGATCGAGAGGCCGTTCGTGAACACGACGAGGTCGTCGAGGTCGGTGCGGGCGCGCAGGGCGCGTGCGATCTGCAGGGTGGTCGTGCCGACGTCGAGGATGACGCTCTGGCCGCTGCGCACGAGCGACGCGGCGTACTCGCCGATCGACCGCTTCGGCTCCACGGATGCCGCGAGCGCCTCCTCGAAGCTCGGCTCGCGTTCGGGCCGCTCGGCCTCGAGCACCGACGAGGCGGGCACGGCTCCCCCGTGGACCCGGCGGATGGCGCCCTGCCGTTCGAGCGCGTCGAGGTCGGCTCGGGCGGTCACCGTGGTGACGCCGAAGGCCGCGCTGAGCTCGGCGACCCGCACGAATCCGCGCTCGGCGACGAGACCGAGGGCGAGCTGGCGTCGCCGGGGAGCGTCGAGGGGCGCGGGCGTGGCCGTCGCGGCATCCGTCATACCGGCATTCTCCGCGCCGAACGCGACCTTTGCAATACGAAACCCCGGTTGTTTGCGAAACGAAAGTCGCGTAGGGTGTGCGCGTGCCCGATACCGAACCAGACGCCACCGCGGGGCCCGACGCCATCGTCGACCCGCGCATCGCCGTGCGCCCCACGACGCTCGCCGACGGCCGCGAGCTCATCTACTTCGACGACGCCGACACGAGCCTGCCGCCCGAGCGCGCCGTCGACGCGCGCACGCTCGACCCGCGCCCCGCCACCGCCCAGATGCGACAGGACCCGCTCACCGGCGAGTGGATCTCGATCGCCGCGGCCCGCCAGAACCGCGTGTTCCTCCCGCCCGCCGACGCCGACCCGCTCGCGCCGCAGACGGCCACGAACCCGTCCGAGATCCCGAGCAGCTACGACGTGGCCGTGTTCGAGAACCGCTCGCCGTCGTTCGGGCCAGAGCTGGCCGACCCGGCCGCCCCTGCCGCCGACGCCCTGGCCTCGCTCCGCAGCGTCGGGCTCGAGCGCACCCTCACCTCGGTCGGGCGCTGCGAGGTCGTCTGCTTCAGCCCCGAGCACGAGGGGTCCTTCGGCACGCTCGGCGTCTCGCGGGCGCGCACCGTGATCGAGGCGTGGGCGCAGCGCACCGCCGCCCTCTCGGCGCTGCCCGGAGTGGAAGAGGTGTTCCCCTTCGAGAACCGCGGACGTGAGATCGGCGTCACGCTGCCGCATCCGCACGGCCAGATCTACGCCTACCCGTACGTCACGCCGCGCACCGAACGCCTGCTCGCCGCGATCGACGACTACGGCCCCACGCTCATGGCCGACATCCTCGAGCGCGAGCGCAACGGGCCGCGCGTGCTGCTCAGCGGCGAGCACTGGACCGCGTTCGTGCCGTTCGCCGCGCGCTGGCCGATCGAGGTGCACCTGCTCCCCCACCGGCACGTGCCCGACTTCGCGGCGACCACCCTCGACGAGCGCGATGAGCTCGCGTCGCTGTACCTCACGCTGCTGCGCGGCGTCGACCGGCTCTACGACACCCCCACGCCCTACATCGCCGCCTGGCACCAGGCCCCCGTCAGCGAGCGACGCGACGAGGTGCGGCTGATGCTCCAGCTCACGAGCCCGCGCCGGGCCGCCGACAAGCTCAAGTACCTCGCCGGCTCGGAGGCCGCGATGGGCGCATGGATCGGGGATGTCACGCCCGAGTCACAGGCCGGCGCCCTGCGCCGCGCGATCGGAGAGATCGAGGTCGACGCATGAACGAGGTCACGGAGGCGATGCACGGGTTCGCCGAATGGTACGGACGGCGGCCCATCGGCGTGTGGTCCGCTCCCGGACGCGTGAACCTCATCGGCGAGCACACCGACTACAACGACGGGTTCGTCTTCCCGTTCGCCATCGACCAGCGCACGGCCGTCGCCCTCGGCGACCGCGACGACCGGGTGATTCGCGTCGCGTCGGGCTTCGCCCCCGACGCCGTCGAGATCCACCTCGACGAGCTCTCGCCCGACGCGATCAGCGGCTGGTCGGCGTATCCGCTCGGCGTCGCCTGGGCGCTCGGGGAGCTGGGTGCCGACCTCGAGCACGTGCGCGGGGTCGACCTCTACGTCGCGAGCTCGGTGCCGGTCGGCGCGGGCCTCTCGTCGTCGGCCGCGATCGAGAGTGCCGTGGCGCTCGCGCTCGACGAGCACTGGGGCCTCGGCTTCGACCGGCCCACGCTCGCGAAGGTCGGCCAGCTCGCCGAGAACCGCGTGGTGGGGGCGCCGACGGGCATCATGGACCAGTCGGCGTCGCTCCTCGGCGAGGCCGACGGCGGCGTCTTCCTCGACTGCCGCAGCCTCGACGCCGACGTGATCCCGCTCGGCTTCGCGGCCGACGGGCTCTCCCTCCTCGTCATCGACACGAAGGTCGAGCACGCGCACGCCTCGGGCGGGTACGCCGCTCGGCGCGCATCCTGCGAGGCGGGCGCCCGCGCCCTCGGCGTCGAGTCCCTCCGCGACGTGCGCCACGACGACCTCGGCCGTGCGGCCGAGCTGCTCGACGACGAGACGTTCCGCCGGGTGCGACACGTGGTGACCGAGGACCAGCGCGTGCTCGACACCGTGCGCACGCTGCGCGAGCAGGGACCGGGCGCGATCGGCCCCTTCCTCGACGCCTCGCACGTCTCCATGCGCGACGACTTCGAGATCTCGGTGCCTGAGCTCGACCTCGCGGTCGCGACCGCGCAGGCGCACGGCGCGATCGGGGCGCGCATGACGGGCGGCGGGTTCGGCGGCTCGGCCATCGCGCTCATGATCGACGACCTCGTGCCGGTCGTCACGCGCGAGGTGCTCGCGGCGTTCGCCGAGCGGGGCTACCGCGAGCCGTCGATCTTCGTGGTGCACCCGAGCCAGGGCGCGCGACGGGACGCGTAGGGTTCGGCTCGACGTCGGGTCAGCGCACGACTGCCTGGGTCAGCCAGCCGCCGGCCACTCCTCGGCGAGGATCCCGTAGGTGAAGCCGTCGACCCAGCCGAGTTCGGCATGCCACGAGTCGCGGACGCCGTGCTGTTCGCGCCGCATGCCGACCTTCTCCATGACCCGCCACGAGGCGACGTTGTCGGCGAAGCATCCGGCGGTCACCCGGTGGAGGCCGAGGTCGCCGAACGCGAGGTCGAGCAGCGCGCGCGCGACATCGCTCGCGTACCCGTTGCCGGCGTGGGCCGGATCTATGACGTAGCCGAGCAGCCCCTCGGCCCCACGCCACGCGTCGCCGTCGAACTGCCCCATGCCGTCGCGCACGTCGAGCGATCCCGTTCCGACCACGACGCCGTCGAGCACCGCCACGGCGGTGTGCTGGGCGGGATCGCCGACGCTCTCCAGCCATGCCCGCCTGAACGCCTCGGGGTCGACCGTGGTGCGCAGCAACCAGCGGATGACCTCCGGGCGGTTCCGCCAGACGAGCACCTGGTCGAGGTCCTCGCTGGTCGGCGGTCGGAGCGTGAGCGGGCCCGCCGGACGCGGCCACGCCACACGGTCGGTTGTCACGTCGGGACCTCTGCGGATGCCTCGCCCGAGGGCTCCACGGGGCCGGGCGTGCCGCCCGTGATGCGCACGAGCTCGTCGAACGTCGTCGGGAAGACGGTCTTCGCGTGCCCCGCGGCGGCCCACACCTCGTCGTAGTCGGCCAGCTGCACGTCGACGATGGTGCGAACCGGCTCCGGATGCCCGACGGGCGCGACCCCGCCGATCACCTGGCCGGTGGCCGCCTTCACGGTCTCCTTCGATGCGCGACGGATGGTGCCGCCGAGGCGCTCGCCGAGCCACTCGGTGTCGACGCGGTGCGCGCCCGACGTGAGCACGAGGATCGGCTCGTCGTCGATCGTGAACACCAGCGAGTTGGCGATCTGCCCGACCTCGACGCCGAGCGCGTCGGCGGCGAGCTGCGCGGTGGTCACGGCGTCGTCGAACCAGACGATGCGCGGCTCGACCCCCTGCGCGGCGAGTGCGGCGGTGACGCGGTCGACGGCGGCGTGGGACGGCGTGGACGTCTGCTCGGCGGGCATGCGTCGATCCTACGAGTCGGCGACGAGCGCTTCACGCCCGTGGAGTAGGGTTCCGGCGTGACCGCGACTCCGTCCCCGCCCTCCGGGCGCCTGGCCCGCCGCCTCGGACTCCGCGACGCCGTGGCGATCGGCCTCGCGTCGATGATCGGCGCCGGCGTGTTCGCGGTGTGGCAGCCGGCCGCCGCGGCCGCCGGCCCGTGGCTGCTCGCGGGCCTCGTGATCGCCGCGTTCGTCGCGTACGCGAACGCGAGCTCGACCGGCCAGCTCGCGGCGCGCTACCCCGAGTCGGGCGGCGCGTACCGGTACGGGCGGGAGCGGCTCGGCGAATGGCCGGGGTTCCTCGCGGGGTGGGGCTTCGTCGTCGGGAAGACGGCGAGCTGCGCGGCGATGGCGCTCACGGCCGCCGACTACCTGGTGCCGACGGCATGGGAGCGGCCCGTGGCCGTGGCGGCGGTCGTGGTGCTCGCGGGGGTCAACCTGCTCGGCATCACCCGCACGGCCCGGGCGGCGACCGTCATCGTGGTCGTGGTCCTGGCCGTGCTGGCGCTCGTGCTCGTCGCCGGTGCGACCCAGCTGTTCCGCGACGGCATCCCGGTGCTGCAGGAGGTGCCGGTAGCGTCCGGCGGCGGCTGGTACGGCGTGCTGCAGTCGGCGGGACTCCTCTTCTTCGCCTTCGCGGGCTACGCCCGAATCGCCACGCTCGGGGAGGAGGTGCGCGATCCCGCTCGCACGATCCCGAGGGCGATCGCCATCGCGCTCGGCATCGTCGTGGCGATCTACGCGGCCGTCGCGATCGTGCTCCTGCTCACGCTGGGCGCGGCGTACCTCGCGGCCGGCGTGGACGCCCCGTTGACCGACCTCGTCCAGCTGAGCGGCTGGGAATGGGCGGTGCCGGTCGTGCAGGTGGGCGCCGCCGTGGCGGCCCTCGGCGCCCTGCTCGCCCTCATCGCCGGCATCGGCCGCACCACCCTCGCGATGGCGCGCGACCGCGAGCTGCCTGCGCCGCTCGCGGCGGTGCATCCGCGATCGCACGTGCCCTATGTCGCCGAGATCGCGGTGGCCGTCGCGATCGTCGGGCTGGTGCTCGTCGTCGACCTTCGGGGCGCGATCGGGTTCAGCTCGTTCGGCGTGCTCCTGTACTACCTCGTCGCCAACGCGTCGGCGTTCACCCAGCCTGCCCCCGAACGCCGCGTACCGCGCTGGCTGAACATCGCGGGGGCGATCGGATGCCTCGTGCTCGTCGCCACCCTGCCGATCCAGGCGGTCATCGGGGGCGTCGTGGTCTTCGCGATCGGGGCGGCGTACCGCCTCGTCGCCTCGACGGTCGGTCGCCGACGCCGCCGCGCACGCCGCGCCGACGGGTGACCGCGGCGCGAGCGTAGGCTGACGCCATGAGCGCCGACCCCTCCGCCCGCATCCTGACCATCGCCGACGTGCCGGCGCCCGTCGTGCACGAGCACGCCTTCGTCGCCGCGGGCGCGGTGATCGTCGGCGACGTGCGCCTCGCCGCAGGCTCGAGCGTCTGGTACAACGCGGTGCTGCGCGCTGAGGCCGAGCCGATCGTGCTCGGCGAGGACGCGAACCTGCAGGACACCGTGGTCTGCCACGTCGACGCCGGCTTCCCGCTCACGATCGGCCGGGGCGTCTCGGTCGGGCACGGCGCGGTGCTGCACGGCTGCACCGTCGAGGACGACTGCCTCATCGGCATGGGCGCGACCGTGCTGAACGGGGCCGTCATCGGCGCGGGGTCGCTCGTCGCGGCCGGGGCCGTCGTGCTCGAGGGCACGGTCGTGCCGCCCGGCTCCCTCGTCGCGGGCGTGCCGGGCAAGGTGCGGCGCGAGCTCTCCGAGGCCGAGCGCGACGGCATCCGCCGCAACGCCGCCGCCTACCTGCGCCATGTCGAGGAGCACACGGCGCCCGTCGACTGAGCGTGCCGCCTGCGGCGCCGCACGAAACCCCGCGGGCCGGTGTCAGGGCCGCGCGCTGAGCGTCGTGAGCGCGGCACGCAGTCGGTGCATCCGCCGCACCACCGCACGCACCGGGAGCGCGACGACCATCGCGACCGCACCGGCCGGCGACGGGTCGTGGCGGCCCAGCATCCGCCGCCGCTCGTACGCGCGTCGCACCGCCCCGCCGGCCCGGTTGTGCCGACGCGGCGCCAGCGGCAGGGGCAGCGCCCGTCGGCGTTCGACGAGCTCCTCGAGCCGTTCGAGCCAGTCGTCGGCGGCGGGCCCGTGGAAGTAGTTGTCGTCGAGCCACGCGGGATCCGGATGCCTCGCGGCCCCGGCCGCCACGTCGCCGGCGCCGCCGAACAGGCCGCTGCCGACGAACACCGTGTTGATGAGTTTCGGAGCCACGCCGAACTCGTCGACGACGAGCGCCGGCACCCCCTCGGCGATCGCCTCGAGCACCGCCGTGGAGCTCACGGTGACGAGCGCTGACGCCCGCGCCAGGTGCTCGGCCATCGGGCCGTCCTCGACGACGAGGTTCGGGGGCATCGAGCCACCGAGCTGCGCGCGCACGGCCGGGTCGGCGAGCAGGTCGGCGTAATCCCAGCTCTCGGCGTGCGTCTGCGCCTCACCGGCGCGGGCGCGCACCTTCACGACCACGCGTCGGTTCGGACGGCGGCGCGCGGCATCCGCGAGCCAGCCGAGCAGGCGCACCCGGTCGTCGCGCTCGGCGGGCACCTTCGCCTGGGCGGCGAACACGAGATCGGTGCGGTCGGGGCGCTGCGCGCTCGTGGGGTCGGAGCGCTGCGCGGCACGGTCGGCCGACGCCGCGACCGTCGACGTCGCCTCACCGGCCGCCGCGACCGGCTCGAGCTCGCGTGCCGCGACGCGGAGGAACGGCAGCGTCGCGAGGCCGAGGCCGACCGGCACGCCGAGCTCGTCCGCGATGGCGCGGAACTCGCGCACCTCGCGGCGACTGTGCAGCACGATGAGGTCGGTGCGCTCGCGGTAGATCACGGCCTTGCGGGCCGCGGGGATCGTCAGCCCGGGGAATCCGGTCAGGATCACCGGCCGGTCCGGCCGCTCGAGCCTGTCGGCACGGCCGACGCGGTCGGCACGCTCGCCGACGACCGGCACCACGACCCGCACCAGCGGACCGCGCAGCGCGAGCAGCACGGCATCGGGACGCTGCTCGTCGACGAGGTCCCCGAGCGGGCCGAGTTCGAGCACCTCCACCTCGGACGGTGCGAAGCGGGTGCCGGCGAGCGCGACCCGCAGCTGCCGTGCGCTCGGTTGCGCGGGCGTCGCGACGACGACGAGCCGCGCCTCCCACTCGTCGGGCAGCTGCGACGCGAGCGCCGCGCCCCACTTCACGTACGAGTCGGTGTCGGCGACGACGAGCAGCGTGCCACCGGTCACGCGGGCACCCTGCGGAGCTTTGCGCGCGGGGCCTCCTCGCCCGGGAACACCCGCTTCACGCCGTCGCCCATGGCCTCGCCGATGATGCGGATGTCGCGCACGAGGTGCTCGAGGCCCTGCGGCTCGAGCGAGGCCGCCTGGTCGCTCCCCCACATCGCCCGGTCGAGCGTGATGTGCCGCTCGACGGCCACGGCGCCGAGCGCGACGGCCGCGAGCGAGATCTGGAGTCCCCGCTCGTGCCCCGAGTAGCCGATCGGCACGCCGGGATACCGGTGCTGCAGCCTGCCGATCATGCGCAGGTTCGCCTCCTCGGCGGGCATCGGATAGCTCGACGTGGCGTGCATGAGCACGAGCCGCTCGGTGCCGAGCGCCTCGACGGCGCGGTCGATCTCGTCGAGGGTCGACATGCCGGTCGACAGGATGACGGGCTTGCCGGTCGCCGCGACGGCCTCGAGCAGCTCGAGGTCGGTCACCGACGCCGAGGCGATCTTGTGCGCCACGACATCGAGCCGTTCGAGGAACTCGACCGAGGGCACGTCCCACGGCGACGCGAACCAGTCGACCCCGGCGCGCAGCGCGTAGGAGGCGATCTCGAGGTACTCGGCCTCGCCGAACTCGACGCGGCGTCGGTAGTCGAGGTAGGTCATCGTGCCCCACGGCGTCTCACGGGGCACGTCGCGCATGTGCTCGGGCGTCGCGATCTCGGGCGTGCGCTTCTGGAACTTCACCGCCTGCGCGCCGGACTCGACCGCCACGTCGATGAGCCGCTTGGCGATGTCGACGTCGCCGTTGTGGTTCAGGCCGATCTCGCCGATGACGTAGACGGGCATTCCGGGGCCGACCACCGATCGACCGATGCGCACAGCTGCCATTCGCTCACTCCTCCTCGTCGCGGGCGCCGGTCGCGCCCGCCCTGGTCCTCGCTCCGACGATGAGGTCGGTGAGCTCTCGCACCGCGCCCTCCCCGCCGCGGCGTTCGAGCACGTGCCTGGCCGCGGCGCGCACGTCGGGCACCGCGTCGGCGACCGCGATGGGCCAGCCGACCTCGGCGAGCGCGGGCAGGTCGCCGCGGTCGTTGCCGAGGTAGGCGATGCGGTCGAGGCGGATGCCGCGTGCCGCCGCCCAGTCGCGCAGCACCGCGCCCTTGTCGGCGACGCCCTGTGCGCACTCCACGCCGAGTTTCTCGGCCCGGCGCCCCACGACCGGGTTCTCCTCGGCCGACAGGATCAGCACGGGAACGCCCGCCGCCCGCAGGCGTGCCACGCCGTGCCCGTCGCTGCGGCTCACGCGCACGGTCTCGCGCCCGAGCTGGTCGACCATCACGGTGTCGTCGGTGTGCACGCCGTCGAAGTCGGTGACGAGCGCGTCGACGTCGATGTGCGGATGCCGCGGGCCGGCGATCCCCCGTCCGGCCTCGGCGAGCGCGGCGTCGACGTGGGGCGCGAGCGCGCGAGCGCGGTCCAGGTCGGCGGCGTCGTCGATCTCGATGGCGTGGTCGGGATGCACGGGCTGCACGCCGACGCGGCCGAAGAACCGGTGCCCCGCGACGCGGAACCCCTCGGTGCGGAACACGTAGAAGGCGCCGGTCTCGGCGAACTCGGGCTCGCGATCCTGGCGGCGCGGCCGCTGCGCGGCGTCGTGGTTCACGCCGACCGCCCCGGCGGCGGCATCCTCACGCCAGAGGAACACGTGGGTCGGCGCGGCCGAGAACACGGCGTCGCGGTGCCCGCGCACGACCTGGTCGACCGCGGCGTCGAGGTCGACGGGGTCGATGAACGGCGACGTCGCCTGGATGAAGACGGTGACGGGGTCGGCGCCGTCGAGCTGCTCGAGCGCGTGCAGCACGGCCGACTCGCTCGACGCGGTCGGTCCAGCCAGGGACGCGGGACGCACGACGACCTCGGCGCCGGCGACGCGCGCGGCCTCGGCGATCGCGTCGTCGTCCGTGGTAACGACCACCCGGGCGATCCGCTCCGCGGCGAGCGCGGCCATCACCGCCCTGGCGACGAGCGGGATCCCACCGACGCGGGCGACGTTCTTGCCGGGCAGGCCCTGCGAGCCGCCACGGGCGGGGATCACGGCCGTCGCGTGGGCTGTCGGGGCATCCGCCGCGTGCTCGACCACGTCGGGTCGGATGGCGCGGTCGGCCCCCTCCGCTCGCGCCACCCGGCCGGGCGTGACGAGGAGCTCGGCGTGGGTCATGGCGCGAACCTATGCAGCCGCGACGACGGCGCGGTGCACGGGCGGTGAACGCCGGGCGACGGTCAGGTCGACGGGCCGTGCTGGGCTCGCCACACGACGAGGGCCCTCGAACGCCCGGTGCTTCGCGTCGGCAGCATGCTGCCGAACATGGAGCCACACCCCGCGCGAAGATGGCCGGCCAGCCATTTCGGCAGTATCCTTCCGGTTGAGGGCGGGCAATGCGCCCGTTGGCGAGCCGACCGGCAGATTCGGCAGGATCATGCCGAAGATGGAGGGACGGATGGACCAGATCCGGGCGATCGGCACGGCGGTACGACGAGCCCGGCGCGAGGCCGGACTGACCCAGGCACAGCACGCGGAGCTCGCCGAGACCTCCGAGCGCACGATCCGGGACATCGAGAAGGGCACCGGTTCGCCGAGCCTCGCCGCGGTCGTCCGGGCGGCCACCGTCGTCGGCCTGGTGATCGAGGCGCGCCCGTGACCGATCTCGAGCGTCTCCGGTCGGTCCCGGCGGCCGACGTGTGGGCCGACGACCGGCTCGCGGCGTCCCTGTCGAGGACCGCCGAGGGCGGCACGTCCTTCGCCTACCGGCCCGACTACCTCGCCGGCGACGGCGCGAGGCCCATCGCCACCACCCTCCCGTTGTCCACCGAACCGGTCGTCACACCGAACGGCGCGCTCCCGGCGTTCTTCGCGGGCCTGCTCCCCGAGGGGCACCGCCTCACGGTGCTGCAGCGCGCCGTGAAGACGAGCACGAGCGACGAGCTCTCGCTGCTCCTCGCGGTCGGCGGCGACACCCCCGGCGACGTGCGCGTCGTGCCCGCGGGCGAGGCGCCGATCGAGGCATCCGCCCTGATCGACCCGACCGATCCCGAGCTCCTCGACTTCCGCAAGCTCGTCGACGCCGTCGACACGCACGCCATCCCCGGCGTCCAGGACAAGGCCAGCGCCTCGATGATCAGCGCGCCCGTGCGGGGACGCGACGGCCGCTACATCCTGAAGCTCTCACCCGCCGAGTATCCGCGCCTCGTGGAGAACGAGCTGCTGCACCTCAACGCCGCGAAGGGCGTGCGGCTGCCCGTCGCGGCAGCGCGGATCATCCACGACCGCACCGGCACCGCCGGGCTGCTCGTGGAGCGCTTCGATCGGGTCCGCGACGCCGACCGCTGGCGACGCCTCGGCCTCGAGGACGCCACCCAGGTGCTCGGCCTTCCCCCGGCGTCGAAGTACACCGTTCCGGCGGAGCAGGCGGTGCTCGGACTCGCCGCGGTGTGCCGGGCGCCCGCGGTCGCCGTGCGCGCCGCCTACCTCCAATTCGCCTTCGCCTGGCTCACCGGCAACGGCGACCTGCACGCGAAGAACCTGTCGGTGATCCGGCCGGACGAGCGCGGCTGGTCCGTCGCGCCGATCTACGATGTGCTGTGCACCCTCGTGTACGGCGACGACTCGATGGCGCTGCCGGTCGCCGGACGCACTCGGGGCCTCAAAGCCCGCCACTGGGCCGAGTTCGCGGACTCGATCGGCCTGCCGCAGCGCGCCGCCCGATCCGCCGAGGCGCTCGCCGCCGCCGCAGCGTCGCGGGTCGACCTCGGGTCGATCGGCTTCGAGGGGTCCCCGCTGCATCGCGTCCAGCGCGAGCTGCGGTTCCGCCGGGGCGAGTTCGAGCACGACGCGGCGTGAAACGAGCGGATGCCGCGGGCACCGGGCCCGCGGCATCCGCTCGCGTTCGTTCTCACTGTCGCTCGTGCTCGTTGCGACCGCGGCCGCTAGCGGCGCAGGCGCTGCTCGGCGGCCTTCACGACGTTCGCGAGGAGCATGGCCCGCGTCATCGGACCGACGCCGCCCGGGTTCGGCGACAGGTGCCCGGCGACCTCGGCGACCGCAGGGTCGACGTCGCCCGTGAGCCGGCCCTTGCCGGTCTCCTCGTCCTGCACGCGCGTGATGCCCACGTCGAGCACCGCGGCGCCCGGCTTGATCCAGTCGGGCTGAACCAGGTGCGGCACGCCGACGGCGGCCACGACGATGTCAGCACGACGCACCTCGGCCGCGAGGTCCTCGGTGCGCGAGTGCGTCAACGTGACCGTCGCGTCGAGGCCCTTGCGGGTGAAGAGCAACCCGAGCGGGCGGCCCACGGTGAGGCCGCGTCCGATGACTGTGACATGGCGCCCACGGATCGGCACGTCGTACCGGCGCAGCATCTCGACGATGCCCGCAGGCGTGCACGGGAGCGGCGAGTGCAGCTCGCCCTCGATGCCCAGGACGAGGCGCCCGAGGTTCGTCGGGTGCAGTCCGTCGGCGTCCTTGTCGGGGTCGATGAGCTCGAGCATGGCGTTCTCGTCGTGCCCGGCGGGAAGCGGGAGCTGCACGATGTACCCGGTGACCTCGCGTGCCGCGTTCAGGTCGTGGATCGCCGCCCGCACGTCGTGCGTGGTCGCCGACGCCGGCAGGTCGACGCGGATCGACTCGATGCCGACCTCGGCGCAGTCGCGGTGCTTGCCCGCCACGTACGAACGCGAGCCGGGGTCGTCGCCCACGAGGAGCGTGCCGAGGCCCGGCACGACCCCGTGCGCCCGCAGCAGCGCGATGCGCGACGCGAGCTCGGACTTGACGGCGGACGCCGTGGCGACGCCGTCGAGGGTGATGGCCGTCATGCCGCTCCCTACTGCTGGAGGCCCGGGTACAGCGGGAACGCCGCCGTGAGGGCCTCGACCCGGGAGCGCAGCGCCGCGACATCCGCCTCGCCCTGCAGCGCGAGCGCGATGATGTCGGCGACCTCGGTGAACTCGGCGTCGCCGAAGCCACGCGTGGCGAGGGCGGGCGTGCCGATGCGCAGGCCCGAGGTGACCATCGGCGGACGCGGATCGAACGGCACCGCGTTGCGGTTCACCGTGATGAGCGCGTCGTGCAGGAGGTCTTCGGCCTGCTGGCCGTCGAGCTTCGAGTTGCGGAGGTCGGCCAGCACGAGGTGCACGTCGGTGCCACCCGTGAGCACGTCGACGCCGGCGGCGCGCGAGTCGTCGTCCGTGAGGCGGTCGGCGAGGATCTGCGCGCCGCGGATCGTGCGGGCCTGGCGGTCCTTGAACTCCTCGGATGCCGCGATCTTGAAGGCCGTGGCCTTCGCCGCGATCACGTGCATGAGCGGGCCGCCCTGCTGGCCGGGGAACACGTTGGAATTGAGCTTCTTCGCGAGCTCGGTGTCGCGCGACACGATGAAGCCGGAGCGCGGGCCGCCGATCGTCTTATGCACCGTCGACGACACGACGTCGGCGTGCGGCACGGGGCTCGGGTGCAGGCCCGCGGCCACGAGGCCGGCGAAGTGCGCCATGTCGACCCAGAGCTTCGCGCCGACCTCGTCGGCGATCGCGCGGAACGCCGCGAAGTCGAGGTGGCGGGGGTACGCCGACCAGCCGGCGATGATGACCTGCGGCTTGTGCTCGAGGGCCTTGTCGCGCACCACGTCCATGTCGACGAGGAACGACTCGGGGTTCACCCCGTACGAGACGGCGTTGTAGAGCTTGCCCGAGAAGTTGAGCTTCATGCCGTGCGTGAGGTGGCCGCCGTGCGCGAGCTCGAGGCCGAGGATCGTGTCGCCGGGGGTGGCGATGGCGCTGAGCACCGCGGCGTTGGCCGTGGCGCCCGAGTGCGGCTGCACGTTCGCGTACTCGGCGCCGAACAGGCTCTTCGCGCGCTCGATGGCGAGCGACTCGGCGATGTCGACGTACTCGCAGCCGCCGTAGTAGCGACGGCCGGGGTAGCCCTCGGCGTACTTGTTCGTGAGCACCGAGCCCTGGGACTGCAGCACCGAGACGGGCACGAAGTTCTCGCTCGCGATCATCTCGAGGTAGTCGCGCTGGCGACCGAGCTCGAGCTCGAGAACTTCGGCGATCTCGGGGTCGACCTCGGACAGGGGGGCATTGAAGACGGATTCGGCCAAGACTGGCTCCTTATGACATGCGGACCTGAAGGGGTGCTGCTGCGAGCGCGACTCGCGCGGCAGCAGGCGCACCGGCCCAGGCGAGCGGTCGGTCCGTGCCAGTCGCTCCCCGATGGGTACCCATCTCAACGCCAGTCGCGACGCTGGCAAGCATAGCAACGGATGCCGCGAGCGGTCGTCTCGGGCTCGACCGGGACTGTCATACGGCGTCGTCGCATGGGAGGATGGACGCGACGTGTTTGTAAGGAGTCCTGCCTTATTCGGCGGACCTGACGACGACCAGGGGAAGCATGCGCCGACGCAGCATCCGCGCCACGACCGCAGTGCTCACGGCGGTCGTCGTCGCGCTGGCCCTCCTCGCCACCACGCTCACCGCCTGCACCGCCGACGAGAACGGAGACGCCGTGACCGGCATCGTCCCCGCCCCCACGACGTTCGCGACGCACGACGCGCCGCCGTTCCGGCTCACCGAGGAGTCCCGGCTCGTCGCCACCGGTGACGGCGCCGCCGCCGTCGCAGAGACGTTCGCCGGGCAGGTGCGGGCGGCCACGGGCTTCCAGTTGCCCGTGGTCGACGGCGAGGCCGCGGCATCCGACGTCGTGTTCGTGGTCGCCGCCGGGGAGGCGCCCGACGGGGTCGCCGGGGCCGACGAGGGCTACACGCTCGAGTCGGGCGACGACGGCGTGCGCCTGGCCGCCTCGACCGCTGCTGGGCTCTACCGCGGCACGCAGACGCTGCGGCAGCTGCTGCCCGCCGCGATCGAGCGGGCGGATGCCACGGGCGAGCCCGACGGCGGATGGACCGTGCCCGCGGCATCCGTCGCCGATGCACCGCGCTTCGCCTACCGCGGCGCGATGCTCGATGTCGCCCGGCACTTCCTGCCGGTCGACGACGTGCTGCGCTACATCGACGCGATCGCGATGCTGAAGCTCAACGTGCTGCACCTGCACCTGACCGACGACCAGGGCTGGCGCATCCAGATCGACGCGTGGCCCGAGCTCACCCGCATCGGGGCGTCGACCTCGGTCGGTGGCGACGGCGGCGGCTTCTACACGAAGGACGACTACCGGCGCATCGTCGAGTACGCCGCCGAGCGGTTCGTCACCGTCGTGCCCGAGCTCGACCTGCCCGGTCACACCAACGCCGCGCTCAGCGCCTACCCCGAGCTCAACTGCGACGGCGTCGCACCCGAGCCGTACGAGGGCGTCGAGGTCGGGTTCTCGTCGTTGTGCGCGTCGCCCGAGCGGGCGGAGGCCACCGACCGGTTCCTCGCCGACGTCACGCGCGAGGTCGCGGAGCTCACCCCCGGTCCGTGGCTGCACCTCGGCGGCGACGAATCGCTCTCGACCTCGCAGGCGGACTACCTCGACCTCGTGCGGCGCATCGCGGCGGCCGGGGCGGCGACCGGCAAGACCGTGATCGGCTGGCACGAGCTGGGCGCCTCCGCCGCCCTGCCGGTCGGCACGATCGGCCAGTACTGGAGCTTCGTGGAACCGGAGGAGGACGCGGTCGCCGCCACGCAGTCGTTCGTCGCGCAGGGCGGCCGGGTGATCATGTCGCCCGCCGACGTCGCCTACCTCGACATGAAGTACGTGGACGACCCGCAGGGGCCGCTCGGCGGCACCCTCGGCCTCGACTGGGCGAAGGGGCCGACCACGCTCGACGAGGCATACCTCTGGGATCCGGCAGCCGTCGTGCCCGGCATCGGCGAGGACGAGCTGCTCGGCGTGGAGGCGCCGCTCTGGACCGAGACGATCGGCACGCTCGGGGAGGCCGAGTTCATGGCGTTCCCGCGCATCACGGCGATCGCGGAGATCGGCTGGTCGGCGGCGCCGGTGCCGGCGCCCGGCTCGGGTGGCGGCGCTGCGCTGCGCGACACGGACGCGTTCTTCGCGCGCGTGGCCGGGCTCGGCGAGCGGTGGGATGCCGCGGGCATCAGGTACTACCCGGTGCGCGGGGTGCCCTGGGGCGACTAGCGCACCTCCGCCGCGTCCGCGCACGCCCACTCCGCGGTCGTCGCTGCGCGAGCGCAGCACCGCGGCGCGGCGCGGCGCCCGCTCCGACTCGCACCGCCGCTGGTTCAGGCGTTCGGCCGGGATTCAGGACGAACCGTACGATTCCTGCCTGAGGGGCGGCCGATCGCCTGAATGCGCGCCAGCCGACTCGCCCTCGACACCGGCCGATCCCACGCTGCGACCACCGAACTGCGCCGCTCGGGGCATCCGCGTCCCGGCGTCGATGACGATGGGGCGATGCAGCTCGCCACCTGGCTCGACCAGACCACCGGCATTCGTCACGCCGAGGAGGCCTTCAACGCGGGGTTCACCCGGCACGCGATCCGCGCGGCGGTCGCGGGCGGAGCGGTGACCCGGATCCGGAGGTGGCTGGCGACGCCGGCGGTGGGCCCGGAACTCCGCTCGGCCGCCGCCGTCAGCGGCAGGGTGAGCTGCGTCAGCGCCGCCCGCCTGCTCGGGCTGTGGACGGTCGACGACGCACGGCTCCATCTCGCCGTCGCACAGAGCGCGTCGCGCTTCGACGCCAGGGGCGCGACGGTGCACTGGGGCGCCCCGGTCCTGCCTCCGAATCGCTTCGGACTCATCGAGCCGCTCGTCGACGCGCTCGTCCGCATCGCCGACTGCCAGCCGCTCGACCACGCCCTGGCTGCATGGGAGTCGGCCCTGCGAACGGGACGGGTCCGTGCCGGATACCTCGAGCAGCTACCGCTCCGCAGCACAGCGGCGAGACACGTCCGGCTCGGCGCATCCCAGTTGTCGGACTCGGGAATCGAGTCCATCCCCGTCGCGCGACTGCGCAGGATCGGCATCCGGTTACGGCAACAGGTGATGATCGACGGGCATCCGGTGGACATCCTCATCGGCGAACGCCTGGTGCTGCAGATCGACGGCTTCGAGTTCCATCGAACGGCGGAGCAGCGCGAGCGGGATCTCGCGCAGGACCGTCGGCTCGTGCTGATGGGCTACACGGTGTTCCGGTATGGATACGTCGACGTCCTCTATCGCTGGCCCGAGGTCGAGTCGGAGGTCCGGCACGCGCTCGGTGCTCGGCTCGACGTCGCCAAGGGCGGCATCGGTCGCTCGGATTCAGGCAACCGGTCTCGATTCAGGCGGGAATCGACGAGAACGGCCTGAGCAGCGGCCGTTTGCCTGAGTCCGAGGCGCTGGTGCGGCGCCCGCGGCGGGCGGCGGGCGGCGGGCGGCGGGCGGCGGG
>NZ_JBFUDH010000008.1:0-121979 GCF_056404815.1 Agromyces sp. P2_B3 | reverse complement strand
CCATTGGCCCGGCGGGCGCCACCGGCGCGGCCGGCGCGAACGAGGGTGGCACCGACCCCACCGGCGGCTCGACCGAGGTGAGCGGCGAGGCGGCGGGAGCGGGCGGCAGGTCGGGGCGTCCGACGGTGAACGGCGGATTCCACGACGGATACCCGGCGGTGGGCTCGGCCGGCGCGGGAGCGGCTCCGCCCGGGAACGCCGGCGTCTGGGGAGCGGTGGGCCGGCCCTCGGTCGGCGCGAGCGGCCCTCCGATCACGGGGAGCGCGCGCGTGGCGGCATCCGGAGCAGCAGGCGGCTCGGCGAGCGAGAACCAGTCGAGCACCTCCTCGCGCCTGGGCGCGGACGGCGCTGCGGCGGCGGGCGGCACGGGAGACACTGACGGTGCAACCGGCGCCGACGCGGCATCCGGGATCGCAGGAGAGGTGGGGGGCGGCGCGACGGGCGGCTCCTGACGTGCCGGCGGCTGCCCGTTCGCCAGTTGCGCGAGCAGCCAGTCGGCGTCGTCGTCGTTGCGCCCGTCGCCGTTCATCAGGCCAATCCCAGGTCTTCGAGGCCGATCGCGGCCAGGTAGGGCACTCCGGCCCCTTCGATCACCTCACGTGCACCCGTGGCGCGGTCGACCACGACGGCGACGGCGACGACCTCGGCCCCGACGGCGCGCAGCGCCTCGATCGCCTTGAGCGGCGAGCCGCCGGTGGTCGAGGTGTCCTCGAGCACGATGACGCGCTTGCCGGCCACGTCGGGGCCCTCGACCTGCTTGCCGCGGCCGTGGTCCTTCGGCTCCTTGCGCACGACGAAGGCGTCGTAGGCCAGGCCGCGGGCGGCGCCCTGGTGCAGGATCGACGCGGCGATCGGGTCGGCGCCCATGGTCATGCCGCCCACGGCGGCGACGTCGGGCACCTCGGCGATGAGGTCGAGCATGACCTGCCCGATGAGCGGGGCGACGCGGTGGTCGAGGCTCACCTTGCGCAGGTCGACGTAGTACGACGCCTTCTTGCCGCTGGTCAGGGTGAAGTCGCCGTGGAACACCGCATCGGCCGAGATGTAGTCGATGAGCTGTCGGCGTGCATCGGTGCTGCTGGTCTGGGGGGCGAGGGTCACCCGAATACTCTACGGCCCCGCTGCCTGAGAGGAAGGGGCGGATGCCGCGGGCGGGCCGTGCCTCGGCGTGCGCGCTGCGGCGACCGACGCCGGAGGACGACGAAGGGCCGCTCCGCGGGGTGTCCCTCCCCCGCGCAGCGGCCCTGCTCCCGGACGCGCCGGGATGTCGCGGCGCCCTAGACGGTGCGCGCGAACGTCTCGCGGTGGCGGCGGCCGTAGCCGTCGCGCGAGGAGACGACGATGGAGCCGGCGATGCCGGCGACGGAGATGACACCGAGGATGGCGAGGAGCGTGAACACGTGGGTTCCTTTCGAAAGAAGAGCGGCTCGTCGAGCGACGGATGCGCCGTTGCACGTGTTCGACTCCTTTATTCTCGCGCGCGGGATCATGCAGCACAAGCGCACAATACTTCAACGACGATGTAGGCTGGCTACATGGACGTTCGCCGCCTCGACCTGCTCAGGGAACTCGCCGAACGCGGCAGCGTCACGGCTGTCGCCGAGGCCACCGGGCGCACCCCCTCCGCGGTCTCGCAACAGCTCAAGGTGCTCGAGCGCGAGGCCGGCATGCCGCTCACCGAGCGCAGCGGCCGGGGCCTGGTGCTCACCAGCGCGGGGCACGCGCTCGCCCGCAGCGCGGCCGACGTCGCGATCGCGCTCGAACGGGCTTCCGCCCTCTGGGACGAGTTCCGCAACCACCCGAGCGGCGAGGTCACGCTGCTCACGTTCCCCACGGTCGGCGCGACCCTCCTGCCGAGCGTGCTGAGCGACCTCTCCCAGGTCGCCGGCCTCGTCGTGCGCTGCACGGACCTCGACCCCGAGCTCGCCGAGTTCCCCGACCTGACCGCCGACTACGACATCGTGCTCGCCCACACCATGCCCGGCGTGCTGCCCTGGGGTGGCCGCGGGCTCAAGGCCGTGCCGCTGCTCACCGAGCCGCTCGACGTCGGCCTGCCCGCCGATCATCGGCTCGCCGCCCGCTCCCAGGTCACGCCCGCCGACCTCGTCGACGAGACCTGGCTCGGCGTGCCGCCGGGCTACCCCTTCGAGCGCATCCTGCACGCCATCGAGCAGGAGGGCGGCAAGCGCGTGCAGGTCAGCCAGCGCTTCAGCGACATGCGCATCATGGAGGCGTTCATCGCGGCCGGCCTCGGCATCGCGTTCGTGCCTCGGTTCACCTCGGGCACGGTCTCGTCGGACATCGTGCTGAAGCCCATCCGCGGGGTCGCGTCGGCGCGGCAGATCGTCGCGCTCGTGCGGCCGGATGTCGCGGAGCGCCTCGCCGTGCGCACGGTGCTCGACGTCCTCGTGGCCCGCGCCTCTCGGCTCGAGCAGGCATATGGCCACCCCTCCCGCGGCCGCGGCACTCCCGCCGCAGGAAGCGCGGCCTGACCGCGCCCGGCACCGTCACCGGATTCGGGGACGTCCCTGATGTCCCACGGCTCGCCGTGCGGTATGTTCCGACCCATGTCGAAGCGCCGCGCCGCCGCCCTCGTCCTTTCCCTGGCTGCGATCGGGGTGCTCGCGGCATGCTCGGCCGGGCCGACCGCCGCCTCCTCCTCGCCGGCCGTGACGAGCGCGCCGCCGACCACGCCCGCACCCGAGCCCGAGCCGGTCGCGGCATCCGTCGCCATCTCGGCCGAGGCCATCATGGTGCTCGACGCCGACGGCGCGACCCTCGCGAGCTTCGACTACTTCCAGCCGACCACCGAGGTGGTGGCCGGTCTCACCGAGTACCTCGGGGCGCCTGTCGACAGCCCCAATGCCGGCGGCATGGAGTCGCCTCCCGGCGTCGACCACGAGTGGGGCGGCCTGCGCCTCTACGACACCGACACCCCCGGCACCCCTCCCGAGAACCCCAACCACTACGTCTTCGTCGAGGGGCCGATGGCCGGATCGCTCCCCGTCGCGACCGCGGCCGGCATCGGATCGGCGACCGGCGTGGCCGTCGGCGACGCACCCTCGGAGTTGACGATCGGCGTGGAGACGACTCCGCCCTACACCGACCCCTCCACCGGACGCACCGTGACGGTCTCGCGCGTCGGGATCGTGACACTGCCGCCGAATCCGGCCGACTCCATGGAGCGCAACTTCGGAGTGCTGGTGCTCAGTTACGACGACACCGGAGTCATCGAGCGGCTCTCCGCGCCGAGCGCGAACTTCGGCGTCTGAACGGGCAACTAGACTCCTCGACCATGAGCGATGCGGCCCACGGCGAGGCGATCCTGTTCGAGGTGCGTGACGGGCTCGCCCACATCACGCTCAATCGCCCGTCGCGGCTCAATGCGATGGACCCCGAGGCGATCCACCGGTGGCGGGACATCGCCGTCGAGGTGGCCGAGCGCGACGACGTCGGCGCGGTGCTGTTCGACGCGGTCGGGCGCGCCTTCTGTGCCGGCGGCGACGTGCGCGCGATGTCCGAGCTCGCCGGCACGACGGATGCCCCGGGCCGGACGATCACCGCGCTCGCCGACGTCATCCACGCCGGCCACCGCGCGCTCCGCGAGAGCACCAAGCCGATCGTGGCCGCCGTGCAGGGGCCCGTGGCCGGCGGCGGACTCGGATTCATGCTCGTGGCCGACCTCATCGTGGCGTCCGACCGGGCGACGTTCGCAAGTCGCTACTCCGACGTGGGCCTGACTCCCGACTGCGGCGTGAGCACGCTCCTCCCCGAAGCGATCGGCATGCGCCGAGCCCTCGAGCTCACCCTGACCTCGCGTACGCTCAGTGCCGCCGAAGCGCTCGACTGGGGGCTCGTGACCGAGGTCGTCGCCCCCGAGGAGCTCGCCGACCGCGCCCGCGAGATCGCCGACTCCTGGCTGCGCGGTGCCACCGGCGCGTTCGGGCAGGCCAAGCGGCTCGTGCGTTCAGGACCGTCGCGCTCCTTCCAGGAGGCGCTCGACGACGAGGCGGGCACGATCGGCGCCGCATTCGAGACGCCCGACGCGCAAGCCGCCGTCGCCGCGTTCGCTGCGGGCTCGGGCCGGTCGTCAACCCGCTGACACGCCCCCGGCGCGCGGGTTAGCGTCGAGGCATGCAGGATCCGGCTGACAAGTTCGAAGGTCTGGCGGAGGAGATCGCCCGTCGGGCACAGGCGGCCGGGCTGACGGTCGCCGCGGCGGAGTCGCTCACCACGGGCGCGATCTCGAACGCGCTGGGCGCCGCGCCCGGGGCATCCGCGTGGCTGCGTGGCGGCGTCGTCGCCTACGCGACCGGGGTGAAGCGAGCGCTGCTCGGGGTCACGGCCGAGAAGGTCGCGTCGGCGCAGTGCGCCAGGGAACTCGCGCAGGGCGTGGCACGGGCGCTCGAGGCGGATGCGACGGTCGCCGTGACCGGCGTGGGCGGGCCCGACCCCGACGAGGGCGAGCCGGCCGGCAGCGTCTTCGCAGCCGCGAGCGTGCGCGGTGAGCTCCGCGAGGCGCACTGGCAGTTCGACGGCGATCCCGCCGAGGTCGTGCACCAGACGACGGGGGCGGCGCTGGAGCTGCTCCGCGACGCGCTGCCGCCCGCCTGACTGAGCGGCGCACACCGCCTCCTCGAGCGGCGCACACCGCCTCCCCGCTCGACACGTCGACCACGCGTCCGGAGGACTATTGTGCTCCTGAGGGGTGAGGTGAGCCTCACTCATCTTCAGGGGGTGGTCGGGATGGGGTTCAGGATCTCCACGGCGAAGGTCGACATCACCCCGCCGCCTGGAGCGAACCCGTTCATGGGCGGATACGGCGTCCAGGCCGGACCGCGGCAGGTGGTCAGCGACGAGCCGTATGCACAACCCTTGTTCGCCCGTTGCGTCATCCTGTGGGAGAACGGACACCCGTTCGGACTGGTCTCGCTCGACATCCTCGGCATCCCCCGAGCCGTGCATCTCGCGGTGCGACCTCGTCTCGTCGGCCTCGCCGAGTGGGAATCCTCCGACATCGCCCTGTTCGCCACCCACACCCATAACGGGCCCGTCATCGGCAGAACGCTCGACCCGGTCATCACGTACGACATCGGCACCGCCGAACTCGCGGTCGTCGACGCCTACACGATGTGGCTCCAGGACCGCATCGTCGAGGTCGTCGCCAACGCCCTCTCCAGCGGGCGCACGAAGGTGACCCTCGAATACCGGGTGACCTCCGTGGGGTTCGCATTCAACAGGGTCGGGCTCCCGACCGTCGAGACCGACGTGCCGGTGCTCACCGCCCGCCGCAGCAACGGCAGGCTGCGGGCTGTGTTGTTCAGCTACGGGTGTCACCCCGTCAGTGCGGGATGGCAGCAGCTGTGGGACGGCGATTGGCCGGCCGAGGCCTGTGACGTCGTAGAGGACGAGTCGGGGGCGTTCGCGTTCTTCATCCCGGGTCCGGCGGGAGACCAGGATCCTATCGGCGTCCGCAGCTGGGCGCTGCGCGACGACCACGGCAACACGCTCGGCTACTCGGTGCTCGACGCTGCGGACACCCCGGGGCGCGAACTCGCAGGTCCCATCTCCACCGATCTCAGGGAGGTGACGCTTCCCCTCGATATCACCGACGCACCCGAGAACCTCGCCGTCGTGCGAGCAGCGTTCGTATCGCGGACGCTCAACGCCGCCGGGCTGCCCGCGTGGTACCAGCGCCACGCCGAGGCCATGATCGAGCGCATCGACACCGACGACTACGCGACGAGCGTGCAGAATCCGTCCCAGGTGTGGCGGATCGACGGCGACCCGGGGCTCGACCTCGCATTCGTGGGCGGCGAGCTGGTGAGCGGGTACGCGGCGTACTTCCGACTGCGCCATGGCGGCGTCGATCACCTGCTCATCGGCGGGTACGCCAACGAGACGAACTGCTACGTGCCCGCGAACGATTTTCTGCTGCCGCTCGCACCGTCATGGGGAAGTTACGAGGGCGGATGGGATCCGGACTCCCCCGGCGTCGCGGGGGGAAGCATGACCATCTATCCGCAGATCGCGCACTTCCGTGCTGGCGATGCCGGCGTGGAGACGGCCGTGATCGACGCCCTCGCCGACCAGCTGGGGTGATGGCACGGCGCTTCCGCTCGCACCTCCGACTGCAGTGCGCCGCGACAGTTCCTGCTCGATGAGCCCCGCCTGCGGGGCCTCGGGGCAGCGCAGCGCCGTGGCCTCGAGCACCGACGCCGCTTCGGTCGCCAACCGCTCCGGGCTCAGTCGCACGCAGGCGGCGAGCGTGCGCAGGTACGCCATCGTCGGGTCGGCATCGGGAAGGTCCGCAGAAGCGACGTCGGCTACGGCGCGTTCGTCACCGGTGAGCTGGAAGCCATCGGGGCGGGCGACCGCTGCGTCGCAGGAGTCGATGCGAACGTAGTTCGTCGACGACCACGCCTCCTCCAAGCCGGCGTAGGTCGTGGCGGCGTTGCCGTCCGCAAAGCTGCAGGTGATCAGGAATCGAGGCTCGTCACGGCCGGGACCCGAGGACTCGGACTCGCGCTGCGGCTCCCCCGATGGGGCGGCCGGCGATGGCAGCGGAACCGGCGCCTGGCCGGTGGCGCCGGGAAACCCGCACGCCGTGAGTCCCAGCGCGAGCGCAACGACCACCCATCGGCAGCCTCGCGCTGCCGCACCTGTCCTGAGTTCCCCGCCGGCCGGGGATCGGCGCTCCACCGGCCACCGTTCCGATGCACCGCCCCTCAGTCGTGCTGCGGGAAGCCCAGGTTGAGGCCGCCGTGGCTCGGGTCGAGCCAGCGCGAGGTGATCGCCTTCTCCTGCGTGAAGAAGTCGAAGCCGCGCGGGCCGTAGGCCTTGGCGTCGCCGAACAGCGAGTCCTTCCAGCCGCCGAACGAGTGGTAGGCCACGGGCACAGGGATCGGCACGTTGATGCCGACCATGCCGACGGTCACCTCGCGCTGGAAGCGCCGCGCGGCGCCGCCGTCGTTCGTGAAGATCGCCGTGCCATTGCCATAGCGCGAGCCGTTGATGAGCTCGAGCCCGTCCTCGTACCCATCGACGCGCAGCACCGACAGCACCGGTCCGAAGATCTCGTCGCGGTAGACGGCCGACGAGGTCGGCACCCGGTCGACGAGGGTCGGTCCGAGCCAGAACCCGTCGGGCTCGCCGTCGACGTCGGGGTCGCGTCCATCGACCACCACGCTGGCGCCGTCGGATGCCGCGACGTCGAGGTAGCCCGCGACCTTGTCGCGGTGCTCCCGGGTGATGAGCGGCCCCATGTCGCAGCCGCGGGTGCCGTCGCCGGTCGTGAGCCGCGACATCCGCTCGGCGATCTTCTCGACGAGCTCGTCGGCGATCGAGTCGACCGCGAGCACCGCCGAGATCGCCATGCACCGTTCGCCCGCCGAGCCGAAGCCCGCGTTCACGGCGGCGTCGGCGGCGAGGTCGAGATCGGCGTCGGGCAGCACGAGCATGTGGTTCTTCGCGCCGCCGAGCGCCTGCACGCGCTTGCCGTTGGCGGTGGCCGTCGAGTAGATGTACTGCGCGATCGGCGTGGAGCCCACGAACGAGATCGAGCGCACGGTCGGATGCTCGAGCAGCGCGTCGACGGCGACCTTGTCGCCGTGCACCACGTTGAGCACGCCGTCGGGCAGTCCCGCCTCCTGCATGAGCTGGGCGAGCCACACTGCGGCCGACGGGTCCTTCTCCGACGGCTTCAGCACCACGGTGTTGCCCGTCGCGATCGCGAGGGGGAAGAACCACAGCGGCACCATCGCCGGGAAGTTGAACGGGCTGATGATGCCCACGACGCCGACAGGCTGGCGCAGCGTGTACACGTCGATGCCCGTCGAGACGTTCTCGGAGTACTCGCCCTTGGTGTAGCCCGGCATCGCGCAGGCGAGCTCGACGACCTCGAGTCCGCGCGCGATCTCGCCCGCGGCATCCGACGTCACCTTGCCATGCTCGCTGGTGAGGATCGCCGCGAGTTCGCCGGTGCGCGCGTTCAGCAGCTCGCGGAACGCGAACATCACCTGCTGGCGCTTCGCGATCGACGTGTCGCGCCACCCCGGGAACGCCCGTGCGGCGGCCTGCACCGCGAGGTCGACGTCCTCAGTCGACGCGAAACGCACGCGCTTCTGCTCGACGCCGAGCGCAGGGTTGTAGACGGGCCCGCTGCGGTCGGAGGCACCGGCGACGGATGCCCCGTCGATCCAGTGCTCGATGGTTGCCGTGGCGGCGGTCGACGCCTGGGATTCGGTCAGTGTCTGGCTCATGAGTCAGCCCTCTCCTTCGAGTGCGGTGCTCAGTACCTCATCGTAGATCGGCATCGCCTCGGCGACATCCTCGACCGTGACGACGCACGGGGGCACCACGTGGATGCGGTTGTCCTGGATGAACGGCAGCAGGCCACGCGCCACGAGGCCGGACTTGATCCGGCCCATCGCGGCGGGCGACAGCGGCTCGCGGGTCTCGGGGTCGGCGACGAGCTCGACGGCCCAGAAGACGCCCTCGCCACGCACCTCCCCGATGACGTCGTGGCGTTCGGCGAGCTCGGCGAGCGCGGGCCCGATCTCGGTCTCGCCGATCGCGCGGGCGTTCTCGACGATGCCCTCGGACTCCATCGCGTCGAGCGTGGCCACGATCGAGGCCATGGCGAGCGGATGTCCGGAGTAGGTGAGTCCGCCGGGGAACACCCGGTCGTCGAACGTCGCCGCGATCGGGTCGGAGATGATCACGCCGCCGACCGGGATATAGCCCGAGTTCACGCCCTTCGCGAACGTGATGAGGTCGGGGCGCACGTCGTAGCCGTCGAACGCGAACCAGCGGCCCGTGCGGCCGAAGCCCGCCATCACCTCGTCGAGGATGAGCAGGATGCCGTGCCGGTCGCACAGCTCCCGCACCCCGGCGAGGTAGCCGGGCGGCGGGATCATGATGCCGGCGGTGCCGGGCACCGTCTCGAGCAGCACGGCGGCGATCGACGAGGGCCCCTCGGCCTCGATCATGCGGCGCAGGTGGTGCAGCGCGCGCTCCGACTCCTCCTCGGGTGTCGTCGCCCAGAACTCCGAGCGGTAGAGGTAGGGCCCGAAGAAGTGCACGTGGCCGCGCGCGAACTCGTTGGGGATGCGGCGCCAGTCGCCCGTCGACACGATCGCCGCGCCGGTGTTGCCGTGGTACGACCGGTAGGTCGAGAGGATCTTGTCGCGCCCGGTGTGCAGGCGCGCCATCCGGATCGCGTTCTCGTTCGCGTCGGCGCCGCCGTTCGTGAAGAACACCTTGTGGAACCCCGCGGGCGCCCGGGCGATGATGCGCTTCGCGGCCTGGCCGCGCGCGAGGCTCACGGTCGACGGTGCGATGGTCGTCAGCAGCTCCGCCTGTTCCTTGATCGCCTGCACGACGGCCGGATGCTGGTGGCCGATGTTGACGTTCACGAGCTGGCTCGAGAAGTCGAGGTACTCGCGGCCGGCGTGGTCCCAGACGCGGCATCCCCGCCCGCTGGCGACCACCAGCGACGAGAGCTGCGACTGCGCCGACCACGAGTGGAAGACGTGCTCGCGGTCGAGCGAGCGTGCGAGCTCGTCGAGGTCCTCTACGAGGTTCTCGGTCATGGCTTCGGTGCCTTTCGTTGCGTGCGGTGATGCGGTCGTGAGAGTGATGCCGGCGGATGCCGCGTGGCCGGCCGGGACTCACCGGCCACGCGGCATCCGGCCGACTAGTTGCCGCCCTCCTCGAGGGTGACGTCGATGGGCTCGAAGTTCTCGCCGGTGAGGTCGAGGTCTTCGCCCTCGAGCTCGTCGAGCGCCTTCTGGATCCAGTCGTTCGTGTACGCGGTCGACGGCGGCTCCTCGGTGATGAGGTGCGCGCCCGACTCGTTCACGGCCGCGAGCGCGCCCGCGACCGTCTTGTCCCACGCATCCTGGTTGATGATGCCGATGCCGTCGGGCGAGGGCCAGATGAGCTTGTTCGTCTCGTTGACCATCCACAGCTCGTGGCTGGGACCCCAGCCGGAGCCGGCCGCGATCGTGATGTCCGAGGCCTCCTGCGGGTTCTCGGCCGCGTAGACCCAGCCCTTGATGACGGCCTTCAGGAACTTGACCGTCGTGTCCTGGTAGTCCTCGTCGTCGGCGAGGCGCTCGGTGTCGGCCCAGATGGCGTCCTGGAGCATGGCGCCCTCGGTGTCCTCGTAGCTGATGACGTTGAAGTCCTCGGGCTGGTAGAGCTCGCCCGTGTCGGGGTTCGTCGTCTCGAGGAGCTGTGCGTACTCGTTATAGGTCATCGCCTGCGCCGCGTCAATGTCACCCTGCAGGAAGGCGTTCATGTTGAAGTCCTGCGTGATGATCTGCACGGTCGTGGAGTCGAGGCCCTCGGCGGCCATGGCCGCGAAGATCTCCCACTCGTTGCCGAAGCCCCATGAGCCGATCTTCTTGCCCTCGAAGTCGTCGACGGAGTCGATGCCCGAGTCGGCCATCGACACCTGGAGCGTGCCCGACTTCTGGAAGATCTGCGCGATGTCGGTGAGGTTGGCGCCCTGTTCGATCGAGCCGAGCACCTTCGGCACCCACGCGATGGCGTAGTCGACGTCGCCGTTGGCGAGCGCGTCCTGCGGCACGATGTCGCCGCCGGAGGGGATGATCTCGACGTCCAGGCCCTCCTCCTCGAAGTAGCCCTGGTCGGCGGCGGCGAAGTAGCCGGCGAACTGGCCCTGCGGCAGCCACTGGAGCTGCAGCTTCACCGGGGTGAGGTCACCGCCGTCGGCGCTGTCGGTCTCCCCCGACCCGCCGGATCCGGAGCATGCGGTGAAGGCGAGGGCGGTCGCGAGTGCGAGCCCGCCGATCGTCGCGACGCGACGTCTGCTGTGGTTCATGTCAGTCCTCTCGATGCATTTCGGGTGTTCTCGGTGCGGTGCGGGTGGTGCGGTGGTGCATTCGGTGCGGGTGGTGCGGTTCCCCGGGGCCCTCGGCCCCGGTGGTCTGGGGGTCAGGTGCGTCGTCGCTCCTCGACGGGTCGGCGTTGCAGCAGCCGCTCGAGCGCGAGGGTGGCGAGGTAGAAGAGCAGGCCGAGGGCGATGGATGCCAGGACGTAGGCCCAGGCCCGGGCGTAGGCGCTCGACGCGGCCGACGTCGAGATGAGACCGCCGAGTCCGCCGCGCGGTCCGCCGAAGTACTCGGCGACGAGCGCGGAGATCACGGCGAGCGACGAGGCGATGCGGATGCCGGTGAGGATGAACGGTCGCGCCGTCGGCAGCGTGAGCGTGCGCAGCACCTGGCCCGAGCTCGCCGCGTAGGCCTTCATGAGGTCGCGGTGCACGGGGGCGGTCTGCCGGAACCCGCGCAACGTGTTGATGAACACGGGCACGAACGAGGCGAGGGCGGCGATCGCCTGCCGGCCGAACTGGCTGTCGGCGCCGAACATCGAGTTGAGCACGGGCGCGAGGGCCACGATCGGGATGACCGCGAGCGACGCGACGACCGGCGCGCTCATCTGATCGATCCCGCGCCACCGCGCGGCCAGCGCGGCGAGCAGGATGCCGAGGATCGAGCCGACGACGAGGCCGACGAGCGCGTTCGTGCCCGTGATGAGCATCGCCTGAGCGATCGACGGCCAGTACGCGATGAACTCCTCGATGATCGACGCCGGGCTCGGCAGCAGGTAGTCCGAGACGCCGACCACGCTGACGAGGAACTGCCACGTGCCGAGCACGATGAGCCCGACGGCGATCGGCGCGACGATGCGCAGCGTGTTCTCGGTGCGCGGGCTCCAGCCGTGGGAGCGGGCGCGGGGCGGGCGCCCGGTCGCGCCGCTCGCTGACGGCGGCGCCGGCGAGGCAGCGGATGCGGCGGCGGCGGTCATCAGCGCGTCTCCACCCCGCGCGGCCCGGTGCCGACGGGGGCTCCCCCGTGCAGCGCCTCGCGGACCGCGGTGACCATGTCGAAGAACGCCCGCTCCTCGCGGAGCTCCTCGGTGCGGGCGGCGCGCTTCGCGTCGGCGCCGAGCCGCATCGGCACGATCTCCCGGATGCGTCCGGGACGCGGCGACATGACGACGACGCGATCGGAGAGGAACACCGCCTCCGGGATCGAGTGCGTGACGAAGACGACGGCCGCACCCGTCTCGGCTGAGATGCGCACGAGGTCGGACTGCATCTTCTCGCGCGTCATCTCGTCGAGGGCGCCGAACGGCTCGTCCATGAGCAACAGCCGCGGCTGCTCGGCGAGCGAGCGGGCGATGGCGACGCGCTGCTGCATGCCCCCCGAGAGCTGGTCGGGGTAGCGGTCCGCGAAGTCGGCGAGTCCCACCATGTCGAGCAGGTCGGCGACCCGGGTCGTGCGGGTCCCGGATGCCACACCGTGCAGCTCGAGCGGCAGGGCCACGTTCCCGGCGACCGTGCGCCACGGCAGCAGCCCGGCCGACTGGAACGCGATGCCGTACTCCTGGTCGAGCCGCGCCTGTCGGGCGGTCTTGCCGAACACCGTGAGCGTGCCGGCGGTCGGGTCGTCGAGGTCGGCGATCAGCCGCATGAGCGTCGACTTGCCGCATCCGCTCGGGCCGATGAGCGAGACGAACTCGCCGGCGGCGACCGTGAGGTCGATCGCGTCGAGCGCCTGCACCTGCCCGCTGCGGGTCTCGAACACCTTGTCGACACCGCGCACCTCGACGGCGGCGGTGGTCGCGGGAGTGGACTGCGCCTGGGGGTCGCTCATGCGGCCTCCTCCGTTCGTCGGTAGTTCTTGAGGATCACGCCGAGCAGGGCGATCGAGCCGGCGGCCACGAGGCCGAGCACGATCGCGCCGAAGATGGGCGCCCACGCCTTGGCCGGGTCGCCCGAGGCCTGGCCGGCGAACTGGATGAGGATGCGCCCGATGCCGCCCTGGAGGCCGGTCGACACCTCGGCCACGACCGCGCCGATGACCGCATTGGCCGCGCCGAGGCGCAGCGCCGGCAGGAGGTAGGGCACGGATGCCGGGAACCGCAGCTTCACGAGCGTCGTCCAGTAGCCCGCCGCGTAGGTCTGCATGAGCTCCTCGTGGATGCGGTCGGGCGACTGCAGCCCCTTCAGGGCGCCGATGGCGATGGGGAAGAACGCGAGGTAGCTCGCGATGAGGGCGACGGACATCCAGTCCTGCCACTCGAACGAGCCGATCTCGACGCGCGACCCCCAGCTCTTCACGACGGGCGCGAAGGCGATGAGCGGCACCGTCTGGCTGATGATGATCCACGGCAACAGGCCCCACTCGGCGAGGCGCCACCGCTGCATCACGAGCGCGAGGCCGATGCCCACCACCACGCCGACGAGCCAGCCCACCGCCGCGATGCCGAGCGTGGTGAGCGCCGACAACGCGATCACGGCCCAGAGCACCTGCGCCGACGGCGAGCGCGTGACCGGCTCGCCGAGTCGGCCGATCATGTCCCACACGTGCGGCATCGCGAGGTCGGTGGTGCGCGGCAGCACGCGGGTGGTGCCGAGCACCACGCCGTCGGCCGGGCCGAGCAGCTTGTACGCCTCCCAGACGAGCACGACGGCGAGGATGCCGGCGAGCCCCCAGCCCCACCGGGCGAGCTCACGACGGCCACGCCCGGCACGGCCGGAACGGCCGCCCTGGCCAGGCGAGCGGATGCCGCGGTCGGGCGCCGCGCCCGCGGCATCCGTCGCCGCGGTCGTCTCGCGCACGCCGGCCTCCGTCATGCCTTCGCCGTGATGTGCTCGGAGAGCGCCGGGATCACGGTCTCGCCGTAGACCCGCAGCGTCTCCTCCTTGTTGTCGTGCTGGAGGTAGCCGGCGAACTGGTCGACGCCGAGGTCGGCGAGCGCCTTGAGCTTCGCGATGTGCTCGTCGGCGGTGCCGAGCACGCAGAACCGGTCGACGATCTCGTCGGGCACGAACGACGTGTGCGTGTTGCCGGCACGGCCGTGCTCGTTGTAGTCGTAGCCCTCGCGGCCCTTGATGTAGTCGGTCAGCGCCTGCGGCACGGCACCGGCGCCCGACCCGTCGGAGCCGGTGCCGTACTTCGCGACGATGTCGGCGACGTGGTTGCCGACCATGCCGCCGAACCACCGGCACTGGTCGCGCATGTGCTCCTGGTCATCGCCGATGTACATCGGGGCGGCCACGCAGAACTTCACCGACATCGGGTCGCGGCCCACCGCCTCGGCGGCGTCGCGCACGTGCTGGATCATCCACGCGGCGATGTCGAGGTCGGCGAGCTGCAGGATGAACCCGTCACCCACCTCGCCCGCGAGCGTCAGCGCCATCGGGCCGTAGGCCGCGACCCACACCTCGAGCTCCGAGCCGCGCGACCACGGGAACTGCAGCTGCGAGCCCTTGTACTCCACCGGCCGCGAGTTCGCGAGCTCCCGGATCACGTGGATCGACTCGCGCAGCTCCTTCAGCGTGGTGGGCTTGCCGTTCGTCACGCGTACGGCCGAGTCTCCGCGGCCGATGCCGCAGATCGTGCGGTTGCCGTACATCTCGTTGAGCGTCGCGAAGATCGACGCCGTGACGGTCCAGTCACGGGTCGCCGGGTTGGTGACGAAGGGGCCCACCTTGATGCGGTGCGTCTCGGCGAGGATCTGGCTGTAGATGACGTACGGCTCCTGCCACAGCAGGTGCGAGTCGAACGTCCACGCGGTGCTGAAGCCGTACTGCTCGGCGAGCTTCGCGAGGTGCACGGTGCGCGATGCCGGGGGGTTCGTCTGGAGGACGACACCGAAGTCCATGGGGTGCTCCGCTCGGTTGGGGGTCGGCTCGGGGGTTGGGGGTCGACTCAGATGAGGTACTGGCTGAGGCCGCGCCTGAGGAAGCGGCCGTCGCCCTTGGCGCCGAGGTACTGGTCGTCGTCGACGATGACCTTGCCCCGGGACAGCACCGTGTCGACGTGGCCGTCGATCTCGAAGCCCTCCCACGCGGAGTAGTCCATGTTCATGTGGTGCGTCTTCTCGAGGCCGATCGACGTGTGGCCGTTCGGGTCGTAGACGACGACGTCGGCGTCGGCGCCGGGCTGGATGACGCCCTTCGTGCCGTAGAGGCCGAACATACGCGCCGGCGTGGTGCTCGTGAGCTCCACCCACCGCTCGAGGGTGATCTCGCCCGTCACGACGCCCTGGTACATGAGGTCCATGCGGTGCTCGATCGAGCCGATGCCGTTGGGGATATTGCGGAAGTCCCCGAGGCCGAGCTCCTTCTGGTCCTTCATGCAGAACGGGCAGTGGTCGGTCGACACCATCTGCAGGTCGTTCGTGCGCAGCGCCTGCCACATCGACTGCTGGTGGCCCTCCTCGTGCGAGCGCAGCGGGGTGGAGCACACCCATTTCGCGCCCTCGAAGTGGCCCCACTGCTCGCTCGACGCGCCGAGCTGTTCCTCGAGCGACAGGTAGAGGTACTGCGGACACGTCTCGCCGTACACGTTCTGCCCCTTGTCGCGCGCCCACGCGAGCTGCTCGACCGCCTGCTTCGCCGACACGTGCACCACGTAGAGCGGCGCACCCGTGAGCTTCGCGAGCATGATCGCGCGGTGCGTGGCCTCCTCCTCCATCTCCCAGGCGCGCGCGACGCCGTGGTAGTAGGGGTCGGTCTTGCCCTGCTCCACGAGCTGGGCCGCGAGCACGTCGATCGCCGGGCCGTTCTCGGCGTGCATCATCGTGAGCATGCCCGTGTCGCGCGACACCTGCATGGCCTTCAGGATCTGCGCGTCATCCGAGTAGAAGACCCCCGGGTAGGCCATGAACATCTTGAAGCTCGTGATGCCCTCGTCGGGCAGTCGCCGCAGCGTCGCGAGCGACGCCTCGTTGACATCGCCGACGATCTGGTGGAACCCGTAGTCGATCGCGCAGTTGCCGGCCGCCTTCTCGTGCCACGCGGCCAGCCCGTCCTCGATGCGCTGCCCGTAGGTCTGCACGGCGAAGTCGATGATCGACGTCGTGCCGCCCCACGCGGCCGCGCGCGTTCCGGTCTCGAAGGTGTCGGATGCCTCGGTGCCGCCGAACGGCAGCTGCATGTGCGTGTGCGCGTCGATGCCGCCGGGGATCACGTACTTGCCCGTCGCGTCGATGACACGGTCGACGGATGCCGCGACATCCGTGCCGAGGATGCTGCTGCCGGGCTCGAGCACGGCCCTGATGGTCTCGCCGTCGATCAGCACGTCGGCCGCGGCGCGTCCGGTCGCACTGACGACGGTGCCGCCGCTGATGAGGGTGGTGGCCATGGTTCGCTCCTTCGCGTGGCTCGTCGGGTTACGGCTTCGGGATGGAGGTGTAGGAGTCGGGCCGGCGGTCGCGGTAGAACTGCCACGCGTTGCGGACGTTGCGGATCATGTCGAGGTCGAGGTCGCGGACGACGACCTCCTCCTCGGACTCCGAGCCGTAGTCGCCGACGATGTTGCCCTGCGGGTCGACGAACTGGCTCTTGCCGTAGAAGTTCACGGCGAGGTCGCCGTACTCGTTGTCCTCGAGGCCCACCCGGTTCGCTGCGGCCACGAAGTAGCCGTTCGCGGCGGCCGCGGCCGGCTGCTCGATCTCCCAGAGCCGGTTGGACAGGCCGGGCTTCGTGGCGTTCGGGTTGAACACGATCTGCGCGCCGTTGAGGCCGAGCTCGCGCCAGCCCTCGGGGAAGTGCCGGTCGTAGCAGATGTAGACGCCGATCGGCCCGACCGCGGTGTGGAAGATGGGGTAGCCGAGGTTGCCGGGGCGGAAGTAGAACTTCTCCCAGAACTTGTCGAGGTTCGGGATGTGGTGCTTGCGGTACGAGCCGAGGACGGTGCCGTCGGCGTCGACCACGACCGCGGTGTTGTAGTAGACGCCCGGCTGCTCCTCCTCGTAGATCGGCAGCACCATCACCATGCCGAGCTCCTTCGCGAGCGCCGCGAAGCGCTGCACGATCGGGCCGTCGGCGGGCTCGGCGTAGTCGTAGTACTTCACGTCCTCGGTGATGCCGAAGTAGGGGCCGTAGAACAGCTCCTGGAAGCAGATCACCTCGGCGCCCTGCTCCTTGGCGTCGCGGGCGAACTGCTCGTGCTTGTCGAGCATGGACTCCTTGTCGCCGGTCCAGGTCGTCTGCGTGATGGCCGCTCGGACGATCGTCATGTTGCCTCCTGAGTCGGTCGGCGTCGTTGCCGTCCGCTCGGTGCGCCTGGCGGGACTGCTGCTCAGGTGCGACCGGGCGATGCTGCGACGCCGAGGGTGGGGACTGCCGAACGGGGCTCGCGACCCGTTCTGTTATTGTTCGGCGTGAACATTTCTCTTATGTTTCACTCTGTGTCGCTGTGGTGAATTCATACTGTCCCTTGCGTCGTGAGGAGGCAATGGTCGTGTCAGGTATTCCTGTGACGGTGCTTCGATGAACGGCGATCGAGCGGATGCCGCTGCGCTGGTCGCGCGGGCCGAATTCCCCGACGCGACACCACGCGGCATCGCCGGCGTGATCGCTCGGCGCGTGAGCTCGGGCGAGCTCGCGCCGGGTGAACGCCTGCCCACCGTGCGCGATCTCGCCTCCGTGCTCGGCGTGAGCCCCGCGACGGTGAGCCAGGCGTGGCAGGCGCTCGCCCGCGCCGGCATGATCGAGTCGCGCGGGCGCGCCGGGAGCTTCGTACGGGGCGGGGCATCCGCTCGGGGGGCAGCCGCGCGGCTGGCGCCGCGGATGCGCGGGATGGCGGCGCCCGACGACCCCGTTCGCCTCGACCTCTCCCGTGGCACGCCCGACCCGCTGCTGCTGCCCGCGCTCGGACCGGCGCTCTCGCGGGTGTCCGCCCGAGCCGAGACCGGCAGCTACCAGGCCGAACCCGTCATCCCCGCGCTCGCGACCGTGCTCGCCGACTCGTGGCCGTCGCCCGCGGGGTCGATCATGGTCGTCGACGGTGCTCTCGACGCGATCTCGCGCACCCTCGAGCAGCTCGTGCGCTTCGGCGACCGCGTCGTCGTCGAGAGTCCGGGGTTCCCGCCGTTCCTCGACCTGCTCGACGTGCTCGGCGCCGAGGCGGTGCCCGTGCGGCTCGACGCGCAGGGCATGGTGCCCGAGGCGCTCGCCCGCGCGCTGCGCGGCCGGCCCGCCGCCGTGCTGCTGCAGCCCCGCGCGCAGAACCCGACGGGGGCGTCGATGACCGCCGAGCGCGCCGAGGCGCTGGCGCACGTCATCCGCTCGGCCGCCGACGTCGACGACCTCGTCGTCATCGAGGACGACCACTCGGGGCTGATCTCGACCGAGGGCGACGTGACCCTCGGCACCTGGCTTCCCGACCGGGTCGTGCACGTGCGGAGCTTCGCGAAGTCGCACGGGCCCGACCTGCGCATCGCCGCGCTCGGCGGGCCGCGCGACCTCGTCGACCGGGTGGTCGCCCGCCGCATGCTCGGCCCCGGTTGGACCTCGCGGATGCTGCAGACGATCCTGCTCGACCTGCTCACCGACGGTACGTCCATCGATGCCGTCGCCGAGGCCCGCCGGCAGTACTACACGCGGCAGCGGGCGCTCGGCGATGCGCTGCGCGCGCGGGGCGTGCCCGTCGCGCCGGCCGACGGCATCAACGTGTGGGTGCCCGTGCTGAGCGAGCGGTCGGCGCTCGTGCAGCTGGCCGCGGCGGGTATTCGGGTGGCGGCGGGCACGCCGTTCCTCGCGGCATCCGACACCGCGGATGCCGCGAACGGCGCCCGCACCCGGCCCGGCGGCGACTTCGTGCGGGTCACCGTCGGCGTGCTGCGAGACGGGGCCGACGAGGTGGCCGACGCGCTGGCGACGGCCGCGCAGCACGTCGCGGTCGGCGGGTACTGACCGACGCCGGATGCCCCGGCGCACGCGCCGGCCCTGGCGCCCGCGCCGCGAGATGACGCGAATCGACCTTCAGGGCGCAACGAAGGTCGATTCGCGTCACCTCGGCGCCGTGGGTGGGCGGGCAGGCGGGCGGGGGCGGGGCGGGCCCGCGGCATCCGCTCAGGCCGTGACGCCGCCCGGGGCGCGAGCGTAGCGGTCGGGGGTGATCGAGAGCTCGGCCTGGCCGCCGGTGATCGAGCGGAGGTCGAGCACGTAGCGGGCGAGCTCGGCCTCGGGGACGTCGGCGATCACGCGGGTGCGGCCGTCGTCGGTGGTCTCGGTGGCGCTCACGCGGCCGCGGCGTCCGGACAGGTCGGTGAGGACCGTGCCCTGCAGCTCGGCCGGCACCGTCACGGTCACGACCGACACCGGCTCGAGCAGTACCGTGCCGGCCTCGGCGAGCGCGGCCTTCACGCCGATCGAGGCTGCGGTGCGGAACGCCATCTCCGACGAGTCCACCGAGTGCGACTTGCCGTCGAAGAGCTCCACCTTGACGTCGACGACCGGATGCCCCTGCGGGCCGCCCGTGGCGAGCGCGTCCCGCGCGCCCTTCTCGACGGCGGGGATGTAGGTGCGCGGCACGGCACCGCCGACGACGGAGTCGACGAACTCGAAGCCGCTCCCCGACGGCAGCGGTGAGACGCGCAGGTGCACGACCGCGAACTGCCCGTGGCCGCCGGACTGCTTCTTCAGCTTGCCCTCGACCTGGGCGCGTCCGGCGATCGTCTCGCGGTAGGCCACCGGCGCCGGCGAGGTGGTGACGTGCACGCCGAAGACGCGGGCGAGCCGCTCGACGGCGACCGCGAGGTGCATGTCGCCGAGGCCGCGCAGCACGGTGTGGCCGCCGGTGCGGTCGATGACGAGCGTCGGGTCCTCGGCGACGAGCCGGGTGAGCGAGGTCATGAGCTTCTCGTCGTCGGATTGCGTCGCCGGGGCGAGGCTCACTGCGAAGACCGGCTCGCGCCGCGGCAGCGGCAACGGACGGGCGACGCCGTTCGCCCGCGACCAGAGCAGCGACCCCGACGGCGACCCGGTGAGCTTGGCCACGGCTCCGACCTCGCCGGCCCGCAGCACGTCGGCCGGCACATGCTCGGCGCCGCGCAGGCGGAAGAGGCCGTGGATGCGTTCGTCGGCGCCGGTGGTCGCGTTGTGCAGCCGGTCGCTCGGACGCACGACGCCCGAGAGCACCTTGAACGTCGAGACCTGGCCGACGAACGGGTCGGCCACGGTGCGGAACACGTGCAGCAGCGCCTCGCTGTCGGGGTTCGGCGCGACGGCCAGTTCGGTTCCGGATGCCGCTCCGCCGCCGTTGCCGCCGCCACCACCGCCGCCGGCCCCGCCGAGCACGATCCGGCTGTCGTGCCCCCGACCCGAGGGAGCGAGCGCGCACACCAGGTCGGCGACCCGGTCGACGCCGGTGCCCGTCACGCCAGAGCAGACGACGACCGGCACGGCCTCGCCGCTCGCGACCTCCCGGGCAAGGGTGCGCTCGAGGTCGGGCGCCGAGGGCTCCCGACCGTCGAGGTACGCCTCGAGCTGCTCGTCGTCGTGCGACACGATCTCCTCGGTCACGTCGACGTGCATGCGGTGCTCCTCCGCCTCGGCCTCGGCGGGCAGCGGCTCGTCGTGATGCCGGCCGGTCTCGTCGTAGACGAGCGCCTGCTCGCTCAGCACGTCGGCGATCGCGCGGAACGCCTGCTCCTCGCCGAGGGGCAGCTCGAGCGCCACGAGCCGGTCGCCGAAGGCGGCGTGCAGGTCGGCGAGCACCCGGCGGAAGTCGGCGCGGGCCTTGTCCTCCTGCGTCACGGCGATGATGCGGGGTACGCCGGCCGCCTCCGCCGCAGCCCACGCCGAGCGAGTCCCCACGGTCACGCCGTCGACCGCGCTGACCGTGATCACCGCGACATCCGCCACCGACATCGCGGTGTCGACCCCGCCGACGAAATCGGGATGGCCCGGCGCATCGGCCAGGGTCAGGTCGTACTCGACGCCGTCGGGCCCGGTCCACTGGAAGTACGCGAGCGCGAGGCTGAGGCTCATGCCCCGCGCCACCTCCTCGGGGTCGTGGTCGCAGACCGTGCTGCCCTGCTCGACGGTGCCGGCGCGCGGAATGGCGCCGGCTCGCAGCAGCAGCGCCTCGGCCAGTGTCGTCTTGCCCGAGCCTGCCGCGCCCACGAGGGCGACGGTGCGGTGGGTCGTGGTGGGTGCCGAGTTCATGGGGCCTCCCGCGCCGGTGCGGTTCTCCCGTCCATCGTGGACCCGTCGCGCGATGAACACCAGAGGGTGGCGCCGAACGCGTGGTGATGCGCTCGTCTCGATCAGGCGGTTCCGGATGCCGCGGGCGCGGGCTCGCGGCGTCCGGAACCGTGCGCTCGTCAGCGCCGACCGAGGCGGCGCGCTCCGATCCGTGCGGCCGCGGCGCCGGCCAGCAGCAGGGCCAGTGCGGCGACCAGGGCGCCCTGCGTCTCGACCCCGGTCGACGCGATGCCCGAGGTGGAGCCGGTGCCCGTGGTCGAGCCGGAGCCGGTACCGCCGCCGCCCGAGCCACCGGGCGTGCCCGGGTCGCCGGGTCCGCCCGGGCCGGGCTCGGTCGTCTCGTTCACCGTGATCGTGAACGTGGCGGCGATCACCGCGAAGAGCATGACCTCCTCGGGCGGCGCGGAGTCGGTGGCCGTGCAGGTGAGCGTGGTCACGCCGATCGGGTAGAGCTCGCCCGAGGCGTGGTCGCAGCTCACCGTGATCGGGGCGACGCCGCCGGTGGTGGTCGGCGGGTCGAAGACGACGGTCACGCCCGGCTCGCCGGGAGGCGCGTCGACGACGATGTCGTCGGGCACGTCGATCGTGAGCGGATCGGGCTCGTCGACGAGGAGCGCGTATCGCACGGTGTTGTCGGTGGACGTCGACGCAGCACTGGGATTCAGGGCGGCATCCGTCGCGACGCCGGCGGCGATCGACGCGGTCAGCACGCCGTCGCTCGTCAGCCCGGCCACCGACACCACGTACTGGCCCGGCGCCCCACCCGGCGTGACCGTCGCCACCGGGGTGCCGGTACCGGTGAAGGCCAGCGTAAGGTCGGCATCGGTGAACCCGACCACCGGCTCGCTGAACGCCACGTCGAACACGATCGGCAGCACCGTGGCCGGATCCACCTGCGTCGCACCCTGGTTGCTCGTCACCGTCGGCGCCGTCACGTCACCGTCGTCGAGGTCGAACGTCACGGTGTTGTCGGTGGACGTCGACGCAGCAGAGGGATTCAGTGCGGCATCCGTCGCCACCCCCGCAGCGATCGACGCCGTGAGCAGGCCATCGCTCGTGAGCCCGTCCACCGAGACGACATACTGGCCCGGCGTCCCGCCGGGCACGACAGTTGCCGCCGGCGTACCGGCACCGGTGAATGCCAGCGTCACGTCAGCCGCGGCGAAGCCGACCACCGGCTCGCTGAACGCCACGTCGAACACGATCGGCAGCACCGGCGCCGGATCCACCTGCGTCGCACCCTGGTTGATCGTCACCGTCGGCGCGGTCACGTCGCCGTCGTCGAGGTCGAAGGTCACCGTGTTGTCGGTGGACGTCGACGCAGCACTGGGATTCAACGCGGCATCCGTCGCCACGCCCGCGGCGATCGACGCCGTCAGGAGACCGTCGCTCGTGAGCCCGTTCACCGAAACCACGTACTGGCCCGGCGCCCCGCCGGGCACGACGGTTGCCGCCGGCGTGCCGGCACCGGTGAATGCCAGCGTCACGTCGGGAGCGGCGAAGCCGAGCACCGGCTCACTGAACGCCACGTCGAACACGATCGGCAGCACCGGCGCCGGATCCACCTGCGTCGCACCCTGGTTGATGGTCACGGTCGGCGCCGTCGTGTCGGGCTCGTCGACGGACTCGTAGGTCACCTCGTTGTCGGTCGACGTCGATGCCGAGTTCGCGTTCAGCGCGGCATCCGTGAACGCCCCCGCCGCGATCGACGCGGTCAGCACGCCGTCACCGGTCAACCCGGTTACCGTCACCGTGTACTCGGTCGGCGAGCCGCCGGGCACCAGCGTCGCGACCGGCGTGCCGGTTCCGCTGAACGCGAGGTCGACGTCGGTCGCGTCGAGCCCGACGGCCGGCTCCGAGAGCTCGACGTCGAAGGCGATCGGCAGGGTCGACGTCGGATCGACCTGCGTCGCGCCCTGCTCGACCGTCACCGTCGGCGCCGTCGTGTCGGGGGGAAGGTCGTCGTCGCCGATGGTGACGAGCGCCGACGGATCCGACGAGGTGAGCGCGTAGCCGGGCGGATCGGCGGGGAGCGTGACGGTGACTGTGTAGGTCTCGCCCGGGTCGTACACGGCGTCGGCGAGCGCGTCGACGGGGATGTCGACGCTCGCGGCATCCGCGGGCACCGACACCGTCGTCGCCGCGAGCGAGGTGTAGTCGACGTCGGCCGTCGTCGGCGCGACGGGTGCCGTCGACACCGTGAGATCGAACGCCGGATGCTGCGCCGGCGTGATCGTGACGGGCACCACGCCCGTCGCGCCCTCCGGAACGGGCACATCGGTCGGCAGGGTCACGTCGATCCCGGTGCCGGCGCCGACCTGCACCACGACCTTCTCGACGGTGGGCACGTCGTTCGTGTCGAGGTCGAAGCCGAAGAACGGGAGCTCGATGCCGTACGGCGGGTCGCCCAGGTACTGCAGCGGCAGGCCGTTGTTGCCGAGGTCGGAGATGAGGAAGCGCACCGTGCACGTGGCATCCGTCAGCGCACCCGCGTGGAACTCGACCTGGTCGAGCGCGTAGTTCAGCGCCTCGATGCTGTCGGAGCCGCTCACGACGCCGGCGAAGGCACTCGTCGGGTCGCTCGGATTGCCGGTCGCGAACGGCAGGTTCTTCACGTCGTCGGGGATGGCGGCCATCGCCCCGTCGACGATGAGCTGCTTGTTGGCCTCGTACGCCGCGAACTCGGGGTCGGCGGGGTCGGGCGAGACGGCGAAGTCGAGGGTGTCCCCGAAGAGCTGCTCGAGGTCGTCATAGATGGTGAAGGGCGAGGCGCGCATGGAGAACTCCCCGCAGTCGGCCCAGGCGATGAGCAACCAGGCGTCACCCGGCCCGTCGATGGTGTCGTCGCCGTCCTGCTCGTCGTTGTCCTCGTCCTCGACGAGCCAGTCGTCGCCCGGTGTCGGCGTCGCGCTCAGGTACTGCGGGTCGGGAGACGCCGGGTCGACCGGGATGACCGCACCGGGCACCGTCACCTCGGGGAAGTCGTTGAGCCCCTGCACGCGGATCTGGATGTCGGCCTGCGCGGAGCCGAGCGCCGGGTCGCCGGGCACGAGCGTGACGGCGAGCGTCTCGGGGTTCGATCCGTTGTAGTAATAGGGGTCGTCTGCGGTGCCGTCGTCGTCGGAGTCGTCGTCGGGCGTGTAGACGAGGGTCTTCAGCGCGTCGTTCACCTGCTGGGTCGTTCCGATCACGGCGACGATCGGCGCAGGCAGGTCGCTGAGCGCGCTCTTGTCGCGCACGAGGGCGCCGCTCGGCAGTTGCAGCACGTCGATGCTGCTGTCGGAGTCGTCGACGACCGAGGGCGCGTCGCTGAAGTCGAGCGTGCCGTGCGAGACGCTGAGCTGCACGGCGGTGCAGCCCGAGAGATTCCACGGGTCGGCGTTGACGCAGCCCTCCTCGGCCGATTCGACCGCGATGGTGCGCACGTCCTGCGAGATGAGGTCGGTGCCGCCGTCGAAGGCGAGCTCGCCCTCGGGGATGATCGTCGGGAAGCCGTCGGGAAGGCTCACCGGCAGCGACCCGGCCGGGGCCATGTACAGCCGGGTCGGCGGGTCGACGAACGACGGCGCCGCCGCCTGCGCGGGCACCACCAGCGTGAGGGCGGCGACCGCCCCGAGTACCGCACCGAGTGCGACCGCGCGGATGCCACGCCGCCGTCGCGGCGCGCGGCCGCGCGTGAGCCACCCCATCGTCATACGTCCCCCCGGTCGCCGACGCGAACTGCTGCGTTCGGGGGACACGCAACCAGTCCGCGACGCCGCCGTCAAGGCGAACATGAGAATCCGTCGCCGTTGGGCCGCCCCACTTCGGGGTACGCGTGGGCGCGGCGGTCGGATGGACCGCGCCGGCCGCCCCTCCGCGCGCGGGTAGCGTGGCAGGGTGCGGATCACAGTGCTCGCGGGCGGCGTCGGAGGGTCGCGCTTCGTGCGCGGGGTGCGCGAGGAGTGCGCGCGGCGCTGGCCCGATGGGAACGGCGGCTCGGCGGCATCCGTCACCGTCATCGTGAACACGGGCGACGACCTGTGGCTCGCAGGCGTGCGGCTCATGCCCGACTTCGACTCGCTGCTCTACTCGCTCGCGGGCGTCAACGACACCGAGCGCGGCTGGGGTCGCGCCGGCGAGACCGAGCGGGTCGCCGCCGAACTGCGGGAGTGGGGCGTGGGCTGGCCGTGGTTCACGCTCGGCGACCTCGACCTCGGCACGCACCTCGCCCGCACGGCATGGCTGCGCGAGGGCGCGACGCCGTCCGAGGTGGCCGCCCGCCTGCAGCGACGCTGGCCGCTCGGCGTGCGCCTGATGCCCGCGACCGACACCGAGGTCGACACGCACGTGCTCGTGGCCGACGCCGATGAGCTCGACGGCGAGCGCGAGATGCACTTCCAGGAGTGGTGGACCCGGTACCGCGCCGCCCTGCCGGCCATCGAGTTCCGCCAGCGCAACCTCGACCACGCGCGCCCGGCGCCGGGCGTCGTCGAGGCGATCCGCGGCTCCGACCTCGTGCTCGTCGCCCCGTCGAATCCGGTCGTGTCGATCGGCACGATCGTGTCGGTCCCGGGTATCCGCGAGGCGCTCCGCGAGACGCACGCACCGGTCGTGGGCGTGTCGCCGATCATCGGCGGCAAGGTCGTGCGCGGCATGGCCGACGCCTGCCTCCCGGCGATCGGCGTCGACACGACTGCCGAGGCGGTCGGCCGGCACTACGGCGCGCGCGCGGCCGGCGGGCTCATCGATGGCTGGCTCGTCGACGACGCGGATGCCGCGGCCGTCGAGCCGCTCGCGGAGACCGGCCTCGTCGCGGCATCCGTGCCCCTCTGGATGCGGGACCTCGACACGTCGGCGGCGCTCGCGGGACAGGCCATCGACCTCGGCGAGCGCCTGCGCGACCACGCGACCGGGCGCGAGTCAACCCGGTGATCGACGCCGCCCGCTGACGTAACGTGCATCGGGCGACGCGATCGGAGGGCCCATGCGCCTCGTCATCATCGGAGCCACCGGCAACATCGGAACGGCAGTGCTGCGCCGACTGCGCGAGAGCGAGGCAGTGACCGAGGTGGTCGGCGTCGCGCGTCGGCAGCCCGAGTCGCGGTCTGAGCCGTATCGCGGTGTCGACTGGCGCGCGGTCGACGTGTCGCAGCCCGGCGTCGCGCCCGAGCTCGCGTCGATCCTCGAGGGCGCCGACGCGGTGGTGCACCTCGCGTGGCTGCTGCAGCCCAACCACCGCGAGCGCGAATTGTGGGCCACGAACGTCGACGGCCTGCGGCGCGTACTCGCCGGGGCGGCCGCTTCGAGGGTGCCGCACGTCGTCGTGGTGTCGTCGGTGGGCGCCTACAGCCGGGGTCCGAAGCACACCCGCGTCGACGAGAGCTGGCCGACCGGCGGCATCCACACGTCGCACTACAGCCGTCACAAGGCGGTCGACGAGCGGCTCCTCGACGAGTTCGAGGCGGAGCATCCCGACGTGGTGGTCACGCGCGTGCGACCCGGGCTGGTGTTCCAGCGCGGGGCGGCGAGCGAGATCGCGGGACTCTTCGCCGGCTCGCTGCTGCCCGTGCGGTGGCTCGGCCGGGTGCGGATCCCCGTCCTCACCGTGCCGTCGCAGGTGATCTCGCAGGCGGTGCACGCCGACGACCTCGCCGACGCCATCGTGCGCATCGTGGAGCAGCGCCCGGGCGGCGCGTTCAACGTCGCCGGTGAGCCGGTGCTCGACCCGGCGGCGCTCGGCCAGGTCGTCGGCGCGCGCTGGGTGGTCCCCGTGCGGCTCGCGGTCGTGCGGGCCCTCATGTGGATCACGTGGAAGCTGCGCCTGCAGGCCTCGGATCCCGGGTGGCTCGACATCGCGGCGAACGTGCCGGTCATGTCGACCGAACGGGCGCGGTCGGTGCTCGGCTGGAGTCCGCGGCACCGCTCGACCGACGCGATGCGCGAGGTGCTCGACGGCCTGGCCGACGGCGCCGGCGTGGAGGCCTCGCCGCCGCTCGCACCGCGGGCATAGCGGATGTCGGCGGTGCGCGTCAGACTGTCGCGGTGCTGCTGATCGTCGTGCTCGCGCTCGGGGCCGCGCTGCTCTACGGCACCGCGGACTTCTTCTCGGGCGTCGCGGCACGGCGCATCGCGGTGCTCGCCGCGACGACGATCAACTACGCCGTCGCGACCGTCGTGCTGGTGATCGTCGTGCTGACGGTCGGCGGCGTGTGGTCGCCCACGGCGATCGCGAGCGGCGTGACGGCCGGCCTCCTGGCCGCGGTCGGGTTCCTCACCTTCACCGCGGCGCTCGCCGCCGGGCCGATCTCGCTCCTGACGCCGCTCATCGCGCTGCTGAGCTCAGCGGTGCCCGTCGTGGTGGCCCTCGTGCTCGGCGATCACCTCGAGCCCATCGCGTGGGTCGCGGTCGTCGTCGCGATCCTCGGCTCCGTGCTCATCGGTCTCGAGCGGCGGGTCGACACCCGAAGCGCGAAGCCGCGCACCCTGCTGTTCGCGGCGATCTCGGGCCTGGCGTTCGGCTTCGCCACGGTGGCACTCGACCTCGCGCCCGCCGACGCCGGCATGGTGGCGGTGTTCCTCGACACCACCTCGGGTCTCGTGCTGCTGCTCATGCTCGTCGGCCTGGCGCGCGGGGTCCCGGCGATGCGGCGCGCGATGGCAGTGCTCGACGCGCACCCGGTCGACGACGAGCAGGCGACGACGCCGGGTGCGGCGCCGCGCGGCGCCGTGCCTCCGGCCGACCCGCGACGTCGCGCCCGCCTGCTCGCCGGTGCCGCCGGCCTGCTCATCGGCGGGGCCAACGTGCTGCTCATGCTCGCCCTGCACGAGGGCAGCGTCGCGGTCGTCGCCGTGCTCGTGAACCTCTATCCGGTCGCCACCGTGCTGCTCGCCTGGATCGTGCTCCGCGAACGCATCAACGCCGTGCAGGGCACCGGCGTCGTGCTGGCGGTCGCCGCGTCGGTGATGCTCGGCCTCGTCTAGCGGCGAGCTCGCCGCCGAGGCCCGCACCCTGCCGCCACCCCGCCCGTCGCAGGTCTACGATGGACACGACCGCCGATCTGGATCTGATCGGTGCGTGTGGCCCGGGATTGGGCCGCGAGTCCCCGACTTCGTCGGAACGTCACTTGCACACCGTCCCGGAGGCCCCATGCCCACTCGCACTCCCGTCGCCATCGTCGCCCTGCCCCTCGCCGCGCTCCTCCTCGCGGGCTGCGCGAGCGGCTCGACGGCCTCGCCCGCGTCACCGGCCGGCTCAGGCGAGACGGATGCCGCGGCATCCGGCTACCCGCTCACCATCGACAACTGCGGCACCGAGGTCACGTTCGAGCAGGCGCCCGAGCGCGTGGTCACGATCAAGTCGTCGACGCTCGAGTTGCTGCTCGCGCTCGGACTCGAGGACCGCATCGTCGGCGCCGCCTTCACCGACGGCCCCGTGCCCGACGAGTTCGCCGACGCGGCATCCGGCATCGAGATGCTCTCCGACAAGGTGCCGTCGCAGGAGGTGACGCTCGCGGCCGAGCCCGACCTCGTCTTCGCCGGGTGGGAGTCGAACCTCTCGGCCGAGGGCGCGGGCGACCGCGACACCCTGGCGAAGCTCGGCGTCGCCAGCTACGTCGCCCCCGCGGCGTGCAAGGGCGAGGGCTACATGCCGAACCCGCTCACCTTCGACGAGGTCTTCGCCGAGTTCGAGGAGGCGGGCGCGATCTTCGGTGTTCCGGATGCCGCGGCCGACCTGGTTGCGACGCAGCGGGCCGAGCTCGACGCCATCGAGCCGAGCGATGCCGGCCTCACCGCCCTCTGGTACAGCTCGGGCGACGACACGCCCTACGTGGGCGCGGGCATCGGCGCGCCGCAGATGATCATGGACGCCGCCGGGCTCGAGAACATCGCCACCGACGTCGAGGACACCTGGACGTCGATGGGCTGGGAGGCGATCGTGGCGGCGAACCCCGACGTCATCGTGCTCGTGGATGCCGCGTGGAACACCGCCGAGCAGAAGATCGCCCACCTCGAGTCGAACCCGGCGACCGCCGCGCTGCCCGCGGTGCAGCAGGGGCGCTACCTCGTCGTCGACTTCCCGGCGACCGAGGCCGGCGTGCGCAACGTCGGCGCCGTGTCGTCGCTCGTCGACCAGCTCGGGGAGCTCGACCTGCGATGAGCGCGACGCGGGCGGAGGCGGAGGCGGGTGCTGGTGCGGCTGCTGCTCCGGGTGCGAGCAGCGCGGGCAGCGCGGGCACTACCGGCACCGTGGGCACCGTCACCTCAACGCCGCGCCCCCGCACCGGCCTGCGCACGGGCGCGTGGGCCCTCGCCCTCGGCGTGCTGCTCGCGGCATCCGTCGTCGCCGCCGTCACCATCGGACCCGCCGGACTCAGCCCCGCCGACGTGTGGGCCAGCGTGCTGGCACACCTCGGCATCGGCGAGCCGACGCTCAGCCCGCTGCGCGACGGCATCGTGTGGGAGCTGCGGATGCCGCGGGTGCTCACGGCCGCGGCGGTCGGTGCGGGGCTCGCGCTCTGCGGCGTCGTGATGCAGGCGCTGACGCGCAACCCGCTCGCCGATCCGTACCTGCTCGGCCTGTCGTCGGGCGCATCGGTCGGCGCGGTGGCCGTGATCGTGCTCGGCATCGGCCTGCTGCTGCCGGTCGCGGCCTTCGCCGGCGCGCTGGTGGCCCTCGTCGCCACGCTCGCCTTGGCGAATGCGGCGGGCGCGCTCACGCCGACCCGCACGGTGCTGGCAGGCCTCGCGGTGTCGGCGGTGTTCGGGGCGATCACGAGCCTCGTCATCTTCTGGAGTGCGACCGGCGACAGCTACCGCGAGATCCTCAACTGGCTGCTCGGCTCGCTCGCCGGCGCCGACTGGGGATCGGTCGCGCTCGCGGGCGGCGCGGTGGTCGTCGTCGGCATCCCGCTGCTGGCGAGCGCGCGCACCCTCGACGCGTTCGCGTTCGGCGACTCGGCCGCGGCGGCGCTCGGCGTGCACGTGCGCCGGAGCCGGGTGCTGCTGCTCACCGGCACAGCGCTGCTCACGGGCGCGCTGGTCGCGGTGAGCGGCGCGATCGGCTTCGTCGGGCTGATCCTCCCCCACGCCGTGCGGCTGCTCGTCGGGTCGCGCAACCGCGTGCTGCTGCCGCTCTCGGCCCTCGCGGGCGCCATCTTCCTGGTGTGGGCCGACACCGCCGCGCGCACGCTGTTCGATCCTCGGGAGCTGCCGGTCGGCATCGTGACGGCGCTCATCGGCGGGCCCGTGTTCGCCGTGCTGATGCTGCGGAACCGGAACCTCGCATGACCGACGCACTGCACACCGACCGGGTGCGCTTCGCGCGCGGTCACCGGCTCATCATCGACGACGTCGACTGCACGGTGCCGGGCGGCGCCGTCGGCGCGCTGCTCGGCCCGAACGGCGCGGGAAAGTCGACGCTCCTGCACCTCGTCGCCGGCGTCGAGCGAGCGGATGCCGGGACGGCGCGCCTCGGCGACCGTGACCTCGCGGCGCTTCGACGTCGCGACCGCGCCCAGGTCATCGCCCTCGCCGAGCAGGAGGTGTCGGATGCCCCAGGGCTGCGCGTCTCGGAGGTCGTGGCCCTCGGTCGCACGCCCTACCTCGGCGCATTCGCCGGGCCCGGCGAGCTGGACCGCGGCATCGTGCGGCGGTGCCTCGAGGACACCGGGCTCGTGGAGCTCGCCGACCGCCCGTACGAGACCCTGTCGGGCGGCGAGCGCCAGCGCGTGAACCTCGCCCGCGCGCTCGCGCAGGAACCCGAGCTGCTGCTGCTCGACGAGCCGACGAACCACCTCGACGTGCGGGCGCAGCTCAGCGTGCTCGGCCTGCTGCGGCAGCTCGCGGGTGGCGGGCTGACGGTGCTCGCGGCCCTGCACGACCTCTCCCTCGCCGCCGGCTACGCCGACCACGTGATCGTGCTCGCCGCCGGCCGGGTGGTCGCCGCGGGGGCCCCTCGCGAGGTGCTCACGCCCGGCCTCATCCGGGAGGTGTGGGGCGTCGAGGCGCTCGTGCTGCAGCATCCGACCACCGGCCGGCCGCTGATCGCGTTTTCGGAGGTGGCGGCGGAGGTTCGGGCCGAGGTGTAAGTGCTTGAGCGCTTGTGCTTGAGCGCTTGAGCTTCAGCGCTTGCACGCGTGAGCAGGATCGGAGTAGCTTCTCGAAAGCAGTTGCGGATCGCAACTGGATGCGATGGCTCACCGAGGCGCGAGCGATGACCAAGTACCTGATCTCCTTCCCGAGCGCCGCCATGGTCGTGCCCGATGGCGAACTGCCGGCCGTGGCGGATGCCGCGCACGCGGTCATCGAGGAGGCGAAGGACGCCGGCGTCTACGTCTTCGGGGGCGGCATCAACGAGGCCGTCCCGCCGGTCATGGTCGACGGCGACGGCACGGTGACCGAGGGCACCTACCCGCAGACGACCCAGCTCGAGGGCGGCTACACCGTGCTGGAGGTGCCCTCCCGGGACGCGGCACTCGAGTGGGCCGCGAAGATCGCGGTGGCGTGCCGCTGCGCCCAGGAGGTGCGCGAGTTCCAGTACGACCCGGCCAGCTGATGGGCCGGTCCTCGCCTGTCGGTGGAGCGGCCTAGGCTCGCGACGTGGCCACCCTCGACGACTTGCGCCGCACCGCTGCCGGCCTGCCCGGCAGCGAGGAGCGAGCGACGACCGGGGGCGCCGCGTGGTTCGTGCGGGGCAAGCTGTACGCGTGGGAGTGCCACCCCTGGCCGAGCATCCCCGCCGACATGCGCGAGATCATCGCGGCCGAGCTCGTCGTCGGCGTGAAGGTCGCCGACCCGATCGATGCCCTGGCCCTCGTCCAGATGGCGCCCGACGTGTTCCTGCGCACCGCGACACCCTGGGGCGAGCCGAAGGTCGCCTTCCGCATGGCGCGCATCGACGACGATCACCTCGCCGAGCTGGTGACCGACGCATGGCGGGTGCAAGCGCCGAGGTACCTGCGGCGCGAGCTCGACGCCATCGGCGGCTAGGTGCGTTCAGCGCCCCCCGACCGGGCATCATCGCGGGCGGGTCTTGCGGGAATCACGGCAGTGCTGAATGGTCGCGGACTCGCTCCAGCTCAGTGCGTGCCTGTCGAGTGCATCTGGCGGTGGATGGTCCGGTACACGGTCGAGCGAGCGACGTTGAAGAGCTCGGCGAGTTCTGCGGTGCTGTGGGTGCCGGCGTTGTAGACCTCCATCAGGTGGCGCTGCTGCGGAACCGAGAGCTTCGGCTGCTTGCCGCGGAGGCGGCCTTTCGATTTCGCGACTTGCATGCCCTCTCGAGTTCGAGCGCTGATCAGATCGGACTCGAACTCCGCGACCATCGCGAGCACGTTGAACAGCAGTCGTCCGACCGGGTCGAGCGGGTCATGGACAGACCCGCCGATGCTGAGTTTGACGTGCTTGGCGGTGAGCTCGTCGATGATGTCCTTCGCGTCACGAAGGGAGCGCGCCAGCCGGTCGAGCTTCGCCACCACCAGCGTGTCGCCGTTTCGGCACGCGGCGAGAGCTTCGCGCAGACCGGGGCGAGCCCGATTGGTTCCGGTCAGTCCGTGGTCGGTGAAGATATAGGCGGGATCGACCCCGAGTCGCTCGAGTGCGACCCGTTGTGCGGTGAGGTCTTGTTCGTAGGTGGACACGCGTGCGTATCCGATCAATAGTGCGTTCATGCGCGAAGTCTCGTGCAGCGGATCATCGTCGGACAGAGGCAGCGTCGCCGGCGAGGTGCCGGTGGGGGACCGGCTTGCGGGCAGGGGGGTGAGTGCTGCCCGAGGCGGCCATTCTTCGCTGCGTTTCAGATCACACGCCAACCTGTAGCCTCCATGGGTGCTCATTGCGCCGCTCATTCTCCTTTATCTGCTCGTCATGCTTGGGGCTCTGATTTTCCTGGTGGTCTGGACGATCAATCTGGCCCGTCGACGTGGTCGATCGCAGGTTTTCAAGACGATCGGGATCTGGGTCGTTGCCGGATTCCTCGTCGTCGTGGCATCGGCCGCTTGGAACCAGGCTTTCGGACGCTCGCCGGTCGCTGCTACCGCGGAGGAAATGGTCGGCGAATGGCGTGATCAATCATCAAACACAACCTCGACGATTGACCTTCGGTCTGATGGTTCTGCACACGTGAAGGGAATTCCCGCGGCGGCGGTGTTCGAAGGAGCAATCAGGCCCCGTGACCTAGGTTTGCCGGCGAGGCTCTCTGGCGAGGGAACCTGGGACGCCACATCGAACATCAACATAAAGATCATCTGCGAAAGCGGACAAACCATCACGCTCCTCGGAGAGTCAGTTCAGAGTTCGACGGGAACCCTGTATCTCCGCTTCATGGCGGGCGATCCGGATGCATTCACGTACGACCGAGAGTTCAGCCGGATCAACCCTGGTTCAGCATCAGATAGCGAAATCTCTTCCGACCCTGCGTGCTAATGAGCCATCCAGAATCGACATCGTCCCTCCCCGGTACGCTCGGCTCATGCATGGCATACCGGTAGGCGAGAGCTTTGCTTTCATGGAGGGCCGCGTCCTCGAGCAACTCTGCTTTGGCCGCCACGAGCTGATTCTCAATTTCGATGATGGACTCTCCATCACTGTCGAAGGTGCTGCCGGCATCACCCTCGCGGGCGATAGCGAGTCAGTTGTCGCCGACCCCCTTGACATCGCATCGGTGCTAGTCGGCTTGATCTCCGACACCGTTCGGACGACCGAGGTGAAGGATGCACGCTCGTTCTCTATCGAATTCGCCCGTGGCCAGGTGCTACGCCTGATCGACAGCTCCGAGCGATACGAGTCGTTCCAAGTTCGTCACGGAGATCGCCTCATAGTGGTCTAGGCCGAGAGCTTCCGCATCTCGCATCTCGCATCTCGCATCTCGCAGAGCGACCGTCTATCGGAAGGCACACGGTCAGTCGACTAAGAGGATCGCCCAATTGCCCAGGGCGGCCACGGTTGACAGGATCGCGAAGGCGATCGTAGGCGCAGTTCGGGCCGTGGTGTAGCGGACGAGCATCCAGGCCAGCGTGAGAGCGGTCAGCGTCACCATGCCAGCGGCGGCCCAGAGCCCGGGCACCTCCGAGAACGGGGTGTATACGGCGGGCGAATTGGATGAGACGAACGCAGTGCTGTTGCCCAGTGCGGTGGTGAACACTTGGCCGACTGCCCAGAGCAAAGGCAGGACCCCGCCAAAGAAGAACAGGCAGCCGGGTGCGCCGATGATGTGCCGGTCACGGTAGTCGTCGCTTGGTGTGCCCGTCATCGCTGCGATGCCAGCGCGCCTGTTGCGGATCGAGCAGGACCCGTTCATGGCGTGATGCCCAGTTGCTGGCGCAGTCGAACTCTGGCTCGCGAATAACGTTTGCGTGCCGCCGCTGCGCTGATGCCCATGATTGTCGCAGCTTCGGCGAGCGAGAAGGACTCCCACACGACGAGCTGGACGACTTCTCGATCGATCTCGGGAAGCCGCCCCAGTGCATCAAGTAGTTCCACGTCAGGCTCGGATTGGGGCTGGTAACCGGTGATCCGATGCTGCTGCGCGAGCTGGTTCGTGAGCGCGATCCTCCGGGCGTTTCCACGTCGCTGATTGGATGCGACGAGTCGGGCGATCCCGTATATCCACATCCGTCGGCTCTCATGTGCTCCGGGGAGGTCGTCGATTCGCCGCCATGCGGCAAGCATCGTTTCGGCGAGGCAGTCTGCGCAGTCTTCGGCATCAGGAACCCGCCGTGCGAAATACCGCAGTAACTCCGGGGTGACCTCGCGCAGCAACTGAGCGAATTGGGCGTCACTGCTCGCGTGCTCGCCGCCGGCACGAACATCCCGCTCGACGTCCGTCACTCCTTGTCTCCGAGCATGTCGCCGCAGTTGCCGTACCGGTAGGAGTCCTCAACGGACTCGCGGTCGCCCTGAGCTGCAGAATCGGCCGCCTCGAGCAATTGGTCGACCACACCGCCGCCGTCGTTGGCGACGATCGACGGGAAATTCCCGGGGTCGGAGAGCCACTGGACGGCCCGCGCCCGTCGATTCTGATCGTCAAGCTCATCCGCCACCAACCACTCGTTCGTCCATGCACAGTTGGCCCAGAACTCGAAGGTGGTCGCCGCGAGCCCGGTTTGCGCCTCACCACCGTCTGTGGCGAAACGATCGAAGATCGACTGCACCTTCGCGACCGCGTCCGCCCTATCCACGCTCGGGGGCAGCAGGAGTCCCGCCGGGTAGGCTGCCGCAACAGCGTCTGGGAGGTCGGCTGCGGATAGGTCCAGCCACTCCGTGGAGTCCTCCTCGCTGCCGGTGGTGGGATCCCCGAACCGCCCGGTCTGAGCCGCGAACATCGCCAACGCGACCGCGGGCGCAGCGATCCCGAGCCCGGCCACCAAGGACGCAGTCACCAAGGTGGTAACGGCCCGGGCACGCGGCGACCACCTGCGCCGTCGCCCACCGTGATCGAATGCCGCTCGCACCTGAGGGTCTTCCAACACGCGGGTGAGTGTCAGCGCTGCCTCATCGGCGCCCGTATCAACGCTCACCCGACCGGCACCGGCCAGCCGGCGCACCAGGGCATCCGAGTCCATCTCCTCGCTCATACCCTGTTCCTGTCCGCCAACGAGAGAAGTGTGACCGCCAGCGTAGACGGCAGCTCGGCGAGGTGGCGTAGGGGCTCCTCTGTGCGCGCTGCCGCCTACGCGTATGCGAGCGAGGCGGCACCCAGTCCAATGAAAGCCGCGCCGGAGATGGTGCTCGCGATACCGACGAAGACCATGAGCTGGCTTCCGCGCACGTGGAACCATGCGATGTCCAGGGCCGGAACGTTGCTCGCCAGCCAGTCTGCGATCGCGTGCCGACCGAGGATGAGTGCCGGTGCGATGCAGATCTGGATCATCCCGGCGATGATGAGCGCGACTGGCGACATGAGATGGAGTCTAGGTCTGAGATTGAGGGAGCCGGATGCCCTGTTGTCCATCCCCCCGGGAGTCGACGGAAGCTTCGAGGTCAGCGGAGCGCGCGAAGGTAGCGTCGCCGTGCGACGATCTGGGCGACACGGAGGAGCGGGTAGAGCGCCCGCCACGGTTGTTCGGCTGCTGGCGCGGTAAGCGATCCGCCTATCGAGGGCCTTCGTTGGCGGCGGTTTGCTCGCGCGCTTGAGCTCTGACCCATGTGTCGAACTGCTCGGCATGCGCTCGTTGCGTCGGTGTCACGTTCGACAGCGCGAGCGCCAAACAGTTTTCAAGGGCGTCGCTGGGTCCGTCGTCCATCAGGAGGAGCGCTTCGGCTCGCGCGAAAAAGACGTCGTAGTGATCTCCCTTGATGTGCCCGAGGTCGCCGCGTCGAATGTGGTCGAGCATCCCTTCCCGAGAGAGAAGGGTGTCAAGGACCGCCCAACCCTCTTGATTCAACTGCGTCACCATGTCGGTGACAGTGTCCCTGGCAGACGCGTCGTCCGTGACCTCCCACCACCCGTCGCTGCCATCGGGTGTCCCTGTTGGATGCAACCGCTGACGATAGAGCCCGAACGTCTCAGAGATCGCCTTCGGTACCCTCTGCCCGGGTTGGTGACGCCGCCAACGCAACCAGGGTTCCGGGGCAGCCGAGATGTTGATCACACAACGAACGTTCTCCGACGTGTTCCACGAGGACGATTGGACGTTCACAACCACCCAGTCACCCGCACCGTTGGACTTCCGCCAGGTGGGAGCGGAGCCCTTGTAACCGTGCAGGCGCGCAGCGGGGGCGAACACATCACGGAGTGCCGTCTTGAGCGCGTCCTGTGCAGTCACGAAGACATGATGACACCCAACGCCGGCCCGCATCACCCAGTCACGAGGCGATCTCGCGCCCGATTGCCGATCCACTTGCGGTCACGATCGATCGTTTGTGGCGCTCTCAGGGGATGGCCGCGTTGCCGAGGAGCCCAAGAGAGTAGAGCACAACGAGCGCGGTGATGACGGCGACCGCGACCGTCACGACGGCCCATCCTCTGCTCATATTGCGACCTTAGCCACGTCGTTCCGTCCCTCTGGTACCCACAAACGATCGATTGTCGGCAGGGACGGCCTATGGGCGATAGTCGGGTCTCTTATCCGGGAAGTCATCATCGGGTCGAGCCATCGGCATCGCACCTCCTGAAGCGACAGCGTTGAGGGCAGCACCCAAGCTCGCGAACAGCGCACGTACAACTCTCCACACGCCGGAGCGGTATCCCGATTCGGTCACGTGCATCGCCTCCTGCCCCGAGGCTACCAACGGGCTCAGGGTGGCAACACGGAAGTCCACAATCGATCGATTCTGACTGCAAGCGGATCCACGACCGGGAACCCGCTGCGACCCGTCGATGTGGCGCCGCGGAGGATTAGCTGAGGCATCACAGAAGCTGGAGGCGTCGTGCGCGAGATCGAAGGGCTCCGCCCGGTCGTCGCCTCGCAGGCTACTAGACGCAGCCTGGTTGTGCGTGAGTCACTGCTGCTGCCAGAGGGATTCGCCGACCGCCGCCCAGTTCTCTGCCGGCTGACGCGCCGCCAGGGCGATATCACCAGAATCGAAGCCCAATACGATCGGCAGCTGAGGACTACATGATGCCTGGGCGTGCTCGCCGGCTCTGACGATGCAGTAGTTGCCGTTATCGACCGCTGTCGCGAAGTAGAGGTCCTGCCCGTCGACGGTACCCAGGAAGCGGGTGGACGCTGCTTCTACCTCGCTGAGAAGAGCCACCGGAGTAGTCGCAGGCAGACGGTCAGCGTCGGTCTGCGCCCTGTCCCGCGTGGCGAATTCGTTGCCCGTGCAGCCAGACGTGACGACGACCAGGGCTAGCCCGAGAAGAGCGAACAACGGCTTCGGCCTCATGGTGGAAGCCTATTGAGTCGAGGCGCACCGCGGAGCCAGCGGGACGGAAGGCGGCACCCGGCGACGCGCGCGGGAAACGATGAAGCCCAGCGAAGGAGTGAACCCTCGGGGATTCGTCCGATCGGTGCCGAATCGGATCAGTATCAGGTCGTATCGGGTCCTGTCGGTGAGCGGACTACCTTGGCACCATGACGCGTGTTTGGTTGACGAAATGGGAGTGGGAGTGCTGCGGTGACGCGTTCGGAGTAGGCGATGAGATCGACTTCGGCATCGAGATCCGAGGCCCGCATCCGGCGTTGGCAGATGAACTGGGCCAGGAGCTCGCTGCCACAGTTGACGCCATGGAGTCTCACCATGAAGAGGAGTTCGCCGATCGGGTACGCGGCAGGGTCGTCGCCGTGTATGCCGTTACTCGCGAGGTAGTTCACCGCAGGTCGCTGCGTCGCCCTGGTCACGGCGCACCGCTAGACGCAGCAATGCCGGCCGACCGCGATGAGTGGCCACTGGTCGGTGAAGGGCTCGAGGGTGGCGTCTTTCTTAGTTCGCGACCCTCGCGATACATCATCGAAGTGGAGCCAGTGCCGCACACCGCCGTGCTTGTGCCGACGCAGGGCGTACGGTTGCCTGTTGCACAGCAAGACCAACCACTCGCATCCGTGGCTGAGTCCTCCGCCGACCCATCACCCGAATGGCAGGGTCGCACGCTCGCTGGATGGCTCGTCGACGTTCAAGAGCATTAGCCCGCTGCCCCCACCGAGTGCAACGTCGCATGCGGATCGTTCAACGCAGTGCGCCCCGATCAAAACGGCGATACTGCAAATACATCGAAGCTCTGGCAGCCGGCGGGGACGTACGACGAGGCGAGCGGCGCGGCAATGAACCCACCGCCGACCGAAATGGAGTCGCCCTCCCCGAACTCACCGCCCCTCCACGAGAGAACGCCTTCGTTCCACGATCGTTCAACGCTCCGGGAACGAAGCGAGCTCTTCAGCCCATTGTCGAGCCGCGACATGGAGTTGCTGCCGATCGACGGGAACGAGCAGAACGAACTGATTCTCGCCCGTCCATTGTTCCCGCGGCACCCATGGCGGCCGTGCCTCGAGATCCAGAAGGATCCGGATTGCGAGCCCGTCACCGGATGTTGTCTCGGCTTCGAATGCGAGCAGCGGCTCGGTGAAGATGAGCCTTTCCCCGGGCTTGGTGACTCTGCCGGAGCGAGGCTCGCCCTGATTCTCGACCCCGCTCAGATCTTGGAGCCATGAGCCGAGCTGGGCAGCCTCGAACGTGGTCAGGCAGGGGTCTGTGAACTCCCAGCCCCGCCCATTCTCTAAGCGAATCCGTGCTGCGATGTTGAGCCAATTTGCATCCCAAGAGTCCTTGGGCCTCGCAGCCGGGAACTGGTAGCCAAGTATCTCGAACTCGGCGCTGGGGCCCTGATCTGATCCAAGATCGTTTGCGAAGCGAGCCTCTTCGCGCCGGTTCCATCCGGTATACATGCCCTATGAATCCCAGAAGGATCCGCCCGATGATGAGCGTCCTAAGCCTCCTGCTGCTCGCAGGCGGCCTCTCCGCATGCGCGGCAACACCGCCATTCGGTATTCCGCAGCTGAATGAGCCCCAACGCACCGAGGACAAGCTCCCTGAAGTTGTCACCAAGGATGGATCCGTCGACCCTCTGACCTCTCGTCTTCTCGCCAGCGAGGACGGGGTGTCGTACTTCGCTGCCACAACTGCATCGGCGGACGACGTTTGTTTTGTGGCGTACGAGTCTGACGATGCCTGGACTGCCGCTTGCGCTGAGGAGCTGCCGGTGCAGGTCGGAATCTTGGATCGCCCTGAGGCGCGGCTGGGGCACGGTTCCGGCGAGTCCGACGAGTGGAGGCCGGTGACCGACTACGTGGCTGTGCGGAAGGGCTAGCGGCACGCCGCCGATCCCCCTGCCGACGCCCGATTGCGGATCCGCTCGCGGGCCGTTCTGGCCCCGTCTGCCAGTACGCTCACGTCATGGACAGGGCAACGCGCGAAGCACTCGGCGACGTGAGTGCGCTCGCCTTGTTGGTGGTACGCGGGCTGCTCCTCTGGATCCTCATCCCAGTGGGATTCGTGCTTTGGCTGGTCATCTTCGGCTGGAGTGCACGCGTCGGCCTCGGCGCCTTTCTCGGTTGGCTAGATCTGAATCTCACAGTCGCGCTGCAGCGGATCTTAGTCCTGCCGGTGCGGGGGAAGGACTCAATGCGCAGAGCCGAGTTCGTTCCGTTGCGTCTCATAGAGTCCATGAAGCATCGCGTGCACATCGTCCGTGACCCGTTGTAGAACGAACCGGCGTCGCACCGGGATCCGTGCGCCGATCCAGCAACAAGCCGATCCAGCAATAAGCCGAGGAAGAGTGACGTGAACATTTGGAGGATCGCTGTCGGAGTGGCCCTCGTCGTGATGGGCGTGGTCATCCTCTCCAACCGCGAGAGGTGGTCTCGCTGGAGTCAGAAGCACTTGGGACAGAACGTCGGCAAGCTCGGGCAGGTACTTGCCGGGTGGGGGAAGCCGAGTGACATGACTGTTCCCGGAGTGGGAATGATCCTCATCGGTATGGTGACCGCGTCATTAGGGGCGACGCAGCCGTAGAGACGGGGGTGCGAGCGCGACTAACGGGTCCTCGAAAGGACAACGCGTCGCAGCGCAGTTTCGGCGCGTTGAGCGCTGCGTGCGTCAGTTGCCGAAAACGGACCAGATCATGATCACGATGTAGACGTTCACGAAGACGCCGGCAAACGCGAGGGCGGCGATTCCGATCACGGCGAGCACCAGCAGCGTGATGCTGTTCGACCAGTAGCCGGAGGCGTTGTACCTGGAGTACTGGCTGCCGGTGAAGATGCCCGAGACCTTGCGCAGCAGCACTCCAGAGAGTGCGAAGGGCCAGGAGAGCGCGAGCGCCGCCAGTCCCAGCCATGCCCAGTCGGCCCTCCAGATCCACCCGAGCAGCACGAACGGCCCTACGATCGCGAGGGCTGCGGCGACGTAGAGCTGACCGTGCCCAGCCCACCAGACGCCGCGGGCGAATCGATCCATGTCGGCTGGCGGCCGGCGGCGGTACCAGCGCACCCGCGGAGCCGCCGACGGGTTCGGCTGGAGTACGTCCACACCGCTCGCGCTGTCTTGGCTCACAGCACCATTCTTGCGTCTCTGATCCCGCATGCTCACACGACAACGGGGTTCAAGAGCCCGGACCAATGCCCCCGGAAGGATCGGCGACCGGTCATGAAGCTATCTTGCAGCTCTCAGCCCGTTCGCCCACGGTTCCGCATCCGGCTCATCACGGCGCCGGCGAGAAGCAGCGCGATGGCGAACGGTGCCAGCCACATCCCTCCGACGTTGGTGGCGGCGAGCGTAGGGGTGGCGGCGACAGCAGTCGCTGTGGGTGACGGTGCGACGACAGCAGTCGCTGTGGGTGCCGGTGCGACGACCAGCGCGGCGCCGGCGGTGAATGCCACAGTCGCCTCGCCACTGTTCGCACCGGTGAGGGTAACTGTGTGCGGGCCCGGTTCGATGCCAGACGGCAACACGAACGCGAACACCGCCGTCCCCTCAGGGCCGACGATGCGCGAACCGAGTGCGACCGGCGTAGATTGCAGCACTCCGGTCACGCTCTCCCCGACTTCAAAGCTGTGCCCGATGACCGTGACAGCACCGCCCACGTTCAGGTCACCGGTGATCGTCGCACTCAACGGTGTCGTGGAACGGCTGACGAACACGCAGGTGACATCTGCGAGCGGCGCGAACCGCAGCGACGTCACCGCCACCCATGCCCCTGCAGGGCCGGTGTTGCATTCGATGGATTTCGTCGCATAGCCGGGGGGACCGCTGATCGACAGGTCGTAGTTCTCGAAAACCGACACCGTAATCGTGCTCCCTCCCGTCGAGCCGGTCACGGTTTCGGGAGGCAGCGTCGAGAGGAAGAACGGGGTTGCCACCAAGGTGAAAGCCGATTCGGGTACGCCCTCACCTGTGTCGATGACCTTGTTCGCCAAGGTGAGTTCAGCTGCCTCCACCGTCACAGTGCACACGACCGAGAACCCCAACGGCACGATCACCACGCCGTTCAGACCGTCAGCGTACCCGGGGATCACCGCACCGTTCGCGTCCACTTGCAGGCAGCTCCAGGTGCCAACCGCGTATCGGATGTCACCATCAGCGATCAGCTCGTAGGGAGCCCCAGGTGTCACCTCGCCGGTCGCACCAGAAGGGCCAACAGGCCCAGGCGTGGCGCCACTGTCGAAAGGTGTATAAGCGTTGACGGACCATTGAGCGGGTGTGGACTCCCCGTTGGCGACAACAACCTTGAGGGTGAGGATGGTCGGCGGGACAGGAGCCGGATCGCCGGCCGCGGCTTCTAGGACGGCCGGTTTGACGTCCGACACGGCGGGTTGGTCTTCGAGGGCAAGGGGTTCGGCTTCGGAGATGAGGGGAGCCGCGCCGGACGTCTCGCCGGGATCATTTGTCGCTGACATTTCGGTGGCTTTGGGCGTCCCGGCGTCACCGTTGTCCTCGGGCAACGCCACGTCGGCGGTCGGCGCATCCTCGCCCTCATCCGCGGTCGCGCTCAGCGGAACGGCCAGCATCGCCGGTGCCAGGAACAACACGGCCAAGGATGACATCACGGTACGGCGGTGCCGGAAGGATTTGAGGGTGGCGCGGTGCTCTGACATGAGGTGCCGTCCTGCCGGCGGGTCGGGTACCAGCGCTGCGCTCACCGTACGCCCGCCGCGGATGCCCTGTCCAGCAACGTCACACCGGCATGACCGGGTGGGCTTCGTTTGCACGGGCCATCCCGCAGCGAAGTCAGGCTGCTCTTAGCCCGGCGAGCAGCAGCTGGACACCTGCAGGGCCCCGATGCCCAGAGCGGCCAGTCGGTTGCGGATCCGCTTACGGACGCCCGGTCGGTGACCTCTTGCGGGCCTTCATGGGCGAAGGCATCGGAATCGATTGGTTTCTGGCTCTAGGAATCAGGGGATACGGGTGAAGACCAAGAGCTGCGGGCCGAAGAAGAGCGCGATGCCGATCGCCTGCACAGCGACGCCCAACCACAGCACCTACGGCTGACGCCAGCGCAAGCCTCGGCCTGCGGCGACGCCGGGCCGATCAGCGATTGCCGCCCCGATGGCCGGTACCTTTCGGACGAGTCTCAGCTTCTGGCGGTCCGAGCGATGTGACCTGCGTCAGGCGACGGGGAATGCTGCCGCCAGTCGCGCATGAACGCTGTCGACATCGACGGAGCGGCCTACCGCTGTGGATTCGGCAAGGCGCTTTACGAGCAGCTTCGGCCAAAGCACGTGGATGCCATTCACTTCGAAAGCGCCTCCGATGAGGGGCCAGTCGGCTTCCACGAAGCAGAGCGCGCCGCTCACGTCGACGTTCGCGTCGGCCAGCGCGGCGGTCACGAAGGTGATCTGTGTCTGTACGCCGTTCACGAGTTTGGTCTTGTCGCGCCCGCCGACGAGGAGTGTTTCGACGCGTGGCCGGAGGATGCCGCCTTCTACATGCAGGGAGGGGCGAAGGCCCTTGTATCGTTTCGCGTCGATCACCCACACTCCGAAGGGTGCCACGACCATGTGGTCAATGTTCGCGCGACCACCGGGGATCCGGCGGTCATGAAGCATGCGGAGGGTGTCCGGCAGCTCTTTGAGCCATTCGGCGAGGAGTTCTTCTCCGATCGCGCCGCGCTGCCAGGCTTCGGTGCTTTGCGGGTCGTCCGTCATCGCGAGGATGAGTCCGCCGAGCTTTGGGTGTTTGGTGCGGATGCGTTGCTCGCGTGCGTTCTTGCGGCGCTCGTGCTCTCGACGAGCAGAGGCGCCGGCAACCCCAGTGTCGGGTTCGACGGGTGTCACGGTGCATATGACGCAGCGCACCGTCTTCGATTCTCTCTCGTAGATCGCGTCGGTTCCGGCGGGCAGGTGCGCCCCGCAAAGTCGGCAGTCGCCGGCGTAGCGCAATCGCATCCGCTTGTCGGTTGGCCTTGGTTCAAGCGTCACGGCTTGAAGGTAGCAGGGGGTGCTGACCAACGTGATTGAAGGCGGGCGGCTAACCTTCGCTAATGAACGCTGACGTCACCGATCCGCCGCGGGGCACCGTGGATGCGATGCAGGCACACGCGGACTCGCTCGCGCGGCACTTCGCGACGATGCGTGACCTCGCAGTTGACCTTGATCGGGTTGCGAGATTACCCATCCCTTCATCGTGTTTGCTTGCCAAGGATGAGAGCGCCACCCGCAGTGCGCGGGGTGGTCTGGTCCTGGGTGAGTACGTGCAGGAACGAGCCGCGACCGCCGCGCGGTATCTCCGCGAGTTGCACCGTTCGACACTTGAGGTCGAGCCGGTACGGCTGCAGCTGGACTTTGTGCTCATGTATCCGATGCTGCGTGGAGCGCTCGAGAACAGCGCTGCCCTGACTTGGCTGCTGAAGCCGGATAGCAGTCCCGAGCGGCTTGAACGGTTCGTTCGGGTGCTGCGACGTGATGTGACGCAGTTCGTCGCGAACAACAAGCGACTAGCCGCGGCAAGTAGCGACGCCATCCCAGGTCCTTCGGAGCTCTTTTCGCGTCTCGCGACGAGCATGGAAACTCAAGGACCCCTCGCGACGAACTATCTGGACGCCGCGGCGCGCTCGGCAGGGATCGACGTTCGGGCTTCTCAGGGTCAGGTGTTAACGGCGACTCCGATCGTCGACGTGTATGGCGACGGCAGTATGCCGCACGTCGTGTGGCGGTTCCTCAGTGACCTCACCCACTTCTCCTTCTCCATCATGAAGAGCCACGACATCGCTCAAGCCGAGAGTGGAGAGCCCGTCCGAGTCGCGTCCCTCGGCTTGTTCACCACGACGGTAGTCATGGCGGCGAAAGATGCACTTCAGTCACTTGACCAATCGACCCGCCCTGGTGCTGCCGGCTGAACGACGGCATGTCGTCGAGCGTCAGTCGCTCGACCGCGTCACTACAAGGATCCCTGACGGGATCCCTCAGCGATCTCCCATGGCGGCCGGTGTCGGCAATGGAATGGCGCTCCTCGTTCAGCTGCTCAGGTCGCATCCCTCAACAGGAACGGTGCCGATGAACACACCGGACCTTGCCCATGACCACTCACCGACTTGAAGGTTGCCGCGCTCGAACAGTCCCGTCATGGTCGTGGCATCGGCCTCACCCGCGCGCGAGATGTAGTCGCCGAGGATTGCAACCTGCACGCGATCCCAGTCGTCTGAGCGAGGGGCTGGTAGGTGGACCATATCGCCAGAGCTGAGGTTTTCCGGAAGGTTGTCAGATGAGAGGTAGACACGATCCGGGCTGGCGTCGCTCTCGTCAAGGTAGGAGAGGACTTCTCCGCCGGTGATGTCGCTCAGAGACCCACAAACACCGAAGTCGAACGATCCGTCTTCGTTCAGCCGGAGGGCGGTGCGGTCGACCCCTTGGCATCCTGCGAGGACGACGACTGCCACGCACGCGATTATCGGGACGGTGACGTGTCGAGCTCGGCGAGTGGTCATGGCGTGATGTTAGTGCGGCTTCTCAAAATGAAGACACCGGTGAGGATCCGCCTGCGGGCGTGCCATGACCGACCGGGTATCGACATCGGCCCGCCCGCCAGTAGCATTCGATCCGACCTGCATCTCCGAACCAGGAACGGAACCGAATGGACGCCCTCACGCCCACCTACGCTGCGCCCACGGCACCGGGTGGTGAGATCCCGTTCGCCGACGCTGCGCACGGTGCATCCGCGCCCTCGGATGTTGCTCCCTACCCAATCGCGCCCGTCGACGCACCCGCGTGGGCGCCGCCCATCTCGGCGCCGCAGAACGTGATGGCCTGGGTGACGCTCGGCCTGGGACTTGGCGGCCTGGTGTTCGGCCTCCTCGCCGGGATTCCCGCGATCGTCTGTGGGCACATCGCTCGCCGGCAGATCCGAGAACGAGGCGAGCAGGGAGCTCAGGCAGCGCTGATCGGCCTCATCTTCGGGTATGTCCTGAGCGGGCTGTATCTCGTGGGCATCGCGCTCTACGCGGCCTTCATCGTGCTGATACTGGGACTCGCCGCTACCTCTGAGACGGGCGTCCCGTCGAACCTCTGAGGTGCAGGGTCGTTCGCACGATCGAATTTCATGGGACTGGGCACGCGGACACGTCCGCGAGACGATTCGTTTGCGAACGCGACCGGCGGATCCTCCCCGGTCCGGTGATAGGCGGCGCCAACTGAAGGGCGGCGCATCGCCACAGATGCCGATAACAGTCGTCCCACAACGGTTGAGAGAGCCTGTCTTCTGATGTCTTTCGAGGTTCGCGCAGATGCTCGGCGGGCGACTAGCCGCCTGTACGCCACGTACATCATCGCCACAACGGTCATTGCTGGCGTTGTTCTGCCGCTTGTCGCACGCGCCTTTGCGGACCCCGCCGCGGGCACAGCGGAGCTCCAGTCGTTCTTGGTCATCGGCGCCTTCGTGTATGCCGGCGGGTTCCTTCTCGCATATGTGATCGGGTTCCTCGCCGGCGGTCGTGCGCGTCGAGCGGGCGCCATGCTGCGGGCGAGAGGAGACACGACCGCGATCAGCTTCGGCTACCTTGCTCCGGAGAATCCGGTCGTCGCGTTGACGGTGAAGCCAGGTGAACTCGGGGCATGGACTGATGAGTATGGAGAGCTTGTCGCTCTTGGAACCGTGAGCAACATAGAAACTGTCGCGCTTACCGCGCATCGGATTTGGGGCAGCTACTACTACGCACTCGAGGTGGCCTCGGCTGACAGCCGGATGCTGATAGCGCTTGGGACGCGAACCACCTGGGGGGTCGGAACAGCATCACGGCGAGCACACATGCGGTTGGCGCGCACATTGCTGGGGGAACCGAAGCCCGAGAACGTCAACGCGCGCTCAGCCTCTCGCCCGACTTGACCCTCCATGCGGCGGAACACCCGGTCGGTACCGCGCACCAGAAGTAATGCCTCCGTGAACGATGGTCTGTGATCCTTTGAGCGGCAGAGGTCGGGCCCAGTTCTAACCCCACGGTATGCGTGGTCTACTTGGCGCCCTTCGTTTTCAGCACTGAGCTGAGAGTCTGTGCTAATTGTGCGCGTTGCTCTAGCGAAAGCTCGCGGTGAGAGCCGGTCCGCGGATTGAGAGCCAGCTTCACATTCCTTCCAGGGTGTCGAATTTCTATGAAGATCGCGCCCCGGTTCAGGAGGCCTTCAAACATGCTTCCATCCCGCACCGTCACCACATCGCTCAACGGGAGCGTCATTGATGGGCGGGGCGACGAGTATTCCCACACCGACAGGCCCGACTCGTCAAGCGAAACACCCACCACGGGGACGCTGAGAAGAAAGCCCGCCACAGGTCGCCAACCGAGACCATCAAGCGCCTTCTTCGCCGGCGGCCAGAGAAACGCGACCATTCCTGCGTCAAGGTGCTCGCCCATGACCTCGACCAATTGCTTGGTCCGACGGCGACGTACAGCCAAAATCCCAATGAGGATCGCACATGCCGGCACCAAGATCGCGAGCGTGATCACAATGGCGCCTGGGAGGGCATCAGCAGGTGCGCGCAAGCCGCGGTAGACCAGAAGCGCGAGCCCTACTGATCCGCTGGTGAATATGCCCAACGCCGTCCATTTGCTGCTCAGGTATGTGCCGCTAGACGACGATCGCATCTCTGATGACCCACCATTCCCAACGTGTTTGTGAGGTCAACCGATAGGGATCGGAGTCACCGACAATGAACCCAGTTTAGGGACGAAGCCGGGCCGATAGTGCCCGCCTCAGAACGATCCCCGAATGGCCACTCGCTGGGCTGACTGGTGACCGATTCAGTACCGTGCTACAGGTCATTCGTCTCGCCGATACGCAAGGTGGCGCAGGCGCTCTTGCGTGCTGAGACCGCGGGCTGACAGCATGCAGGCACACCACGATCCCGGAGGCTCCCTATGGCCGACACGCTTGACCGCCTTCCCCAAGCGAGGCTTTCGACCCTCCCAGGCGCCTCGATTCTGCTGCGGGTGCGCGGCCTGATCTGGGCTGCGATCAGCGCGGCATTGCTCTACAACTTCGTCACGCATGCGACGAAGAGCGCGTGCCCGGGCGGAGGCCCTGCGGCGGATGGCGGGTACCTGGACGCCGACGGGGTGCCGACCGATGGCGTGCCGCAGTGCATCAGCCTGACCCTGCAGCCCAGCATCGTCGTGTCCGCCGTGATCGTCCTCGTCGTACTCCTGGCGATCACCCGCGTTCTCAAGCGTGCAGCCACCGAGGGCGACGCCTTCCGCATCCTTCATCGCGCCCGCATCGTGATTATCGCCGTGGCCACCGCGTCGATCCTGATCAGTTACGTCTGGTTCCTCCTCATCCCGATTGACGGTTGGAACGGCACCGGGACGCTCTGGTTCCCGTTCCCATTCGGCACAGTCCTAATGGATACCTACCCCGCGATTCAGGGTTAGCGCGGAGTCTTCAAAAGCCCATCTTCGATCGGGCGCCGGATCTGGCCTCCGCGCCCCGTTACGCTTCCACCATGGGAGCGTGGAGTGGCGAGCCGTTCGGGAATGACACCGCAGCGGACTGGGCATGGGAGTTGGACGATGCCAGTGATTGGGAGGTCGTCCTCGCCGCCCTCACCGAGATCCTCGATGAGGAACCAGCGAACCTTGATGCCGATGTCGCGAGCATCGCCATCGCTGCCGCCGAGGTTGTCGCGCACCAGGCTGGGCGCCCGACGCAGTCGGACGCATACACCGAGAGCGTGACCGCCTTCGTCCGGCGGGCGCCGAAGCCGCCTGTGGAGATCACGGCGGTTGCGCTCAAAGCGCTCGATATTGCCGCGTCTCCTGAAGGCGAGCTCGCCGAGTTGTGGGCAGATGAGGGCGACGATGAGTGGGTTACCGCGACTGCTCGAGTTCGCCAGGCCCTCTCCGCCGGGCAATAGCTCTCACTTTGCTCGGCGGCCGACCGTCAAGAACGACGCTCGGTGGAGTCCTGTGAGGGATCGGGTAGCGGGGAAATCTATCCGGCGGCTCGTCGGCGTCGCTCAACGAGGTAGACCAGCCCGGCTATGAGGAACAGCGGCAGGACGATGAAGACCGCGGCCATGATGAGTGTGCGGCCAGTTCCGACCAAGAAGGCCAACACCAGAACGAGCGCCGCAACGACCACGGCGGCAAGCAGCACGACTCGCCACGCGGGGAGGCGAGATCCAGACGAAGACGGCATAGCTCCACACAATAGCGATCAGGTGGTCCCCGCTGAAGGGCCAAAACCGGACCGGTAGACGGTCGTGATCTGAATCAACCAGCGTTATCCGAAGGTGCGAATCGGCCGCGGAAATCAGGCAAGGCCCGAAATGCAATCCGCCTAAGCGTCCCATAAGCGATCGTCACCCGGTCAGCAGGTCTTAGTCATCGAGTGACCGCTCCCAGTACTCACCCCACTCGTATTCCCGGCGACTGTAGCCGAGGTCGCGGAGAAGTTCGGGTCCACGAGCCGCGTCCAGTCCGAAGGTCTGGTCGAACGCTTTCCTTCTCCAGCGCGGCTCTCGGAGCACTGACTCACGCAGCTCGGGCGAGATCCGTCCGCTGTCGTTCCAGTCCTTCGCTAGGCGCCGGGTTTTGGCGTAGACCGCTTTTACTGCGCTGCGCTGGACGGCGAGGCTGGCGCCGACGTAGCCACCCAACTGGATGCCGGTATTGATGAGTTCGATGACGTACTCGGGAATCGTGTCGCCGCCGTAGCCGCCATCGTCGACCTGAATCGTCGGGGGCGACGCTTCGATCTCTGGCCCGAAGTACTCGGCGACGGCCGCCATCGTCATTTCCTGGGGAAAGAGCATCATCAATTGCTCGGGATAGTCAGGATCTTGCCACCGGATGCCTACCAGGCGATCGGTGAACTCCGGGTCAAGTTCGGCACGGACAGCTCTCCGGAGCACAACCTCGAATCGCTCGTGCGGATCACCTATGGCCGTCACATCGCCGGCAACGGGACGCTGTGACATACCGGTCGCGACGTGAGTGTTGATGCTGATCCGTTCGGCCATACCAGGAACGCTAGTGGCCACGCAGGATGAGCGTCGGCAGCAGATAGGTGCCAGGTACGGCCTGACCTGCTTGAGCAGGAGCCAGCGAGGGATCGCCAAACGGGTTGGCGAGGCATTTGTCGCCGCGGGGATCGCCGCGGTCGAAGTCACGGTATGGCGCTGTTCCCGAGGAGGCCGGAGTAGTACGCCATGACCAGCGCGGCAACCAGCAGCACCGCGATGGCAGCCACCACGACCAAAGTCCACTTCGGCACAAGCGCTCCTTCAACAGCCGTAGACATGGACGATGCCGGTGCAGCTCGAGTGCTGCATTGGAAGGATCCTCCCAGCGCAACGGCGACACGGCCCCCGCCCTCAAGAGCCGTTGCGGAAGCGATGCGAGATCGGAGGAGAACCGATGCGCACCACATGCAAGATGCTTGGTGCATCAGACAAGACCAGTGAGTCACAGACGATCGAGCATGGGGCGCCACCCGATCACGCCAAATTGTCAGGCGCGGTCGACTGAGCCCGGCCCGGACTCTCGTGTGCCTCGACCCTTCCCAAGAACCCACCCCAAGACGAAAGCGCCGATGACCGCCGCGATGGCGAGGATTCCCATCCCCCAGAGCCTGGAGGCCGGTACGAACGGTGCACCGCCGACGAAACCGAAGTCGCCTACAGGTTGATATGCGAACCATCCGAAAGTGGTGGTCGGACCGGGGAGCAGTACGAGAACGAGCCCGAGAACAGCGAGGGCCCCTGCCCCGATGATGATCGCTTTGAGGCCGGTCGTCATGGGCTGCTCCTGTGGGATCGTGATTTGAACCAACCAACGGTATCCGAAGGTGCGAATCGGCGGCGGACACCAGGCGAAGGCCCGAAATGGGATCCCTTCACCGGTTCGTTACGCAGGAGTCATTCGACGCTGTTCGAACCATCGTCGAGGTAGACGGTGGCGTAGACGTCGACACCAAGTTCGGCGATCCCCGCAGCAAGCTCGACCGGAATCACGAAGCCGCCTTGCGTCGAGTCAGAGTCTGCGGACCACCAGATCCTTGCGGAGCAGTCCGGTGGGAGGAGGGGGAACCGACCGATTCCCGGTCGTGCAGCCGCGACCAGTTCCTTCAGCGCCCGAGTGCCCGACCTGTCGTCTTCCGCATTGATGCTTTGCTCGACGTCGATCGTCCACACGTGGTGGTCCAACAGTCGACCGGAGCGGCTCACGGAACCTCGGCGTTTGATGCTCGTCGGGGCCAGCTCAACAATCTCGGAGACGAGAGCGGGGTCGGTCTCGGTCGAGATCACCGTGAGTGAAGCGCGCCCGGACTGGATCATGACGCGAGCATAGAGCCACCGGGACCAGCAAGCCGATTGTGTGGCGCCGCTCCTCTGAACGATCCCATTGTGGGAAGGCCCGCTTAGTAGTTGGCGCCGAGTTCGTCGCGTAGCCGGCTGGTTAGGCGCTCGAGGTGGGCGACGACGACGGTCTGGTCGCTGCCGCCGTCATCCGTTGCGTCTACCTCCATCCGCCGTCTCAGGGTCGCCACCGCGTCTGGGTCGAGCCGGCCGGAGAGCGTCATCACTCGCGCCGCATCGCAGAGACGGGCGAGCATCCGTAGGTCTCTGACATCGAGGTTTGACGAATTTGTCACGGGCTCATCTTGCACGAGCCCAGTGTCCACTGACCCATCGGTCTGTGAAACTGCCCGGCGATCTATCCCATGAGGAGCTGGCGAGCCGCGTCAAAGATGAGCCAGACGGCTAGCGCCACCATGCCCGCAGAAACCAATGCGAATGTTCGGGGCGTCGAATCTCGCGCTGTCGCCTCACCGAGACGCTTCGGCAATCGGTCGAGCCGCTCGTTCGTCCGTCGCGCATATTCACTCCGTTTGAAGAAGAGCCACAGAGCGATGATCAGACCCGTGATTCCGGCAGCGAGCTCAACGAACGTGTCGATCACTTCCAGAACGGATCAGCCCCCTCCCACATCCAGGAGATCGACCTCTCCCACCGCCGCGAACCGGCTCTACCGCGGTCATTGGCCACGATATCGATCAGACGGCATAGGACGCCGGACTCAGGACTGAACTGCGACGACCGTGCTCTTTGCCACGGAGCCGCGTTACCGCCCGATGGCCGATCCCTCACGAGGATCGGCGTGCAACTCAGTACGGTGGACTTACATGGATACCGAACTCGCAGCCGCGGACCTCCCGCGTCCACGCGCAACGTATCGCCTGGTGGCGGGCGCGGTCGAGCAGTGTTCCTTGGCTGCACTCTGATGGCAGTCGCGGGAGCAATCGGCGTCGTGGAACTCTCTCAGTTGCAGGGATCCTCTCCATTCGTCTCGGCCAGTTGCTCGCGGTCATCGTCGTAGTGGTCTCGATCGCATTGGCCTCCGGCAGGCTGAGCTACGGTGCGCAAGCCGCAGAAGCTGGGATCGCGAGAGTGGGAACGATGGCAGATGCCACAAGCTTTACGGTGGATGCGAGTCGATATGCGAGCCAGGCGTGGTGAACTCCGACGGGAGCGTCACGCCGAAGAAATTGGACGGTTGGACGGCGGTGGAGTGGGGCCGACCGCTTCGGCTCTTCGGAGTCCTCTCGATGATTTTCGCCGGTCTCTCTGGAGCGTGCTACTTCCTTGTCGGAGGCACCGCCGAGAGCATCCCATGGTGGCTGTACTTCATCTTCGGTGTTGCCGTCTTGAACTTCGTGGCAGGGATGGTCTTCTTCTTCTCGATGCTGGTGAAAGCCGTTCGAGAGTCGAGAGCGGGCTATACGACCTCGGCAGGCCTGTACCCTGAGCTTCCGCAGCTTGACCGGAGCGGGCGAGTCCTCAGAACCCCGGCTGAGCGAGCGGAGTACATGGCGAACCATGGGCGGACTCATTCGGACTAACGGGCCGGGGCCGCTGCACTGCTCGGACCTGTTGCGCGGCGTGCCCAGCCTGGGCGTATCGCGGGCGCTGGGAATTGAGCTACACGGATGCGGACATCGCGCTCGCACGGCGCGCATCGCAGCCGCTGTAGCAAGCAGAATCGAGGAGCGGAAGGCGTTCGGGCGCTCCCACGTGGTCGTCACCTTTGAGGACGGCGAGACCGTCGGCGAGACCGGATACTGCGGATGCGCGTCGCTGCTGGTGCCTCAGCCGGGATGGACTCGATGGCGCGACAGGATCCGCTACGAGCCATATCGGTCGTCAAAGGCCGACAAGCGCAAGCACCAACGGCGCGATTTTGATTCTCCGAGATCTCTTGCTGCGGTAGCTCCGGTCTTCTAGACCGTGGTTCGAAGTGTCCGATAGCCGGTCCGTCACTGGACGTCCGCAAGTCGATCGCCTTTCGGTTAGTTGCGCACGCTCGCTTGCCAGGCATCGAGAGCTTCGTACTCGTTGGCGATGTTAGGGAGTGAGTTCTATCGCCGCTGCCGTGCCTCTGCTACCGATGCTGAATACCGGAGGGCAGTCGACCGCCAGAGCAGGAGGAGAGCGACTCCTGCCAAAGCGAGACCGACGAGGACGAACAAGTAGCCAAGAACCAATCCGACGATTTCAACGACGATGACGCCCAAAACAATCGCACGCGTCCAGGAGGCACCCTGCCACGCAGCCCGCGCCGCAGCGAGTTGGGTCACGCCGACGGCAGCGGTAGTGATCAACAGCGTGGCCAGCAGTGGGTCGTGCAGCCACGGCCGCCCAACGAGAGTCGTGAACAACATCGGGAGGAGGAAGAACACTCCGCCGATGATGAGCAGCCCACTAGCCCAGAGCGTGGGCAGGGGCCGCTGCGACTTTGCGTAGGTGAGATCGAAGCTCATGCTTCCTCCTATCCCGTCAGGTGTGGGGCGATCATTGTGATCGAGCCTCATCGCCGTGGCAGCCGCCACTTAGTGATGCTCGTCCCCAGTCGCGTGTCTTCTGAAGGTGATTGCGCGCCACGAAAACAGCCCCAGCCCGAACACGCCCGCTACGGCCACGATCAAAAACCAGGGGCCGAAGCTGGACGCAAGAATCCAACCCGTGACGATGAGGCTTGCGCTCAGGAACAAGCCATAAATGGCCGCGCCAAGTCGGACGCCCGGCTTCTCGGTCAACGAACGGACCGCTGGTTCCCACGGCGAAGACTCGACCTTGGAGTAGTCGACGGGCCCGGATCCTTCAGTCATTCGATCATTATGAGGCACTCGCTCACCCCATGAAGCTCGACCCAGTTACGTGGCCGGACCGACAACAAGCGATCTGCAACCATCGACGAGGAAGCCATTGGAGCGTCGTGCGTACCCGCACGCCGCTCCATCAGCAGAGGTCCGAAAGGGGGATCGATCATCGGGCAGTCTCTCTCCGGAGTTGAGCGGCGAGTCAGCCGGCGGTTGCGCTCGAGCTTGCAACCTTTGGGCGAACCAGCGATCGGACGAGGTCGTCCTGGTCGGCTTGCCCTACTTAAGTTGAAGCAGCTCTCGCAAGACCTGTTCGAGGTCGTTGACGAGGGTGATGTGGCCCGCGTCGTAGAGGAGATGGGGGACCGCGCCGGGAACGTTCGATGCCAGCCATTCACCGTGGGCGAAGGGGACCGTCACGTCCTTACCACCCGCCCAGATGGCAACGGGCACATCGATGCTGTCCAGGTCGAATCCCCACGGGGCCACCAAGGCCAACCCGTCGTCGCGGGCGCCGACGACGCCTTGCGCACCGGCGCGGTGCATCATTTCGGTCAACCATTGGGCCAGGCCCCGCGTGAACGCGGGGTCATCAGACGGGGTCAGCAAGGCCGCCAAGCCAGCGGCGACATCGCCCACTCCGGCGGATGTCATCGGCAGGAAGTACGTTTCCTGGAACGCGCCGTATGCTTCGGGTCCCTCCAGTGCCGCGGTGAAATCGAGGACGTTGCCCGGTCCCATCCCGGCCATCCAGTCCAGGCCCACGGCGTCGTGCGGGGCAAGACTGGCGAGCGTCGCCGCGGCTCGGCACCTCGTCGGCAGCATGGCCACGCATGCCAAGGCGCGCGGCCCACCGCCGGACCAACCCACGACGACGAACTCGTCGATCCGCAACTCGTCCGCAATGGCGACGATGTCCGGAACGTCGTCCACGATGCGAGGCCAGGGATCCTGCACCGGTCGAGGCGAGGAGCCGCCATACCCTGGCCGGGACCATGTCACCAGCCGAAGGTCGAGCTTCGTCGCGAGGTCGTCCAGGTGCGGGTAGTCGGCGACCGCCGACGGGCTTCCCGGGATCCACAACCATGGGTAGCCGGTCGGGTCACCGGCCGTCAGCACTTCGAGCTCGCGAACGTCGGTCGTGGTCACGGTACGTCGGACACTGCCCATGCGAACCTCATCGGTCATCGATTCGTGACTTGCAGCTCGCATCAGAGTATCGACAACCAGGTTCGAGCATCAGGCCTGTGACCGGAAGTCGATCGCCGACGCAGACGCTCGTTCCCGACCCGCAGTCGTGTGGCGGCCAGCCCCAACGCCGCCTCGAGGGCCTTCGTGCGGCGGCTCCGCGATTAGCGTCGCCGATCACACCGCGCAACCGCCAACGGGAGGATACCGTTGGTCCAGATCACGACCGGCTTGTGGGCAGCGTCACTGGTAGACCGCGTGTTCGCGACGCACAGAGCTAGGCGGCGGCGTAGACGAGGAGGCCATCTGCCTCCATACGCTCGAGCGATTTCAGGAGGTCGGTGTTTCATACCGAGAACGCTTGGATGTCGTGGAGAAGCGGCGGCCCGTGGTCGTGCCCTGGGTCTTAGGCGAATGAGTCGAGCGCCTTGCTCACGTCGAGCAGCAACTCGCTCTGCACCCCGTGCCAGAACGCCGAGTCGGGGTCCGGCCAGGTCGAGAGCTTCACGATGACGGAATCCGTCTGCGGATCAAGCCACAGGTTCTGGCCGTGGATGCCGATTCCGCTCACGTTGCCGCGTTCGTTGCCCATGCACCACCACTGGCTCGTGTACGAACCGTTGGGGAACGCCGTGGTAAAGGCCTCGTACGTCATCGCCTCGCGGTCTCCGCCGCCGAGGACCGCGCTCGCCCAATCCTCCGACACGACCCGGCCGCCGGGGGCGAGCCCGCCATCGAGCATGAGTCGGCCCACCCGTGCAAGGTCGCGCGCCGTGCACGAGACCCCGCCGTTCGCGAAGCCGAAGCCGGCGGCATCCACGGTGATCGTGGCGTCGTGGTCCGCGTCGAGTTTCGACCAGAGGTGCACCGACAGCGCGTGGCTGTAGCGCAGACCCGTGACTCGCTCGACGACCCAGGCGAGGACGTCGGTGTTCGCTGAGCAGTACTGGAACTCCCCAAGCGAACCGCTGCCGCGGAGCGTCCTGAGGAACGCGTACGTGTCGTCGGGATCACCGGTGCGTCGGTCGCGCCAGCCCCCCGCGCGGTCGTGCGCCTGCACCTCGGCGGCCGGGTTCGTGTAGTCCTCGTCGTAGTCGATGGCGATCTGCATGTCGAGCACGTGCCGGACGCTCGGCCCGTCGTAGACCGAGCCGGCGAGCTCGGGCACGTAGGCGGTCACCGGCCGCTCGGGGTCGATGCGGCTCTCGTCGATGAGTGCGCCGACGACGAGCCCGCACAGCGACTTCGAGACGCTCATCACGAGGTGCAGGCTGTCAGGAGCGAAGCCCGGCCGGTAGTACTCCGCGAGCACGTCTTCGCCGCGCACCACGAGGAACGCATCGGTGAAGCTCCGCTCGAGCCGCGCTTCCAGCTCGGGCAGCGCAGGTGTCAGCGTGTCCAGCCGCACGGTGGCGTCGGCCGGCACGGCCGGCACGTTGCGTGCAACGGTCGCGGTCGGCACCAGCTCACCGAGGTGCGCGAATGCCCAGCGATTGTCCGGAGCTTCCTGCCAGGTGCCGAGACGCGGCCGCCCGGCCGCCGCGCCGGGGTATCGGCCTGGGTGGGGGCCGGTCACGGCGTCCGCTCGGATTGAGCCGTCCGCGGCATCCGGCCAGCCTGCGGCATCCGCGGCGCTCATCGGAGCGGGCTCCGCCCGAGCGAGGTCTTCGAGAGACCGAGGTAGACACCCGCGGCCACGATCATGCCGGCTGGCACGGAGAGGTCGATGTATCCCATCGCCTCGGAGATCGGACCCGACCAGATGTCCGTCGACAGGCAGAGCGCGGTGCCGAGCCCGCCGATGACGACCGCGCTGATGCCGGGGATGCTCCAGCCGCCCGTGTACCAGAATGGCCCACCGCGATCCTCATCGAAGAGCCCGACGCCGTCGTAGCGGTTGCGGCGCAGGATGATGTCGGTCGTGAAGATCGCCATCGCAGGGGCCGAGACGATCACGAGGAACTGCAGCATGAGGTTCACCGCGTCGAGCAGGTTCGTCGACATCACGAGGTAGAGGGTGAGGGCCGTGCCGATGACGCCCACGACGATGGCCGAGGGGATGCGGCGGATCGGGACGCCGACCGCCTGCAGCGCCATGCTGGAGGTGTAGGTGGTCATGCCGTTCAAGGCGACGGTGTTCACGATGACCCCGAGGACGAAGATCGGACCGAGCCAGGCCGGCAGCAGGTCGAGCAGGGCCGATTCGATGCCGGCGGCCATCGCCGTGTCGCTGACGGCGGTGGCCAGCAGGGCGCCGACGATCGTGAAGAAGATGCAGGGCAGGGCACCGCCGAGGGCGGTCGCGGCGATGATGTGCGAGGACCTCGTCGAGCGCGGCAGGTAGCGCGCGATGTCGGGGCTGTTGGCATACGAGAGCGGCGTTGAGGCGAGGATCGTGAAGCCGACCGTCATCGCCGACCAGAGCGGTACGCCGTCGAGCGGCTCGGCCGCCCGGTAGCTCCAGTCGACGTGGGGCAGGATGAACGCGGTCACAGCCAGGAAGACCGCGAGCAGCACGATGGTGATCACCGAGTAGCTCTTGATGATGAGCGCGTGCCCGTAGACCGCGATGACCACCGTGATCGCCGACACGACGACCGTGACGAGCACAGGCCCCAGCACCGGGTCGGTGAGCCCTGACTGGGCGAGCAGGTCGGCGCCCATGAACGAGGAGGCCAGCCAGTTGAGGGCGAGGAAGACCGCCGAGATGAGCCAGCCCGTGAACGCGACGACGAGCTTGTTGCCGATGACGCCGTACAGCGCGCGGGTGATCACCGAGCCGGAGGTTCCGGCGGCGGGACCGGCGATCGCGAGGATGCCCGGGAACACCCACGGCAGTGAGCCGGCGACGATGACGAGGATCGCCTGCCAGAGCTCGAGTCCGAGCAGGATCATCGTCGCGCCGATGGTGAAGTTCAACACGCTGACGTTGGGCGCGGCCCATACCCAGAACAGGTCGCGGGCCCGGCCGTGCCGGTCGGACGGGCTCACCAGCTCGATGCCCCGCGTCTCGGGGCGGCTTGCGGTGTCGACGAATGCCGGCGACGTTGCCGGGTCGGTGCTGGTTGGCACGAGGATCCTCTCGGAGTTCTGGAGCCGGTGCCGTCGATCTGCCCGAGGCGGCACCGCTATTGGTCGTGAGACCAATTGGTTATTGGTCGCTCATCCAATAACATGAATCGCATGGTGTCAAGTGCTCCGGTCGCGCGCTCGCGAAAGCGACCCAGCGAGCGCCGAGCCGAGATCGTGCGCGAAGCCGCCGGTATAGCGCTCACCGATGGGCTCGAGCGCATCACCCTGCGCGCCGTCGCCGAGCGACTCGGCGTTCGGCCGGGCCTGATCACCCACTATTTCCCAGTCGCCGAAGACCTCGTCATCGCCGCGTTCGTGCAGGCGGTCGCAGACGAGCGCAACGCCATGGTGCCCGAGCACGGCGCGCCGCTCGAACGACTCGCGAGAATGGTCGAGCGCGTCGAGAGCGTCGAGGGTCGCGACATCGCCCGTCTTTGGCTGAATGCGCGTCACCTCTGCCGGTTCACCCCCACTCTCGCGGCCGCGCTCGTCGAACAAGAGGCGCTCGACCGCGCTCGACTGCTCGAACTCATCGAGGCCGGGGTCGCGACGGGCGAATTCACCGGCAACCCGTTCGACGCGTGCATTCGGATCTTCATCGCCGTCGATGGCTACGGCGCGTACGTGAACGACGTTGGCGCCTTCGAATATGACGCATACACCCGCTTCGTCACCGATGTCACCGAGTGGGCGCTCGGCTTGGATCCCGGGCGGCTCCGGACTGCAATCACCGAACTACATCCAAGCTGACGCATCTCGCTGAGTTCGGTGCCACATCGGCTGGGCGTAATTTTGGCAGTTCGTCCCGAGGCATTTCCGCTGCAGTTCAAACGGCTCATGGTCTCCATATGCACACCGGCGAAGGCGATGTTGCGCTTCAGATCGGGCCATTTCCGGAGCTATCAGTCGTCATTTCCTGGGATCAGGCGAGAGTAGATGAATGGGCCAACGTTTTCGGCGCGCTGCGGACGACCGCGCTTCAACGATAGCTAGACCGTACTCCGATGCTTTCGCGCACTGGCGGGTTGGCACCCGGGAGGATGCTGCCACGGGACCATCGTCGTGACGCTTCCAGCCAGTCAAGGATCCGCTTACGAACGTCCAATCGCTGACCGCCCGACCGGCTTCAGGAATGCTCTCGTATCCCTGCGTGTGGCTCAGCCTCCGGTTGTGAACTGGTCCTGCCTGACGAGGTCGGAGCTGCGGCTTCGGGGATGAGGGCCGTTGCGAGCGTCACTGTGCGGCTGCCGGGACTCGTTGAGGTGATGTAGGGCGTCAGCAGTTCGCTCAGGCGCGCCTGGATCTCCGTCAGGTCGGCGGTCGTGACCTGCAACTGCATTTGCCCGAAGCCGAGGAAGTCCCGGAAGGTGCCGTCGCTGCTCGCGCGATCAAAAGTCTCGCCGAGGTGAGCGAGGAAGGTCAGGAAGGACTGGCGCAACTCCTGCTCGCCCATTTCGCGGAGCTCCGCGTGATCGACGTGGGCCATCCGCCCGCCGAGGGCGAGGGTTCGTTCGACGGCCCCGCGCACCCGCCGCTCATCGACGATGGCGAGGATGTCCACTTCTACGAGGGCCGCGATGTGGCGATACAGCGTCGCCTGCGGGATATCCGGAAGGGCCGCCCGGAGCTCCGCTGTGGTCACCTGGCGGGTGCCGATCTGCTGGATGATCCGCAGACGAACCGGATGCATGACGACATCAGCGATCGGCGATTTCTTCGACAAGGCATCACGACCATTCTCATAGTGATAACATTCTCAATGTCTGATCAGAGAGTACGTCAACGAGAGGATCCATCCGATGACCGCCATCCGTGTCGATGCATCGACGCTGCGCGTCGATTTTCCTGGTAGGGAGGCGGTGGTGGCGGGGCGCTCGAACGATTCGTTCGCCAGCGATGCGATCAGTCGCGTCGAACTGCATCCGGACTGGGATTTCGGCGAGCTCCTCCTGAGCGATGCCGATGCACCGGGTGTCTCCGCCGCGATCACGCAGCAGGTTCGGAGATGAGCGGCACGGACATCCAGGTCTTCGGCCTCTCAAAGCGCTTCGCCGGGGTCGACGCCGTGAGCGACGTCACTTTCAGCGCGCGTCCGGGCCGGGTTACCGGATTCCTGGGTCCCAATGGCGCGGGCAAGTCCACGACGCTCCGGATGCTGCTGGGCCTCACGCGTCCCGATACGGGAACCGCCCTTATCGGCGGTGTCCCGTACCGCGAACTCGACGACCCCTCCGGCACGGTGGGGGCCGTGCTCGACATCGCCGCGGCCCATCCCTCGATGACGGCGCGCGGACACCTCCACGCGTACTGCGCACTTGGCGGCCATAAGCCGGCGAATGCAGGGCGAGTGGCGGAACTCACGGGTATCGCCGCATACCTCGACCGTCGAACGGGCGCCTTCTCGACCGGCATGCGGCAGCGGCTTGCCCTCGCCACGGCACTCCTCGGGGATCCCGCAGTGCTCGTGCTCGACGAGCCGTCGAACGGGCTCGACCCGGCGGGCACCGTCTGGCTTCGCACTTTCCTGCGCGAATTCGCCGCCGACGGTCGCACGGTCCTGCTCTCGAGTCACGTCCTCACGGAACTCCAGCACGGCATCGACGATCTCGTGCTGGTCGATCACGGGCACGTGGCGTGGGAGGGGTCGCTCGTCGAGTTCACCGAGCACGGCACGAGCCTCGAAGAGGCCTTCCTGCGGCTCACATCGGACACCGCATCTCACACCGCGCCCGGAGCATCCGGAGCAACACGCACCGAAGGAGTCCGCGCATGAACCGACTGATCCGAGGCGAGCTCGCCAAGCTCTTCGCCACCCGGCTCCCGATGTGGTCCCTCATCATCGCCGCCGGCAGCGGCGGCGGGCTGACCAGCATCCTGGCCATCGTCGGCCCCGAGAATGCCACCCCGCCACTGCCCGGACTCGACACCGTCGAGGGCGTCGGCATCGTCGTGGGCATGAGCGGCCTGCTGCTCTTTGTCCCCGCGCTCATCGGCACGATCGCCGTCACAAGCGAGTACCGGCACCGCACCATCGGCACGACCTTCCTCGCTGTCCCTCGCCGCGGCCGCGTGCTCGTCGCGAAGCTCGGCGTGTACGCCATGCTCGGCCTCGCGTACGGGCTCGTCGCCTCCCTCTTCGCGGGTGCAGCCGTGGCACTCGGCGCGACGTTGCAGGGCGTCGAGCTCGGCGTCCCGCCGGCCGGCCTCGTCACCCTGCTCGCACGACTCACGCTGGCGGCCCTCGTCTACATGATCCTCGGCGTCGCCATCGGTGCGCTCGCTCGACACCAGCTCCTCGCGGTCGGCATCGTGGTCGGATACTTCTACTTCCTCGAGCATGTGCTCATGATGATCCCCGGCGTGAACGCGATCCACCCGTACCTTCCAGGAGGCGCGACGGCGGCGCTGACCGACTTCACCTTCCTCAGCGATGCCATCGCCGAGCAACTCCCCATCGCGTCGACCGCACCGACGTCACCGGCGATCGGCGCGCTCGTTCTGCTCGCCTACGCCGGGGTTGCCGCCTGCGTCGCGATCGCCGTTCCGCTGCGACGCGACCTTCGCTGAACATGCCCGCAGACGGATCCGCTTGAGAGGGATGTCGATGTCGAGGCCCTCCGGGTTCGCATGCCCGTGGGGTCAGAAGAGCGGTTCGTAACAGTCGTACGTCTCGATGGAGGCGATGCGCCCGTCGTGCACTCTCACGAACTGTGCGATGTGGGCGGTGAGCTCTTGGCCGGCTCGGAACGGGCCGCGGTCGGCCGCGATCACGCCCGTCCAGGTGAGCCGGAGCACCGCAAGGTCTCCCGTGGCGAATGCGTCGTGCACGTCGTAGTGCTGGTGCGCGAGGAGCGCCGCACCCGCCGCCGACCCGGCAAGGATGTCGTGGAGCTCAATAGTGCGACCCCGCGGTGAGATTGCGTTCGGATGCTCCGTGGTGACCGCATCGGGCGTGAACAGGGCCTCGATTTGGGAACCGTGCCGGCCTGACTCGAGTGCGGAGTGGAGAGCCCGGGCAACGTGCACCGGGTCGCCGCCCGCCATTTGAGAGGGTTTTGCCGGTGGCGTCATAAAACACAACTATAGTTGTGAAAATGTCCACTGTCGACCCGTCACGACTCGACCTGCCCATCCTCGCCTCGCTCGCCGGCGCTGCGGTTGATGAGATCCTGCTCGCGCGCCTCCGAGCCGCGGGGCATCCGCGGATCCGCCGATCCCACGGTTACGTCTTCCAACGTCTCCTTGCTGACACCCCGACCGTCACCGAGCTCGGCGTCGCGCTGGGCGTCACCCAGCAGGCGGCGTCGAAGGCGGTCATCGAGCTGGAGGAGCTCGGCTACGTCGAACGGTCTCCGGATGCCGCGGACAGCCGGCTGCGCCGGATCGCGCTCACCGGAAGCGGCCGGGCCGCGATCGAACTGGCACGGCGCCAGCGCGGGGCGTTCGAGGCAGACGTGCTGGCATCGCTGACTCCCGCGGACGCAGAGGCAGGCCGACGGTTGCTCCTCGCCCTGCTCGCTGCAAGCGGCGGTCTCGAAGCCATCGCCCGCCGGCAAGTACCAGTGCCGTCGGACTGACGGCACTGCGCTTCGCCACCAGTTGCCTGATCGCCGCGGTCACCGATCTCGCGAAGCACGAGCCGGTCTGACGCCTGTCTCGTGATGGCCCGGCAGCGGCCAGGATCGCCTCGTTCCTGACTCAGGCGACTGCGACGCGCATCGGCATCCGTTTCCAGGCACGGAGGGTGTTGTTCAGGTGGCGATCGGGGGTGCCGATGAGCTGGATCGACTCGACCCGTCGCGCCAGAGCCCTGAGGAGCGAGGTCGCCTCGAGTCTCGCGACGTGCTGGCCGACACACTGATGGATGCCCATGCCGAACCCCACGTGACCCGATGGATCCCGGGTGAGGTCGAACCGCTCGGGATCCTTCCAACGCCTCGGGTCGGAATTCGCCGAGCCCAGGAACATCAGAATCTTCCGGCGTTCGGGGATCCGCACGCCTCCGAGTTCGATCTCCCGGGTGGTCGTGCGAAAGAACGTCTGCACGGGCGCCTCGAGCCTGATCGCCTCATCGAAGGCCACGCGCGCCAAGGCAGGCTGGGCGCGGAGTTGCGCCCAGGCGTCAGGGTGGGTCGCGAACGCGTGGAGGACTGCTCCGATGGCATGCACCGTGGTGTCCACGCCCGCCGAAAGCAGCGACCTGACGATGAGCGGGGCCTGGTCGAGTGCCAGGTCGCCCCGGTCGGCGGCGGCCCAGATCGCCGAGCCGAAGCCACCGGGTGCGAGCCGATCGTGTGCGCACTGCTCGTTCACCCAAGCCGAGTGCTCGCCGATCTGCGACGCTCCGTGCTGTACGAGGAAGTTCTCCGGCCCGAAGCTGTTGAACAGGTGGTCGCCGTAGGGCAGCAGATGCTCGCGCCCCTCGGTCGGGATGCCGACGGCATCGGGGAACACCCGGAGCGGGTAGGCCTCCGCGAACGCCTCCACGGCATCGAACTCGACGCCTCGTGCGAGGACCTCGTCGACGAGATCGTCGGCGTCGGCCTGCCAGCGCGGCGCCAATTCCCGGAGTTCCCGAGGCCCCAGGACCTTCTCGAGTACCGACCGGGGCGCGTCGTGATGCGGAGGGTCGGCTTCCAGCAGCAGGCTCGGCGGGCGCCACGGCTTCTCGCTCCGGAAATCGGTGATCCCGACGCCGGCCGAGGACTCGAACCCCTGCCAGTCGAGGAGCGCGGCGCGAACGGTCTCGTAGCGTCCCATCGCGTAGACGCCGTACCGCTCGAGGAGCACCACCTCCCCTGCCTCGCGGAGGCGGTGCTGGAACGGAAGCGGGTCGGCGAGCACCTCCCGGCTGAACGGGTCCTCGTGCGTGGTGGGAATCGCCGTGGTGAGTGGCGGCGTGCGGGTGGTCATCGGGGCTCTCCTCGTTGAGGCGGTGTGGTGGTCGGCGCGTTGGTCGTAGGTCTGCGGAGCGTCGCATCTCAGAGGGAGATCACGAGCCGTTCGCTCTTCGCCCTCGAGACGCACGGGAAGAAGCAGGTGCCGTCGGCCCGCTCGGCATCGTCGAGGATCGAGTCGCGGTGGTCGGGCACGCCGTCGACGACCCGGGTCTCGCAGGTGCCGCAGACGCCGCGCGAGCAGGAGGTGAGCAGGTCGAAGCCGGCGCTCCGCAGCGCATCGGCGACCGGCACCCCCGGCAGGACACAGATGCTTCGCCCCGTGCCGGCGATCTCGACGTCGAATGGCGTGGTCCGCACGGGTTCGCCGCGGTCGACCGCCGCGAACCGCTCCACCCTGGTCCACCCCGGTCGGCGTTCGGCCGCGAGTTCGGAGATCGCCTCGGTCAAGCGTGCCGGTCCGCAGGCGTAGAGCTTCGTCTCAGCCAGCGCCGCGGCATCCGGCCCTGACTGGAACCAGGCGCGGATGTCGGTGGGCCCGACCTCGTCGGATGCCGCCACCGTGACCCGGTCTCCGTGCTCCGCGAGGTCGTCGAGGAAGGCCATGCGGCGCCGGGAACGGCCGAGGTAGAGCAGGCGCCAATCGGCGCCGAGCGGGCTCGCCGCTCGCAGCATCGGAAGGATCGGCGTGATGCCGATGCCACCCGCGACGAACGCGAACGACGGCGCCGGGGTGAGTCGAAAGGTGTTGCGCGGGCCGCCGAACCCGACCAGGTCGCCCACGCGCAGCTCGTCGTGGACGAAGCGGGATCCTCCTCGCCCGTCGGCTTCACGAAGGACCGCGATCCGGTACGCGTCGGGTTCCCGCGGGTCGCCGCACAGCGAATACTGACGAGTGGTGCCATCGGGCAGCACCAAGTCGAGGTGCGCGCCCGGCGTCCAATCGGGAAGTCGACCGCCGTCGGGCCGTCTGAGCACGACCGAGACGACATCGTCGGCCGCCATCATCTTGACGGCAACGGCCAGTACATCAGTCCCGGTCTGGCTCGGCATCATCGCCGCCTCCCTGTCGTCGTCGACCTTCGGTGGGCACACGGTAGGCGGGCGCGATTGCTCTCGGGCACCTTCTTCGAATCATTCGAAAGCGGCCCGCTATGCTCGACGCGAGAGGGGGTCGCCGTGGCGCGCGCATCCGCAGGCCGATCGACGCTGAGTCGTCAGCTGCAGCTGCTCGACGCCTTCAGCATCGACGCCCCGTTCCTCACGCTGTCGGAACTCTCCCGGCGCAGCGGACTGCCGGTCGCGACCACCCATGCGCTGCTCGCCGACCTCGAGGAGCAGGGCCTCGTCGAGCGCAGCGCCGACCGCACCTACCGCCTCGGGGTGCGCCTGTGGGAGCTCGCCTGTCGCACCCCCGGTGCGCTCGGGCTGCGCGAGATCGCCATGCCGCACCTCCAGGCGGTGCACGGCGTCATCGGCCAGCACGTCCAGCTCGGCATCCTGAGCGTCGGCGACGTACTGTTCCTCGAACGGCTCTCCAGGCGCGACGCCGTCGTGAACGCCACCATCGTCGGCGGGCGCCTTCCGCTGCATGCCTCCGCCGCCGGACTCGTGCTCCTCGCCGACGCTGATGCCGGGACCCGCGACGAGGTGCTCGCCGGCCCGCTTCGCTCGCTCACCGACGCCACCATCACGGATGCCGCGGAGCTGCGCCGTGAACTCCACCGCGTTCGAACGCAGGGCTTCGCCGTCGCCGACGGGTACATCCATCCGAGCGCCCGCGGCATCGCCGTGCCGATCGTGGGCGCCGCGGGCGAGACCGTCGCGTCTGTCGGGGCTGTCGTACCGAATGACGACGCCCCATGGATGCCGCTGGTCGAGGTTCTGAGGTCCGCAGCCAGCCGGATCTCGACGTCGCTCCGCGCGGCCGCATTGCCGCAGAGCCACCCCGAGGCGGGCCCGGGTGGGAGCTACCGTGCACTGGTGAACTCCTCCGAAGAGTCGATGCAGTGGCTGGCCGCGCCGGCGAATCGTCGAACGCGCGCAGCGGGGTACTGACACTCGCATTTGAGCAGCCGTGTAGTAGCACACCACATGTCTCGCCAAACGCCGCCCACGCTTCTTCGATTCCGTTGCACCGCGGATCGCTCAGCGGCATCAGAGAGAGTCGGCATGCAGTGGCTGCGGCGGGGGCTCATGGGAAGCGGCCGGTGTAGGAATTGGCCACTTCTCATGGAATCTAGCCCACAGAACCGATGACAAATGCCGCGGATTTCCACGTGGTTCGCCGCTTACCGTCGCCGTCACACGACCGCGCGTGCCCTGGCGCTCAGCCGGGAGAACGCGCTCTCCGCGCCTCCGAGGAGCGAACCACCCTCGCGCACGGCCTGCTGCCACGCGTCGAGCACGTCGTGGCGGTCCATCGCCATGACCGCCTCCCACGGATCGTCCTCCTCGATGGGAACGCCGCCCATGCCCCATCGCGCCGCCTCGTACAAGAGCGGGATCGCCGCGATGCCGCGCTCCGTCGCCGAGTAGGTGACCTTGCGGGCATCCGTCTCGCTCGGGGTGCGCACAATGATTCCCCCGCGCTCGAGTCGGGCGAGGCGGTCGGCGAGCACGCTCGGACCGATGCGCTCCTCGGACCGAAGGAACTCCCCGAACGTGTGCTTGCCGAGTGTGAGCAGGTCGCGCATGATCAGCAGCGACCAGCTGTCGCCGAAGGTCTCCACGGTGAAGTTGGTGGGGCAGGTCGACCGCCCTTCAGCTCGCTTCATGCATCGAGTCTACCGGCATTGACTTTGATCATCGTAGTGACCTACGCTTCGATCATCGAAGTGAAATGGATGCCGCGGCGGCGGCCTGCAGCGGAGGAGCCACGATGAACGACACGACCCAGCACGAGACACACGATGTCGTCGTGAGCCGCGACATCCCCGCCCCCATCGAGGCGGCCTGGAAGTCGTGGACCGAACCCGACCGCGTGCTTCGCTGGTGGGGCCCGAACGGCTTCACCTGCACGGTCGCCGAGCTCGACGTTCGCGTCGGCGGCACGTCCCTCGTGTGCATGAGCGCCCCCGACTGGGGGTTCCCGGCGCTGTACAGCACCTGGGCGTACACGCTCGTCGACGCCCCGCACCGCCTCGAGTTCATCCACAACATCGCCGACGAGCACGGCGCCACGATCGACCCCGCGACCATCGGGGCCGCGGGCATCCCGCGCGACGTTCGGCACGTCATCACGTTCGAGTCGATCGGCGACGACGCGACTCGACTCACCGTCACCGAACTCGGCTACATCGACCCCGAGCAGCTCGCGCTCTCGAAGAAGGGCCTCGAGGAGTCCCTCGACAAGCTCGTCGCGATCTACGTGTGAGCCCGATAGGGAGAGGGCACTGGACTCAAGACGGAGCTGCGACGACTGGGCTCTTGCCGTGGAGGCCGCGTCACCCGCCCGATTACCGCTCCGCTCTGCGTCACGTGTTGGGTCCGATGACGTGCTCGTCGACGGTCCCCGCGGCATCCCCCTTCAGCTCGATGAGGATGGTGTGCGTCGGCGTCGCGCCGATGTTCTCGCCGGCGTGGCGCTGCGCCGGAAGCCAGAGCACCTGGTTCGCCGGCAGATCGACCTCGCGCGTGCCTCCTCCGGTGCTCAGCCGCCGCTGGAACCCAGTGAGCGTCACCATCACACTGTTGGGGTGCACGTGCGGCGTGGTGCTTTCCCCCGGCTCGTCGCTGTAGTCGAGCACGCGGACGAAGTCGTTCTCGAAGATCGTGCGATAGTGCTCCGGGTTCGTGATCACCGGGTCTTCGTTGGCCATGAACGTCAACGTACTCATGCGACCAGGACTGCGTCTACGAGGTCGCGGGCTCCGACTTCGATGGCCGGACGTGACCATCCGATTGACCACGAAGCCCCAGTGGTCCCGTCGCCATAGCGATCCGCTTGCGTACAGCTCTGCAAGGGCGGACGCTCATGTTGTGAATAGCGGAGTGTGCATACGAACCGCCGGCCCGGCGGATGTGACGGCGCTGGCCCAGTTGAAGGAGGCTTGGGCGGATCTTCCGAGTCCTGCGACCGACGCGGAGCGGATCGAGTTCGCGAGTTCGCTTGCTCGATGGATGCAGGAGCGGGGCGACAGCGTGATCTGTCGGGTTGCGGAGCTCGAAGGAGCTCTCATCGGGATGGCGTGGCTCATCGTGTTCGAGCGTGTTCCGGACATCCGAGACAGACACCGGCGCACGGGAGACATCCAGAGCGTGTTCGTGCAACCGAGTCATCGTGGTCGCGGAGTAGGCAGTCAATTGATCCGTGCATTGACCGTCATCGCTGACGACCTCGGAATTCCACGAGTGACGGTAAGCGCCAACTCACGGGCCGTACCTGTCTATCAAGCCCTCGGCTTCGTCGAGACGCCATTTCTGCTCGAACGACGGCCGCGCGCCGTGTCGTCGCGCTAGGCGATCCATGCGCGGGTCCTCGCATTGGGCCATGCACTGCGAAGGTCGCGATCGATCGCCTGAATTGGGTGACCGGCTCGGCTCCTCCGCGACGACTGTCACCTGGGTGCGACGTTGAGTTCCACGGCCTCGGCGACGAGCGCCTTGACCGCCGCTTCGTCCACGCGGTCTCCCTCGAAGTAGTCGATGGCTCGGACGACTTTGCTGTCCAGCCGGGTGTTGAAGTGATCGCTGCTTTCCATGCGGGCACCTCTCGCGAACGTCAGCCTGACGGCGCTCTTGAGCACGTCGGTGAAACAGACGTCTCCGTCATGCGTCCAAAACGGAACTCCCTCCGGTTTGGAGGGCTTCTTGTACTTGACCACCTCGACGGCAGCCGGGTCGGCTGCCATGATCGCAGCTCGAAGCGCGACCAGCACGTCCTGTTTCCAGCCGCTCTGCTGCGCGATGATGTCGTCGATCTGCTCGGAGTCGGACTTCTCACTCATGCGCGAATACTTCCGAAGAGAGCTGAGGAAATCAACAGCCGAAGTCGGTCGCAAACGCGCGTGGCTCGACCCCACAGCGCAAAGTCACGACGGCTGGGCCCAGTCCGGCGAAGCTCATCGTCCACATCCGCTCCTGCCCAGCGATGGGCCCAGGCAGCCACAGCTACTCCTCCGACGGCGGATGCTGCGACTCCTGTCCGGCTCCCGCGCGTGACGAGCGAATGAACCTCAGCGTGAGCGCTCCCGACCCCAGTCGTTCCGCCTGCCTTCTCGGCCAGGCTCGCGAACATGCGGTCGCTGCTCGTGGCATAATCTGCGTATGGATGCAGACAAGCAGATTTCCGGTCGGTCGCCGGATAGTCAGTACGTCGAGCTTGCCGTCGAGGTGTTCTCGATGCTCGCCGATGCCACCCGGATCCGGATCATCTTGGCGCTCAGGGATCATGGTGAGCTGTCGGTGAATCTGCTCGCCGACATCGTCGACAAGGCACCCCCTGCCGTCTCGCAGCATCTCGCCAAGCTCCGCCTCGCGCGCATCGTCGCGACCCGCCATGAGGGCACGAGGGTGTTCTACCGCCTCGAGAATGAGCACGCCCGCCAGCTGGTCGCGGATGCGATCTTCCAAGCCGAGCACACCCTCGGCGGCACTCCCCGCCATCATCACGCCGAAGCCGTGCGGGAAGAGACGACCGCATGACAGGTGCCACCCGACACGATCACCTGCACGAGCACGGCCACGAGCACGCACGGCCATGAGCACGAGCAAGGCAACCATGAGCACGCGCACGACCATGAGCACCACGGTGGCGTTCGCGGGTTCATGAGGGACCTCTTCGTGCCGCACACGCACGATGCGGCCGACTCGGTTGATGACGCGCTCGAGGCGAGCGCGCAGGGTGTTCGGGCCCTGAAGATCAGCCTGTTCGTGCTGCTCGCGACGACCCTGCTGCAGCTCGCGGTGGTGTTCCTCAGCAACTCCGTCGCGCTCCTGGCCGACACCGTGCACAACCTCGCCGACGCGCTGACCGCGGTCCCACTCTGGATCGCGTTCGTCCTCGCGCGACGCGCAGCCTCCCGCCGCTACCCGTACGGCTACGGCCGCGCCGAAGACCTCGCCGGCCTGTTCATCGTCGGCGTCGTCGCCGCATCCGCCATCGTCGCGGCGTGGCAGGCGATCGACCGCCTGCTGAACCCGCAACCCGTCGAGAACCTCGGCTGGCTGATGGCCGCCGGCGTCATCGGCTTCATCGGCAACGAAGCGGTCGCGATCTACCGGATCCGTGTCGGCCGACGGATCGGATCAGCCGCACTCGTCGCCGACGGCGTGCACGCACGCACCGACGGATTCACCTCCCTCGCCGTGGTCATCGGAGCCATCGGCATCGCGCTCGGATTTCCGCTCGCGGACCCGATCATCGGCCTGGTGATCTCGGCCACCATCTTCGTCCTCCTGTGGGGCACCGTCCGTAGCATCGGGCGCCGACTCATGGACGGCATCGAACCCGAACTGCTCGACCGCGCCGAGCACGCACTCGGGCACACACCCGGCCTGTCCGGCGTCGGAACCGTGCGACTGCGGTGGAGCGGCCACCGCCTCAGCGGCGACGCCACCGTGATCCTCGACGGCAATCGAACCCTCGCCGACAGCCAAGCCATCACGGTGGAAGCCGAAGCACGGGTGCGCCGCGCACTCCCAAAGCTCGACGCGTTCACGGTCCACGCCACGGCGGGGAGCAGGACCAGGCATGACTGACTCGTTCAGCACTACAGAACGGCTTCGCCGCACCGTCCTCATCGTGGCCATCCTCAACCTCGGATACTTCGGCATCGAGTTCACGGTCGCCCAACTGATCGGCTCGGTCTCGCTCTTCGCCGACAGCGTCGACTTCCTCGAGGACGCCAGCATCAACCTGCTGATCTTCTTCGCTGCAGCCTGGTCTGCTCATCGACGTGCCCAAGTCGGCAGCGTGCTCGCATTCGTGATCCTGATCCCCGCGCTCACGACCATCTGGACCGCAGTACTGAAGATCATGGATCCGGTCCCGCCAGCACCCCTCCCACTCTCCCTCGCCGCCATCGGCGCGCTCCTCGTCAACCTGTCCTGCGCCCTGCTCCTTGTCCGCCACCGGAACCACCCGGGAAGCCTGGCGAAAGCAGCGTGGCTCTCCGCCCGCAACGACGCCCTCGCGAACCTCGCAATCATCGCCGTCGCCGTAGTCACCATCTGGGTGCAAACCGGATGGATCGACATCATCGTCGGCATCGGCATCGGACTCCTCAACGCCGACGCCGCCCGCACCGTCTGGACGCAAGCACGCGAAGAACGCCGCCAACTCAACCCCGAACCATAGATCCACGACCGCAGACAAGACGGCAGCTCCAGGCCGCGCTCCACGCGGAAGCGGTCAAGTCTCAAAGGCATGTCATTGCGCCGCAGATCGAGTCTCGCGCTGCGTAACCTAGCCCTTGCGGGTCCCCAGCCTGCAATCGACGAGGGAGTCTCCAATGGCCACGATCCACGACACGATGGACTACGGGTACGACCCCACCGTGCCGGAACCCGGCCCGGTGAGTGCGCCGCCAGCCGTGGGCGCATTGCCGCCCAGCGCAATGGTGAACGCCGCCTTCCTGCCGCCCGTGGGAAAACAGAACACGCCGAGTTGCTTCGTCTGGTCTTCAACGTATGGCCTCACCACGTTCGCCGCGGCGCAGGCAGGGCTGATCACCGATCCCCAATCCAGCGCGCAGCAAGCGAGTCCCTACTACACGTATGTCAAGATGCTCGGGCAGTCCTCCATCCCTGTCGACACGTGCACCGGCGGCCAGATCATCGCCTGCCTGAAATTCCTGAACAGCAATGGCGGCACACCGTCGATGCAGGCGGCTCCCGAGCCCCCGCCCGGTTCCAGCGCCTGCGACGCAGTCTGGACGGCCTACGGCACTGCGCAACTCTCTCCCGATACGAACTTCCAGCCGACCGCGTGGTCGAACGTCAGCGTGCTCGGCGAGACCGGGCTGAACAACATCCGCAACATCATCTCGCAGGGGTACGCGCTCGCCTATGGCACGCGGCTCTACACCGACTTCGCCAAGTACGACGGCACGCCCAACCCCTATGTCGGCAACGGCATCTTCGCGACGAAGCCAAACGACCAACTGGTCGGGCACTGCATGTTGATCATCGGCTATGACGACACGACGCAGGCGGTGCTGATCCAGAACAGCTTCGGTTCCGACTGGGGAAGCGACGGATATGTCTGGATGGCCTACCAGACGTTTCAGGCGCTCGCGCAAGGCACAGCCGTCTACATCACAGCGATTCGATAGCTCCGCGAACCGATCGCCGATCCGGCCCATGGGGTTGGATCCCGCCCGCAAGGGTCATGACAGCCGTGCTGAGAAGGGGTGCGGCTGATTGACTGGTGCCCATGGATGGCGTGGCGATGTTCCCGCTGGGCAGTGTGCTGTTCCCATACACACCGCTGGTGCTGAGGGTGTTCGAGCCGCGCTACCTCACCATGATGGGACATCTGCTCGACCAGGAAGACCCTGAATTCGGGGTGGTGCTCATCGAGCGCGGGCTCGAGGCCGGCGGTGGCGATGAGCGCGCCTCGATCGGCACGATGGCGCGCATCCTGCAAATCGAGGCGGACGCGGCGGACGTCTACGTGGTCGCGGTTGGCGGGGAGCGGATCTCAGTCAACAGCTGGCGCGAGGACGACCCGCACCCGGTGGCCGAGGTGTCCACGCTGGCCCCGCTCGTCTGGGACGACGCGCTCGCACCGCTCCACCGCGAAGCGGAACAGGTGGTGCGCCGCCTCGCTACCCTCGCCTCTGCGCTCGATGAGGCTCGATGGGATCCCGGGACGACCCTTTCCGACGATCCGGTGGAGTCCGCCTGGCAGCTCGCCGCGATCGCTCCGCTCGGCGAGTACGACCGATTCCGTCTGCTGAACTCGACCAGCCTCGGAGGACTTCTCCGCGGCATCATCGATCTTTGCCTCGAGGAGGAGCCCGTGCTCATCGCCCGCGCCGCCGATGCGCGCGACGAGGATGACGGCGCCCTCTAGGTTGAAGGCGAATCTGAGCGGACGGAGGCTGAGATCTCAGGTGCGGGTCAGGAAAGCGAGTTCGACGACCGAGACGTCGGTCAGGCGTCGTCCCACGAACTGGCGTGGGGGTTGCCGCCCATGCTTCAGCGATTGACGTCGGGTACGCCCGAGGCTGCGACCGGTTCGGCGTTGCGCACCGATCCCGCAAGTACCAGCGCCACCGCGGGAACGAGCAGGCAGGCGGCGATCGCCACCCGAAGGCCGGCCCACTCGGCGAGCGCTCCAACCAGCAACGGCGAGGCGAGGAGGCCCACTCGCATCACGGTCGCCGCGGCCGCCAGGCCTGCGCCGGTATCGAGGCCGGGAGCCCGGTCGGCGGCATCCATCGCGAGCGGGATCATTGGAGCGATCCCCAGGCCGAGGATCCCGAGTCCAACGGCGACGACCCACGTCTCGGGCGCGAAGGTAGCGGTGAGCAGTCCGACGAGGGCGGCCACCGAGCCGACCCGGAGTGTGCCGACAGATCCGATCCAGTCGACGAGTGCATCAGAGGTGAATCTGCCCAGCGTGAGAGCGCCCATCAAGGCGACGAAGGGGATCGCTGCTTCGGCGACGCTGGCGCCGGTTTCGGAGACCACGTAAACCCCACCCCATGTGGAACCGACGTCTTCGAGGAACCCGCCGATGGCGGCTATGGCGCACGCGGCGATGAGCATCGCACTGAACCGACTTCTCCGATGAGACGGCGACCGCGTCTGCGACGACGGCGCCGTGGGCAGGCGCACAAGCGGGAGCGCACAGACACTGCCGATGACGATGATCGCTCCCATGGCCGGCAGATGGATCTCGATGGGCAACGCATACCGGAGCGCACCCGCTCCGAGGAGGGCGCCGGCGATCGCCCCGGCACTCCAGGCCCCATGCAGGCCGTTGATGATGGATCGGCCCATCAGTCGCTGTATCGCAAGCCCGTGCGCGTTGTTCCCGACGTCGCCTGTTGCATCCGCGAAGCCGATGACGAACAACACCGCGCCGAGAATCATCGGCCCGCTCGTGAAGCCGGCCACCGTGAGCAAGACGCCGAGCAGCACGGAAGACGTCACAGCAACTGGTACGGCACCCAGGCGTGCGACCAGCCGACCCGCGATGATGCTCCCGACTATCGAACCCAGCGGGCCGCACGCCACCATCAAGCCGAACGTCAATTCGGTGAGGTCGAACCGGTCTTTCAACTCCGGATACCGGGTCACGATCGTCGCGAACACCAACGCGTTCGCGACGAAGAGCATCGCGACGCCGAAACGCGCGGCGGACACGCGTGCAAGGACCGCCGGCGAGTTCATTCTCGGCAGTTTACTGACCGGCCTCCCGCGCCTCAGGCTGCCGGCTGACGGATGCCGCGACGCCAGACGTCGCGGACGTTCAACGTGTCGCTGATCGTGGTGGTGGGATCGCCGTCGACCAGGAGGAGGTCGGCGCGCTGGCCCACGGAGATCGTGCCCCGATCGGTGAGACCGAAACGACGAGCCGTCACCGCCGTGGCAGCGCTGAGCGCCGTCGTCGGGGCCAGCCCGGCATCGACGAAGTACTGCAGCTCCTGATGCACGCTCGCGCCGTGCGCGAGACCACCGAGGAAGGGCAGCGGCTGGGACACGTCGGTGCCGATGAGGAGGTCGACTCCGGCGGCCTCCAGAGCACGAACGGTGGCCAGAACGTCTTCGAGCCGACCCTGCGGGTAGTGGTTGAAGCTGCTGCGCAGGGTCGCGTCCCACTCCGGGGAGAGCTTGCCGGCGACCCGGGGGTCGTCCGCGAGCGCCGAGCCGGTGATGCCCATCATCGAGGCGTCGAGCACCACGCAGGCGATGACGAAGGCGCCCGACTGTGCGATGGCCTCGACGATCTCGGGCGTGTGCGGACGGTCCATGAACAGGTGCGCCAGGCCGTCGATGCCCGCCTCGATGCTCATCCGGGTGGCCTCGATGGTGAGCGCGTGGGCGACCGTCAGCATGCCGAGTCTGTGGGCTTCGGCGACCCCGGCGTTCAGCGTCGCCTGGTCGAGCATCGGCAGGCCGGGATGTCCCTCCACGCTGCCGTCGTCGACCATGAACTTGATGTAGTCCGAGCCGGCCCGGGCGAGCTGACCGACGACGTCGACTGCCTCCTCGGGCGTGGTGACCTTCGCGCGCACGATGGGGTCGACGCGTTCAGGAGCGCCGGGACGGCCACCGGGGCCCCCACGGCCACCGCCTCGCTGGGGGTTGAAGTCCTTGGGGAACAGCTCCTCGGGGTGCCCGCCGGGAGGTGTGAGACCGAATCCGGCGGAACGCACGTCGGCGAGGGTGTCATCCTGAGTGATGTGCGTGCGGTCCCGGGCAGTGTTCGCTCCCTGCATCTCGAGCTCCGTCGTCACGCCGAACTGCAATGCCAAACGCAGCCCTGCGGGATCAGTGTGCACGTGGGCGTCGATGAGACCGGGCAGCAGAGTCGCGCCGGGCGCCTCGACCACCTGTGCGTCTGCGGGTGTCTGGTCACCGATGGCCTCGATGAGCCCGTCAGTGATGACCACCGTCTTCGGGCCGAGGATCTCGGTGCCGTCGAAGACCCGACCGGCGACAATTGCAGTACGCATACGACTTCTTCCATCCATCCACGAGAGAGCACCGGGCGGCGGCCTCATCTACGTGTAGAATAGCACATATGTGCATAATGCACATACCTAGGAGGTCCGATGACGAGCCATGACGACGCTGCTGCGACCAACCCCACCGACGACGAACTGCTCGAGTCCATCGGGACGGCCTTCTCGAGATTGCGGCGGCGCACGAGCAGCGTGCCGATCGACGCACCCGTGGCTCGAACCGACGTGCGCCGCGACCTCTTGCTCGCGATCGTGGAGGAGTCGGACGGACTGCTGAGCGTCAACGCGGTGGCGGCCGCAATGGGAATGGAACGAACCGCAGTCAGTCGCCTGGCAGCGTCGTGCGTCACCGACGGGCTGGTCAAACGCGTGGCCTCCCAGACCGACGGGCGCAGCATCACCCTGCGTCTCACGTCCCGCGGGCGTGAGGTGCTCGCGAACTCCCGGCAGCAGCAGCGCCGCGCCTTCGAATACATCACCAAGGACTGGGACGACGACGAACGGCTGGAGTTCGCCCGACTGCTCCACAAGTACGTCGCCGCCGCGAGCCGCGAAACGTCCGAGGAGTAGCGCCGGGCGGGGCGCACTGTACTCCCGTCGTCGATGGCTGTGAAGGCCCTCCAGGCCTCGATCGGACGTGCCTAAGGTAGGCGGCATTCCGACCCGAGGGCGCTTCTCGGCGGGATCCACGAGACCGCATGCGAAACCAGGGAAGTACGGCAACCCGTTCGGACACGAGCCGCGCGGTGGCGTTCAGCGACGCGATCATCGCGATCGTCATCACGCTCCTCGTGCTCGATCTCAGGCCGCCTGACTCCGAGCCAGGTGGCTTGCTGGCCGCCCTGCTGGGAGAGTGGCCGACGTATCTGGCGTATGCCGCCTCGTACATCTATCTGGCCGTGATCTGGTTGAACCACAAGGCCGCCTTCGCTCGCATCCAGGAGATGGACCGCGGCCTGCAGTGGGCGAATCTGGGGATCCTCGCGACACTCGCGCTGGTGCCCTGGCCGACGGCGGTCATCGCCGAGACCGCCAGGACTGGCAACCTGGCGGACGAGCGCGTCGCGGTCGGGCTCTACGCGATCATCGGGGCGCTGCTGTGCCTGTCATGGCTGGTGTTCTTCTCCCACTTGGCGCGGCATCCCGACCTCACCAAGGAAGAGGTGGATGACTCATACTTCGCGCGTGAGCGCCCCCGGGCCGTCGTCGGGGTGGTGCTGTACCTGGCAGCGGGAACGGCGGGGGTCCTCATCAACCCGCTGGTGGCGTCGGTGATCTTCCTCCTCCTGCCCGCCTTCTACGGCCTCACCAGCCACGGGATCGACCAGGGGCCCGCCATTCTCCGTGGCGCCGCCCGCGACCACGACAGCGACAACTCGCCGAAGGGCGGCTGAACAGCGGCCGACCCAGTGGATGAACGGTCGCCGTCGTCGTCCTACGGAGTAGTCACGACGTTGTCAACGCCCGTCAGCCTCGACGGGTGATGACCTCGGTTGCCGGCTTGACGCGAGCGCGTGCACGAGAGACCTACCAGATCGTGCCCCCGCCGACCGAGATGCCGGCCCAGGTGAGCGCGATGAAGATCGCGGCGAACACGACCGGCGCGATGCCCTTGCCGTCGCGTGCGAGGCCCTTGAAGAGGGCGATCACGGCGAGGACCGCAGCGATGATCGAGAGGCCGCCGCCGACGATCAGGCCGATGAAGAGGGGGATGGGCATGAGCACGAGGCCCGCGAGCGCGCACCAGAAGGCGGCCCATGCAGTGGGATTGGAGCGGCGTTCGACAGAGGAAGACATACTTCATTATTTCGTGTCCACACGCTGCAGCCCGCGAGACCCGCGCTACCGGTGCTCTGAGCATCAGCGAGTGCATCGACGCGGAGAGAGTCGATCGCATCTCTCGGGCGTCGAAGGGCGATCTGAGAGACTCGAACAATGGGCAGCTCGGTCGACATCACCAACGTCGAACATTACGTCTGGGGCGGTGCGTCCGATGGTTGGCGACTGCTTGACCGTCCCGGCTTGTCGGTCATCGAGGAGCGCGTGCCTCCCGGTGCAGGTGAGGAGTGGCACGTGCATGACGCTGCCATGCAGTTCTTCTACCTCCTCGAGGGTGTAGCGCAGATGCAGACTGCCGAGGGCAATGTAGAGCTGGGGCCCGGCAAGGGCGTCGAGATACCCCAGGGGCTGGCGCACCGGTTCTTCAATCCGGGTGCCAGTGACGCTCGTTTCCTCGTGATCAGCACCCCGAACACGCGAGGAGACCGTCGGCCCGCCGACGCTGTCGTGTGAGCCTTCGCGCTGCGTCTGGATTCGAGGTGTTCTCGACCGGGAATTCCGTCTCGCGAGGCACGATGAGAGGACCGGATCGGGCTTCGCTCCGGGCACCGAGCCACAGGGAGACTGCGTGACCGATGCACTGACCGAGCGGCGTCAGGCAGGCCGCCGTCCGGGCCCGCTCGCGACGGTCGCCATCACGCTGTTGATCCTCGGGGTGGGTTTCGCGGTCTTCGGATTCACCCCCGCGTTGCTCGCGACCCTGTACGTGGGGATGACGGCCGCGTACGTCGCGATCCCGTACACCGTCGTGGCGGTCGTCGCGCGTGAGGTGAGCGCATGGCGGAGTCGGCACGATGACAAACCCCGCCCAGCCGGCGAACCCGAGCTCGGCGAGCATGCCATGCGCTTCGGCATGTTCCGGCAGCGTGCGTCGCTGACGACGTCGGTCGCCATGCTGGCAGCTCTCGTGGTGTTCGTCGCGGCCCTGGTCGGCGGCTGGAGCGATCAACCCGGCTCGGCTCCCGGCCTACTGGGAGAGAGGGGCCTGCTCGCCTTCGGCGCTTTCGCCGTGGTCTCCGGAGTACTGGCCATCGTGGTCAACGTGCCCTCGATCTACTCGCGGCTGGTGGTCGGGTCCGAGCGGCGGGCCATTCGACAACGCCTAGGTGCGTGGAAACTGATCCTCGCGAACACGATCCTCACGACGGCATCCTGGATCGCGTACTGCGGCTTCGCCGTCTACTTCCTCACCCAGTCGATGTAGCGGCACGGCGCGCTCCGTTCGCCTCCCCCGACTAGCATTCTGGGATGACGAACCCGATCCCCATCGAGGACGTCCCGATCGGCGATGAAGTCATTCGCCTCGGGCAGTTCCTGAAGCTCGCCGGACTCCTCGACTCCGGGGGAAACGTGAAGGTCGCCATCGCCGAGGGGAACGTGGCCGTCAACGGCGAGGTCGACCGCCGACGCGGGCGACAGTTGCAGCTCGGCGACATCGTGAGCTTCGACGGACGTCGGGTACGCGTCTGTTCGTGAGGGCATCGAGACGAACGGCGACAGGGGCCACCGTGCAGAATCGATGATCGATCGTCGCGGAACCGCTTCTCCCGGTCACGCCCGTCCGAGGCTGTCCTGCCAGCGCCGCTGTTCACGCATGAAGAGCACGGCGAAGATCGTCCAGATACCGATGTCGTCAGCGAATCCCAGCGGGCCGAGCACGAGTTCGGGGATCAGGTCGATCGGCACGATCGCGTAGGCAACGGCGGCGATGCCGGCGACCCACGTCGTCGGCGCCAAGCGGTGCTCGTGATGCTTGATCGCCGTGAGGAACTTCCGCATACCTCCAGTGTGCGCCTAAATACCGGCGTGCGCGATAACCATTCGGGCACGACACCGCTACACGCCAGTGATGCCGCCGGTGGCCGGCGCCGGTAGCCTGCGCCTATGGGTTACGGATTCGCGGGCTGGCATGTCCTCATCATCTTGGCCGTACTGCTGGTCGTCGCGGCGGTCTTGGCGGCCGTGATCGTCGTCGCCGTCGTCGCGAGCAGGCGCATTGCCGCACCTTCGCAGCCGGGCATGCCCGCGCCGGCGTCAGCACGGCTTGCAGAGCTGGAGCAACTGCGGGTGAACAGGCAGATCACCGAAGAGGAGTACGCGGCGAAGCGCGCTGAGATCCTCGGTCAGCTCTGACCGCCGGGAGCCTCCTACACCCCATGTGAGTTCCGCTCGGGGGTCCGCACTGCGGCTCGAGGGCGGACACCAAAGCAGCCCGCCCCTCCGAAGCGGGGCGAGCTGCTGGGTGTGCGGTGGCTCAGAGAGCCTTGCCGTTGACGAATACCGTGATGGCGCCGGACGTGGTCACCGCGCCAGAGGTCACGCTTCCGTATGCCGGTTCGCCGTCGGTGACGACGCCATCGCTGATTTCGCCGTCGACGGTATTGGCGTTCAGCGTGGCGAGAACCGTGACATCGTCGCTCACGGTGACGGCCCCCTCGGTGACGACGTCCTGGACACTGCCGGGGACGATGTTCTTGTTGCCCTCGACGCAGAGGTCGGGATTGGCGTTCGGGTCGGACTCGAACTCGGCGTCCCAGGTGGTGGGTCCGAAGTTGAAGTCGCCGGACCACACGTACGGCTGGAACTCGTACGCCGAGAAGGAGTACGCCCCGAACGAGTAGGCGCCGAACGAGTAGGCGCCGAACGACGCAGGGCCGTAGGCGGGCTCGCCGCTGTCCGCGACGAACTTCGGGTCGCCGGTGGCGAAGCCCTTCAGGGTGAACCCGGTGATCTGGTTGCGCGAACGCGCGTCGTAGGCGACGGTGGCGGAGACCTTGCCGGTCACATCGCCGGTCCGCGTGCCCTCGCGGGTGCCAGTCGCCGTGCCGGTGCGCACCCCATCACGGGTGCCCATCGCAGTGCCGACACGCTCCGCGGTGCGGTCGCCGGCGCGGGTGCCGGTGCGGACCTGCTGAATGTTGTTGCCGTTCGTCTTGACGCAGGAGAGCGTCTGGGTCATCACCTGCGTGGCGCTCTGCTTGCCGAGTTCCACGCCGTACTGGACTGCCGACTGGGTGGCGGACTGCGTGCCCGACTGGGTGACGACCTGCGTGAGGGCCTGAGTCGCATCCTGGGACGTCGTGAACGTCAGCGAGCCGGCGTTGGACTGCATCTGCGCGTTGTTGTAGCCGAGCGCGGTCTGCACGTCGCCCTTGCCGATGAAGCCGGTGCCGGTGCCGTCGACTGCGACGGCGGCATTCGCCGAGGAGGCGAAACCGAGGGGGGTGAGGATCGCGGCCGCGGCCACGACGCCGCCGATGATGAGCTTGCGCATGCTGGATGGTGCCTTTCGATGGGCGCGAAGCCAGCTCTCGTACGTACCGCTCAGCATCGCGCAGGTAAGTTATTGACGATATGCTAACAGCGTTGTTGACGTTTTGTCAATTGTTCTATGCTGGGAGCATGAAGCGCCCGCCCTCGTACACTCGCCTGAGCCCCACCGAGCGGCGCGACCAGATCCTCGACGCCGCGAACACGCTGTTCGCCGAACGCGGCTATGAGCGGGTCTCGATCGAGGACGTCGCGACTTCCGCCGGTGTGACACGCGGACTCGTCCATCACTACTTCGGCGGTCGCAAGGAGGTGTACCTCGCGCTCCTGGAACGGATCGGCGCCGGGCGTGAGGAACAACTGCGACCACCCGTCGGTCGAACCACTCGGGCGCGAGTGGAGGACTCGGTCTCGCGGTGGCTGGAATGGACCCAGGAGAACCGAGCGATCTACCTCGGCACGATCGCACCCGGCGAGGACATCGCCGACCCCGACGTGCGGCGCGCGGTCGCCGAATTGGTGCGGCGCGCCGTCGCACTGGTTGCGACATTCCACGCGGACATCGCCGAAGACTCGCCACGCCTGCGCTACGCGCTCGAATGCTGGACCGGCTTGAACCGTTCCGCGACCCGCCGCTGGCTGCGCGGCGAGGCCACTCGCGAGACGACCCAGGAGCTCCTCACCTCGACCCTCGAGCACGTGCTCCGCACGTTCGGAGCGCCGCAATCGCCAGACGACCGAACATCCGCATCCACACCAGCCCAACGTCGATGACGCCGAGGCGCGGGACAGTCGCGATCGGTTATTGCGCCTGGGCGGCGCCCACGATGGTCAGCGGACCTTCATCGGCAGTCGGTGGCTCGAAGTGGTCGAAGTACTCGGCCGCGACGTCTGCGGGAAGCGCATAGTCGTCGGCATGCTCATGACCGCGTGCTGCCATGCGTTCGAGTGCGACTGCTCGCGGCGTCGCGATGTACATCGTCTCGGGCACCACGCCGAGCGGGCGAAGCAAGTCCCGATACGCCAGACGGGCACGCTTGGACCAGAACGAGAAGTCGAGAACCACGTCTGCGCCGGCCGCAACGAGCGCGATGAGGCGAGTGCGGAGTTCCTGCTCGATCACTTCGTGCACGTCGGCCGGGAGGGGCATCGTGCGGATGCCCCGCTGCCACGCTTCCCTGTCGAACGAGAGGCGCACCATGCCCTGCGCCTCAAGCCGCCTGGCGACGGTCGACTTCCCGGAACCCGCTGGCCCGCACATGAGAACGACTCTGGTCACCACTCAGACCATAGCCGCTGACCGGTTGTACGCGGAGACCTACTCGTCCGCCCGCCACGGCTGACCAGGTGCCGCGTTTCGCCGCTCGAAGCGCCTCAGGTGCGCAGCTCGTGCCGCACCGGCTTCAACCGAGCGGGAGCATCCGCCACCGGCATCCATTCGCAGGTGAAGCTGCCGTGGTAGCCGAACAGGAAGCCGAAGCGGTCGTTGCGCACCTCGAGGGCGACATGGAACCGCTCGTCGGCGTCGTCATATCGCTCGCGCAACGTCGCCCGACCACTGAGGAGCATCGGGAACCGGAAGCCCACGACGCCCTCGTAGAACCGCTGCGCACCCGAGGTGAGGAGGAGCCCTCCGTCGGCGTCGACCTCGAGGTCGAGGTCGACGGCCAGGTGCTGGTGCGTGCCGAGGTAGTCGACGATCCGATCGCCGACGAGGATCATCGTCGCGTTGAACCGCCGCCGCCGTCCGCCGACGACGTACTCGCGTACGAACGTGACGGTCTCGCGGCCGAACGGGTCGACGTAGGGGTAGTTCTCGATCGTGAACGGGACGTCGGTCCCGACATCCGGCACCAGGATGTTGCGAAGCCGCCCGACCTGCAGGAACGGAACCGTCCACCACGGCCCGCGCCGGATCTCGGTCATGACGCCGCGGCCGACGCACGCCTCACCGCGCGCCAGTCCCACGCCGAACCGGCGCTGCATCATCGGATGCAGCCGCGCGAACTGCTGAGCACCGAGCGCCTGCTCGAACATCGACATCATCGAGTCACCCCCGGGTCGGGCAGTTGCGCGAGGGTCGCCGGCGCCGAGCTCAAGTGGTCGGCATGTCGGCGCCCTCCTCGGGGTGCACGCCGGCACCTCGACGCCCTCGGCCGATCCGGGCGCCAGAACCAGGCGACGCTCGCCAGCGGCCAGCGCTCGGGTGGGCGGCCGTACTCGAGCCAGATCCGGAGCCGATCGAAGCTCCAGGCCGTCGCCCACCCGAGCAACGGCCTGACGAGCACGTCGAGTGGTCCCCAGCCGGCCTCGTAGTCGTACCCGGTGATGAAGCGGATGCCGCCGGGCACCGGCTCGTACCGCCAGTACCCGCGACCCGAACGGATCGGTGACCATCGATCCCGAGTCGAGAAGCGCAGCGCCGACGTGCGGATGCCGCCGGGGCGGGACACCTCGCCGAGGCTCACGCCCGTGCCGCGGACCGTGTGGAACCACGTTCGGCGCGCGTACTCGAAGCGCGCGGCACCGCCGTCCGTGACGCCGGTCGGTGCGATCTCAGAGAACCGGATGTCCCAGCGGACGTGCTGCGACGGACCCTGCGTCGCCGTCCACACCGCATCCACGTCTGCCGAGATGACGGTCTCGACGTAGATGCTGCGGGAAGGCACGACTCGACAGTAGACGAGGATCGGCCGCTGCCTTCGACCGGTCGGGCAACGGCCGCCTCCTAGACTCCGTCGTGTGAACAACCAGGTCGGCGAGGCGTACTCGGGGCGGGCAGCGGAGTACACCGACCTGTTCGGGTCGATGGATGCCGTGCATCCATCGGATCGACTGCTCGTCTCGACCTGGGCGCACGATGTGGAGGGTCCCCTGATCGACGCCGGCTGCGGCCCGGGCCAGTGGACCGACTTCCTCACCAGACTCGGCCATGAGGCCCGCGGCGTGGATCAGGTGCCCGAATTCATCGCCCGTGCCCGGAGCGAATACCCAGGGGTGCCGTTCGAAGTCGGCGACGTCGACGACCTCGACTGCGAATCGGGAACGGTCGGCGGCATCCTGGCCTGGTACTCCCTCATCCACCGTGAACCCGACGCGATACGCATCCCGCTGACGGAGTTCCATCGCGCACTCCGCCTCGGAGGGACCCTGCTCATCGGGTTCTTCGAGGGCCCGGTGGTCGAGCGGTTCGATCACGCCGTCATCCCGGCGTACCGCTGGCCGGTGGACGACCTCGGCGAAGTCCTCGACGCCGTCGGGTTCGACGTCGTTGAATCGCACGTCAGGAAGACCGACGGCCAGCGGTCGCAGGCGGCGATCATCGCCCGGCGAGCCGGGCGCTGAAGGCGCTCAGTTCTCGCGAGGCGTGAGCTGCAGGACCGGGATGCGACGATCGGTCTTCGTCAGGTACTCGCCGAACTGGGGCTCCTCGTCGGCGATGGCGCTGTACGCGTCATGCCACTCGTCGCCCGTGATCTCGGTCGCCGTCACCGGCACCGTCACGACCTCCCCGTCGACGAGCGCCTCGATGTCGAACGACGGGTTCGCGCGCAGGTTGTGGTACCAGGCCGGGTTCTCGGGTGTGCCACCCTTCGACGCCACCACCCGCCAGCCGTCTTCGTTGCGGAAGCCGACCACCGGGTTCAGGCGCGTCTCGCCGGACTTGGCCCCGATGGAGTGCAGGACGATGAGCTTGGGACCCCAGTAGTTCTCGGTGCCCTTGCTGCTGCGGAACGTTTCTATGACGTCGTCATTCCAACCCATACGAGCGTCAACGTGGGCACCGCCCGGAATCTTCCGACACCGCGAAGATCTGCGGCCGCCGACCCGCTGGCCTCACCGCGGCGCCCGCTCACGGGGTGATCGTGCCGGTGAAGACCTCTCGACCCGAGTCGGGGTCCTCGCTGTCGAACACGGCCACCATGGATCCGCCTCCGTGCAGGCCGTCGAAGAGGCCGGTTCCGCTCACGACCATCCAGGCGGCGCCTTGGACCAGGCTGCGTTGGGTCGGTGCGTATTGCACCGTCAGCGTGCCCTCCGCGCAGCTGAACGTCGTGGTGATCGTCGGGCCCTGGCTCGAGCCGCTGCTCGCTCCCCCGGAGCAGAAGGCCGACTCGCCGATGAGCAACTCACCGAGGACTTCGCCCGTGTGTCGTCTCGCGTCGGTGACCCTCGTCTCGATGAGGATCGCGTCGCCGGTCATCGGCACGAGGGTCGCGGCCGGCGAGACCGGCGTCGCAGTCGCGGCATCCGACCGGCCACCGCCGTCGCTCTCTGCACAGGCCGAGAGGCCGATCACCGCGATCGTCACGACCAGCACGAGCCCGGCCTTGGTCATGGCCTGATTCTGTCCCACTCTGAGGGCGACGGCGAGAGCCTGCGGCTACACCTCCTGGCCGAAGAACGCCGCGATCCGCCGCTGCCACGCCACGAGCACGCGCGGGGGGCGGGCCGACGCGTGGTTCCGCCTGCGGACGGACGGGCGGCGCCGCGCACTCGAGTCCTGCGCCGTGCGCGAGTGATGCGTGGTGCCGTGGTGGCCGGACGGCCGGTCCTCATGGCCCGAGACGCCCGGGATGCGGTGCGTTGCCTCGTGCAGTGTGTCGACGAGCGAGCCCTTGTCAGTCATGGTTGCCTCTTCCTCTCGCGATCTCTCTCAGTGATCGTGCGCACTCTATCACCGATAGGGAGACGCCTCAATCGTTGATAGAGTGGCCGCGGAGGTGGGGCGGGTGGCGCTGGATCGACGGCAGATCGTCACGGAGGCCCTGGCGCTGCTCGACGCCGACGGCCTCGACGGCGTGACGCTGCGCAGGCTCGCGGCCCGGCTCGGGGTGCAGCAGCCGACGCTCTACTGGCACCTGCCGAACAAGGCGTCCCTCATCACGGCGATCGCCGATGCCATCCTCGAAGCCGAGTTCCCCGAGATGCTGCCGCCGAAGCCCGACGAACCGTGGCAGGGGTGGCTGGTCGGACTCGCCGAGCGGTTGCGTCGTGCGCTCCTCGCGCATCCCGACGGCGCCCGGATCATCTCCACGTCGCAGGCCTCCCTGCGGATGGCCGCCATCTCCGAGCTCGCGATCAGCTCCCTGGTCGCCCGCGAGGTTCCACTGCGACAGGCCCGGCTGATCGTGCTGACCGTCGAGCACTTCACCGTCGGCCATGTCCTCGAGGAGCAGACCCGTCCTCCGTCCACGGACCCCGCGCAGGACTTCGACCTCGAGGCCTTCACGAACGCCTACCCGACCGTGGTCGCCGGGATCGGCGAGTACTTCCAAGGCGGCCGGACTCCCGACGACCTCTTCGGCGATTGCCTCAGCGTGATCATCGAGGGCGCCACGGCGACGGCCGGTCCGACCACCTGAAGACGCCGGCGGGGCATCCGCCGAGGGCATCGAGCGGATGCCGCGTGCGCCTGTCGCCGACGGGCGCGTTCAGGCCCTGCCGAGCCACTCCCGGGCTGCCGCGACCAGGGCGACCACACCTGCCTCCAGGGTCGGATCGATGAGCGGCGCGAAGTACGGCGAGTGGTTCGACGGGATGTCGTCTGGCATGCGCCCGGTCGCGAGCGCATCGCCGAAGAGCGAGGGGTCGGCTCCGCCGAGGAACCAGTAGACGAGCGGCACGCCCGCCGCCGATGCGAGGATGCCCACGTCCTCACTCCCCGAGACGACACCGGGATCGATGACCCGATCGTCGCCGAGCGCGGCGCGCAGGGCGGCGGCCGTGCGCTCGGTCGCGGCCGGTTCGTTGACCGTGAGCGGGAACCGCTCGTCGAAGACGATCTCGGGCTCGCGGGGTGCACCGGATGCCGCGGCCTCCGCCTTCACGATGCGCTCGATCGAGGCCAGCACCTTCGTTCGCACGTGCTCGTCGAAGCTGCGCACGCTGAGCCCGAGCGTCGCCTCTGCAGGGATGATGTTGTGCTTCGTGCCGGCGTGGAGCTGGCCGACCGTGACCACCGCGGCATCCGTCGCAGCGAGCTCTCGGGCGACGATGCCCTGCAGTCGCATCGTGGTCGCGGCGGCGAGGTACACGGGGTCGACCGTCGTCTCGGGCCGGGAGCCGTGGCCGCCGGCTCCGTGCAGGTGCACCGTGAGCGAATCGGCTGCGGCCATCGCGACGCCCGCGTGCACGGCGGCGAAGCCGGCGGGGAAGGGCGCGACATGCTGGCCGAGCACCACATCGGGCGTGGGCACGCGACCGTACAGGTCGTCGTCGACCATCGCCTGCGCGCCGCCGCCCCACTCCTCCGCGGGCTGGAACAGGACGACCAGCGTGCCCGTCCACGAGTTGCGATCGGCGACGAGGCGTTCGCTCGCGCCGAGCAGGCACGTGACGTGCACGTCGTGGCCGCACGCGTGCATGACCGGCACGTCGTGGCCGTCGGGGTCGGTGCCGCGCGCGGTGCTCGCGTAGGGCAGCCCGGTCGCCTCGAGCACGGGGAGACCGTCCATGTCGGCGCGGAGCAGCACGGTCGGTCCTTCACCGTTCTCGAGCACGCCCACGACGCCGGTGCGGCCGACGCCGGTGGTCACGTCGAACCCGAATCGGCCGAGCGCCTCGGCGACGATGCCGGCCGTGCGGTGCTCCTGGAACGACAGCTCGGGATTGGCGTGCAGGTCGCGATAGACGGCGTCGAGGTCGAGGCTCATGCCGTCAGCCTATGTCCAGCCGTTCGCCTCGGACGGCGACTCCCGGTCAGCGCCGGCCGTCGCATCGAGCGCGGCGAGGAGGTATGCGTTCCGGCGTCGGATGAGCCGGCGGAGGTAGGGGACGAGCACGAGGCGTTCCGCGAGCCGACCGAAGATCGGCGACGCGATCGTCAGTGTGTCGACCATGACGGTGGCCGCGGCATCCGGAGCGAAGGAATGCTCGTGGCGGAAGGAGCGGAACGGACCGCGCACCTGGCGCCGCGGCCGTCGAGTGAAGCCGAGCGAGGACGAGCCGAGCCGAACCGAACCGAGCCGTGCTAGCGTTCTGGCAATCGTGACCGACCAGCTGGAGGTGAGACCCATGAACGCAGTATCCGTAATGGGTGCTCCCCCGCAGTCCACGATGCCGCGACGGAGGTAGTCGCAACCGGGAGCGCCGACAGGCACATCGCGAAAGGCGACTCCCATGCACACCACACCTCCTTCGAACCTCACACCTCCCTCGACGTCACCCGACGACTCGACGAGCTCGCCCACTCGCGCGCTGGTGCTCGCCGGCGCCGGAGCGGCCGGCAACGCCTGGCAACTCGGCCTCATCGCGGGCCTGTGCGAGGCCGGCGTCGATCTCACCGAGGCCGAGCTCATCATCGGCACGTCGGCGGGCTCGACCGTCGCCGCCCAGATCACCAGCGGCCTGCGGCCGGCCGAGCTGTACGCCGCCATCCTCGCCGAGCCGCCGCAGCCGCCGCGGGCACCGGCCGACACCCCTGCGTCGGGCGCGGGGCGCCCAGGGCAGCTCTCCGGACCGGGCTACATGAACTGGTCCGACGAGATCATCGCTGCGTCCACGGATGCCGCGGACATGCGTCGCCGGATGGGCGCCGCCGCGCTCGAGCGCGACACCTCCGGCGGGGCATCCGGTGCCCGCTGGCGCGACATCGTCGCGGCCCGGCTCCCGCGCCACGAGTGGCCGGAGCAGGCGGTGCTGATCCCGGCGCTGGACGCGCAGACCGGGGAACCGGTGGTGTTCGACCGCCACTCGGGCATCGACCTGGTCGACGCGGTCGCCGCGAGCACCTCCGCGATGACGCCCTACCCGATCGGCGAGCGCCGATACCTGAACGGCGGCTATCGACGCAGCTCCAACGCCGACCTCGCGGCCGGTTCGGCCCGGGTGCTCGTGCTGGAGCCGTTCGGCGGCAGGTCGCGGACGCCGCTGGAGTGGGGCATGGATCTCGCCACCCAGGTGGGCGAGCTGCGTGCCGGGGGCAGCGAGGTCGAGACGGTCTTCCCGGATGCCGGGGCGGGCGACGTGTTCAACGCCAACGCGTTGGACCCGTCGACCCGCCTCCCCGCCGCGCGCGGTGGCTACGCCCAGGGCCGGGCGCTCGCCGACCAGCTCACCGTGTTCTGGCGCTGAGTACTCGGCAGCCCGGCGTGGCGCAGCGCCGGGCCACCGCATCACGGCGGAACGCTAGGCCCGTTCCACTGGCAGCCACAGCTCGCAGGTCGCCGTGCTGAAATCGGCGGCACGGTCGCGGATGGCCACCATCGAGGGTCCCGGCCGCAACCGCCACGGGTTGGAGGGGAACCAGTCCGTGGCGGTCGCGGCCCACGTGGCCTGGAGGGCCGCCGGATAGGGACCCGACGTGCGGAACACGGCCCAGGTGCCGGCAGGCACCTCGATCGCGTCGAGGTCGTCGGGGCCGGGCGTCGTCGCGGTGATCGCGACCCCGTGCAGGTAGGTCAGCTCGGTGCCCTCCGCGTAGTCGGGATCCACGTCGGCGCTCACCTGGAGCAGCCCGGCAGGCTCGGTGTCGCCGAGCTCCTTGAGGCGAGCGTGCTCGGTGGCGGGGAGCGACGCGATGTGCGCCTGGATGTGCGGATTGACGCCGTGGTGGATGAGCGGCACACGGGCCGAGTGGCCGACGAGCCGGAACGCCGGTCGTTCGGCGATGCTGGTGTCCATCGTGGTGTTCCCTTCTACGGTCAGGCGGAACCTGAGCTGCGGTTGCGTGCGAAGGGGGCCACCGTTCCGGCGCACGTCGCCGGGACCGACGCCGTGGACCGACCGGAAGGCTCGGTTGAATGCCTCGGTGGAGCCGTAGCCGTACCGCACTGCGATCCCCAGCAGGTCGCCGTCGCCGAGCACGTCGGCCGCGGCGACGGCCATGCGGCGCCGTCGGATGTACTCCGACACCGGCATGCCCGCGAGCGACGAGAACATCCTCCGGAGGTGGTACTCGGTCGTTCCGAGTCCGGCCGCCAGGCCGGCGATGTCGATCTCCTCGGTGAGGTGGTCCTCGATGAACTCGACGAGCCGGTTGAGCTCTGCGATCACGGCGTCCCCCTTCAACATCCACCCTGCTCGTCGGCGAGAGCGCGCACCCGACAATCCCGGTCCGATGCGATCGCGGCTCACTCCTGCCCGAACCAGCGGGTGAGCGCGGCGGCGAGCGGCTCGCCCGCTCCCTCGTCCACCCAGGCCACGTGACCGTCGGGCCGCACGAGCACCGCCGACGGCGGCGGCACCTCCCCGAGCACCGGCAGTTCCCACGCTCCGGAGGACCGCACGTCCAAGGCGCGCATCCGGTCGGACCACGGCCCGACGTCGATCCGGCCCGGCTCGGCGAAGTTCAGCAGGACGGGCTCGCCCCGGTGCAGCAGCTCGAAGACCCGGGTGGGCCCCGCCGTCGTCTCGAGGTCGAGGTCGGGCATCCGTCGTCCGAGCAGCGGATGCCCCTCGCCGAGGTCGTACGCGACGTCGAGGCCGTGGATGCGCGCGGCGACCTCGTCGCGGGCGGGCGTCGTCGCCATCACGTCGCCGAGGATGCCGTTCAGCGCCGCGGTGCGCGGGTCGTTGCGCTGCAGCACCGTCTGCGCCATCGACAGGTCGAGGGCGCGCGCCCCGGCCGGATGCCGCTCCGCGTGGTACGTGTCGAGCAGCGAATCGGGCACGGTGCCCGTCGCGACCCGGGCGAGCTTCCAGCCGAGGTTCACCGCGTCCTGGATGCCCAGGCCGATCCCCTGTCCGCCGGCGGGGTAGTGGATGTGCGCTGCGTCGCCGACGAGCAGCACCCGGCCGGCGCGATATGTCGCGGCCTGGCGCGTGGCATCCGTGAATCGTGAGATCCAGGTCGGGTCGTGCACCCCGAAGTCCGTGCCGTACACCGCGATGAGCGCGGCGCTGAGGTCGTCGAGCGTCGCCGCACCCGCCCCGCCCAGCTGCCGCTCGGTCGTGACCACCCGATACCTGCGCCCGTCCTCCATGAGGCTGAGCGCGTGGATGCCGAGTTCGTCCTGGACGAAGCCGGCCGGCGGCTCCTCGGTCACCTCCACCTCGGCGATGAGGTTGCTGCGCGTGGCATCCCAGCCCGGGAACTCGATGTCGGCCGCCTTGCGGATGACGCTGCGGCCGCCGTCGGCGCCCACGACGTACGCCGCCCGCCGGATTTCGCCGTCAGCGAACACGACCTCGACCCCGTCCTCGTCCTGCGTGAGGCCGGTCACCTCACGTCCGTGCTCGACGCGTACGCCGAGCTCCTCGATCCAGCCGGCGAGGATCGGCTCGATCTGGTTCTGGAAGAGCGCGAGGCCGTACGGATGCCGCGTGGGGAAGTCGCTGATGTCGAGCACGGAGGTGCCGAACCGTGCGGTCTGCGCCGTGCGTCCCGCCGCGAGGAACCGGTCGGCGATGCCGCGCTGGTCGAGGAGCTCGATCGTGCGCGAGTGGAACCCGCCCGCCCGCGATCCGGCGAGCTCCGCGCTCGTGCGGCGCTCCACGACGATCGGGACGACCCCCGCCAACGCCAGCTCACCCGCGAGCATCATGCCGGCCGGCCCGCTGCCGACCACGATCACCTCGACCATCGCCATCCCCTCCCCGCCGCCCCGGGTGATCAGCGTATTGCGCTCGCCCGACTTCCTGGGTGACGGTGTGGGATCCCGCCGGTGGCCGGCACCGAGGGCGGGCGTAGCCTTGATCCATGGCTGCTGAGCTGAGCGACGAGCGGCGCGCGCTGCTCGACTGGATCGCCCTCGAGTTCCTCCACAACTCGTGGGCCGGGCGACGGCTCGTCGCCGTCGAGGGTGCCACCGACGGGCCTGCGGCCCGCTTCGCGGACGACCTCGCCGACGTGCTCCGCGAACGCGGGCAGACCGTGCTGCGCCGATCGCTCGGCGACGTCGACGAGGCGACGCTTCGGCGCGACACCGTCGAGCCGTTCCGGGCGGGCACGCTGCCCGGGGCGGAGGGCGAGGCGGGCGCCGAGACGGTGCTCGTCGTCGACGGCCGCCGCCTGCTCAATGACGCGGTGCGCGGCATCTGGCACTTCACCGCGTGGACCCTCGCCGGCGACGAGCTGCCGAAGACCAACGTCAACGTGAACGTCGACGTCACCGACGAGGCCACCCCGAAGCGGTACTTCTACGACTACTGCGCGATCCCGCCGAGCTTCGGCGAGCGCCGGGCCTCGACCACGGCGCCGGCGCCTGCACCGACCTCCGCCACGCCCGACGGGCGCTAACTGAACGGATGCCGCAGCACTAGGCATCCGTCACGACAGGATGTCCTTGGTGAGGAACCGGCCGGCGGCGAGCGCGCCGAACACGATCACGTAGCCCGCCTGCAGCACGGCGTTGTCGACGAACGAGTCCCACACGGGCGGGTCGCGCAGCAGGTCGCCGAAGCCGAGCCAGTACTCGGTGAAGAGCCACGGATGCAGCCAGTCGAGCTGCGGCAGCGCGCCCATGATCTGCGCCGCGACCGCGAGGATCGCCGTCGCGGCCATCGCGCCGACGGGCACGGTCGTGAGCGTGGAGAGGAACACGCCGATCGCCGACATCCCGAGCAGTGACACCGTGACGTAGGCCGCGATGGCGAGGAAGCGCAGCAGGCCCTCGCCGACGCTCACCGTCGTGCCCGAGAGCAGCGTCACGGGGCCGATGGGGAAGAGCACCCAGCCCACGATCGTGCCGACGACGACCACCGTGAGCGCCGCGGCCGCGCAGAAGACGGCGGCCACGAGGTACTTCACGACGAGCAGGCGGATGCGTCCGGCGGGCGCGATGAGCAGGTAGCGGAGGGTGCCGTGGCTGGCCTCGCCGGCGATCGCGTCGCCCGCCACCACGCCGATCGTGAGCGGGAGGAAGAGCGGGGTCGCCACGATGACGGCGACCATGCCCACGAAGAGCCCGTTCTCGGTGACCTGCCCGAGGAACGCCGGACCACGCCCTGCCGGGGCGTCACCCGCGACCCGGATCGCGACGCCGATGAGCACCGGGATGAGCGCGAGCGCGCCGAGCAGCGCCCAGGTGCGCCGGCGCCGGAACAGCGTGAGCAGCTCGGAGCCGAAGAGGCCGATCGATCCGCCGGGGCGCGCCGTCGCCGTCGCGGCCGGCGCAGCCGGCTCCGCCTCGCGCTCGACCGCCCCTGCCGGCACCGCCTCACTGGACAACGTCGAACCCCTCGCCCGTGAGCTCGACGAACCGCTGCTCGAGGCTCGCGTGCACGGTCTCGAAGCCGCGCACCCGCACGCCGGCCTCAACGAGGGCCGCCACGACGGTCTCGGGCGCCACGGTGCCGAGACGGGCCGAGACCTCGTCGGCGTTCCCGTCGAGGCGAGCGCCGCGGCCCTCGCCCTCGCCGCGCTCGCCGCCCCCATCGCGGAGTCCGAGCCCGAGCCCGAGCCGGGCCAGCACCTCGCGCGCCGGCCCGACGTCGGGCGTGCGCACGAGCACCTGGGTCTCGCCCTCGTCGCGGAACGCGTCGAGCGTGCCCTGCGCCACCAGCCGCCCGGCACTCATCACGCCGACGTGCGAGCACACCTGCTCGACCTCGGCGAGCAGGTGGCTCGACACGAACACCGTCGTGCCGTCGTCGGCGAGCCCTCGGATGAGCGAGCGCACCTCGCGCGTGCCCTGCGGGTCGAGCCCGTTGGTGGGCTCGTCGAGCACGAGCAGCTCGCGGCGCATGAGCAGCGCGTTCGCGATGCCGAGTCGCTGCTTCATGCCGAGCGAGTAGGCGTGCACCTTCTTCCGGGCGGCGTGCGAGAGCCCGACCCGGTAGAGCGCGTCGGCCACGCGGGCCGCGCGGGTGCGGCGCGGCGCGCGCCGATCGGCGGCGTCGAAGCGGCGCAGGTTCGCCTCACCCGAGAGGTACGGCGAGAACGCCGGCCCCTCCACGAGGGCGCCCACGCGCGGCAGCACCGAGTCGACGTGCTTCGGCATGTCGGCGCCGAGCACCCGGGCGTCGCCGGCCGTCGCCGCGACGAGACCCAGCAGCATCCGGATCGTGGTGGTCTTGCCCGAGCCGTTCGGGCCGAGGAATCCGAAGACCGCGCCCTCGGGCACCGCGAGGTCGAGGCCGTCGACGGCGAGCTGCGAGCGGAAGCGCTTGGTGAGGCCGTGCGTCTCGATCGCCAGTGCCGTCACGCGCGGCGCCCGTCAGCGACCGCTCGCGGCGGCGTCGATCAGGCGTTCGGGCGTCACCGCGCCGACGAGCACGCGTCCGTCGTCGGCGAAGAGCACCGACACGAGCGAGGTGCTCAGGATGCGTCCGCCCTCGACGGGCTCGGTGAGCGCGTCGAGCATTCCGGATGCCTCGCCGAGGCCGCCGCTCGCGGCATCCGCATCACCGGAGCCGGCCGGACCGCCCGCGGCATCCGCTGCGCCCATGCCCGCCGGAAGCACGAGCACCGACGACCAGCCCTCGCCGAGGACCTGCGGCTGCGGCTCGGCGGACGACGCGTCGGCGCTGCCCTCGGCCTGGGCCTTCGCCTCGGCCTCGGCCTGCCACTGCTCGAGCTCGGCCGGCGTCGGCACGGCCACCTCGTGCTCGGTCACCGTGGTGCCCTCGGGCGGGGTGAACGCGAACACCGAGGCGTCCGGCGCCTCGAACGACACCTTCGTGAACGCGACGCTGAACGCGGGCTCGTCGGCGCCGCGAGCGGTGACGGATGCCGCGAGCGGCACGCCGTTCTGGCCGTCGACGGCCACCGACACCTCGCCGACGAGCGTGTCGTCGTCGCGCGGTTCGAGCACGAGCTCGTAGACCTCGCGGCCGGCGACCCGGGTGTCGGTGCCGACGGACACCTCGGTGGACTCGTCGAGCTTCGCGAGCACCTGGGCGAGCACCTCGTCGGGCGTCGGCAGCGGCGCGCCGAGCTCGGCCTCGAGCTCCTGCTGCCACTCGTCGGCGTGCGACGTCGCATCGGCCTTCAGGGCGTCGATCGCGGCGCGGTCGACGGTCACGTGGGTGGCGGCCTCCTCACGGGAGTCGTAGACCCAGGCGCCGTCCTCCGAGACGTAGACGTTGCGCTCTGCGAGCTGGTCGAGCACCTGCAGCCGGGCGCTCGAGCCGTCGAGGTACACGCGGGCCGAGTGCGTGCCGGTCGCGAGGTCGAGGAGGTCCTGCAGGTCGGTCGCCGACGCGCCGTCACCCCCACCGAAGCCGTTCTGCCCGGAGCTGTCGCCGCCGGCTCCACCCATTGCGCCGGTCAGCCCCGACAGGTCGGGCAGCCCGAGGTCGGAGGTCTGCTCGATCGTGCCCGACAGCGCCTCGACGTCGCTCGATGCGACGAGGTCGAGGAGCTCCTCGGGCGTGAGGTCGGGCAGGTCGACGGCGGCGTTCGCCTGCATCGGCACGAGCACGACGGCGGCGGCGATCGCGATGGGAGCGGCGATGGCGGGGATCCAGCGGCTGAGCCTGCGGGAGGCCCCGGTGTCACGGGGGCGCATGGATTCAGGCTACGCCTGCCCGCGGCATCCGGCGCCGTTCGATGGCGAACACACAGGATCGACGGGTGCCGCGCGTCAGCAACCCGTTGTCAACGGCGCTCGCGCGGGGCTACGGTGAGCCCGTACGCGAACTGTGACCATTTCGGGGGGTCCTCATGGCCGATGTCGTCCGTCGTCGTTCCGCGCGCACCGCGCGGGTCGCCGCCATCTCGCTCGCCGCGGTGGTGACCGCAGCCCTGGTCGCGGGCGCCGCGCCGGCATCCGCTGCGCCGGCAGCGACCGTCGCCGGCGCCGGGGCCCTGACCGGGCGGCCGACCCCGCCCGCGCCGTCGACCTCCACGGGCTACGGCGGCGCGGTGTCGTCGGTCGACGCCGAGGCCAGCCGCATCGGGCTCGAGGTGCTGCGCGACGGCGGCAATGCGGCGGATGCCGCGATCGCCACGGCGGCCGCCCTCGGTGTCACCGAGCCGTACAGCTCGGGCATCGGCGGCGGCGGGTACTTCGTGTACTTCGACGCCGCGAGCGGCGAGGTCACCACGATCGACGGACGCGAGACCGCGCCCGCGGCCATGCCGAGCGACGCGTTCATCGTGCCCGGCAGCATCTCTGCGACGGCGCCGTACGGGGTGGCGTATCCGTTCGCCGACCTGGTGTCGTCGGGCGTCTCCGTCGGCGTGCCCGGCAGCCTCGCGACCTGGGAGACGGCGCTCGACCGGTTCGGCACCGAGTCGCTGCGCGACATCCTGAAGCCGGCGACCCTGCTCGCCACGAGGGGCTTCACCGTCGACCAGACCTTCCGCCAGCAGACGCTCGACAACCAGGCTCGGTTCGGGGCGTTCCCGGCGACGGCCGAGGTGTTCCTCCCCGGCGGCGAGGCCCCCGAGGTCGGCTCGGTCTTCAAGAACCTCGACCTCGCCGCGACGCTCCGCGAGATCGGCAAGCGCGGCACCGACCTGTTCTACGACGGGCCGATCGCCGACGAGATCGCCGCCGTCGTGCAGGACCCGCAGACGAGCCCCGACACGACGCTGCCCGCCTTCCCGGGCTACCTGACCGCCGACGACCTGGCGGGCTACGACGTGGTCGTGCAGGACCCGACGCACGTCGAGTACCGCGGCCTCGACGTCTACGGCATGGCGCCCTCGTCGTCGGGCGGCACCACCGTCGGCGAGTCGCTGAACATCCTCGAGAACCACGAGCTCTCGCCCGCGAACATCGGCCAGAGCCTGCACCTCTACTTCGAGGCCACCGCGCACGCGTTCGCCGACCGCAACGCCTACGTCGGCGACCCGGCCTTCGTCGACGTGCCGACCGAGACCCTGCTCAGCCAGGAGTTCGCCGACGCGCGCGACTGCACGATCGACCCCGACTTCGCCTCGCTCCGGCCCGTGCCGGCGGGGGCGCTGGATGCCGCGGGCTGCGACGCCGTGGCGTTCGACGAGCCCGTCGACACCGAGAACGTGTCGACCACGCACCTCTCGGTCGTCGACCGCTGGGGCAACGCGGCTTCGTACACGCTCACCATCGAGCAGACGGGCGGGTCGGGCATGGTCGTTCCCGGACGCGGGTTCCTGCTCAACAACGAGCTGACGGACTTCAGCGCGGTGCCGAACCCCACCGACCCGAACATCATCGAGCCGGGCAAGCGCCCGCGCTCGTCGATGTCGCCGACGATCGTGCTCGACGACGGCGACGTGAAGTTCGTCGTCGGCTCGCCCGGCGGCGCCACGATCATCACCACGGTCACCCAGATCCTCATGAACCGCATCGACCTCGGGATGACGCTGCCCGAGGCCGTGGCGGCACCGCGCGCGTCACAGCGCAACTCGGCGGCCCCGACGCCGGCCGAGGACGCGTTCATCGCCGCCTACGCGGACGACCTCGCGCCGTTCGGCCAGGCCCTCGCGCCCGTGCAGGGCACGGCCACGAGTCCGCTCTCGAAGGAGATCGGCGCCGCGGCCGCGATCGAGGTGGATCCCGCGACGGGCCTCATGACCGCGGTCGCCGAGCCCGTGCGCCGTGGCGGCGGCACGGGCCTGGTGGTGAAGCCGGCCGGCTGACGCCGCGGGTCGACGCCGGGGGGTCACGCCCGGGTGTCGGCGTCCGCACGGCGGGAGGAGATTCGCCCGGGCGGAGGTGGGATTCGCCGCCCGGCGCCTCCTCGGGTGCGAATCTCCTCCGGCCGCGTCAGCGCGCCCGCAGCCGCGGCGCCAGGTCGCGCTCGAACAGCTCGAGGAACCGGCGCTGGTCGGCACCCGGCGCGTGGAACACGAGGTGGTTGAAGCCCCAGTCGATGTACTGCCCGACCTGCGCCACGACCTCGTCGGGGTCGGTGCCCACGATCCAGCGCTTCGCGATCTCCTCGATCGGCAGGGCGTCGGCGGCGCGCTCCATCTCGACGGGGTCGGTGATGTCGTGCTTCTGCTCCTTCGAGAGCGACAGCGGCGACCAGAACCGCGTGTTCTCGAGCGCGGCCTCCTCGGTCTCCTCGTACGACAGCTTGATCTCGATCATGCGGTCGAGGTCGTCGAACGAGCGGCCGGATGCCTCCACGCCCTCCTTCACGGCGGGCAGCAGCTGGTCGACGTAGAGCTCGGCCCCCTTGCCCGACGTGCAGATGAACCCGTCGCCCGCGCGGCCGGCGTACTTCGCGACCGTCGGACCGCCCGCGGCGATGTAGATCGGCACGCCGCCCTCGGGTCGGTCGTAGATCGAGGCATCATGCGTGGAGTAGTACTCGCCCTCGAAGCTGACCTGGTCGTCGCCCGTCCAGAGCGCCCGCATGAGCCGCACCGACTCGCGCAGGCGCGCGAACCGCTCCTTGAACTCGGGCCAGTCCTGCTCGCCCGCCCCGCGGAAGCCGGTGGCGATCTCGTTGAGCGCCTCGCCCGTGCCGAACCCGGCGATGATGCGGTCGGGGTAGAGCACGCCGAGCGAGGCGAACGCCTGCGCGAGCACGGCCGGGTTGTAGCGGAACGTCGGCGTCATCACGCTCGTGCCGATGCGCACGGTCGACGTGCGCTCTCCCACCGCGGCCATCCACGCGAGCGAGAACGGCGCGTGCCCGCCGGTGTGCCGCCACGGTTGGAAGTGGTCGCTCGTCCATACCGACTCCATGCCGTGCCCCTCGGCCGCGACGGCGATCTCGACGAGCTCGCGCGGGGCGAACTGCTCCGCCGAGGCCTTGTATCCGAGTGTGAGCGTCATGCTGTTCCCTTCCGATCGGCGAGCCGGGCCACGGCTTCGGCGGTGTGGTCGCCGACTCCATGGTGCAGCACGATTTCGAGGCCGTCGACCGTGTCGACGTCGCGGGTGAGGCCCGGCAGGTCGGATGCCGCGAGCTCGACGAACCCGGCGGCCACGTGCCGGGCGGCCGAATCGGGCCCGAACCGCGGCTCGAACGCCACCCCGTCGGACGCGGTCGCGAGCGTCGAGCCCGTGCCGTCGGCGTCGCGCACGAAGGCGAGCGGATGCCGCGCCGCGGCCTCGAGCGCGCGGTCGAGCTCCTCGGGATGCAGCCCGGGCAGGTCCCCGAGCAGCACGGCCACGGCGACGGGCGCCTCGGCGCGGGCCACGTCGACCCCCTGCGCGATGGCGGCGAGCAGCCCACGGCCGCCGCCCGCGGCATCCGAAGCACCCGCGCCCTCACGCACGAACTCGGCACCTGCGACACGGGCGAGCTCGGGGTCGACCCCGACGACGATCACCCGCGCGACCGACGGGGTGGCGACTGCCGCCGCGATCGTGTCGAGCGCGAACGCCCGCGCGAGCACTGCACGCGCGTCGTCGTCGACCGCGGGGCCGAGCCGGCTCTTGGCCGCCGGCGCCCCCTTCACGGGGATCACCACCGTCCACCTCATCGCGCGCCCGCCCGCGGCATCCGGAGCGCCCTCATGCGCGCAGCCCGGGCAGCACGTCGCGGCCGAACACCTCGAGGAACTCGGCCTGGTTGCGGCCCACGTTGTGCAGGTAGATGCGGTCGAAGCCGAGGTCGAGCAGGCGTTGGATGTCGGCGCGGTGCACGTCGGGATCGGCCGAGACGACCATGCGCCCGGAGAAGTCCTCGGGGCGCACGGTGCGCGCGAGCTGGTCGAACTCGTAGGGCGAGCGGATGTCGCTGCGCGGGAACCGCATGCCGCCGTTCGGCCACTCGACGAGCGCGTTGCGCATGGCCTGCTCGTCGGTCGGCGCCCACGACAGGTGCAGCTGCAGCACCTTCGACATGGTCGCGGCGTTGCGGCCGGCCTCGCGGGCGCCCTCGGCGAAGCGCTGCAGCAGCGGTGCGAGCCGGTCGGTCGGCGCGCCGGTGGTGATGAACCCGTCGACGCTGCGGCCCGCACGGCGGGCGGTCACGGGTCCGGATGCCGCGACGAGGATCTCTGGGGCGACCTCGGGCATGGTCCACAGGCGGGTCGACTCGAGCTTGAAGTGGGGGCCGGCGTGGCGCACGTCGCGGCCGGCGAGGGAGCCGGCGAAGAGCCGGCGGATGACGTCGACGGCCTCGAACATGCGGTTGATGCGCTCGGGCGCCTCGGGCCAGTACTGGCCGACGACATGCTCGTTGATGGCCTCGCCCGAGCCGATGCCCAGCCAGTGGCGGCCGGGATAGAGGGCCCCGAGCGTCGCGCTCGCCTGGGCGACGACGGCCGGATGCATCCGGAACGTCGGGGTCGTCACGCCCGGGCCGAGGTCGCCCGTGGTGCGCTCGCCGATCGCGGCGAGCACGCTCCACACGAATGACGACTCGCCCTGCGCCGGCACCCACGGCTGGAAGTGGTCGGTCGCCATGACCCCCCGGAAGCCGTGCGACTCGGCGAGCGCGGCCAGCGCCACCGCCTCGGCGGGCGGGAACCGCTCGAGCATCGCGGCGTAGCCGATGTGCGCAGACACCCCACCATCCTCCCCCGTCGGGAGGCGGGTGTCATTCCGAGGCGAGCGGACCCTCGGCCTGCGACTCGTCGAACCCGTCGCGGTAGCCGTCGTTGTACGCCTCGTCGGCGCCCACCCGGAACAGGTCGCGCTCCGCAGGGCGGATGATGCTGCGTGCGCCCGGCAGGTCGAGCGGGCCGACGTACCGTCCGAGCCCGCGCACCACCGCGACCGGCACGCCCGACGACTTGCCCTTCACGAGCTCGGCGGCGCCGGCGATCTCGTCGGCCACGCACGGCATGGTGACGGCGAGCGGCTTGCCCGCGGCATCCGCGGACCCCCGCAGGTCCTCGAAGACGTGCACGCCCGCGGCGCCGATGGCGATGTCGGTCTGCCCCTCGCGCCAGGGGCGCCCGAGCGTGTCGGACAGGATCACGCCGACCGCGGCGCCGGTGAGCGCACGGATGCCGGTGGCGAGCGCCCGCGCGGAGCCGTCGGGGTCGACCGGGAGGAGCAGCACCGTGCCGTGCGGCGCGTTCGACGCGTCGACACCCGCGGCCGCCCCGACGATGCCCTGGCGGTTCTCGACGATGCGGGTCACGCCGCCGTCGTAGGCGCGGGTCGCGACGACCCGCACCGTCTCGGCCGTGATCGCGGCCTCGCGGTCGGCGGCCTCGACGATGCGCCCCTCGGACTTCGACACGATCTTCGAGGTGACGACGAGGATGTCGCCGTCGCCGAGCTCCACCGCACCCGCGATGAGCGCGGCCAGGTCGTCGCCGCGCTGCACCTCCGGCAGGCCCTCGATGCCCTCGACGCTGAATCCCACGGCCATACGGCTGCCCCGTCCCACTCGATCGCCTGCGTTCACGCGCGGGTCGCCCGCACGTGCCCGCGCGTTCCCCGCACCCGATCCTTGCAGCATCCGGCGCCCGGCTGCCAGAATTCGGCCAGCGGAGCGACCGGCGAACGCGGGTCGGGGGAGCGCATGACCGAGGCAGTGCAGCCGTACGCGGCATCCGCACCGGCGAAGCGGCCCGTGGTCATGTGGGACCTGGTGCTCACCATCGTGCTGCTCGTCGTCATGATCGGCGCGGCGCTGCTCGCGTCGTTCTTCGCGGTGTTCCTCGCGTTCGCGGGCGACTCGTGCGGGGCCAGCACGGTGTGCGACTACGACCGCATGGGCACCGGCATGGTCATCGCGCTGATCGGCCCGCTCGTGGTCGGCCTGCTCGCCCTGATCGCCGCGGTCATCGTGCTCGTGCTGCGGCGCCTCGCGTTCTGGATCCCGATCGTCGGCATCGTGCTCATCGCCGCCGTCTTCTTCGGCGGCGCAGCCCTCACGATCTCGGGGGTCGAGGGCGCGACGTTCTAGGGCTGTGCCGACGCGCGGCGCAAGGGCTTGTCCGCCGCCGGGCCGGCGTGGCTACCATCGAGCATGAACGCGCGACACGCCGGACCGCCCGTCTCCGACGCACTCGGCCGCGTCGACGACGCCCCGTCGCCCGACGGCACTGACCCTGCCACCCGATCCGCGAGCCCGGCCGCCAGCCGCCCGGCGTACGACGAGGACGTCGCGCCGGGCGACGGACGGAACGAGACGCCCAACGAGCGCAGCGATCGCAACTGGAGCGACATCCTTCAGGAGCTGCGGGTCGCGCTCACCGGCACGCAGCTCATCGGCGGGTTCCTCCTCGCGGTCGCCTTCCAGCAGCGGTTCGAGGAGCTCGACCAGTACCAGCTCGTCCTCTACCTCGTGCTCGTCGCACTCGCCGGTCTGGCGACGATCGTGGGCCTCGCGCCGGTGACGCTGCATCGCACGCTGTTCCGGCACCAGGTGAAGGAACGCATCGTGCGCACCGGCAACCGGCTGCTCATCGCGCACCTCGCGGTGGTCGCCCTGCTGGTGCTCGGGGTCACGACCCTGATCTTCGACTTCGCGGTCTCGCGGACCGCCGGCATCATCACCTTCGTGGTCGGCGCCATCGTGCTCGTGCTGCTCTGGCTGGTGCTGCCGCGACTGCAGGAGGCCAAGGACGGCGACGACCCCGAGGTGGTGCGTTCGGAGGCAGAGGCCGAGGCCGGGGACGAGCGCAAGAGTGTCGGCGCGCCGTCCTAGGCTTGCTTCCATGCGCATCGCCACCTGGAACGTCAACTCGATCCGCACCCGCGTCGACCGCGTCGTCGACTGGATGGTGCGTGAAGACGTCGACGTGCTCGCGATGCAGGAGATCAAGTGCAAGCCCGAGCAGTTCCCGGCGGCGCAGTTCGAAGACGCCGGCTACGAGCTCGTTCTGCACGGCTTCGACCAGTGGAACGGCGTCGCCATCGCGAGCCGGTCGCCGATCGAGTCGGTCGAGACGAGCTTCCCGGGCATGCCCGGCTTCCTCAAGGGCCTCGAGGGCCCCGACCAGCCGCAGGAGGCGCGCGCCATCGGCGCCACCGTCGACGGCGTGCGGCTCTGGAGCCTCTATGTGCCCAACGGCCGCTCGCTGGGCGACCCGCACTACACCTACAAGCTCGACTGGCTCGAGGCGCTCACCGAGTACACCCGCGAGCAGACCACGTCGCACCCCGAGGTGCCGTTCGCGCTCATGGGCGACTTCAACATCGCCCCGTTCGACGTCGACAACGGCGACCCGACCGTCGTGGTCGGTCGCACGACCCACGTCTCCCCTGAAGAACGGGCGGCGTTCTTCGCCCTCGAGTCGGCCGGCGTCAGCGACGTCGTGCGCGCACGGGTGCCCGAGGGGCTCTTCACCTACTGGGACTACAAGCAGCTGCGGTTCCCCCGCAACGAGGGCATGCGCATCGACTTCGTCCTCGGCTCCACGGCGTTCGCCGAGGCGGTGACGGATGCCTCGATCCACCGCAACGAGCGCAAGGGCGCGGCGCCGTCCGACCACGTGCCGGTGCTCGTCGACCTGGCGCTCGAGCCGGTCGTCGACGACTCGCCGATGATCTTCGGCTGAGGCATCCGGCGCCTTACCAGAAGCGGAGAGGCCCGGGCCACCCCGACCCTGCGTCTGGCCGACGTCCAGCCGCGAAGGCTACCCTCGATGGGGTGAGCACCACCCCGAACAGCGTGATGGACGACGCCTTCACGGGCGCCACGCTGGGCGAGCGCTACCGCCTCGAGGGCCTCATCGGTCGCGGCGGCATGGCGACCGTGTATCGCGGCGTCGACCTCTCGCTCGGCCGCCCCGTCGCGGTCAAGGTCTTCGCCGCCGAGGCGGAGGGCCTCGACGACGCGCAGCGTCGACGCTCCGAGACCGCGCTGCTCGCGAGCCTCTCGCACCGCGCCCTCGTGCGGCTGTACGACGCCTCCCGCGATCCGGCGACGGGCCGGGAGTTCCTCGTGATGGAGCTCGTCGAGGGTCGTGACCTGCGCGAGACGCTGCGACTCGGCCCGCTCGGCCCGGCGGATGCCGCGGGGCTGCTCGCCGACCTCGCCGAGGCGCTGCACGTCATCCACGATCGCGGCATCGTGCACCGCGACGTGAAGCCCGCGAACGTGCTCCTCGAGCCGGCGCACCTGCCGAGCCGCACGTGGAACGCGAAGCTCGCCGACTTCGGCATCGCCCGTCTCATCGACGACGCACGCATCACCCGCGCGGGCCTGCTCGTCGGCACGCCCGGCTACCTCAGCCCCGAGCAGGTGACAGGTCAGCCTCCGTCTCCGGCGAGCGACGTCTACTCCCTGGGCCTCCTCGTGCTCGAGGCGCGCACCGGCGAGACGCCCTTCCCAGGGCCCGCCGTCGAGTCGGCCGGCGCCCGGCTCACGCGCGATCCCGACATCCCGACCGCCCTGGGGGACGACTGGGTCGCACTGCTCGGGGCGATGACCGCCCGCGAACCGGGTGACCGTCCGAGCGCGCTCGATGTCGCGGTCGTGGCCAGCACGCTGGACACGACGCCGGTCACCGACGCGGATGCCACGGCGGCGACGATCGCGTTCACCCAGGTCGCCGAGCAGCCGACTGAGGCGATGCCCGCGAGTGCGGCTCCGGCCCCTGCGGCGTCCGCGGCCGAGACCCCGGCGCCCGCGCTCGCCGGGGACGAGACCGCAGCCACCCGGGTCCTGCCAGCTCCCGACCGCTCGTTCTTCGCGATGCCCGGCGCCGCTGCCGCCGGAGCGAGCGCGCCCGCACCCGAAGCACGGTCGAACGCCGAGCGCCGGGGAGCCGGCACCGGCACGACGGCCACTCGCGACCACGACGACACGGACCGCCGGCGCTGGGTGCGTCCGGCCATCGCGGTGGCGCTGCTGCTGGCGATCGCCGGAGTGGTGACCGCGGTGCTGCTCTCCGCGTTCAGCGCCCCAGCGCCCGAGGCGACGCCCGAGCCGCTGCCCGCCGTGCCCGGAGACCTCGGCGTGCACCTCCAGCAGCTCGACGAGGCGGTGAGCGGATGATGCGCCGGATCGCCACCCGTCACGCCGCGCTCCCCGCCGCGGCGGTTGCCCTTGCACTGGTCCTCGGCCTCTCGTCGTGCGCGGCATCGGGCGAGAACACCGCGGCGGCGATGCATGAGTCGGTCGTGCAGATCTCGACGCGCGCGGCCGAGGGCGACTATCCCGGAGCGCTCGCCGAGCTCGCCCTGCTCGAGCGGGATGTCGACGCCGCGGTCGAGGACGGCGCCGTCGACGCGACGCAGGAGTCCGACATCCGTGCCGCGATCGATCTCGTGCGGGCCGATCTCGAGGCGGCCGACGTGGCGAGCACGCCCGCTCCCGCTCCTGCCCCGGCACCCGCCGGTGATGACGCCGGCCAGCCCGGCAACGACGACAACAAGGGCAAGGGCAAGGGCAACGACGACAAGGGCAAGAAGGGGAAGGGTGAGGGCTGACACCAGCCGCCTACGCGATTCGCGGCGGGCACCCAGCTTGCGGGGCTACGGTCGCCGCATGACCACCGAACTCCTGCCCGTGATCGCCGCGGCCGCCCTGGCGGTGTCGCTGACGTTCGGCGTGATCGCGCAGCGCCGCCGCCCGCAGCCCGTGCGCGTGCGGGCTCAGTCGCGGCCGGTGAACCGCTCCATCGAGCGGTAGACGCCGAAGCCGTCGCCCACGACCCGGTCGAACACCCGGGTGGGCAGGAGGCCCCGGAGCGCCCGCGACAGGCCGACGCTCCACGGCAGCTCGACGAGGGGTGTGCCGGCGAGCATCGCCTTCCAGACCCGGTCGACGACGAACTCGGGGTCGAGCACGGGCGTGAGCGTCGGGCCCTTGGCGCCCGCGAACATGCCGGTGGAGATGTAGCTCGGCGTCACCGTCGTGACCTTCACGTTGCCGTGATCGGCCTGCTCGAGCTCGAGCCGCAATGACTCGCTCCAGCCGATGAGTGCCGCCTTGGATGCCGCGTACACCGCCATGCGCGGATTGGCGAGCGTGCCGGCGGCCGACGCGATGTTCACGATGCGTGAGGCCCGGTACGCGTTCGCGATCATGCCGGGGATGAACTCGCGCGTGATGTACATGGGCGCGAGCGCGTTGACCTGCATGGTCGGACGGGTGTCCTCGCCGTTGTCGGTCTCCCAGAAGTAGCGGTTGCCCCGCACGATGCCGGCGTTGTTCACGAGCACGTCGGGGTTGCCGACCTCGCGCCGCACCCGCTGCGCGGTCTTCGCGATGGCGCCGAGGTCGCCCACGTCGACCACGTACGACTGCACCCGGCTGCGACCGCGCGAGACGGCGCCGAGCTCGTCGACGGTGCGGGCGAGCGCTGGTGCGTCACGGTCCCAGAGGGTGACGGATGCCGCGTGCTCGGCCACCGCGCGCTCGGCGTACATGCGGCCCATGCCCGCCGCCGCGCCCGTGATCAGCACGTTGGCACCCTGCACCGTTCTCGTCATCGTTCCATCTTCGCGCACGCGGACGGACGAGCGGCGCGGTGCCGGCCCGTTCAACGGGCCGGCACCTGCCTGGTTCGCTCAGTGCCGTCGAGCCGGCCGGATCCGACGCAGGACGAGGAACGCCGCACCGAGCGCCACCAGGAGCAGCGCGATCGTGGCGGTCGCAGTGCCCTCGACGCCGCTGTGCGCGAGTCCGGCGGACGCGCTCGACGAGGGCGGCGTCGTGACGGGCGGTTCGGTGCTCGGGAGTGTGACCTCGACCTCGTCCTCGTTGCCTACGACCGGCTCGCCGTCGGGGCCGGTCGCGGTGGGGCTCGCGGTCAGGTCGATGCGGCCGGCCGCGGCATCCGCCTCGGTCGTGATGTAGGTCGCCGTGCAGACGACGCTCTCGCCCGGTGCCACGTCGCCGGTCGGGCACACGATCGTGGGCACCCCACCGGTTCCGGTGAAGTTCACGCCCGTGATGCCCACGTCGCTCAGGGTGACGGTGCCGGTGTTCGTCACCGTGAAGGTGTACTGCACCGGCTGCCCGGGCCCGCTCACGACCGGGTTGTCCACGGTGATGTCGAGCTCCAGTGCCTCGACCCCCTCGATCTCGACCGTGGCCGGCTCGCTCTCGGGCGAGGTCACCGGCATCTCCAACGGCGTGATGCCGCTCGCCGTGGCGGTGTTCACGATCGGGTCGCCCGCGTCGATGTCCGCTTGCGTGGCCACGTAGGTGGCGGAGCAGATGAGGTCATCGCCGGGCCCGACGGGGTCGGTCGGACAGTCGATCGCCGAGAGCGTGCCCGTTCCGGTGAACTCGCCCTCGGCGACGACCACGTCGTGGAGCGTGACGTTGCCGGTGTTGGTCACGATGAAGGAGTAGGTGACCACCTGGCCGGCCGCCGTCACCGTCTCAGGCGACGCGCCCTTCACGACCTCGAGGGCGGGAGCCTCGTCCACGGTCACCGCGGCCGTCGACGGCGCCGACTTGCCCGGAGGCGCGTTCGGCGGGGTGCTCGAGGCGGTCGCGGTATTCGTGACGCCGCCCGCGTCGACGTCGCCCTGCGTCAACACGTAGGTGGCCGTGCAGGTGACGTCCTCGTCGGGTGCGAGGCTGGTCACGGGACAGTCGATCCCCGAGATCGTTCCCGTCCCCGTGAACTCCTCGTCGTTCACACCGATCTCGGTGAGGGTGACGTTGCCGGTGTTCGTGATGAGGAACGAGTAGGTGAGCTCGTCGCCGGCCTGCGTGGCGGTCGTCGGGCTCACCGTCTTCAGGAGGGTCCATGCCGGTGCGGCCTCGATCGTGATCGGGAACTCCGACGGAGGTGCGCTCACCGGAAGCCCGACGGGCGTCGTCGCCGTCGCGTCAGCGGTGTTCGTGATGCCGCCCGCATCGACGTCGGCCTGGATGAGCGTGTAGGAGGCGGTGCACGTCACGTCGTCGCCGGGTGCGAGCGAGTCGACCTCGTCGGCGGGGCAGGTCACGGTCGGCGGGACGCCGTTGCCGGTGAACTCGAGCTCGGCGACCGCGACGTCGGTCAGGGTCACGTTGCCCGTGTTCGTCACCACGAAGGAGTAGGAGATCTGCTGACCCGCCTCGGTCGGGTCGTCGGGCGTGCCCGTCTTCACGATCGTGAGCGCCGGCGCGGGCGTGATCGAGATGGTCTCGGTGTCGGGCGGGGACTCGAGGGGGTCGCCGCCCGCGGTGCCCTCCGCGGTCGCGGTGTTCGCCACCGACCCCTGATCGACATCGGCCTGCGTCAGCGCATACGTCGCCGTGCACGTCACCGTCTCACCGGGCAGCAACTCCGTCACGGGGCACAGCACTGGGGACAACACGCCGGTTCCGGTGAACGCTGCGGCGTCATCCGTCACCGCGATGTCCGCGACCGACACGTTGCCGGCGTTCCGCACCAGGAACGAGTAGGTCACCACCTGACCGGCCTGCGTGAACGGGCCGCCACTCGACGACTTGTCCAGCACCAGCTCGGGGTCGGCGTCCACGGGAATCGGCGCGTCATCGGGCGGCGATACCACCGGCGCAACGTTCGGGTCCGTGCCCGAGGCGGTCGCCGTGTTGTCGACCCCGCCGTCGTCGATATCGGACTGCAGGACCGTGTACGTCGCCGAGCAGATCATCTGCGCCGTGGGGAGCAGCACCGGCGTGGCCGGGCAGTCGACCGTCGGCACGGGGCCGTTCCCGGTGAACGTGCCCTCCACGACCTGCGGGTTCGCGATCGAGACATTGCCGCTGTTGGTGACCACGAAGGAGTACGTGATCTCGGCGCCGACGAGGAAGCTGGCGGCATCCGAGGGCGACGCGGACTTCACGATGGTGAGCGCTGGCGCCTGCGGCACCGGGACCGTCTCGACATCCGTCACCGGGGTCGGCACCTGGACCGCGGCGGCCGTGCCCGTGTTCACGACCTGACCGGCATCCGCCTCAGCCTGCGTCACCACGTGCGAGGTCGACAGCACGCAGACGCCCAGTCGAGGCACCGACGCGCAGGTCTGCGTGCCTCCGGTGAGCGAGTCGGACACGACGACGTCGGTCAGCGTGATGTCTCCCGTGTTCGCTGCGGTCAGCGTGTACGACAGGCTGTCGCCCACGCTCACCGTGCCCGAACCGTCCTCGTCGGCGTTGGCGGTCAACACCTTCACGATGGAGAGCGAGGGGCTCTGCGGAACCGGCACGGTCTCCGTGTCGGTGACCGGCACGGGCGTCTGGGGCGACACTGCGGAGCCCGTGTTGACGACCTGCCCGGCGTCGGCCTCCGCCTGTGTGACCACGTGGGTGGTCGTGAGCACGCAGGTGCCGGCGACGGGCACGGTCGCGCAGGTCTGCGATGCGCCGGTCAGGGCATCCGACACGACGACGTCGTCGATCAGCACGTCACCGACGTTCGTCGCCGTCAGCGAGTACGACAGCGTGTCCCCGACACTGACCGTGCCCGAGCCGTCCTCATCGGTGTTCCCGGTCAGCGCCTTGTCGAGCGACAACTCCGGACTGCCTGCGGTGTTCGTGACGGTGCACGTCACCGCGTCGCCGATGCCGAGGACGATGGACTTGGACGTGCCGGAACCCGAAGGGAGCACCGTCGTGGAGGCGGTGTTCTCGTTCGTGCACGCCCAGGACTCGATGTACTCGTCCAGCGGCGTGGATCCTGCGGTCGGAGTCTCAGCGAGCGTGAACGGCTGCGACCCGGGGAGCAGCGTGATCGGGCCGGTGGTCGACGACGTGGCCGCCCCGGTCGTCGCGGTGCCGAGCACCGTGCCCTGCGCCGAGGTGATCGTGGTGTCGAACGAGTCGGCGGGGTTCACGCGACCGTTGACCGCCTTGTTGAGCGTCAGCGTCGCGGTCTGGAACCCGAACACCGCCGCCTCGGTGCCCTGCTGCGAGTTGAAGAGGGAGACGCTATAGGACGTCGGGTTCCTGGTCGAGAACACGGCCGTGCCGTACCCGCCCGGGAACTGCGGGTTGACGCCCTGGCACCGCACCGTCGTCGTGTTCAGCCCGGTGATGTTCGCCCCGCACCCATACTGCGTCCTGAGGACGAGGCCCCACGGCGTTCCGCCCGTCGTGAAGGTGAGGCTCTCGCTGAAGCCCGTCGACTCCCCATCACCGGCCACCATGCCGAAGTTCGGAACCGCGACGCCCTGCGGGTCGGTGACGACGAAGTTGCGCAGCAGCACACTGGTCGTTCCCGTGGTGTTGCGCTGGAGGATGGGGCGACCGGTGACCCCGGGATACTCGTTCTGCCACACCCCCGAGTTCGCGCCCTGGGCCACCGCGTTCAGTCCCGCTGCGTTGGCACCGGAGGTGAAGATGTTGAAGTCGGCCGAGTAGCCGCCCGGGAGCCCGAGATGGAAGTTCTGCCCGGTCGTCCGGGCGGTCGTCGCGTTGAAGCCGGCGAAGTCGAGCCAGCAGATGTTGTTCGCCTGCACACCGGATGTCGCGTAGCTGCATCCCGCGGCGGCAGCAGCCGCGGCCGCCTGCGGTTCGGCGGCGATCGCGTCGAGCTCTTCGCCCTCGACGCTCATGGGCGCCACCTCGGACGGTGGCGTCTGGCCGTCAGCCGAGTCGGGCGCCGGCGCGTCCGTCGGCGGTGCCTCCGCCTCCTCGGCTCCGTCGTCGGTCGGCTCCGTGGACGGCGCATCGGTCCCCGGCGCATCCGTGTCGGGCGCGTCCGTGGCCGGGTCATCCGTGGCGGGGGCGTCCGTGGCCGGGGCATCCGTCGCCGGCGCATCGGTTGCGACCTCGCTCGGCGACGCGCCATCCGGCGGCGCCTCCGCCGACCAGGCGGCCCCGCCGCCCGACCACATGGCCGTGGCGAGTGCGAGGCCCGCCGCGAGCGCGGTGAACTGAAGAACCTTTCGGCTGCGTCCCCCCCGGGCACTACCGATCGTCCCTCGTGCGTGCATGACGGCCCCCTCACCGAGTGCAGCTGAGTACCGCTCACGCTAGCGCGCGGAGAGTCTTCTCCGCTAGAGGTCGGCCGCGCTCGGACCAGCAGCCGTATCGAGGTCGGCGCGACGCATCCGGACGATCTCCTGCGACATCCGGGTGATCAGGTCGTACGGCACGGGCTTGGCATACGGGAAGTTCACCGTGTCCTTCTTGGAGCGGTGCGGTGCGACCTCGGCCTCGAGTGGGCCGTCGAACGCGGGCACCGGATAGAGGCCGACGTGCCGCTTCCACCCGGCGAAGTGGATCGCGTAGCGGCCGCCGAGCATGACCGCGCCCATCCCGTAGCGGATCTTCTCCTCGCCGTCGGGCACCCCCGCGTGGATCGCAGCCCGCACGCGCTCGAGCACCTCGCGAACCTGGGGCGGGAAGGACGCGACGTAGTCGTCGACGGTCTTGGGAGCGGCGGCCATGCCGGCAGTCTACGTCACTGAACCGAATGGTTCAATGACGTTCCTGCAGCTCGTGGCAGCATGGTCGGATGGCGACCCCAGACCTCCGACTCGTCCCGAAGACCACCGAGCAGACCGCGGCCTGGCTGCCCGTCGCGATGACCGCCTACCAGCAGGCGCGGCAGCAGGCGGGCGAGGACGCCGAGCAGGCCGCCGCCGCCGCGCGCGCCTCGCAGGACCAGTTCTTCCCCGACGGGCGGCTCGTCGACGGCCACTTCCTGTTCACCGTGCAGGCCGACGGCGAGGACGCCGGCTGGCTCTGGCTCGGCCCGGTGAAGGACACGTCCACCTGGTACGTCTGGGACGTCGCCGTGCACGAGTCCTTCCGCGGCCGCGGCCTCGGCCGGGAGACCATGGCGCTCGCCGAGGAGTTCGCGCGATCGCAGGGGGCCACGACGATGCAGCTCAACGTGTTCGCCTACAACGAGCCCGCGATCGGCCTCTACGGGAGCCTCGGCTACGCCGTCACCTCGATGCACATGCAGAAGAAGCTCTAGGCGGTCACGCCGCTCGTGCCACCTTCGCCACTATTACGCCCCGGGTCACGCGCGGCTGACAGTCGCGACGGGCGTGGGTAGCGTCGGGGCATCCACCCCGAGATCGCCCGCGAGGAGCAGCCATGACGGCGACATCCGAGACCGGCCGCGACACCACGGCCCGCACGGCCGCGCGCGCCGACGCCTCGGCCGCCGCCCCGGTGGCGTTCCGCGGCGTGGGTCGCACCTTCGGGAGCGGCCCCGACGCCCGCATCGTGCTCCGGGACGTCGACCTCGAGGTCACGGCGGGCGAGATCGTCGCCATCCTCGGTCCGAGCGGATGCGGCAAGTCGACGCTGCTGCGCATCGCCGGCGGCCTCGACGCTCCGTCGGCGGGCGAGGTCGCGATCGATGGCACCGCGGTGGCCGCCTACGACCGGCGGTCGGCGGTCGGATTCCAGGAGCCGCGCCTCCTGCCGTGGCGCACCATCGCCGCGAACGTCGCCCTCGGCCTCCCCCGTGGCACGCCGCGCGCGACGGCCGCTGCCCAGGTCACCCGGCTGCTCGAGCTCGTCGGACTCGCTGACTCCGCCGGCCACCGGCCGCGCGAGGTCTCGGGCGGCATGGCGCAGCGCACCTCGCTCGCGCGGGCCCTCGCCCGCAACCCGGCCGTGCTCCTGCTCGACGAGCCGTTCGGCGCGCTCGACGCGCTCACGCGCCTGAAGATGCAGGACCTGCTGCTCGACGTGCACGCCGCCGAGCCCACCACGGTGCTCCTCGTCACCCACGACGTCGACGAGGCGCTGCAGCTCGCCGACCGGATCATCCTGCTCGGCCGCGACGGCGACGAGCCGGGAGCCCTCATCCGGCAGACCGTCGTCGTTCCGGGCCACCGGCCGCGCGACCGCGGCTCGGCCGAGCTCGCCGAGCTCCGCGGCCGCCTGCTCGACGGCCTCGGCATCGACCGGCACGGCGCCGCCCGCGGCGTCGAGACCACAACGACCATCCCGCACTACCCGTACTGACGGCACCACAGCCCCACGCCGTCGCAACCATCGCACCAGTCAAGGAGTCGCATGTCCCGCATCCCCTTCCTCCGCTCCGCGCTCGTCGCGGGTGCCGCCGCCACCGCCCTGCTCCTTTCGGGCTGCGTCGCCGGCGAGGGCCAGGCCGCCGAGCCCGAGCCCACGTCGACCGCCTCGGGCGAGGCCGTCTCGCTCGAGGGCCAGACGCTGAACATCGACTTCGCCACCTACAACCCCTTGAGCCTCGTCATCAAGGACCAGGGCTGGCTCGAGGACGCCGGCCTCACGGTCAACTGGGTGCAGTCGGCGGGCTCGAACAAGGCGAACGAGGCCCTGCGCGCCGGCGCCATCGACGTCGGCTCGACCGCCGGCTCGGCCGCGCTCCTCGCCCGCTCCAACGGCTCGCCCATCCAGGTGATCGACATCTACTCGCAGCCCGAGTGGTCGGCGCTCGTCGCGCCCGACGGCTCCCCGATCACGTCGGTCGAGGACCTCAAGGGCAAGCAGGTCGCGGCCACGAAGGGCACCGACCCCTACTTCTTCCTCCTGCAGTCGCTCGAGGCCGAGGGGCTCGAGGCATCCGACATCACCGTGCAGAACCTGCAGCACGCCGACGGCTGGGCCGCACTGCAGAACGGCTCGGTCGACGCCTGGGCCGGACTCGACCCGATCATGGCCGGTGCCGAGGAGCAGGGCGCGAACCTCTTCTACCGAAACGTGGACTTCAACAGTTACGGGTTCCTCAACGCCACGGAGTCGTTCCTGGCCGACAAGCCCGAAGTCGCGCAGGCCGTCGTCGACGCCTACGAGACGGCCCGCGCCTGGGCAGCCGAGAACCCCGACGAGACCGCAGAGATCCTCGCCGGTGTCGCCGGCCTCGACGCCGCGGTCGCCACCAAGGTCATCACCGAACGCTCGAACCTCGACGTCGACCCGGTGCCCGGTGACGCGCAGGTGAAGGTGCTCGAGAAGATCGGCCCGATCTTCGTCGAGCTCGGCGACGTGCCCACGCAGCAGCAGGTCGACGACGCGCTCGACACCATCATCAACGACGAGTTCGTCACGAAGGCCGACGCCGGCCGCTTCAGCTGATCCACTCCAGCTGACCTGCTCCACCCGGGAGGGACCATGACCGACACGGATGCCGCGGCCGAGCCGATCGCCGACCCCACCGGCACGTCCGCCCGCACGTCCGACGGCGCGACCGTCGTGGTGGGGCGGTACGGGTCGTCGGTGGTGGCCCCCGCGGCGGGGAACCCCCGCGGCGGCGGCGAGGCGCTCGGCCGGGGCAACGGTCGCGGCCGCACCGGCCGCGCCGCGGCATCCCTGCCCCTCACCCGCCGGCGATGGTTCGTCATCGTCGGCGGGGCGATCCTCCCCATCGCGCTGCTCCTCACCTGGCAGCTCGTCTCGACGACAGGCCTGGTGCCGGTGTCGCAGCTGCCGTCGCCCGAGATGGTGTGGCTCGCCGCCGTCGACCTCGCCCAGCGCGGGCTGCTCGGCCTCTACGTCGCCATCTCGACGCAGCGGGTGCTCATCGGCTTCGCGTTCGGCGCCGCCATCGGCCTGGTGCTCGGCGCGATCGTCGGCCTCTCGCGGCTCGGCGACATCCTGCTCGCCCCGACGCTCGGCGCGATCCGCGCAGTGCCCTCGCTCGCGTGGGTGCCGCTGCTGATCCTGTGGTTCAAGATCGGCGAGGAGTCGAAGATCATCCTCATCGCGATCGGCGCGTTCTTCCCCGTGTACACGATCGTTGCCGCCGCGCTCCGGCACGTCGACCGGCAGCTGCTCGAGGCGGGGCGCGCGTTCGGCCTGCACGGGGTGCGGCTGTTCACCACGGTGCAGCTGCCGGCGGTCGTGCCGTCGGTGCTCGCCGGCCTCCGGCTCGCGCTCGCGCAGGCCTGGCTGTTCCTTGTGGCGGCCGAGCTCATCGCCTCGTCGATGGGGCTCGGCTTCCTGCTCAGCGACTCGGGGAACACCGGCCGCATCGACCGCATCATCCTCGCGATCATCCTGCTCGCCCTGCTCGGCAAGCTCACCGACTCGATCCTCGGGCTCGTGGAGCGCTGGGCCGTGCGCCGCTGGGCGTAGCGTCTCGCCACGGATGCCGCGGCGCCGGCCGCGGGAGCGGGCGTCGGGTCAGGCCGCGATGGTCACCAGGGCTCGCCGGCCGCGGGGACCAGCGTGCGCACCTTCGCGACGGCGTCGGGGAAGCAGGCTTCGAGGACCTCGGTGGCCGAGACCTCGTTGCCGTAGTCGCCCGTGAGGCGAAGGCCCACGATGGCGTTGATGAGCATACCGGTGGCCATGAACTGCCGCGTCTCCTCGGCGGACATGCCGGCCTCGTCGCGGAGGAATCGCCAGATGTCGCTGAAGCCCGCGCGCGCGACCCGGCCGATCTCGGGCTCTCCGCCGAGCGCGGTGGAGTTCGCGATGACGGGGAGCATGCCCCGCTCTTCGAGCAGGCTGGTGTAGGCGGTGCCCATGCGTTCGGATCGCCCCTCGGGGTCGCCGGGCATGGCCGCCCGGAAGACGTCGATGAGACGCGCGTATGCCCGCTCGATGACGGCGATGAAGAGCTTCTCCTTCGTGCCGAAGAGCCGCACGACATAGGGCTGGCTGACGCCGGCCGCGCGGGCGACCTCGTCGGTGGTGGTGCCGACGTATGTCTTGGCCCCGAAGACCGCCGTCGCCGCCTCGAGGATGAGCTCGCGCCGGTCGGCGGCCTTCATTCGTGCAGCGGGTGCGACGTCTTCGATCGTCATGCTTGACATGTTATCAGTCGATTACTACTGTGCAAGTAATCATTCGATAACAACCAAGGAGCGCCGCCGTGTCATCCGTCACCGAAGTCGCCGCCGCACCACCTTCCCGCGCCGCCGGCCGCCGGCCGAGCCCGCTCTGGCTCGTGCTGATCGCCACCGCACTGCCCATGTTCATGGCCACGCTCGACAACCTCGTCATGACGAACGCCCTGCCCGTGCTGCACGCCGAGTTCGGGGCATCCGTCGAAGAGCTGCAGTGGTTCATGAACGCCTACACGCTCGCGTTCGCAAGCACGATCCTCATGGCCGTGGCCCTCGGCGATCGGTTCGGCCGCCGAACGCTGTTCCTCATCGGCATCGCCGTGTTCACGCTGAGCTCGGCGTTCGCGGCACTGGCCGCCGACCCCGGGCAGCTCATCGCGGCCCGCGCACTGCAGGGCTTCGGCGCCGCGGCGATCATGCCGCTCTCGCTCACGCTGCTCGTCGGGTCCGTCTCGCTGGCCCGGCGCCCGCTCGCCATCGGCATCTGGGGCGGCGTCGCCGGCCTCGGCGTCGCGACCGGGCCCCTGATCGGCGGCGCCATCCTCGAGGGCTGGGCCTGGCAGGCCATCTTCTGGATCAACGTGCCCGTCGGCGTCGTGTCCATCGGCCTGGCCCTGCTCGCGCTGCCGAACAGCTTCGGTGCCCGGCTCCGCGCCGACATCGTCGGGCTCGTGCTCTCGGGCCTCGGCCTGCTCGCACTCGTCTTCGGCATCGTGCGCGGCAACCCGGCCGGATGGGACAGCCTCGAGGTGATGGGCAGCCTCGTCGCGGGTGGCATCCTGCTCGTCGCCTTCGTGCTCTGGGAATGGCGGGCGAAGGCTCCGCTGCTGCCGCTGCGCCTCTTCCGCGACCGCAGCTTCAGCGTGGCCAACGTCGTCGGCTTCGGCTTCAGCTTCGCGGCGTTCGGCTCGATCTTCATCCTGATCCAGTTCCTGCAGGTCGTGCAGGGCGCGACCCCGCTCGAGGCGGCGCTGCAGACCTCGCCCTGGACGCTCGCCCCCATGATCGTCGCCCCCATCGCGGGACTGATCGCCCCGCGTGTCGGCACGCGCACGCTGATCGTGACCGGCCTGCTCGCCCTCGGCGTCGCGCTGTTCTGGCTGTCGGGCCTGCTGGAAGCCGACGTCACGTACGCCACGTACGTGCCGCCGTTCATGATCGCCGGCATCGGGATGGCACTGGTGTTCGCCCCGTCGGCGACCGCCGTGCTCGCCACCATGGCGCCCGACGACCACGCCAAGGCGAGCGGCACGAACTCGATGCTCCGCGAGGTCGGCGTCGCACTCGGCATCGCGGTGTCGACCGCCGTGTTCACCGGAGCGGGCGGCGAGCTCAACCCGGTCGACTACGCGGTCGGCGCCCAGCCCGCCGTGCTCGTGGCCGCGGCGGTGCTCGGCGCGACGGCGCTGGTGGCGCTGCTGCTGCCCTCAGGCAGGGCCGCGAAGGCCGCGCCTGATGTGGTCGCCTCCGGAGCGGCACCGACCGCACCGTCGGGCGAGCCGGTCCCGGGCGAGCCGGCCGCGGGCGAGCCGGCCGCGGTCGAACCGGCCGCCGTGGCGGCATCCGTGCGCTGAGCCGGCGGCATCCGCTCACAGGCGAAGGCCCCGTGCCGCTCGATCGAGCGGGACGGGGCCTTCCGTGCGTGTGGGCTAGGCGTTCGCCAGCACGCCCGAGAGGAAGAAGAAGCCGAAGATGAACCCCAGGATGATCGAGACCAGGCCGATGATGATCGCGGCGTTGGCGAATCCGGTGCCCCGCTCACCTCGCTTCTTGGCCTGGTTGAGGCCGATGAAGCCGAGGATGACCGCGATGATGTTGAACCCCAGGAGGGAGATCACGAAGGCGACGATCGAGAGGACGTTCCACTTGTCGGAGGAGGTGGCGGGTTGCTGCCGGTCGGGCACTGGAGGCGGAGCGTAATCGGACATGAGGTCCTCACTGGTGGATGGCGATCGCAGAACTGCATCGTGACAGCACGCCGTACGGGTGTCAACGACCCGGGGCGCACGACGGAGCCCCGGTCGCCATGCGGCGGCCGGGGCTCCCGTTCGTGCGTCGTCTAGTTGACCGTGACGTTGGGGGTCGCCGCGATCACCGCGACGAAGACGATCCAGAAGATGATGCCGATCACGATCGACACGAAGCCCAGGACGATCGCCCAGATGGCGAGCCCACGACCCCGCTCGCCGGTCTTCTTGATCTGGTTGAGGCCGATGAAGCCCAGGATGATCGAGATCACGCTGAAGCCGAAGAAGACGATGATGAAGGCGATGATGGACAGGATGTTCCACTTCTCACCCTGGGCCGGAGCGGCCGTCGGCTGAGGGGGAACGGGAGCGGGTGCAGGTGCGGGTGCGGAGTCAGTCATGTGAGCGTTCCTCGTGATCTTGGTGGACGAATGGCCTTCCGCATACTGGCAGCAGCGAGGCGACCGCGTCAACGACCCAGAACGGGCGCCTCGTCATGCGGCGTCACTCGCATCCCGTCCCGTCATCGCATCGCGCGGTACGCGGCTCGTTCCGCAGGGGTCAGGTGCTCGGTCGCGTAGGAGAGCATCGTGCGCGGCATCCGCGGCGCGTGTTCGTCGAGGAATCCGGTGAGCAGGTCTCGGTCGACGCGCTTGCCGGCCTCGCGCAGCATCCAGCCGACCGCCTTCTGGATGAGGTCCTCCCGGTCGTCGAGCAGGCCCGCCGCGAGTCGCAGGGTCGGTCCGGCATCGCCCGCCCTGATGTCGGCGAACGTCGCGATCACCGCGACCCGGCGCTCCCACAGCGAAGCGGATGCCGCGAGCCGGTCGAGGAGCGACGCGTCGCCGATCCCGTCCCTGACCATCTCGCCCACGAGCGCCTCGGCTGTGCTGTCGACGAGGTCCCAGTTGTTCACCCGCCCGTCGCGGACGGCGTCGAGGTACGCACGATGGAGCGCGAGTCGGCCCGCGTCGTCGCGGGTGCGCGGGCGGCGGGCGACCTCGGCCTGCCGCACCATGACGAGCAGTGCGGCGAGCCGGTGCTCGTGCACCGGACTCGCGAGGAGCGCGACGGCCTCGGCGAGCGGCATCCGCTCGAATCGCTTCACGATCGCCCGGGTGGCCGGCACTCGGACGCCGACGAAGACATCGCCCTCGCCGTAGTGACCCGAACCGGTCTTGAAGAAGCGCTGCAGGAAGGCGGCGTCGTCGGGATCGCCTGCCGCATCGATGGCGGCGGCGAGCGCCGCGGCGGTGAGCGCCGTGTCGGTGGGCGCCGTGTCAGTGGGCCGGGGGGCGTCGTCGTGCACGAGGGCACTCTAGACGCGGGCCCCGCCGGCCCGCGAGGGGACGACGAGGCGGGTGCGGGGCCGTGTTCGGCCTCGCACCCGCCGGGGGCGCAGGGATCGCGCGCTCATTCGGTGCGCTCGTGCAGCGGCGAGAGGTCGTCGTCGACGGTGACGGGCTGTGAATGCAGTTCCCGGCGTGCGTCGTCCGAGAAGCCGGGCGTCACGCCGTCCTCGGGCTGCGAGTGCAGCTCCCGCCGTGCGTCGGCGGAGAACGCCCGTGCGGCGTCGGACTGCATGCCCTGCTCGATCGCCCGCTCGATCCGGTCGGCGACGACCGGGGAGACGGCGAGGTCGCCGCGCTCGACCACGTGGCCTCGGGCGAGTGCGATCGCGGCCGCCTGGGCGGGGCGGAGGTCGTCGCGGACCTGGCCGCCCGGTGCGGCCATGCCTGCGGAGCCGCTCGTGAGAACCATCAGTGATGCGGCGACGATGAGCACCGGGGCCGCCGTGCGTGTGCGCATGGCTTCGTTCCTTTCGGGTTTCGGGTTACCACCCGTTCGGGGGTGATCTGAAGCTACGAATCCCCTGCACCGGCCGAATCCGGGCGTGCACCCGCACCCACCTCCGAATATTCCTGAGCATTGCTCAGTGCATGGCGGGTCAACCGGCTCCGAATGGACGACGCAGGCCCTGAGGGAAGCGCGATGGCACGCTCCTGCGCGACGCGGCGAAGACCTCCGCGAAATCTTGCGTCCACGCACGAAAGCGGCGTGGGCCCGCAACACATCGCGAGAAGGCTGCGTCTAGCCTTGAGTGGGCGGCCGATCGGCCGCCATCGCATCGCACTCGCGACCACGCCCGGGAACGGAGGTTCACATGTCGAACATCACGATCGACGCCATCATCGGCGAACCCGAGGTCCTCGAGGACGAGGTCTCCGCCGCCGCCATCGCGCTCGCGCTCGGCGTCGAGACCGACCCGGCCTGGCTGCGACTCAAGGAGTCGGCCACGCGGCTGCAGTCCCTCCAGGTGAAGGACGGCTCGGTGCCCGAGGAGGGCGACCGCCCCGAGGCATCCGCCCTCGTCGACGCGATCGTCGAGTCGATCGAGGCGCTCGCGCCGCGGTTCCCGCACGAGGCCGCCTACCTCGCGGCATCCGTCGCCGACTTCCGCCGGTGGCAGGCCGAGGGCTTCGGCGTGCCCGACTTCCTCGACTCGCTCCTGGAGTTCCAGCCGCAGAAGCACCGAATCGACGGCATCCGCCACCTCGTGGTGTTCCCGATGGTGACCCAGAACGGCTCACCCGACCGGCACGTCGAGGCGCTCGTCGTCGAGACGATCTGGCCCGAGTTCATCGCCGCCCTCGAGGCCGGCGACTACTCGAACAAGCTGTTCGTGAGCCTGCGACTCGTCGACTTCACGCCGGGCTACGACACGAACTCGGCCGTGCTGTTCCCCGAGACGGTGGCGATGCGCGAGATCCCGCCGTTCACGTGGGGCGCGATCTTCCAGGACCGTGAGGCCGCCCGGTACCGCCGGGTGGTGCGCGCGGCATCCGAGATCACGAAGCTCGAGCTGCCCGAGGACGCTGCCGCACTGCTCGACGACCAGGAGCTCGCCGAGCGCACCTTCGTGATGTGGGACATCATCCACGACCGCACCCACATGCGCGGCGACCTGCCGTTCGACCCGTTCATGATCAAGCAGCGCATGCCGTTCTTCCTCTACTCGCTCGAGGAGCTGCGGTGCGACCTCACCGCGTTCCGCGAGTCGGTGAAGATCGAGCGGCAGCTGCGCAAGCGGGCGGATGCCGATGAGTTCCTCACCTCGGTCGAGTCGCAGCTGCTCGAGCAGGCCAAGCTCGTGCAGTACGCGGTGATCTTCGACCGGATCTTCCGGTTCGCGATCACCGGCTCGCGGGTGCGGAACTACGACGGGCTCGGCGGCCAGCTGCTGTTCGCGTGGCTCCACCAGAAGCACGTGCTCGAGTGGACGGATGTCTCGCTCAGCTTCGACTGGGACGCCGTGCCCGACGCCGTGGTGGAGCTCGGCGACGCGATCGACGAGCTCTACTGGAAGTCGATCGACCGGCCGAAGACCGCGCACTGGCTCGCGGCGTACGAGCTGGTGACGAGCGTCGTGACGCCCAACCCCGCCTCGGTGTGGGCGCAGGGCCTGCCGCGCGAGGTGCTCGCGGGTGCGCCGAAGGGCTACACCGACCTCGTGATGGACGACGAGTTCCCGCTGTCGATGTTCTACGAGGCGCTCGACAAGAAGATGAAGCCGGTCATCGAGTCGACGGTGGGCATCACCGCGACCTCGGAGCGCTGACCATGACGGTCGCCGGCCGGACGGTGCTCATCGCGGGTGCGACGAGCGCGTCCGGCCAGGCGGTCGCCCGCGCGCTCGTCGACGCGGGCGCCCGCGTGGTGGTCGTGGGCAGCGACCAGGGCCGCCTCGACGCCCTCGTCGCCGAGGTTCCGGGGGTGGTGGGAGAACTCGCCGACCTCACCGACGGCGACGACGTGCTCGAGCTCGCGATGCGCGTGCACGCGCGGGTCGGGGACCTCGACGGCGTCGTGCACCTCGTCGGCGGCTGGCGCGGTGGCGGCGGCATCCTCGGGCAGTCCGAGGAGGACTACCGCGTGCTCGAGCGGTCGTTCACCGCACTCCGGTACGTGAGCCGCGCGTTCTGGACCGATCTCGTGGACTCGCCGGCCGGGCGCATCGCCATCGTCTCGTCGACGACGGTCGCCGCGCCCTCGGCGGGCAGCGCCAACTACACGGCGGTCAAGGCGGCGAGCGAGTCGTGGATGCAGGCCCTCGCCCAGGGGTTCGCGAAGTCGCCGGATGCCGCGGCCGCGGCCGTGACGTTCCGCGTGCGCTCGCTCGCGGGGCTCGAGGACGTGCTCGCCGACGCCGTGGTCGCCCTCTGGGACGCGGACGCGGATGCCGCGACGCTCAACGGCTCGGTGACGGAGCTCGTCGCGCGGGCCTGATCGCCTTGGCTCGCGCCGTCAGTTCGTGCCACCGGTGGCGTGCACGGCGTAGCCCCAGCAGCCGGCGTCCTCCCAGCGGTAGTCGTCACCCGTGCCCGCCTCGCCGTCGAGGGCGAGCTCCCACGCGGCGTACTCCTCGGGGGTGAGGTCTGCGGGCATCGCCGGGAAGCGGTTGGAGGCCTCGGGCGCGGGGTTCCACCACTCCCACTCGAGGTACTCCTGCCCGGCGTCGGCCATGCAGTCGCGGACGATCTGCTGGAAGGCCAGCCACGTCTGCTTCTCGGCGTCGGTCGGCTGGGCGGCGCCCGGGGTCGGGGCGGGTGCCGGGCCGCCGGGCGCCTCGGGCTGCCCGGTGAGCGGCGGGCGCAGGTCGGGTGAGGGCGACCGCGGCCCGGGCGTGGGCGCCGGAGTCGGGGCGGGGGTGCCGAGCCCACCGCCGACGGGGGGCGTCGGCGG
>NZ_JBFUDH010000007.1:0-291567 GCF_056404815.1 Agromyces sp. P2_B3 | reverse complement strand
CCGTCGCGGCGGCGGCTGCCGCCGCGGCCGCTTCGCGCGCGGCGCGCTCCTGAGCCGCCTGCTCGCCGATGCGGAACTGGCGTTCGAGGTCGACCGACCGGTCGCGGAGGCTCGCGAGCTGGGCGTAGAGCGTGTCGAGCACCGCCTGCTGCTCCGCCACCTGAGCCTCGGCCGCCTCGTGCGCGGTCTCTGCGGCCGCGGACGCTGCAGCCGCCTCCGCGGCGAGCCGGGTGCGCTCGGCTTCGGCGACCTGCGCCTGGGCGCTCAGCGCCGCGGCATCCGCTCGCGTCGCCTTCGCGCGCGCCGCCACCCCGCCGTAGACGTTCGTGAGCTGCGCCGCCCGCGACAGCCCCACGAGCAGGTCGGCCTGGTCCCCTCGGGCGAAGAAGAGCCGCAGGGTCAGGTCGGCGCCGCCCGACCGCGCGAGGACCGCGCCCACGCGGCCGAGGCGTGCGGCGGCGTCATCGGCCGCGGCCGTCGCCGCATCCGCCGCGGCACGAAGGGTGCTCGCCTGCGTCTCGGCAGCGGCGCGCGCGGCCTCGGCGACGGCGGATGCCGCGGCGGCGGCGACGGCGGCATCGCCCAGCCGTCCGGCTTCGGCCTCGAGCTCGTCGACGAACGCGGTGATGCGGCTCGCCTCCGCCTCACGCGACGCCACGTCGGCCTTCGCGGCCTGCACCTGATCCCACGTGGGATAGTCCTCGGCGAACGCCGTCGCGGGGGGCACGGCGAGGAGCGCGAGCAGTACGGCCGCTCCCGCCGTCGCCTTCCATCCGCGTCGCACAGGGCCCCCTCCGAGCCCCGCGAGTCTACCCACGGGTGCGCTCGGCGGTCGCTCGGACACGCAGCGTACACTCGTGCGGATGCGCGCCCTCCGACCCACGGCCACGACGTTGCTGCTGGCGGCGACGCTCGTCGGCGTCACGGCCTGCAGCCCGCTGGCCGCAGCGCACACGCCCGCAGCCACGCCGTCGGTGGAACCGACCACGCCGCCACCGGACCCCATCGCCGACTGGGTCGACGAGCGGATGTCGCAGCTCACGCTCGAGCAGAAGGCCGCCGCACTGCTCATGCTGCACGCGCCCGGCACCGATCCCGCCCCGCTCCGCGCCTACGTCGACGCCGGCGTCTCGGGACTCATCCTGATGGGCGACAACGTGCCGGCGACGCCGGTCGAACTGGCCGCCCTGACCACCGCCGTGCAGGGCGACCCCGAGGCGCCCGTGCTCATCGGCATCGACGAGGAGGGCGGCGAGGTGCAGCGGCTGCCGTGGGACGGCGCCGCGAGCGCCGGCACGTTGCGGGGCGCACCGCCGCAGGCGGCCGAGGAGGCCTTCGCCGCGCGGGCGACGACGCTGTCCGATGTCGGCGTCTCCGTGAACTTCGGCGTGGTCGCCGACGTCACGCCCGATCCGGCCTCGTTCATCTCGGGGCGCGTGCTCGGCACCGACGCGGCCGCCGCTGCCGACCGCGTCGCCTCGGCGGTGGCGGGGGAGCGCGGCACCGTCGCCAGCACGCTGAAGCACTTCCCGGGGCACGGCGCGGCGCCGGGCGACTCGCACTCGAGCATCCCGTCGGCGCCGCTCGACCTCGACGAGTGGCGCGCCGGTCCCTCCGTCCCGTTCGTCGCGGGCATCGACGCAGGCGCCGAGCTCGTGATGACCGGGCATCTCGCATACCCGGCGGTCGACCCCGCGCCGGCGTCGCTCTCTCCCGCCTGGCATCGGATCCTGCGTGACGAGCTGGGCTTCGACGGGGTGATCGTGACCGACGACATGCTCATGCTGCAGCACAACGGCCTTCCGGAGTACGCGGATCCCGGGGAGAACGCGGTTCGCGCCGTCGCCGCGGGATCCGACCTGCTGCTGTACGTGCTGCCGGCCGATCCCGGCACGGTGGGCGTCTCGGTCGGCGGCCTCGTCGCAGCGATCGTCGGCGCCGTGCAGGCGGGGCGGATCAGCGAGGAGCGGCTCGATGACGCCGCCGATCGGGTACTGACCCTGCGGCGGACGCTCGAGGAGTCCGGGACGAGGTCCGGAATGAATCCGGACGTCGGGGAATAGATCGGAACTCAATGCGTTTGCATGTGTGTGGCCGACCGGGCCGCACCGACATCGAACATGGAGAACCGCATATGACGAGCACCGCCACCACGATCGAGATCCCCGGATACCGCGCAGGCACTTGGAAGGTCGACACCGCGCACAGCGAGGTCGGCTTCAGTATCCGCCACATCATGATCAGCAAGGTCAAGGGCAAGTTCGAGCGCTTCGACGCCACCTTCGTGACCGCCGAGGATCCGCTGGACTCGAGCGTGACCGCGTCGGCGGAGGTCGCCTCGATCACCACGAACGAGCCGAACCGCGACGCGCACCTGCGCACCGGCGACTTCTTCGAGGCCGAGACCTACCCGACGATCGACTTCGCCTCGACGGGCGTTCGCGTGGTGGACGGCGACTTCAAGGTGGACGGCGACCTCACGATCCGCGGCATCACAAAGCCCGTCACGTTCGACTTCGAGTTCGGCGGCTTCGGCGGCGACCCCTACGGCAACTACAAGGGCGGCGCCACCGCGAAGACGGTCATCAACCGCGAGGACTTCGGACTCTCGTACAACGCCGCGCTCGAGACGGGCGGCGTCCTCCTCGGCGACAAGGTGACCATCACCCTCGAGCTGCAGGCGGCGCTCCAGCAGTAGCCGGATCCGGTCGGTACGGGCGGCACCCTTGCGGGTGCCGCCCGTGGTCGTCGGGGCCGAGCGTGCGCGGTTCCGCCGATCGCGCCGCCGGGGTTCAGTGCGCCGATTCGATCGACGCGAGCCGCTCGCCGTGGAAGCGGGCCCACCGGGTGAGCGCCGTGCGGTACCCGGATGCCTCGACGGCGCCCTCGAAGCCGTGCAGCGTCACGGATGCCGCACCCTTCGCCCGTGCGACCCGCCAGACGCCCTCGACGACGCCCCGCCCGTCGACCAGGATCGGCTGGAAGACGCCGTTCGAGCCCGGCACCACGCGCGCCGCGTGCCGCGGATCGCAGACCGCCCCACGCTCGGTGTAGCCCAGGAAGTATTCGTCGAACGCGGCGAGCGCGTGCCGCCGGCCCGTTCCGCGGCGCCGCGGTTCGGCCGCCACATCGAAGCCGTCGGCGGCCACGAGGTGCTCGTCATCGAACGCCTCGAGCGCGTCGCCGGCCGCGGCGCGTGCGAGCCGGGCATCGCCGAGGGTGAGCCCCGTCCACCAGGCGAAGTCGCGCACCGTCACCGGGCCGTGACCCGCCGCGTACGCGACGAGGAGCTCGGCGAGCGTCTGTTCCCGATCGGGCGGCGTGCCGACCGACGGCGCCCATTCGTCGAGCAGCACGAAGCGCTGGCCCCGCCCCTCGACGGGGCCGCAGCAGAGCACTGCCTCCTGCGCCAGCCGCCAGATGAGGTGGTATCCCCGCTGACCGGTCGTCGCGATGCCGGCCGCCTCCCACGCGGCGAGCAGCTCCTCCCGCGAGAGCGAGACGCCCGCGAGCGCGCGCTCGGCGACGGCCCGGGCCCTGGCGTGGGTGTCGGCGTCGAGCTCGAGCTGCCGATGCCGCGTGGTCGCGCGCTGCAGTTCGCGTGGCCCGGTGATCGCGAGGATCGGCCGCAGCGCCTCGGCCGGCACGAAGTGCAGCGTGCCCCGCATCGGCCAGGAGCGCACGATCTTGCGTGACGCGATCGCGGTGTGGACATCGGCCACGACGGAGCCTGGCACCCGTGCGCCGAGCACCCAGCGGGCCGCGCCGAAGTCCTGCGCCTGCACGGCCCCGAGTCGTTGCACGGCGGCGGTGATCGTGGGAAGGCCGTGTCGCAGCCCGTGCGCGTCCAGGCGCGCGGCTCGCACACGGGCCGGGCTCGCGGTCGTCGGCATGCTCCGAGTCTGGCGGATGCCGGTGACATCCTCTGGGCGAGTGATCGACGCGCCGCGCGATAGACTGGGGGGCTGTGCCACTCGGCACGCCGTCACCCCACCCACTTCCGCGGAGGATCCCCGTGCTCGCCGTCCATGATCTCGAGATCCGCGTCGGCGCACGCGTGCTCATGGAACACGTGGACTTCCGCGTGTCCCCGGGCGACAAGGTGGGGCTCGTGGGCCGCAACGGCGCGGGCAAGACCACGCTCACGAAGACCCTCGCCGGCGAGACGCTGCCCACCGGCGGCAGGATCGACCGCTCGGGCGAGATCGGCTACCTGCCCCAGGATCCCCGCTCCGGCGATCCCGACATGCTCGCGCGCACCCGCATCCTCGACGCCCGCGGGCTGGGCTCGCTCGTGCTCGGCATGCACGAGGCGTCCATGAACATGGGCAGCGACGACCCCGCGGTCGCCGAGCGCGCCATGAAGAAGTACGGCAACCTCACCGACCGCTTCACCGCGCTCGGCGGGTATGCAGCCGAGGCGGAGGCGGCGTCGATCGCGTCGAACCTCAACCTGCCCGACCGCATCCTCGACCAGCCCCTGAAGACGCTGTCGGGCGGCCAGCGCCGGCGCATCGAGCTCGCGCGCATCCTGTTCTCGGATGCCGAGACGATGATCCTCGACGAGCCCACCAACCACCTCGACGCCGACTCGGTCGTGTGGCTCCGCGAGTTCCTCAAGGGCTACAAGGGCGGCGTGATCGTGATCAGCCACGACGTGGAGCTCGTCGGCGAGGTCGTGAACCGTGTCTTCTACCTCGACGCGAACCGCTCGGTGATCGACATCTACAACATGGGCTGGAAGCACTACCAGCGCCAGCGCGCGGCCGACGAGGAGCGCCGTAAGAAGGAGCGCTCGAACGCCGAGAAGAAGGCGGGCGCCCTGCAGCTCCAGGCGGCCCGCTTCGGTGCCAAGGCGTCGAAGGCGGCGGCGGCGCACCAGATGGTCGCCCGCGCCGAGAAGCTCCTCGCCGGGCTCGAGGACGTGCGCGCGGTCGACCGGGTGGCGAAGCTCCGCTTCCCGACTCCGGCGCCGTGCGGCCGCACCCCGTTGACCGCCAACGACCTCTCGAAGAGCTACGGCTCGCTCGAGATCTTCACGGCCGTCGACCTCGCCATCGACCGCGGCTCGAAGGTCGTCATCATCGGCCTGAACGGCGCCGGCAAGACCACGCTGCTCCGCATCCTCGCCGGCGTCGACCGCCCCGACACGGGCGTCGTCGAGGCGGGGCACGGACTTCGCGTCGGCTACTACGCGCAGGAGCACGAGACGCTCGACGTGAAGCGCAGCGTGCTGCAGAACATGGTGAGCGCCTCACCCAACCTCACCGAGACCGAGGCCCGCAAGGTGCTCGGCTCGTTCCTCTTCACCGGCGACGACGTGCACAAGCCGGCGGGAGTGCTCTCGGGCGGCGAGAAGACCCGACTGGCGCTCGCGATGATCGTGGTCTCCGGCGCGAACGTGCTGCTGCTCGACGAGCCGACGAACAACCTCGATCCCGCGAGCCGCGCCGAGATCCTCGACGCGCTCGCGCACTACGAGGGCTCGGTCGTGCTCGTCTCGCACGACCCCGGCGCGGTCGAGGCGCTGAACCCCGAGCGGGTGCTCATCATGCCCGACGGCACGGAGGACCACTGGAGCCGCGAGTACCAGGAGCTCATCGAGCTCGCCTGAGACGGCGGCCGCTGACGGCGACCGGCTACCGGCGGTCGAGGATCTCGTCTTCGACGTCGGCGTCCCGGCGTTCGCGTGACGGCTTGCGTTCGCGCGGCGCCGTGGGCGCATCGCGCGAGCCGGATGCCTCGGCGAGGCCCCGCCGTTCCTGGTTCGCGGCCCAGCCGAGGCCGACGAACCCGAGGAGCGCGAACACGAACCACTGCAGCGCGTACGACAGGTGCGGACCCTCGTCGCGTACCGGACGGGCGGCGGCCAGCGGCGGCTCGTCGGCGTCGGCGCCGTCCTGCACGAGGATGCCGTAGGCGCCCGTGTAGCTCGGCTCGCCCACGCGCTCGGCGAGTTCGTCGAGGTCGATCGTGGCGAACTCGATGCCGGTCGAGGTGCGGCCGGCGATGCGACCCTCACCCGCCTTCAGTCGTGCTTCGAGGTCGACGTGTCCGGAGGGTGCGGGGTCGTATGCGCTCGGGCGCCCGTCGGAGTCCTGCGCGATCCAGCCGCGGTTCACCATGAACACGGTGCCGTCATCGAGCCGGAACGGCGTCACCACCTCGAACCCCGAGCTGCCCTCGAACGGGCGGTTCCGCACCACGACCTCCTCCTCGGCGAGGTATTCGCCCGAGAGCGCCACGACGCGCCACCGCTGGTCGATGTCGAAGCCGGCCGGGTCGGGCAGCGCCTCGGCCACGGGAATCGCCTCGGCGTCGTAGTTGGCGTCGATCCTGGCGACCTCGGCGAGCGCCTCGGCACGGCGGTTCAGCTGCCAGGTGCCGAGGGCGCAGCAGGCGATCGCGAACACGATCACCAGGGCGAGGTAGCCCGCCCACCGCGGAGAGCGGAGGAAGCGCCAGTCGTTCACGCATCCACTCCCGTCGCGGTCTCCGTCGCCGCGTCGAATGCCGCGACCCGCACGGGGAACGACCGCGCCTCGAGGAATCCGCGCAGGTACTCCACGTGCTCGTCACAGGCGAGCCAGGTCTTCCAGCGGTCACCCGTGTGGATGCGCGGGTTCTGCCAGTCGATGCGCCAGGTGGCGCTCGTGCGGCACGCGGCACGCGAGCAGACGTCGGGGGCGGCATCCGCCCCGATGCCGCCGATCACGCGGCACCACGCTCGTCGTCGGGTCGGTCGGATGCCGCGGGGTCGGGGTCGGCGGGTTCGGCAGGATCGGTCCCGTCATGCTCGGTGACGGGCTGCGGGGGAGTGACGGGAAGGAGCCCGCCGGGACGCAGCACCTCTGGAGAACGCGACGGGCCGCTCACGTTGGCGAGCACGACCGCGACATAGGGCAGGAAGATCGCGCCCGCCGCGAACACCGCCAACCACCAGCCCTTCGCGAAGAGCAGCGCGAAGATGCAGGCGACGCGGATCGTCATCGCGATCGTGTACTTGATCATGCGCGCGCGCCGCTCCGCGTCAGGCGAGGGCGGCAGCGAGGTGATCGACTGCTGCTGCTTCATGGTGGTCGCCGTGGGGTCGCGCGGCTCTCCTCACCCTCAAGCCTACGTCCGCTGGGCCCCCGCCGAGCCACGGATCGGGCAGCCTCTAAGCTGGGACGGGCCGATCGGCCGACACGCCCGCGCCATGCGAGAAACGGAGTCCCACATGACGACCAGCCGAACCGTGCTCGTGACCGGTGGAAACCGGGGCATCGGATACGCGATCGCCCGTGAGTTCGTCGCACAGGGACACCGGGTCGCCGTCACCGCCCGTTCGGGCGAGGGCCCCGAGGGGTCGCTCACGGTCCGGGCCGACGTGACGGATGCCGCATCCGTCGACCAGGCGTTCTCCGAGATCGAAGCCGCCCTCGGCCCGGTCGAGGTCGTCGTGGCGAATGCCGGCATCACGCGCGACACGCTCCTCATGCGCATGAGCGAGGACGAGTTCACGAGCGTGATCGACACCAACCTCACCGGCGCGTTCCGAGTCGTGAAGCGCGCGTCCAAGGGCATGCTGAAGGCCCGCTTCGGACGCATCGTGCTCATCTCGAGCGTCGTGGGCCTCTACGGCTCGGCCGGCCAGGTGAACTACTCGTCGTCGAAGGCGGGGCTGGTCGGCATGGCGCGCTCCCTCACCCGCGAGCTCGGCGCCCGCAACATCACGGCGAACGTCGTCGCTCCGGGCTTCATCGAGACGGACATGACCGACGAACTGCCCGAGGCGCAGCAGGCCGAGTACAAGAAGAGCATCCCGCTCGGCCGCTTCGCCTCGCCCGACGAGGTCGCCCGCGTCGTCGCGTGGCTCGCCGGCGACGACGCCGGGTACATCTCGGGCGCGGTCATCCCCGTCGACGGCGGCCTCGGGATGGGCCACTAGCCGTCAGGAGCCCGCCCGACTCAGCGGCCGATGCGCACCACGTCGTACTCGGTGTCGGGAGTCGGCGGCGTGCCGAAGCGCGCGTTCGGCAGGTAGAGGCCCGAGCCGAACCTGGCGATGGTCGTCGGCACGGCGAAGTCAGGATCGGTCAGGCGGTCGACCACTGTGCCGCTCGTGCCCTGCGGGTCGAGCCGGACGACGGCCACGGTGTTGAGCTGGTTCTGCACGACGTAGAGCGTGCGGCCGACCACGAGGAGGCCGTCGCCGTTCGGCAGGGCGGTGCCGCCGAGGTCGACCACGGTGGCCTCACCGGTGCTGGGATCGACCCGGTACAGCGTCGACGTCGATGACTGGATCACCAGCAGCGCCTGGTGGTCGGGCGTCTCGGCGATCCCGTTCGCGTTGAACCCGGGAGTCTGCATCCAATCGCCGGTGAGCGGGAGGACCTCGAACGAATCCGAGAGCTCGCCCGAGGGGGCCACGGGCACGAAGTACAGCTCGGCCGCCGAGCTGTTCGTGAACCAGGCGCCGTCGTGCGTGAGCACGACGTCATTGACGAACGCCGCCGGGTCGGTCGTGAACTGGTACGACTCGAGCACGGCGCCGGTGTCGGCGTCGACGACCCGGGCATCGCCCGCGGGCCCGCCGGCGATGAACAGTCGGCCTCGCTCGTCGACCTTGAGTCCGACGGATGGGGTGCCCGGGCCCTCGAGGCGGTCGAGTTGCTCGCCGGTGCGCACGTCGAACACGAAGACGTCGCCGTCGACGAGCGATCCGACGTAGCCGGTGCCGCCCGGTCCGATCGTGATGCCCTCGGGCTGGAACCCGTCGGGAAGTCCGATCACCTCTGGGAAGGGGCCACCCGATGGAGGAGTCGCCTGGGCGGTGCCCGCCGCCGCGACGGCGAGGAGCCCAGTGAGAGCGAAGGCGGCGAATGCACGTGCGACGATGCGACCGGACATGGCGACATGGTACGTCCGCGCTCGCGCGGCGGTACGGGTTCTGGGGAAGCTCCCAGTCGGGCGGTGCGAGGGCCGCGCGGCGCTCAGCCGCGAAGGCCGAGCAGCGGCAGCACGGCACTGAGGTCGGGTGCGTCGATCGCGACATCCGCCCGCTCGCGCACCACGGGCTTCGCGCAGAACGCGACGCCCAGCCGGGCCGTGCGAAGCATCTCCAGGTCGTTCGCGCCGTCGCCGACGGCGATGGTGCGGTCGAGCCGGATGCCGCTGGCCGCCGCCCACTCCTCGAGCGCCGCCGCCTTGCCGTGCGCGTCGACGATCGCCCCGTCGACCCGCCCCGTCAGGCGACCACCGTCGACCTCGAGCCGGTTCGCCCGGCAGAAGTCGAGTCCGAGCCGCTCGGCGAGCGGGTCGAGCAGCTCGTGGAAGCCTCCCGAGACCACGCCGACGCGACCGCCGGCCGCGTGCACCCCGTCGATGAGCTCCTGCACGCCGGGCGTGGGGGTCATCCGCGCCCGGGCCTCGGCGAACACCGAGAGGTCGAGCCCGGCGAGGGTGGCGACGCGTTCGCGCAGGCTGGCGGCGAAGTCGAGCTCGCCGCGCATCGCGCGCTCGGTGACCTCGGTGACGAGGGCGAGGCTCCCCGCGGCATCCGCCAGCAGTTCGATGGCCTCTTCGCGGATCAGCGTGGAATCGGCGTCGAGCACGACGAGGGGGCCGCTCGCGCGGCCGGCTGCCGTTGCGGTCACGCGGTGGCCCGCACCCGCGAACCCTTGCCGACCACGGTGATGCCGCTGTCGGTCACGATGAACCCGCGCGCCAGGTCGTTCGCGCGATCGACGCCGATGTGCGCGCCGGCCTCGACGACGACCTCCTTGTCGAGGATGGCCCGCTGCACCGTGGCCCCGGCCTCGATGCGCGCGCGGTCGAAGAGGATCGAGTCGGCGACGTGCGCGCCCGACCCCACGATCGCCCACGGCCCGAGCACGCTGCGCTCGACGTGTGCGCCCGAGATGACCGAGCCGAGCGAGACGATCGAGTCGATCACCGTGCCGAGCGAACCACGGGCATCACGGGTGAACTTCGCGGGCGGCGAGTTCAGCTGCTGGCTGAAGATGGGCCACTCGCGGTTGTAGAGGTTGAAGACCGGGAGCACCGAGATGAGGTCCTGGTGCGCCTCGAAGAAGGAGTCGATCGTTCCGACGTCGCGCCAGTAGTAGCGATCGCGATCGGTCGAACCGGGCACCTCGTTGCGCCGGAGGTCGTAGACGCCAGCGGCACCCTGGTCGACGAATGCGGGGATGATGTCGCCGCCCATGTCGTGACTCGAATCCGTGCGCTCCCCGTCGCGCAGCACGGCGTCGATCAGCGCGTCGGCGTTGAAGACGTAGTTGCCCATGGACGCCAGCACCTCGTGGGGCGCGTCGGGAAGGCCCACCGGGTCCTTCGGCTTCTCGAGGAACCGGCGGATGTGGTCGGGGCGCTTCTCGTCGACCTCGATGACGCCGAACTGGTCGGCGAGCGAGATCGGCTGGCGGATCGCGGCGACGGTCGCGGCCAGGCCCGACTCGATGTGCGCGTCGATCATCTGGCTGAAGTCCATGCGGTACACGTGGTCGGCGCCGACGACCACGATGATGTCGGGCTGCTCGTCGTAGATCAGGTTGAGACTCTGCAGGATCGCGTCGGCCGAACCCGAGAACCAGCGCTTGCCGAGACGCTGCTGGGCGGGCACGGAGGCCACGTAGGAGTTGAGCAGGCCGTTCATGCGCCAGGTCTGCGACACGTGACGGTCGAGGCTGTGCGACTTGTACTGCGTGAGCACGACGATCTGGCGCAAGCCGGAGTTGAGGAGGTTCGACAGCGCGAAGTCCACGAGACGGTACTGGCCGCCGAACGGCACCGCGGGCTTGGCCCGGTCCTCCGTGAGGGGCATGAGTCGCTTGCCCTCGCCCCCAGCGAGCACGATGCCGAATACCTTGCGCGTGGCCATGGACCCAGCGTAGTCAGGCGACGACGGTTTCCGGGCGACGGAGTCCGGCCATTGCGGAAGCGCTGCGATACCGTTAGGGCATGCGCGTCGACCTGCTCACCCGCGAATATCCACCCGAGGTCTATGGAGGAGCGGGGGTGCATGTCGCCGAGCTCGTCAGAGCGCTGCGTCGCGACCTCGAGGTCGTCGTCCGCAGCTTCGGCGCTCCCCGCGACGAGGCTGGCACCTTCGGCTACGCCACGCCGGCCGAGTTCGACGGGCGCAATCCGGCGCTCGGCACCATGGGGGTCGACCTGCTCATGGCGGGGGATGCCGCCGGAGCCGACCTCGTGCACTCGCACACCTGGTACGCGAACTTCGCGGGCTTCACCGCGAAGAAGCTGCACGGCATCCCGCACGTCGTGACGGCGCACAGCCTCGAGCCGCTGCGCCCCTGGAAGGCGGAACAGCTCGGCGGCGGCTACCGTCTCTCGTCATGGGTGGAGCGCACCGCCTTCGAGGATGCCGACGCGGTCATCGCCGTGAGCGACGGCATGCGGCGCGACATCCTCCGGTCGTACCCTGCCATCGACCCCGCGCGTGTCGAGGTCGTCTACAACGGCATCGACCTCGCCGACTGGAAGCCGAATGACGACGCCGACCTGGCGCGATCCCTGGGGCTCGACCCCGATCGCCCCTCGGTCATCTTCGTCGGCCGCATCACGCGCCAGAAGGGCCTGCCGTACCTGCTCAGGGCCGCCCGGATGCTGCCCGCCGACGTGCAGCTCGTGCTCTGCGCCGGCGCGCCCGACACCGAGGAGATCATGGCGGAGGTCACCGCCGTGGTCGACGAGCTGCGCGCCGAGCGCGGGGGCGTGGTGTGGATCGACCGGCACCTGCCGCGAAACGAGCTGACCGCGCTCCTCACCGCAGCGACCACGTTCGTCTGCCCGTCGGTCTACGAACCGCTCGGCATCGTCAACCTCGAGGCGATGGCGTGCGGCGCGCCCGTCGTCGGCACGGCGACCGGCGGCATCCCCGAGGTCGTGGACGACGGCGTGACCGGGGTGCTGGTGCCCATCGAGCAGGCCGACGACGGCACGGGCACGCCACTGGACCCCGACGCCTTCGTCGCCGACCTCGCCGCCGCACTCACGCGGGTCGTGAGCGACCCCGTCACGGCGCGCGCGATGGGGGAGGCCGGTCGGCGACGCGCCGAGGAGCACTTCGCCTGGGACGCGATCGCCGAGCGTACGCAGGAGCTCTACCGCCGCGTGCTCGCGCGCTGACGCCGATCAGGCGGCGCCCGCCGGTGCGTGCACGCCGGCTGCGGACGGAAGCGCTGTCCGCGTCCCGATAGCATTGGTGATTATGGCGAGTACGGTGCTGCAGTTCCGCGATGTGTCGGTGGTTCGAGACGGGAATCCGATCCTCGACTCGGTGACGTGGAGCGTCGACTCCGACGAACGCTGGGTCATCCTGGGCCCGAACGGCGCGGGCAAGACCACGCTCCTCCAGATCGCCGCCGCGGCCATGCACCCGACGAAGGGCACGGCCGACGTGCTGCAGGAGTCGTTGGGCAAGGTCGACGTGTTCGAGCTGCGCCCGATGATCGGCTTCGCGTCGACGGCGATGGCGCGCAAGATCCCGCGCAACGAGACGGTGCTCGACGTCGTGCTGACCGCCGCCTACTCGGTGACCGGCCGGTGGAACGAGGAGTACGAGGAGATCGACCTGCGTCGCGCGCAGCGCGTGCTCTCGGAGTGGGGCCTCGAGGGCTTCGCCGGGCGACGGTTCGGCAGCCTCTCCGACGGCGAGCAGAAGCGCGTGCAGATCGCGCGCTCGGTGATGACCGACCCCGAGCTGCTGCTGCTCGACGAGCCGGCCGCGAGCCTCGACCTCGGCGCCCGCGAGGAGCTCCTCGGGCTGCTCGGCGGCTACGCGTCGTCGCCGGCCTCGCCCGCGATCATCATGGTCACCCACCACGTGGAGGAGATCCCGCAGGGCTTCACCCACGCGATGCTGCTCTCGAAGGGGCGCATCGTCGCGGCGGGGCCGCTGGCCGAGGCCCTCACGTCGGCCACGCTGACCGAGACGTTCGGCATCGAGATCGGCCTGACCGAGGCCGACGGCCGATACACCGCGCGCGCGGCCTGACTTCCGACCGTTGCGATTCTGCTAGAATCGTTTGTTGGCCCATGGGCCGAGTGCTTTCCTGTCCGCGAGGCAGGTGCGAATCCACCATCCATTCAACAAGGAAGTCTCCATGAAGACCGACATCCACCCCGACTACAACGCCGTCGTCTTCCGCGACCTCGCTTCGGGCGCCACGTTCCTCACCCGCTCGACCGTGTCGAGCGACAAGACGATCGAGCTCGATGGCGTCACCTACCCGGTGATCGACGTCGAGATCTCGTCGGAGTCGCACCCGTTCTACACGGGCAAGCAGCGCATCATGGACTCGGCCGGCCGCGTCGAGAAGTTCAACCAGCGCTTCAAGAACTTCGGCAAGTAATCCTGCCGCACGAGGGCGGGCGACTCCGGTCGTCCGCCCTTCGTCGTGCCCGCGGCACGGCGCGCCGAACCCGGACGAGGTCAGAACAGCGCGTCGGGATCCGCCGTGGGCGGGAAGCCGTCGATGACGGCGACGGCCGAAGCTGGCGCGGCAGCGGCTGCGACGGACGCCTGAGCAGCGGCCGCGGTGCGGCGGACGGGCCAGGCGCCCGAGGTCGTGAAGTCGGGGTCGCCGTTGGCACGGCGGTACGCCTGGTAGCTCTCGGCCTGCTCGCGGCACCAGTCCACCTGCCGCGCGTGCAGGTCGCCCACGGCGATGGCGGCCAGCTCGGGGAACGCGCGGACGATCGCCTGGGCGACGCGGCCCGCGGCCACGGCATCGGCGCCGGCGTCATGGGCGTTCGGCAGCGCGACGCCGTAGTGCTCGGCCGTGGCCGTGAGGGTGCGCTTGCCGCGCCGATAGCGGTCGATCGCCTTGTCGATGACGAGCGGGTCGATCACCGGTCCGGGGCCGGGCAGGGGAGTGTGCCCGTACCGCTCGGCCTCGCGCTCGAGGAGGGTGAGGTCGTAGGCCGCGTTGTACGCCACGATCGGGAGGCCCCGGCCCGCGGCATCCGCGAGGGTGGCGATGATCTCGGCCACGGCCGACACCGGCGACTGTCCCTCGAGCCGGGCACGTTCGGTCGTGACGCCGTGGATGAGCGAGGCGGCCGTGGGGATCTCGATTCCGGGATCGACGAGCCACTCGTGACGCTCGAGCTCCTCGCCGTCGGCGCCGATCACGCCCACGTGGGCGGTCACGATGCGGCAGGTGTCGACGTCGATGCCGGTGGTCTCGAGGTCGAACACGGCGAGGGTGTCGGCCCAGCGGGCGCTGCTCGTGGCATCCATGGTTCGAAGGCTATGCGGGCCCACCGTCAGAGCCGCGGAGCGACCCGCGGGTGCGGAGATCGCCGGTGGACAGGCGGGACGACGCTCAGGCGGCCCGCCGTAGAATGTCGGGGATGATCGAGTCCCCGTACGCCGAGCAGCTCGCTCGCATCCCTGTCAGCGAGCACCGCACCGACGTCGACGGCACCGAGACCGCGTGGTGGGAGTACGGCGCAGCGGACGCGCCGGTGCTCGTGCTCGTGCACGGATTCCGGGGCGATCACCACGGCCTCGAACCCGTCGTCGCGCAGCTCCCCGGCTTCCGCATCATCTCTCCCGACCTGCCGGGCTTCGGATCCTCCTCGGTGTTCGCCGACCGCCCGCACGACATCGAGGCGTACGCCGACTGGCTCGGCGCGTTCATCAGGGCAGTTGGCATCGACGGGCCGTACACGCTCCTCGGCCACTCGTTCGGCTCGATCATCGCCGCGAACGCGGTGGCCCGAGGCCTCGCGCCCGAGCGGCTCGTGCTCGTGAACCCGATCGGTGCGCCCGCCCTCGAAGGGCCACGCGGCGTGATGACCCGGCTGGCGGTGGTGTACTACCGTGCGGCCGCGGCCCTGCCCGAGCGAGCCGGCTTCGCACTGCTGCGCAACGGCGCCATCGTGCGCGTCATGAGCGTCACCATGGCCAAGACCCGGTCGAAGCCGCTGCGACGCTGGATCCACGACCAGCACGACCGCTACTTCTCGGCGTTCGGCGATCGGGACGCCGTGCTCGAGGCGTTCCGCGCGTCGGTCGGCAACGACGTGAGCGAGGTCGCCGCCGACATCCATGTGCCGACCCTGCTCGTGGCGGCGGAGCGCGACGACGTCACTCCGCTCGACGCCCAGCGCCGCCTCGTCACGCTCTTCCCCGACGCGACGCTCGAGGTCATTCCCGAGGTCGGCCACCTCATCCACTACGAGACGCCGGGCGACGCGGCGGCGCGCATCCTCCGATTCCTCCGCTCGGGAGCGAACGCGTGAGGATCGTCGTCGACTGCCGCTACGTGCGCATCGGCCAGCACGACGGCATCAGCCGCTTCACCGCGGGCATCGTCACCGAGCTCGGCAAGCGGCATCCGCTCACCATGCTCGTGAGCGACCACCGCCAGCTCGACATGCTGCCCCCGCTGCCCTGGCAACTCGTGAGCTCGCCCACGAGCCCCCGTGAACCGCTCGTCGCCCTGCAGGTGCGCAAGCTCCGCCCCGACCTCGTCTTCAGTCCCATGCAGACCATGGGGTCGTGGGGGCGCAACTACCGGCTGCTGCTCACGCTGCACGACCTCATCTACTACGAGAACCGCACGCCGCCGCGCGACCTGCCCGCACCCGTGCGGCTGCTGTGGCGGCTCTACCACCTCGCCTGGTGGCCGCAACGGATGCTCCTCAATCGCGCCGACGCCGTGGTCACCGTCTCCGAGACCACCGCGGGGCTCATCCACGAGCACCACCTCACCGACCGTCCGGTCACGGTCATCCCGAACGCCGCCGACGACCTCGCCGTGCCCGACCTCCCGCGCGTCCGCCCCGCCGGGCACCGGCTCGTGTACATGGGCTCCTACATGCCCTACAAGAACGTCGACACCCTCGTGCGGGCGGTCGCCGCGCTGCCCGACCACGAGCTGCACCTGCTGAGCCGCATCAGCGCCGACGAGCGCGCGCGGCTCACACGGCTCGCTCCGCAGGCGCGCCTCGTCTTCCACGACGGCGTGACGGATGCCGAGTACGCCGAACTTCTCGCGGGCGCCACCGCCCTCGTGCACGCCTCACGAGCCGAGGGGTTCGGCATCCCGCTCGTCGAGGCGATGCGCCTCGGCACGCCCGTGGTGGTCAGCGACATCCCGATCTTCCGGGAGATCGGTGGCGATGCCGCCCTGTACTTCGACGCGGCCAATCCCGAGGCGCTCGTGGCGGCCCTGTGGTCGCTCGAACGCGACGGGGAGTGGGAGCGCCGCTCCGCGGCATCCGTCGCCGTCGCGGCCCGCTACACCTGGGCGTCGTCGGCCGAGCAGCTGCTCGAGCTCATGCGTCGCACCGTCGGCCCGGGGTCCCGTCGGCGGCGGCGGTCCGCCCGTCGCGCCTGAGGCGACGCAGCGTCGACGCAGCATTGATTCCGTCAGGCGCCGTCGGTTCCCGTGAGCGCTTCGGCGGCCACGAGCTCGAGCTGGGCGTCGACGACGCGCAGCAGGTGCACGGAGCCGTTGTCGATGACATAGCCGGGGGCCGGAAGGGTCCAGCCGCTCAGGTGCATGATCAGCGCGTGGATCACCCCGCCGTGGGTGACCACGATGACGTCGCCGCCCGGATGAGCCCGGGCGATGTCGAGGAGCGCCGCCGAGGCCCGCTCGATCACCGCGGATCGCGGCTCGAGCCCCTCGATGGTCGCGGCCTGCGCCTCCACGGCGGCGCGACCGGCATGGTCGAGGCCTTCGAGCACCCCGTGGCTGCGCTCCGCGAGGTCGGCCACGAGCACGGGCTCGGGAAGTCCGAGACGGTCGGCGATGATCGCCGCGGTCTCGGCGGCCCGGGACAGCGTGCTGGCGTAGATCGCGTCCCACCGGTCGCCCGCGAGCGCGGAGGCCGTGTGCGCGGCCTGCTCCCGGCCGGTGTCGTTCAGCGGGATGTCCGTGGAGCCCTGGATGCGGCGGGCGCGGTTCCAGTCGGTCTCGCCGTGGCGCACGATCGCGAGGGTCACCGGCGCGGCGTCGACCCGTCCGACGCGGTCACGGGGCTCGATCTCGTCGCGGGCGGCATCCGTCATGCCCACCATGCTGGCAGAACGACGGGCGTCGTCAGGACCGCAGGGCCTCGGCCATGGCGGCGAGCGTCTCGCTCGCGCCCGCGTCGATCTTCACCGCGGCCCGGCTGTCGCCCTTCGTGATGCCGCGGTTCACGACGATGATCGGCATGCGCCGTCGCCGCGCCAGCTCGATGAGCCGCATGCCCGAGTTCACGACGAGCGACGAGCCCGCCACGAGCAGGGTGTCGGCGGCCTGCACGAGCGACGCCGCGGCCTGGTACACGTCGACCGGCACGAACTCGCCGAAGAACACGACGTCGGGTTTCAGGATGCCCCCGCACACGGTGCACGCGGGGATCACCATCGTCTCGACGTCGTCCACGTCGACGTCGCCGTCGGGCCGGGCCCGGATGGCACGCTCCAGGTCGATCGACGGGTTCAACTCGGCGAGCCGGTCGGCGATGGCCTGCCGCGCGTAGTGCTGGCCGCAGGTGAGGCAGAGCACGCGATCCATGCCGCCGTGCAGCTCGACCACGTGCCGGCTGCCCGCCCGGCGGTGCAGGCCGTCGACGTTCTGGGTGACGACGCCGTCGACGATGCCGCGCGCCTCGAGGTCGGCGAGCGCGAGGTGGCCCCCGTTCGGCCGGGCGGCGCCGAAGCTGCGCCAGCCCAGGTGACTGCCCGCCCAGTACCGCTTGCGCGCGGTCTCGGAGGCGAGGAACGCCTGGAAGGTCATGGGCGTGCGCACCGGCGCGCCCTCGCCGCGGTAGTCGGGGATGCCCGAGTCCGTCGAGACCCCCGCGCCGGTCAGCACCGCCACGCGCGAACCGCGCATGAGGCCGATCGCCGTCTCGAGCTGTTCGTCGGCGATCATCGGAGCTTCGAGGCCAGGCACCACGGCGTCTCCCTTCGACGTGGTCCGATTCTAGACGTGTCCGTTTTCCGGAATGTTTCGCGCACTGGCAGGCTAGGGGGAGGAGATCCATGCACATCGAACGAGTCCGCGACGCGGCATCCGACGCCGTGGCCGACTACGCCCGGCTCACCGACGTGACCCTGCGCAGTGCCCACGAGCCCGCCGAGGGCCTGTACATCGCCGAGTCGGCCAAGGTCATCCGCCGCGCGATCGGCGCAGGGCACCGCCCACGCTCGGTGCTGATGGAGGAGAAGTGGCTGGCCGGCCTCGGGGCCGAGCTCGCGCAGTTCGACGTTCCGGTGCACCTGGCCGACCCCGACCAGCTCGAGGAGATCACCGGCTACCGCGTGCATCGAGGCGCCCTCGCCGCGTTCGAGCGGCCGGTGCTGCCAGACCCCGCCGACCTGCTCGCGAGCGCGCGTCGCGTGGTGGTGCTCGAGGACATCGTCGACCACACCAATGTCGGCGCGATCTTCCGTTCGGTCGCCGCGCTCGGCGCCGACGCGGTGCTCGTCAGCCCGCGCTGCGCCGACCCGCTCTACCGCCGCAGCGTACGGGTGAGCATGGGCACGGTGTTCCAGGTGCCGTGGACCCGGCTTCCCGAGTGGCCCGAGGCGCGGCGGATGCTGCACGCCCATGACTTCTCGATCGCGGCACTCGCCCTCGCCGACGACGCCGTGTCGCTCCGCGACCTCGCGGCCGACCCGCCCGAGCGGCTCGCGCTCGTCTTCGGCGCCGAGGGCGACGGACTCAGCAGGCACGCGCTCGAGGCATCCGACCGGGTCGTCACGATCCCCATGGCTCACGGCGTGGACTCGCTCAACGTCGCGGCCGCTGCCGCGGTCGTGCTGTACGCGCTGGCGGTCGAGCCCGCGGCATCCGATGCAGGAGACGCCCGATGAGCGCGACGCGCACGCAGGCGCACGGGTCGAGCACGCCCCCGACGCAGGGTGTCCCGCCGCGGCGGCCGAGCCCTCGCGTGTACCGGCGTCGGCGCATCGTCGTGTTCAGCGTGCTCGCGGTGGTGCTCGCCCTGCTCGTCAGCGGCGGCGTCTACACGGCCAACGCGCTCGGGGCACCCATCCCGTCGGCGGCGCCGCAGGTCACCGATCCCGCACCGGTCGCGGCGGCGCCGCAGCCCCTCGCTCTGCCCGGATTCGGCACCTACGCCGTGGGCGCGGTCGGATTCGACGGGCTGCTCGCGGCCGGCTCCGAGCAGCAGCCCATGCCGATGGCGAGCATCGCCAAGGTCATCACGGCCCTCGTCGTCCTCGACGCGCACCCGGTCGCGGCGGGGGAGGGCGGGCCCGACATCACCTACACCGAGGACGACGTCGACATCTACTGGGACCAGGTGGCGCAGAACTCGTCGGTCGCCCCGGTGGTCGCGGGATCGACGCTGTCACTCCGCGAGAGCCTCGAGGCGATGCTGCTGCCGTCGGGCGGCAACTACTCGATCTCGATCGCCAACTGGGCGTTCGGCTCCGTCGACGGCTACCTGACCGCCGCCCGCACGTGGCTCGACGCGCACGGGCTCGTGAACACGCGCCTCGTCGACACGAGCGGCCTGTCGCTCGATGACGTGAGCACGGCGGCCGAGATCGTCGAGCTCGGCAAGCTCGCCCTCGCCGACCCGACCGTCGCCGAGATCGTCGCGCTGCCCTCCGTGGAGGTGCCCGAGATCGGGAAGCTGAAGAACTCGAACAAGCTGCTCGGCACGCACGGGGTCGACGGCATCAAGACCGGCACGACGGATGACGCCGCGAACCTGCTCTTCTCCGCGGACTACCCCGTCGGCTCCACCACGGTCACCGTCGTGGGCGTGCTCCTCGGCGGCGAGACACACGCCGTGCTCAACGAGGCGATCGCCGCACTGCTCGACTCCGTCGCGCCCGGCTTCCACGAGGTGTCACCGCTCCAGGCGAACGAGGTGCTCGCCGAGTACGACACCCCGTGGGGCGACACGGCCCGCGCCCGTACGACCGACGGCGCCACCGTCGTCGTGTGGAACGACACGCCCGTCGACGTCGAGGTGCGTGCCGATCCGCTCACGCTCGCGAGTCGCGGCGACGAGGTCGGCACGGCCGTGGTGCACGCCGGCTCGCAGGAGATCACCGTGCCCCTGGTGCTCGACGCGTCCCTCGAGGACCCGGGCGCCTGGTGGCGGCTCGCCAACCCGGGAGCGCTCGACGCGCCGAAGCCGGCTCAGTCGGGCAGCGAGTAGGGACCGGCATCCGGCCGCTTCGCCGAGATGAGGTCGCCCGACGACTGATGCCGGATGCGGCGGAGCACCCACGGCACGAGGTACTCCCTGGCCCACGACAGGTCCTCGACCCGGGCCTGGCGCCACGTGCTCGCGGGCAGCGGTTCGGGCTTCATGGGCTCGAGTCCGTTCCCGACGTTGAGCGCCGCGAGCACCATGCGGGCGACCGTGTGGTGGCCGAGCGCGTTGAGGTGCAGGCGGTCGGGCGCCCACATGCGCTGGTCCTGGATCTCGGTCAGCGCCCACTGGTCGGCGACCACGCAGTCGTAGCGCTTGGCGATGGTGCGCAGGTTCTCGTTGTAGATCGCCACCTTGCCCCGGATGCCGCGGAAGACGGGTGAGAAGCCGACGTCGACGCCCGTGAAGATCACGATGGTGGCGTGGTCGCGGGAGAGGCGCTCGATGGCGTACTCGAACCGCGCGGCGATCTCGTCGGGGTCGGTGCGCGGCCGGATCACGTCGTTGCCGCCCGCGGAGATCGTGATGAGGTCGGGCCGCAGCGCGAGGGCCGGCTCGAGCTGCTCGTCGATGATCTGCTGGATGAGCTTGCCGCGCACCGCGAGGTTCGCGTAGGCGAAGTCGTCGACGCCCTGCGACAGGACCTCGGCGACGCGATCGGCCCAGCCGCGGTGCCCGCCGGGTACGCCGGGTTCGGGGTCGCCGATGCCCTCCGTGAAGGAGTCGCCGAGGGCGACGTAGCGCGACCAGGGATGCTGCTGCGTGACCATCCCCCCATTGTGCCAAGTCGCCGGGTTCGAGGATGTCGGGCGGCTCCGCTACCCTCGAATCCAGTGAGCACAGCGACCCCTTCCGGCCATCAGCCGGGCACCTCGGCCGCCGAGCATCTCCCGCCGTCGTTCCCCGAGCGGGCCGCCTGGGGCACCGCCAGCAAGCTCCGGGCGTGGCAGGCCGACGCCCTCGAGCAGTACCTGGCCGACCTGCCGCGCGACTTCCTCGCCGCCGCGACCCCGGGCGCGGGCAAGACGACGTTCGCGCTTCGGCTCGCCGCCGAGCTCCGATCACGGCGGCTCATCGATCGCATCACCGTCGTGGCGCCGACGGACCACCTGAAGCGCCAATGGGCGGATGCCGCGGCGCGCGCCGGCATCCGGCTCGACCCGGGGTTCCGCAACGCCCATGGCCAGACTGCCCGCCACTACCACGGCGTCGCGGTGACCTACGCGCAGGTCGCGATGCGCCCGGCGCTGCACCGCGAGCTCACCCTCTCGGGTCGCTCGCTCGTCATCCTCGACGAGGTGCACCACGGCGGCGACACGCTCTCGTGGGGCGATGCCATCCGGGAGGCGTTCGAGCCGGCGACGAAGCGGCTGTCGCTGACGGGTACGCCGTTCCGCTCCGACACGGCGCCGATCCCGTTCGTGGAGTACGTGCCCGACAACCATGGCGTGCGGCTCTCGAAGACCGACTACAACTACGGCTACGGGCGGGCCCTGGCCGACGGCGTCGTGCGGCCGGTGCTCTTCATGGTGTACGCGGGCCACATGCGATGGCGCACGAAGGCCGGCGACGAGATGGAGGCGCGGCTCGGCGAGGACAACACGAAGGACATCACGTCCTCGGCGTGGCGCACCGCGCTCGAGCCCACCGGCGAGTGGATCCCGGCGGTCCTGCAGGCGGCCGACCGCCGGCTCACCGAGGTGCGGCACGGCATCCCCGACGCCGGGGGCCTGGTGATCGCCACCGACCAGACCGTCGCCCGTGCGTATGCGCAGATCCTCGAGCAGATCTGCGGCGAACCCGTCACCGTGGTGCTCTCCGACGAGAAGGAGGCGAGCGCGCGCATCGAGGAGTTCTCAGGCAACACGCGGCGCTGGATGGTGGCGGTGCGGATGGTGTCCGAGGGCGTCGACGTGCCCCGCCTCGCCGTCGGGGTGTACGCGACGAGCGCGTCGACGCCGCTCTTCTTCGCCCAGGCGATCGGCCGATTCGTGCGCGCCCGGCGTCGCGGCGAGACGGCGTCGGTCTTCCTGCCCAACGTGCCGACCCTCATGGGCCTCGCCGCGCAGATGGAGCTCGAACGCGACCACGCGCTCGACCGGCGGTCGGGCGACCAGGACGATGACGGCCTCGACGACAGCCTCCTCGAGTCCGCGAACCGCGAGGAGCGCGCCTCCGAGGAGGCCGGCCTCGGCACGTGGGAGGCGATCGGGTCGGATGCCTCGTTCGACCGCGTGCTCTACGACGGCACGGAGTTCGGCACGCTCGCCGAACCGGGCAGCGACGAGGAGTACGACTTCATCGGCATCCCCGGCATCCTGGAGCCCGAGCAGGTCTCGGAGCTGCTGCGGCACCGGCAGGCGAGGCAGGCCCGGCGTGCGGGAGAGCGGCGCAAGCACACCGCCGAGGCGGAGGAGTCGGGCCGAGCCGAGCCGGTGGCGCTGTACCGCACCCTGAAGGAGCAGCGCGCACTCCTGAACAGCCTCGTCGGGCTCTGGGCCAGGCACACCGGCGAGCCGCACTCGCAGGTGCACGCCGAGCTGCGCCGCGTCTGCGGAGGGCCGGCGGTCGCGCAGGCCACGGTCACCCAGCTGCAGGCACGCATCGACTTCCTGCGCCGGCGACTCGGCAACCGCTGACGCCATCGGCGCACCGTGGTCGCCGCGGTGCGACCGGTCGGCGCCCGTGCGGTCATCGGACCGACCGCGCACCCGTCGACTGTGCCAGCATTGACGGATGGACCGTCGCACACGGGTGCTCGTCGTCGCCATCATCGTCTCGTTCATCGCGTTCCTCGACGGCGCGGTCATCAACGTGGCGCTCCCGTCGATCGCGGCCGAACTCGGCGGCGGCCTCGCGCTGCAGCAGTGGGCGGTCGACGCCTACCTGCTGACCCTCGGGTCGCTGATCCTGCTCGCCGGCTCGCTCTCCGACTCGTTCGGCCGGCTCCGCATCATCAGGATCGGGCTCTACGGCTTCGCGGCGACGTCGGTGCTCTGTGCGGTGGCGCCCACCGGACTCGTGTTCGTGATGGGCCGGGCGCTGCAGGGCGCCGCGGGCGCGCTGCTCGTGCCGAGCTCGCTCGCCCTGATCATCGCGACGTTCTCCAAGGCCGAGCAGGGCAAGGCCATCGGCCGCTGGACGGCCTGGACGACGAGCGCGTTCCTGATCGGACCGCTCTTCGGCGGCATCCTCGTCGACCTGGCGTCGTGGCGGGCGGTGTTCTGGATCAACCTCCTGCCGATCGCGGTCGTGCTCGTGCTCATGCACGCCCTCGGCCGGGACGCCCCGAACCCGAACCGCGAGCGCATCGACTGGGTGGGCGCCGTGCTCGGCGTCGTCGGCCTCGGCGGCACGGTGTTCGCGCTCATCGAACAGGAGCGCTTCGGCTGGGACTCGCCCGTGGTGTACGTGCCGCTCCTCGTCGGCCTCGCCTCGCTCGTCGCGTTCGTGCTCTGGGAACGGCGGGTGCCGCAGCCGATGCTGCCGCTCACGCTGTTCCGCGCCCGCAACTTCGCCGCCGGCAATCTCGCGACGGTGTTCGTCTACGCCTCGTTCTCGCTGGGTCCGTTCGTCATGACGATCTTCCTGCAGCAGACCGCGGGCTTCTCGGCGACGGTGGCGGGACTCGCGACCCTGCCTCCGACGATCATGCTCGTGCTGCTCGGGTCGTGGTTCGGCGGGCTCTCCACGCGCTTCGGCCCCCGGGTGTTCATGACGCTCGGGCCGATCATCGTGGCGGTCGGGTACCTGCTCACGCTGAGCGTCCAGCCCGAGCTGAACTACTGGCTGCAGTTCCTGCCCGGCATCCTCGTCATCGGCCTCGGCATGGCCATGACCGTGGCGCCACTCACGTCGGCGATCCTCGGCGCAGTGGATCCCGCCCGGGCCGGCATCGGGTCGGCCGTGAACAACGCGGTGGCCCGCATCGCCGGCCTCGTCGCGATCGCGAGCCTCGGCGTGATCGTGGGCACGCAGCTCGACGTCGACGGATACCACCGGGCGGCGACGGCCACCGCGGTGTTCCTCGTCATCGGCGGAATCGTCTCGTGGATCGGCATCCGGAATCCCGCGGCGAGTCCGGATGCCACGGGCGCGACACCGCCGCCGGCCGAGGCGCCCTCGACCGGCTCCACGCACATCCCGCCGCACACCGTCGAGTGAGCCGCGGGGCCTGACGCGGCCCGACGCGCCCCGGAGCGGTCAGGCGACGGTCGCGTGGTGTCGTGGCCGCGTGACGAGGCCGCCGACCTCGGCCGCCGCGTCGAGCGCCGCCATGAGGTCCGCCGTCAGGTCGTCGACGTGCTCGAGTCCGATCGAGAGGCGCACGACGGCGGCATCGGGCTTCGCGTCGCCAGCCACGGGGCGGTGCGTGAGCGACGCCGGGTGCTGCACGAGTGAATCGACGCCGCCGAGTGAGACGGCGTGGGTGACGAGCTCGCACGACTCCGTGAAGCGGGCCGCGGCGTCGTAGCCGCCGGCCAGCTCGAGGGCGATGATCGATCCCGGCCCCTCGAGTTGCGTGCCGACGAGGCCCGCCGGATCCTGCCCGGGCAGCCCCGGGTAGCGCACCCGAGCGACCGCCGGATGCTCGCCCAGGCGCTCGGCGAGCAGCTGCGCCGTGGCCTGCTGCGCCCGCACGCGCACGGGCAGCGTGCGAAGGCCGCGATGCAGCAGGTACGCCGCCATCGGGTGGAGGAGCCCGCCGGTGAGCGCGCGAACCCGCCTGAGCCGTTCGACCCAGTCGCGGTCGGCTGCGACCACCCCGCCCATGACATCGCCGTGCCCGCCGAGGTACTTCGTGGCGCTGTGCAGCACGAGCGCGGCGCCGAACCGTGCCGGGCGCTGCAGCACGGGCGTGGCGAAGGTGTTGTCGACGAGCACGGGCACGTCGCCGGCGGCATCCACGACGCGACGCAGGTCGACGAGTTCGAGCGTGGGGTTCGCCGGGGTCTCGACGACGACGAGGCCCGTGTCGGCTTCGACCGCGTCGGCGATGCCGGCGGCATCCGTCCAGGTCACCCTGGTGCCGAGCAGTCCGCTCTCGAGCACGTGGTCGGTGCCGCCGTAGAGCGGCCGAACTGCGACCACGTGCGGCGTGCCCGCGGATGCCGCGGCGATGAGCGTTGCCGCGAGCGCGGCCATGCCGCTGCCGAACGCGACCGCCCCATCCGTGCCCTCGAGGCCGGCGAGCGACTCCTCGAAGCGGGCGACGCCGGGCTGCCAGAGGCGCTGGTAGACCGCCGACCGGCCCTCGCCGAGGTCGTGGCCGGTCGCGAGCTCCTCGTAGGAGAGCCCGCCGGTCTCGACCGACGGCAGTGGGTTCGTGGTGGAGAAGTCGATGACGGGCACGTGGGATCCGCTCGCCCGGACGCCGCTCATGCCGCCGTGGACGGCGCGGGTCTCGAACTGCGACGACGATGTCTGCATGCCTTGAATGAAGCAGAAGCTGTGACGAACAGCAAGTCGTCATGCATGATCTAGTGCGCTACACTGAAAATCTCGAAGCATCTGCATAGCCGTGATCCGGGAGGTCCGACGATGGCGCAGAAACCCGAACTCGACCGTGTCGACCGAGCGTTGCTCCAGGCGCTCTCCACGAACGCCCGCGCGTCGGGCGCCGCCCTCGCCGCCGAGGTGGGCGTGGCCGAGTCCACGGTATCGCTTCGGCTGCGCCGGCTGCAGAGCCTCGGCACGGTGCGCGGCTACCGGGTCGACGTCGACCTGGCCTCGCTCGGCGTCTCGTTGCAGGCGCTCATCGCCATCCGGCTGGTGAAGCACGACCGCAGCGAGATCGACGCGTTCCGCGCGCAGGTGCCGCACCTGCCCGGCGTGCTCGGGGTCTTCCACATGGCCGGCGCCGAGGACTACCTGCTGCACGTCGCCGCCCGTGACGCCGAGGAGCTGCGCGAGTTCGTGCTCGCCCACCTCACGGGGCATCCGGCCGTCGCCCACACCGAGACCAACCTGATCTTCGAACACGTCGACGGCGACGGCTGGAACAAGCTCGTCGGGTGATCCGTCGCGCCACTGCCGGGCGTCAGCCGATCGACGTGCCGAATGCCAGGCCGAGCACGTAGGTGACCGCCGCGGCGCCGAGGCCGATGCCGAGCTGCCGCAGCGCCCGCTTCAGCGGTGACGCGCCCGAGAGCAGTCCGACCGTCGCACCCGTGGCCAGCAGGGCGATGCTCACGAGCACGGTCGCGGTGATGATCGCCGCCGTGCCGCTCAGGCCGAAGATCCAGGGGAGCACGGGGATGAGCGCCCCCGAGGCGAAGAACAGGAAGCTCGAGATCGCGGCGGCGAGCCCCGTGCCGACGGCCTCGTCGTCGTGTGCGACGACGGCCAGCGCATCGGTGGGCGTCGAGGACTGGCCCGCCGCCTGCACGCGCGCCATCACGAGCGCCGCGTGCTCCCGCGATTCGGCGTCGTCCATGCCCCGAGCGCGGTAGACGAGCGCGAGCTCGTTCGCGTCGATGTCGAGGTCCACGAGCGCCTCGCGCGCGGTCGGGTCGGGGGCGGATGCCTCGAGCAGCTCCCGCTGCGACCGCACCGACACGTACTCGCCGGCGCCCATCGAGAGCGCTCCGGCGAGGAGGCCCGCGATACCGGTGAACAGCACCACGGAGGCCGGAACGCCGGTCGCGCCGATGCCGAGCACGAGGGCGAGGTTCGAGACGAGCCCATCGTTCGCGCCGAACACGGCCGCGCGGAACGTGCCGGCGAGCCGTCGCCTGCCGCGAGCGGCGAGTCCGCGCACGACCTCGCCGTGGATCCGCTCGTCGGCGGCCATCGCCGGCGTCGCGTCGGGGTCGGTCGCGTACGGCGACCGGGCCTCGGCGCGCTGGGCGAGCGCAAGCACGAAGATCGAGCCGAATCGGCGGGCGAGGGCGCCGAGCATCCGGGTGCGCACGTCGGCGCGCGGCGTCTTCGAGTCGTCGCCGTCGAGCAGGGCCAGCCAGTGCGCCTCGTGGCGCCCCTCCGCGGCGGCCAGCGCCAGGAGGATCTCGCGCTCCTCGCCCTCGCGTCGTGCGGCGAGCTCGCGGTAGACCGCGGCCTCGGCGCGCTCATCGGCGAGGTAACGCCGCCACCTCGCGCGGTCGGCGTCGGTCGTCGTGCGCGGTACGTCGCTCATCTGCTCCACATCCTGCCCGGGAGCGGCCGACGGTGATCGGCTGCTCCCGCCCCATCACGTCACGGCCGCCTGCGCGGCCTCCGCCACGATATCGGCGGCGGGAGGGGCATCCGGCCGATTCGCCGGGATTGGCAGGATTTCGGACCACCGAACCGCCGGTCGGCGACGGAGCTCCGGCAGAGGTCAGTCCTGGCGCGGCGCGGTCACGAAATCGATGAGCTCTTCGACCCGGCCGAGCAGCGCGGGTTCGAGGTCGCCGTACCCGCGGACCCGGCCGAGGATGTGCTGCCACGCACGTGCGATGTCGGCCTGCTCCGCGTGGGGCCAGCCGAACGCCTCGCACACGCCGTGCTTCCACTCGGTGCCGCGGGGGATCACCGGCCAGGCGTCGCGCCCGAGGCGGGCCGGCTTCACGGCCTGCCAGACGTCGATGAACGGATGCCCCACGACGAGCACGTGGCGCCCGTGCCGCCCCCGAGCGACCGAATCGGCGATGCGCTGCTCCTTGGAGCCGGGCACGAGGTGGTCGACGAGGATGCCGGCGCGCCGCCCCGGCCCGGGCTGGAACTCGTCGAGCTGCTCGGCCAGCACGTCGACGCCCTCGAGGTACTCGACGACCACGCCCTCGACGCGCAGGTCGGCGCCCCACACCTTCTCGACGAGCTCGGCGTCGTGGCGGCCCTCGACGAAGATGCGGCTCGGCAGGGCGACGCGTGCCGGCGCCTGCTCGACGGCGAAGGAGCCCGACGCCGTGCGGATCCGACCGACCGGTGCCTTCGGGGCGGGGGCGGCGAGCTGCACCGCCTCGCCGTCGATGAGGAAGCCGTGCCCGAGCGGGAACATGCGCCGTCGTCCGAGGCGATCCTCGAGCGTGACCGTCCGCTTGTCGGCGGCGACCACGGCCCCGCAGAATCCGTCGGCGGCGAGCTCGACGACGAGGTCGCGTTCCACGGCCACGGTCGGGATGACGCGTCGACCCTGTGCCCGCCAGTCGCCGGCGAGCACGTCGGCGCCGTAGCGGTCGGGTCCGTTCTGGTCGTGGGTCGCAGTCGGCACCGGTCGAGGCTAACGGAAGTCGCGTGAGCGGGTGGGCGCCGACACGGTGAGGCGCTCGAACCGGTCGGCGACGAGGTTGGTGACCCCCTCGGGAGAGCGTTCGAGGATGCCCCGCACGATCAGCGCCGGCGCCTCGCGGGCCAGGCGGCGATACCTGGTCCAGACGCCCACGCCGGCGATGACGTTGAGCGTGCCGGACTCGTCCTCCAGGTTCATGAAGGTGATGCCGCTGGCGGTGGCGGGTCGCTGCCGATGGGTGACCACGCCGCCGACCTCGATGCGACGTCCGCTCTCGGCGTGGCTGAGGAGGTCGATGCGGATCGCCCCTCGCTCGTCGAGCTGCTCGCGGATGTGGCGGATCGGATGATCGTCGGGCGAGATGCCCGTCGCCCACAGGTCGTAGATCACCTGCTCGGCTGGGCTCAGCATCGGCAGGAGCGGCGGCTGCACGACGACAATCGATCCGGCGAGGTACTCCTCGCGGTCCTCGGCGGCCTCGCCCGCGAGCCAGAGCGCCTCGCGGCGCTGCAGGCCGAAGACGTCGAACGCGCCGGCCGCGGCGAGCGCCTCGAGCTGCTCGGCGTTGAGTCCGGCCCGGCGCGAGACGTCGGCCATGTCGCGGTAGGGTCCGTGCGCCTCGCGTTCGGCGACGATGCGCTCGGCGACGACCGTGCCGATCGAGGAGACGTCGGCGAGGCCCAGTCGCACGGCGAACGCGCCGTCGCGCCGATGCTCTGACGACCGGTCGGGGGCGGTGCGGTCGAACCGGCTGATGGGCGGCTGCACGGGGTCGATGCAGGCCGCCATGCCGGTCGCCTCGCGGCTGCCGCCGACACGGCGGCCGCCTCCGCCACCGCCGTCGGCGCGGCGGTCGCCGCCACCACCGTCCCCGGATGCCGCATCCGTGCCGGTCGTCTCGAGCCCCGCGTCGACGCCAGAGCGCAGGATGTCGGGGCGGAGCATCTCGACGCCGTGCCGTCGCGCGTCGGAGGTGAGCGTCGCCGGCGAGTAGAAGCCCATGGGCTGGGCGCGGAGGAGGGCCGCGAGGAATGCGGCGGGGTAGTGCAGCTTCAGCCACGAGCTCGCGTAGACCAGCAGGCCGAAGCTCAGGGCGTGGCTCTCGGCGAAGCCGAAGTTGGCGAACGCCTCGATCTTCGCGTAGATCGAGTCGGCCACGTCGGGCTCGATGCCGTTCTCGGCCATGCCCTCGTAGAGCTTCGAGCGGAGCCGCTCGATCTTCTCGACGCCGCGCTTGGAGCCCATCGCCCGCCGCAGCAGGTCGGCGTCGGCGGCGCTGCAGTTGCCCACGGCGACGGCCATCTGCATGAGCTGCTCCTGGAAGAGCGGCACGCCCAGCGTGCGGGCGAGCACGGGTTCGAGGTTGGGATGCAGGTAGGTGACGGGCTCCTCGCCGGTGCGCCGGCGGATGTAAGGATGCACGGCGCCGCCCTGCACGGGGCCGGGCCGGATGAGGGCGATCTCGACCACGAGGTCGTAGAAGCAGCGCGGCTGCAACCGGGGGAGCGTGCCCATCTGTGCGCGGCTCTCGACCTGGAAGACCCCGATCGAGTCGGCGCGGCAGAGCATGTCGTAGACGGCAGCCTCTTCTTTCGGGATGGTGGCCAGCTCCCACTGCTCACCGGTGTGCTCGCGGATGAGGTCGAACGTGTACTGCAGGGCGGCGAGCATGCCGAGCCCCAGCAGGTCGAACTTCACGAGGCCCATCCAGGCGCAGTCGTCCTTATCCCACTGCAGAACCGTGCGGTTCTCCTTGCGGGCGTGCTCGATGGGGCACACCTCGCCGACCGGGCGATCGGTGAGCACCATGCCCCCCGAGTGGATGCCGAGGTGGCGGGGGAACGTGAGCAGCTGCTCGGCGAGCTCGACGACGGGCGCGGGGATGTCGTGGTCGTCGGTGGAGACCACCGCGCCCCACCGCTCGACCTGTCGTGACCAGGCGTCCTGCTGCCCGGTGGAGTAGCCGAGCGCCTTCGCCATGTCGCGCACCGCGGCCTTGGGCCGGTAGCTGATCACGTTCGCCACCTGCGCGGCGTTGTTCCGTCCGTACTTGCCGTAGACGTACTGGATGATCTCCTCGCGGCGGTCGGAGTCGAAGTCCACGTCGATGTCGGGCTCCTCGTCGCGCAGCGCGGAGAGGAACCGCTCGAACGGCAGGTCGAAGAAGATCGAGTCGACCGCGGTGATGTCCAGCACGTAGCAGACCGCCGAATTCGCGGCCGAACCGCGCCCCTGGCACAGGATGCCGCGGCTGCGCGCCTCGCGCACCAGGTCGTACACGATGAGGAAGTAGCCGGGGAAGTCCTTCTGCTCGATGACGTCGAGCTCGCGGGCGAGTCGCTCGCGCACGTGGTGGGGGAGACCTGGGTAGCGCTTCTCCGCACCCGCCCACACGAGCTCGCGCAGCCAGCTCATGGGGGTGTGGCCGTCGGGCACCTCCTGGCGGGGAAGCCGCGGACGGGCGCTCCGCAGCCGGAACCCGAGCTCCTCGGCGAGCGTGACCGACCGCGAGACCGCGCCCGGGTAGCGCTCGAACCGGCGCATCATCTCGGCGCCCGAGCGCAGGTGCAGCCCGTCGGAGGCGGGCAGCCATCCGTCGAGCTCGTCGAGGCTGCGCCTGGCCCGCACCGCCGCGAGCGCGGAGGCGAGCCGGTGCTCACCCGGGGTGGCGTAGTGCACCGCGTTCGTGGCGAGCAGCGGCAGCCTCGCCCGTTCGGCGAGGCCGGCGAGGGCGTCGTTGGCGTCCTGGTCGAGCGGATGCCCGTGGTCGAAGAGCTCCACGACGACATGGTCACGGCCGAAGAGCGCGATGAGCCGGTCGAGCCCGCGCCACGCGGCATCCACCCCGCCCGCGGCGAGTGCGCGGCGAACCATTCCCTTACGGCATCCGGTGGGGATGATCCATTCATTGCCGGAATGCTCGGCGAGCTCTTCCAGCGAGTACGTGGGCCGGCCCTTCTCGCCCCCGGCGAGCTGGCCGGCGGTGATCGCGCTGGCGAGACGGTGGTAGCCGGCCTCCTGCCGGGCGAGCACGAGCAGGTGCTCACCCTCGGGGTCGGCGGCGCCCATCTGCGGCTCGGTGAGGCCGAGCGAGAGCTCGGCGCCGAACACGGTGGCGAGCTCGGGGAAGCTCTCGGCCGCCTCGGCGAAGCGCACGATGCCGTAGAAGCCGTCGTGGTCGGTCATCGCGAGCCCCGAGAGGCCGAGGCGGTGCGCCTCCTCGACCAGCTGCTCGGGCGTCGAGGCGCCGTCGAGGAAGCTGAACGTGGAGTGCGCATGCAGCTCGGCGTAGGGCACGATCGGCCCGGCCTGCACCTCGAGGCCCTCTGACGGGCGGTACGGATGCCGCTTGCGGCTCCATGCCGGACTGTCGCCGCCGTCGGCGATGAGCGGCGGGCCGCCCGGCCGCCGCTGGTCGGAGAGCTTGCGCTCGAGGTCCGACCACGGGATCGACGGATTGTTCCAGCCCACTGCTACACCCGGCCCATCAGTCGTACCTCGCCTCGGCCCACCAGCCCTCGCGGTCGCGGACGAGGAGCCACGCGCAGCCGTCGTCGTCGACGACCTGGAACCGGTGCACGCGCTTGGCGTGCTCGGCGTCCCACCAGCGTTCGACCACCGGCCACGGCCCCGCCCACGCCCGGACCGGCGTCGCCTCACGGCCGCCGACGGCGAACCGGTCGGGCGCCGCCGAGATCGCCCCGCGATCGTCGATGGCGACGATGCCGCCGCGCCCGTCGAGCAGGGCGATCGGCAGCCGTTCGCGGAAGACGCTCGCGGGCGCGAGCGTGGGCAGGCTGCCGGGCCACGGCGCGTCGCCGGCGTGCTCGGGCGGTCGGTCGCCCCAGGGCACGAGCACCTGCCGGTCGGCGAGCATGCGACCGCCGCCGATGGTCGCGGTCACCACCGCCTCGTGCCCGAGCATGCTCTGCACGCGGGTGAGCCCGTGGTGCACGCGCTCGTCGGGGCCGCCGCCCCACAGGCCCTCCTCGTGGTTGCCCGTGGAGTCGATGCGCTCGGGGATGACCCGCAGCCGCACGATCGGCGAGGCGAGCCCGCTGTCGGCGGTGCCGGCGCCCTGCAGCTGCCACCGCACGCGGTCGACGACGTCGGCCGGCGTGAACCACCGCGGATGCAGCCAGCTGCGGCTCGAGTGGCCGCCGCCCTCGTCGTCGAGCTCGATGCGCAGGCCCGTGCACACGAGCCGCACCGACCGCATGCGCTCGATGAACTCCTCGGCCCGCACCCGGAACGCGAACGCGAGCTGGTCGACGCGGTCGAGGGGCGGCTCGAAGTGCTGCTCCACCTCGAACTCGGGCGGCGGGGTGCGGGCGATCACCCTGGCCTGCTCGCGCCCGGCGGCGCGGTCGTGCGCGAACGCCCCTGCGGCCCCGAACCGGCGGCGCACGTCGTCGGCGGGAAGCGCCGCGAACTCGCCGAGGGTGCGCACGCCGAGCCGGTTGAGCAGTGTCGTGGTGCGGGGATCGACCACGAGCCCCACCGGCAGCGGGGCGATGAAGACGGCGGATGCCCCGTGCGGGACGATCTCGACGGACGCGGGCCCTCGCGCCGCCCGGGCGGCCTGCTCGGCGGCGAAGGGCCCGTTGGCGACGCCGACCCTGGCGCCGGGCACCCCGAGCTCGGCCACGGTCTCGAGGAGGGCCGCCGCCGCGGCCGCCTCGCCGCCGTAGTAGCGTGCGGGGCCTCGAGCCCGCATGGCGAGCGTGCCGGGGCGCACGAGCTGCACGCCTGGCACCGTGGCCTCGACCCGTCGCACGACGGGTTCGAAGGCGCGCACGTCGAGGGCGATGTCGTAGTCGAGCACCGTGAGCCCGGGGGAGCGGTACTGCGCCTCGCGGAGCTTCAGCCCGCGGGTCACGCCGTCGCGTCGCGCGGCGGGCGAGCAGGCGTAGACGAGGCCGGCCTCGACGAGGGCGAGGGGCGCGTCGGCTTCGAGGCCGTGCTCGCGGCACACCGCGAGGATGGGCCAGTCGGGGCACCAGAGCACGATGGTGCGGCCGAGGTCGGCGGTCATCCGGTGGCCCGTCGTTCGAGGTCGTCGAGGCGCACCGGCGGGGCGGCCTCGGGGACGCCGGCGGGATCGGCGGGCGCGAACTCGAGCGAGCGGCCGGGCAGGCGCAGCCGCGACCGGGCACGACGCACGAACTCGCCGCGGCCGGCGACGCTCACGACCACCTCGCGTTCGGCGAGGTGCCCGTGCCCATGCTCGAGCCCCTGCCATTCGCTCGCCTCGACCCCGAGGCGGGCGTCGCTGCCCGCCCATTCGCCCGCGACGAGCAGCGTGGTGCCGCGCTGTCGGAGCCTGGCCTGCAGGCGACTCGTCTCGGCGGGGGAGACCCGGCCCGCCGGCCGCACCGCGACCACCGGTATGACGTCGGCGAGCGCGGCGACGACCGTGAGCCACTGCCGCCCGGGGTCGGGCACGAGCACGAGCCGCTCGAGGTCGATGCCGAACCGTGCGGCGGCCTCGACCCCGAACTCGGGCATGCCGGCCACCGCCACCCACCGGCCGCTCGCGCTGGGGCCGGCGAGGAGGGCCATGAGCAGGGTGGTCGAGCCCTCGACCTGCACGACCGTGCCCTCGCGGAGCGTGCCGCCCGGCAGCACGGAGGCGAGCGCCGGATGCGTCGGCACGGCCTTGGAGTCGAGCCGGGTCGCCTGCATCCCGCGGATCCGGGCCTGCAGCTCCTCGACGCGCGCCGGACCGGGTGCCGGGGCGATGCGGGGAGCGGTCATGGTCATACCCCAGTTTCGAACATATGTTCGAAGGTGGCAAGTCCGGGGAGCCGACCGTCCCGGCATCCGGGACCCATTAGCGAGAAAGCGACGGCAAAACGAAAGAAGGCCGGATCATGATGATCCGGCCTTCTTCACAACGCGTGCGCGAGGGGGGACTTGAACCCCCACGCCCGTTAGGGCACTAGCACCTCAAGCTAGCGCGTCTGCCATTTCCGCCACCCGCGCGTTGTGTCAGGCCCTCGATCGCTCGGAGGCCCGAGAGAAGACATTAGCACGGATTCAGGGGCGCTTCGAACGCCGGTGGCCCGGCCCCGATGGCGGCGGCTACGGTGAACGCATGGCCGAGTCATCCGCAGTCCAGCGCCCGATCGACGACCTCGACGAGACGGCGGTGATCGCCAGGGACCTCATCCGGATCGACACGACGAACTACGGCGAAGGACGGGCCGAAGGCGAGCGCGAGGCCGCCGAGTACGTCGAGGCAAAGCTCGCCGCCATGGGCCTCGCGCCCGAGCTGTTCGAGCCCGAGCCCCGGCGCACCAGCGTCGTCGCGCGCGTGCCGGGACGGAACCCCGACAAGCCCGCGCTCGTGCTGCACGGCCACCTCGACGTCGTGCCGGCCGACCCGCGCAACTGGAGCGTCGACCCGTTCGCGGGCGAGGTGCGCGACGGCATGCTGTGGGGGCGGGGCGCCGTCGACATGAAGGACATGGACGCCATGATGCTGACCGCCCTCGGCGGCATCCTCGGCTCGGGCGAGCTTCCCGAACGGGAGATCGTGGTCGCCTACTTCGCCGACGAGGAGGCCGGCGGCGGCGTGGGGGCGAGCTGGCTCGTCGATCACCGGCCCGAGCTCTTCGACGGGGCGACCGAGGCGATCAGCGAGGTCGGCGGCTACTCGATCACCGTCGGCGGCGAACGGGCCTACCTCCTGCAGACGGGGGAGAAGTCGCTCATCTGGGTGCGGCTCGTCGCCCGAGGCGTCGCGGCGCACGGATCGCGCCTCATCCGTGACAACGCCGTGACCAAGCTCGCCGAGGCGATCGCCCGGCTCGGGCGCACCGAGTGGCCCCTGCACCTCACCGACACGACCCGCGAGCTGCTCTCCGCGATCGCCGACACCCTCGGCGTCGATCCCGAACAGGTCTCGCCCGACGAGCTCGCCCTGGCCACGGGCTCGGCCTCGGGGTTCATCACGGCGACGCTCCGCACCACCACGAACCCGACGAAGCTCGAGGCGGGCTACAAGCACAACGTCATCCCCGACCGGGCCGAGGCGCTCGTCGACATCCGCACGCTGCCCGGCCAGGAGGAGGCCGTGCTCGCCGAGGTCCGCGCCATCATCGGCGACGACATCGAGATCGAGTTCGTGCACAAGGACGTCGGGCTCGAGGCATCCACCCGCGGGCCGCTCGTCGACGCGGTCACCCGCTCGCTCGGCGCGCACGACCCGGGTGCCCGAGTGTTCCCGTACCTGCTCTCGGGCGGCACCGACAACAAGTCGCTCAGTCGCCTCGGCATCGCCGGATACGGCTTCGCGCCGCTGCGCCTGCCCGACGACCTCGATTTCCCCGCGATGTTCCACGGGGTTGATGAACGAGTGCCGCTCGACGCACTATCCTTCGGTAACAGGGTCCTGCGAGACCTGTTGCTCAGCTACTGACCAAAGACCGGTCTCGTTCCTCCGGCTTCCGCGGAGGCGGAAGGCGGATACCACTGTGCTCGAAGCGCTCATCCTCGGGTTCGTCCAGGGCCTCACCGAATTCCTCCCCGTCTCCTCGAGTGCGCACCTGCGCATCCTGGGGGAGTTCCTCCCCGGCGCCCAGGATCCGGGGGCGGCGTTCACCGCGATCACGCAGCTCGGCACCGAGACGGCGGTCGTGGTGTTCTTCTGGCGGGACATCGTGCGCATCGTCTCGCACTGGTTCGGCTCGTTCACCGGTCGCGTGCCGCGCAACGACCCCGATGCCCGCATGGGCTGGCTGATCATCGTCGGCTCGATCCCGATCGTCGTGCTCGGCATCCTGTTCCAGGACGAGATCGAGACCACGTTCCGCTCGCTCTGGATCGTCGCGACGATGCTCGTGGTGTTCGGCATCATCCTCGGCCTCGCCGACTGGGCCGGGGCGAAGCGGCGCAAGCTCGACGAGTTGACCGTGCCGCACGGCATCATCTTCGGATTCGCCCAGGCGCTCGCCCTGATCCCCGGCGTCTCGCGCTCGGGCGGCACGATCACCGCCGGCCTGTTCCTCGGCTACGAGCGGGGCGCCGCCGCACGCTACGCGTTCCTGCTCGCCATCCCCGCCGTCTTCGGCTCGGGGTTCTTCCAGCTGTTCAAGAGCATGGGGGAGCCCTCCGTCTACGGCCCCATCGAGACCGCCGCGGCCACGCTCGTCGCCTTCGTCGTCGCGATCCTGGTCATCGCCTTCTTCATGCAGTGGATCTCGCGGCACAGCTTCCTGCCGTTCGTGATCTACCGCATCCTGCTCGGCGGCACGATCTTCGCGCTGCTCGCCACGGGCGTCATCGACGCGTGACGGATGCCGCGGCATCCGCTTCGACGACGTGCGACGGATGCCGCTACGAGCCGTCCCGCGGGCGCCACGGCTCGTCGCGGGGCCCCTCGCGGCCGTCGCGACCGTCGGCCCGTCCGTCGGGACCCTCGCCTCGGCGCCGGAGGTACCGCTCGAACTCCTGGGCGATGGCCTCGCCGCTCGCCTCGGGGGCGTCGACCGCGTCGCGGGCCTGCTCGAGCTGGGTGATGTAGCCGGCCATGTCCTCGTCGTCGGCGGCGAGCGCGTCCACGCCGGCCTCCCACGCCTGCGCCTCGGTCTCGAGGGTGCCGCGGGGGATGGAGAGGCCGGTGAGCTCCTCGAGCTTGCCGAGGAGGGCGAGCACGGCCTTGGGGGAGGGCGCGTTGTGCACGTAGTGCGGCACCGAGGCCCAGAGCGACACGGTGGGGATGCCGGCGCGCTCGGCCTGGTCGGCGATGACGCTGAGGATGCCGACGGGGCCCTCGTAGCTCGAGCGTTCCACGCCGAGCGCGTCGCGCACCTCGCGGTTCTCGCTCGACGCGAAGACCGACAGGGGCCGGGTGTGCGGCGCGTCGGCGAGCATGGCGCCGAGGAGCACGACGCCCTCGATGTCGGCGGTGAGCGCGGCGTCGACGAGCTCGGCGGCGAAGCCCTTCCAACTGCGCGCGGGCTCGGCGCCGAGGAGCACGTGGAGGGTGTCGGCGCCCGGGCCGGTGACCTGTTCGTCGACCTCGTCGGTCGGCGCCCCGCCTGGGCCGAGGATCGCGGCGCCGGGCCATTCGAGCCGGCGCGAGCCGTCGTCGCCCATCACGACCGTGGGCCGGGTGAACTGGTAGTCGAAGTACAGCTCGGGGTCGACCGCGGCGATCTCGACGAGGCCGAGCCGCTCCGCGAGCAGCTTCGCCGCCCCGGTCGCCGCCTCGCCGGCGTCGTTCCATCCCTCGAAGGCGACGACGAGCAGCCTTCCGCCCTCGAAACCGGCCCGCTGATCCACTCCAGGTGCCCCGCTTCCCGCCCCTGACTCCCGGGGTCCTCTCCACAATAGGCCGTGCCCGTAGACTTGCGGGTTGTGACCACTCGCCTTCCCGCCGCCGTCCTCTGGGACATGGACGGAACCCTCGTCGACACCGAACGCTACTGGATGGCGGCCGAGGAGGAGCTCGTCGAGTCCTTCGGCGGCCGCTGGACCCACGAGGACGCGCTCGGCCTCGTCGGCAGCGGCCTCTGGGAGGCGGCGACGGTGTTCCAGGCGGCGGGCGTCGACCTCGACGCCGACACGATCGTGGCGCGGCTCACCTCGCGCGTGCAGGAGCAGCTCGCCGAGCACGGCGTCCCGTGGCGGCCGGGCGCGAGGGAACTGCTCGAGGCGCTGCGCGAGGCATCCGTGCCCACCGCACTCGTGACCATGTCGGTCAGGTCGATGGCCGACGACGTGGTGCGGGCGATCCCGTTCGAGGCCTTCGACGTCATCGTCACGGGCGACGCGGTCGAGCACGCGAAGCCGCACCCCGAGCCCTACCTCGCGGCGGCCGCGGCCCTCGGCGTTGACGTGCGCGACTGCATCGCGATCGAGGACTCGCCCGCCGGACTCACCTCGGCCTGGTCGGCCGGCGCGGTCACGGTGGGCGTGCCGAACATCCTCGACCTCGCCGAGGCACCGGCGCACGTGCTGTGGCAGACCCTCGCCGACAAGTCGGTGTCGGATGTCGCGGCGCTCCTTGAGGTCCGCGAGGCCCGCGCGTGAGCGAGAGCCGAGGCGAGCGCAGCGGACCGTTCCGGGCCGGCGACCGGGTGCAGCTGACCGGGCCCAAGGGCCGCATGCACACCATCACCCTCGAGCCGGGCAAGCTCTTCCACTCGCACAAGGGCCCCATCGCGCACGACGACCTCATCGGACTGCCCGACGGCTCGGTCGTCGCCAACCAGGTGGGCATCGAGTACCTCGCGCTGCGCCCGCTGCTCAGCGACTTCGTCATGTCGATGCCGCGCGGCGCGGCGATCGTGTACCCGAAGGACGCCGCGCAGATCCTCGCGCAGGCCGACATCTTCCCCGGCGCCACCGTCGTCGAGGCGGGCGTCGGCTCGGGCGCCCTGTCGCTCTGGCTGCTCCGCGGCATCGGCCCCTCGGGCCGGTTGCTGTCATTCGAGCGCCGCGAGGAGTTCGCCGAGGTCGCGCGCGGCAACGTCGCCACCTTCCACGGCTACGACCCCGAGAACTGGTCGATCACGCTCGGCGACCTGGCACTGGCGCTGCCCGAGGCGGCGCCCGCGGCATCCGTCGACCGCGTCGTGCTCGACATGCTCGCGCCCTGGGAGTGCATCGACGTCGTGTCCGATGCGCTGAAGCCCGGGGGCGTGCTGCTCTGCTACATCGCGACCGCCACCCAGCTGTCGCGGGTCGCCGAGGCGATCCGGGCGACGGGGGAGTACACCGAGCCGCAGTCGACCGAGACGATGGTGCGCGGATGGCACGTGCAGGGGCTCGCGGTCCGTCCCGACCACCGCATGATCGCCCACACCGGCTTCCTCCTGACCGCCCGCCGGCTCGCGCCCGACACGGTGCTGCCCGAGCTCAAGCGGCGCCCGTCGAAGACGGAGTTCAGCGACGAGGACGTCGAGGCGTGGACGCCCGGTGCGCTCGGCGAACGCGCCGTGAGCGCGAAGGCGCTCCGCAAGCGGGTGCGGGCAGCGGATGCCGCGGCCGAGCGCTCGCGGGCGGCCGACACCGATCCCGCAGGCGAAGCCTTGTAGGCTACCAACGCCCCTCCGCGACCCACCCCATGAATCGAGGATCAGTGCGCTCGTCACTCGCGCTCATCGCCACCGCCGGCCTCGTCGCCGTGGCCCTCTCCGGCTGCACGCCGGCGCCGGCAGCTCCCGAGGCGACCTCGGGGCAGTCCTCCGACGCCGTCGTGGTGAAGGGCGACTTCGGCGACGCGCCGAAGGTGGAGTTCCCGGCGCCGCTCGCGCCCGACGAGACGCAGTGCACCGAGGTCATCGCGGGTGACGGCGCGAAGCTGCAAGACGGCCAGCAGGCCCTCATCGGCCTCGCCGTCTACAACGGCACCACGGGCGAGACCGTGCAGGAGCCGACGGGCTTCGGCGACGAGGACCCGATCGCGCTCACCGTGTCCGACGCCACGCTTCCGGGGCTGCGCAAGGCGCTCACCTGCGGCAGCGAGGGCTCGCGGGTCGCGGTCGTCGTGCCAGCTGAAGACGCCTTCGGCGACCAGGGCAACGAGTCGATCGGCATCGGCGCCGACGACAGCCTCGTGTTCGTCATCGACGTGAAGCGCGCGCTCCCGTCCCGGGCCGACGGCGCACCCCAGCTCTCCCGTGACGGGTTCCCCGCCGTGGTGCTCGCACCCGACGGCCGCCCCGGCATCACCGTGCCGAAGTCCGACCCGCCTGTGAAGGACGAGATCGCGGTCGAGGTGCTGAAGAAGGGCTCCGGCGAGGTCGTCGAAGACGGCGACTCCGTGGTCGTGCAGTACACGGGCGTGCTGTGGGACGACAACTCCGTGTTCGACTCCACGTGGACGACCGCGGACGAGGGCAACCAGCAGCCGGGTCCCAAGACCTTCGTGGTGAGCACGGGCGACGACGCGCAGGTCATCCCCGGGTTCTCGAACGCGATCATCGGCCAGACCGTGGGCTCGCAGATCGGGGTCATCGTGCCGTCGTCGCAGGGCTACGGCGACCAGGGCAACGACAAGGTGCCCGCCGGTTCCACGCTCTTCTTCGTCATCGACATCCTGGGTGTCGTCTGACCCGGCGATCGCGGCCGAGGGCCGCCCGCGGTTCAGTATGATCGCTCCTGTGTCGGGTGCATCGCGCAAGGGTGAGCCGAGGATCCCGGTCGAAGATCGGCTCTTCAGCCTGGTGCTCGCGCTGCTCGCCACCGAGACGGGCCTGCTGAAGTCCGAGATCCTGTCGTCGGTGCGCGGCTACGCCGAGCGCTACGACGAGTCCGGGCAGAACGCCAACCTCGAGCGCCAGTTCGAGCGCGACAAGGACGACATCCGAGAGCTCGGCATCCCGCTCGAGACGGTCGAGTCTCCCGACCGGCCGGGCGACAACCAGGCGCTGCGCTATCGCATCCCGAAGGGCCGGTACGACCTTCCCGAAGAGGTGCGGTTCACCCCCGACGAGCTGGCACTGCTCGGCCTCGCGGCCGAGGTGTGGCGCGAGGCGTCACTCTCCGCCGACTCGCAGCGGGCGCTCACCAAGCTGCGGTCGCTCGGCATCGAGCCCCGCGAGCCCGTCATCGGCTACGCCCCGCGACTCCGCGTGCGCGACGCGGCGTTCGAGCCGCTTCGGCAGGCGCTCGACCGGCGGCAGACGGTGCGGTTCCGCTACTTCAAGCCCGGCGAGGGCGCTCCGAGCGAGCGCACGGTCGACCCCCTGGCCGTGGTGCTCCACGAGGGGCGCTGGCACCTGCACGCCTACGACCACGATGCCCGGGCACCCCGCACCTTCCTGCTCTCGCGCATCGTCGGCGGCGTCGAGCCGCTGCCCGGGCGAACCTTCGACGCACCGCCGCCCGACATCCAGGACCGCATCCTGGCCGAGCTCGACGAGGTGCGGCTCGGCAACGCCGCAGACCTCGCCGTCACGGCGGGCAGTGACGCGGAGGTCCGGCTGGGCAAGCGGGCCGTGCTGCGCGACGAGGACGCCGGCGTGATCCGGTTGCACTACACGGATGCCGCGGTGTTCGCCGATGAGCTGGCGGCCTACGGCCCCGAGGTCCGGGTGATCGCCCCGGCCTCACTGCGCGACGAGGTGCGCGATCGCCTCGCCGCCGTCGCCGCCGCCCACCGCGACGGAGGAGCGTCATGATGGCTGCGCGCAGCAAGCCGCTGAAGGCACCCGACAAGCTCGTGTTCCTGCTCTCGTTCGTGCCCTACCTGCTCGAGCGGCGCGTCGTCGACGTCGCCGAGGCCGCGACGCACTTCGGCATGACCGAGGCGGAGATCCGCGACGCCGTGCGCCTCATCGCCACGTCGGGCCTTCCCGGCTCCACGGGCACCTACCAGCCGAACGACCTCTTCGACATCGACTGGGACTCCTTCGAGGACGACGACGTGATCGTGATCGTGCATCACGTGGCGATCGACGACGCACCGCGGCTCTCAGCGCGCGAGGCTGCGGCGCTCATGGCCGGCCTCCAGTACCTCTCCGCGGCGCCGGAGGGGGCGGGCAGCGCCTCGCTGGCCTCCCTCCGCGCGAAGCTCGCCGCCGGAGCCTCCGCAGCCCCCAGCCGGCTCGCGGTCGCCGAGACCGAGGCCGACGCGTCGCTGGCGCTCATCCGCGAGGCGGTGGCCGAGGGACGGCAGCTCGAGTTCGACTACCTGAACGCGCGTGGCGAGCGCGGCCGCCGTCGCGCGGATCCGCTGCGCATCATCTCGCAGGACGCGGACTGGTACCTGCAGGCGTACTGCCATACGCGGGAGGACGTGCGCAACTTCCGCGTCGACCGCATGAGCGACCTGCTGCTGACCGACGAGCCGATCGGCGACCACTCCGACCGCGCGGTCCCCGACACGCTCTTCCAGGGTTCCGACTCCGACCTCGACGTCGTGGTCGACGTGTCGCCGGCCACGCTGCCGCTGCTCGCCGACTACCTCGCCGACGCGAGCGCCCGCGAGGTCGACGGCAGGTTGCGGGTCACCCTGCGGCTGGCCCATGTGCACGGGCTCAAGCGCCTCGTCGCGGGGCTGCCGGGGCTCGTCACGGTCGTCGCGCCGGCCGAGGCGCGTGCGGCCGTGGCCGAGTGGGCGGCGGCGGGCCTCGCTGGCTATCCGACGCCGGACTCCGAGCAGAGCGTGGATCCGGCAGAGCGGCCAGGGGCGCCCGACTCCGACGGCTCCTGACCGACTTCAGGCGGCGTTCCCCGGCGGCAGGTAGACTGTCGTCACGATCCTCCCGAGAACGGACGAACACCCATGTGGCAAGGCTTCACCGGTTGGCACGCGCTGATCATCCTCGTGGTCATCCTGCTGCTCTTCGGCGCCCCCAAGCTCCCGGCACTCGCCCGCAGCCTCGGACAGTCGATGAAGATCCTCAAGAGCGAGGTGCGCTCCGACAAGGACGAGCCCGCCGCGGCCGACTCGGCTGCGAGCACGCCCGCGGCTCCCGCAGCGCCGGCAGCGAACACCGCTGCGCCTGACGCCACCGTCGTGACGCGCAAGCCCGACGAGGCCGATTCCGGCTCGAGTCGCTGACTTCATGTCCGCGGTGAAGGATCGCGGGGAGAAGGACCGCGAGGAGAAGAACCGCGAGAAGCGGATGTCGCTCGGCGCGCACCTCATCGAGCTGCGCAAGCGACTGTTCATCTCCGCCCTCGCGATCGTGGTCGGCGCCGCGATCGGGTGGTGGCTCACCGACGCGTTCGTGTGGAACGCCCTCCAGGAGCCGGTCCTCCGCCTCGCAGACGCGCAGGGCAACACGAGCGAGATGGCGATCATCTTCCCGACGATCTCGAGCTCGTTCGACCTGATGCTCCAGATCTCGTTCACGCTGGGCATCGTCATCTCGAGCCCGGTGTGGCTCTACCAGATCTTCGCGTTCCTCGTGCCGGGGCTGAACACCCGCGAGCGCCGGTTCACGTTCGGGTTCTTCGCCACGGCGATCCCGCTGTTCTTCGCCGGCTGCGCCGCCGGATGGTTCGTGCTGCCGAACATCGTGAAGATCATGACGAGCTTCGTCCCCGAGGGCGGTGAGACGCTGCTCACGGCGAAGGAGTACATCGACTTCGTGCTGAAGCTCGTCGTCGCGATCGGCATCGCGTTCGTGGTGCCGGTGTTCATCGTGCTCCTGAACTTCGCCGGGGTCATCAGCGCGGCATCCATCATCAAGTCGTGGCGGGTGGCGATCCTCGTCATCGTGCTCTTCACTGCGATCGCCACGCCCTCGGCGGACATCGTCTCGATGTTCCTGCTCGCGATCCCGATGGTGGCGCTCTACTTCGCGGCCTGGTTCATCGCGCACCTGCACGATCGCCGTGTCGAGCGCCGCAACCGCCTCGAGTTCGGAGCGGCTGTCTAGGCTGGAGGGGTGATGAGCCTCTCCCCGGCCGAACGGTATGCGATCTCCCGCGACCAGCGCCGGAAACCACGACTCGCCGAGTTCGCCGCCAGGCTCCGATTCGACCTCGACCCGTTCCAGCGCGCATCGTGCGGTGCGCTCGATGAAGGGCGCAGCGTGCTCGTCGCGGCGCCGACCGGTGCGGGCAAGACGGTCGTCGCCGAGTTCGCCGTGTTCCTGGCCATGCAGGAGCCCGGTGCGAAGGTGTTCTACACCACGCCCATCAAGGCGCTGAGCAACCAGAAGTTCCAGGAGCTGAGCGACGAGTGGGGCGCCGACCAGGTGGGCCTGCTGACGGGCGACACGAACGTCAATTCGGGCGCGCGCATCGTGGTGATGACGACCGAGGTGCTGCGCAACATGCTGTACGCCGACTCGCCGCTGCTCGACCACCTCGCCTACGTCGTCATGGATGAGGTGCACTACCTGGCCGACCGGTTCCGCGGCGCCGTGTGGGAGGAGGTCATCATCCACCTCCCCGAGGCGGTGCGGCTCGTGTCCCTGTCGGCGACCGTGTCCAACGCCGAGGAGTTCGGCGACTGGCTGCAGGCCGTCCGGGGCGACACCGACGTGATCGTCTCCGAGGATCGGCCGGTGCCGCTCGAGCAGCACGTGCTCGTGAAGGCGAAGCTCCTCGACCTCTTCGACTCCTCGGGTCAGGCCGCCACGAATCGCGTGAACCCCGAGCTCCAGCGCCTCGCGCGCAGCGGCGGCCGGTCGATCTCGACGCGCTCCGCTCGCGGACGGCGGGGTGGCGATCGCGGTCGGTACCACCAGCCGGCTGCGGGCAGCGGCCGAGCCGACCGCCCCGAGGTGATCGAGCTGCTGCACGGCAAGCACCTGCTTCCCGCCATCGTGTTCATCTTCTCCCGGGTCGGCTGCGACCAGGCGGTGCGCCAGGTGCTCCGCTCCGGCATCCGGCTCACCGATTCCGCCGAACGCGACGAGATCCGCTCGATCGTCGAGGAGCGGGCGCGGATGCTCCGCGACGAGGACCTCGCGGTGCTCGGCTACTGGGAATGGCTCGAGGGGCTCCAGCGCGGCGTCGCCGCCCACCACGCCGGCATGCTGCCGGCGTTCAAGGAGATCGTCGAGGAGCTGTTCCAGCTCAAGCTGCTCAAGGTGGTCTTCGCCACCGAGACCCTCGCACTCGGGGTGAACATGCCCGCGCGTTCGGTGGTGCTCGAGAAGCTGGAGAAGTTCAACGGCGAGGCCCGGGTGCCGATCACGCCGGGGGAGTACACGCAGCTCACCGGCCGGGCCGGGCGCCGCGGCATCGACGTCGAGGGGCACTCGGTGATCCAGTGGGTCGACGGACTCGACCCCGAGGCCGTCGCCTCGCTGGCGTCGCGTCGAAGCTACCCGCTGAACTCGAGCTTCAAGCCCACCTACAACATGGCCGTGAACCTCGTCGACCAGTTCGGGCGCGAGCGAACCCGCCAGATCCTCGAACTGTCGTTCGCACAGTTCCAGGCCGACCGCGCGGTGGTCGACCTGGCCCGCACCCTCCGCAAGCAGGAGGAGTCGATGGCCGGCTTCGAGGAGGCCATGCGCTGCCACCTCGGCGACTTCGGCGAGTACGCGGCCATCCGCCGACGCATCGGCGAGCTCGAGCGGCAGACGTCGAAGGGCAACCCGACGCACGCCCAGCGCGAGCGGATGCAGCGCGAGCTCGGCGACGCGCGCAAGGCCATGCGCGCGCATCCGTGCCACGGTTGCGCCGAACGGGAGCAGCATGCCCGGTGGGCCGAGCGCTGGTGGCGGCTCAAGCAGGAGCACGACCAGCTCTCCCGCCAGATCCGCACGCGCACGGGCCAGGTCGCCAAGCGATTCGACCGCGTCGCCGAGGTGCTCGAGCAACTCGGATACCTCGAGCGCGACCCGAACGGATCGCTGGTCTCGACGTCGGCGGGCCGCATCCTGAAGCGGATCTACGGCGAACGCGACCTGCTGGTCGCCGAATGCCTGCGTCAGGGGCTGTGGGACGGCCTCGACGTGCCCTCGCTCGCGGCGATGGCGGCGTCGCTCGTGTACGAACCGCGGCGGGATGACCGCGGCGAGCAGTTCCGCCTGCCGCGGGGCCGCTTCCGGGACGCGTTCGACCGCACCACCGATGTGTGGAGCGAGCTCGACGACCTCGAGCGCGACCACCGCCTGTCGGGCAGCGAGGTTCCCTCGCCCGCCTTGGCGACGGCGATGCACGCCTGGGCCAGCGGCGCCGACCTCGGGTTCGTGCTGGCCGACACCGACCTGGCCGCGGGCGACTTCGTCCGCCTGACGAAGCAGGTGGTCGACCTGCTCGACCAGGTGTCGATCGTGGCGGACGCCGAGCTCGGGGCGACCGCGCGCGCGGCGATCGATGCGGTGCGCCGGGGCGTCGTCGCCTACGGCTCGGTGGCGTGAGTCCCCGTCGTTCACGTCGCCTAGGCTGATCTGGTGCCCGAGACCGACGCCCGCCCGCTGCTGCCGCCGTGGGTCGCGGTGCTCGCCTCCATCGCCGGCGGACTCGTCTACGACCTGGGCTTCCCCGGGGCGAGCATCTGGCCGCTCGCGTTCGTCGGCATCGGGCTCGCGCTGGTCAGCCTGATCGGCCGGAGCGCCTGGTCGGCGGCCCTCGTGGGGCTCGCGTTCGGACTCGCCTTCTACCTGCAGCAGGTGTCGTGGACGGCCCTGTACCTCGGTCCGGTCCCATGGCTGGCGCTGTCGATCCTCGAATCGCTGTTCGTGGCCGGTGGCGGCGTGCTCATCGCCCTGGCCTACCGCTGGGTGCCCAGAGCAAGCTCGTCGCGCTGGGCGCGTCTCGTGTGGCTGCCGCTGCTCGTCGCCGGGCTCTGGTGCGTGCGCGAGGCGGCCACCGGCACCATCCCGTACGGCGGCTTCCCGTGGGGCCGTGCGGCGCTCAGCCAGTCGCAGAGCCCGTTCGCCGAGGTCGTCTCGTGGGTCGGTTCGACCGGTCTCGGATTCGTGATGGTGGCGATCGTCGCCGGCGTCATCGAGTGGGTGCGCCTGCGGGGATGGCAGGACGTCCGCACGGCCATCCCGGTCGCCGCGGTGCTGCTGGTGGCCATGGTGCTGCCTGCCTGGACGACCACCGGGGCGGGCGAACTGCGTGTCGCGAGCGTGCAGGGCAACGGCCCGGCCGGCTACTTCGACGAGCGCGCCCCCGGCGACGTCCTCCGGGCTCAGCTGGAAGCGACCGAGCCGATCCTCGACGAGCCCGACATCGACGTGCTGCTCTGGCCCGAGGGCGGCTCCGACATCGACCCGCTCCGCAGTGCCGAGACCGCCGCGGTCTTCGACGACCTCAGCGAGCAGCTCGACGCCCCGCTCGTGCTCAACACCGTCACGACGCGCGACGATGAGTACTTCAACACGTCGCTGCTCTGGCGAGTCGGCGAGGGTGCTGTCGACAGCTACGACAAGCGGCATCCCGTGCCGTTCGGCGAGTACATCCCCGATCGCGCCTTCTGGGAGCCCTTCGCCCCCGACCTCATCGGGCTCATCCAGCGCGGCTACACCCCGGGCACCAACCCGCCGGTCTTCGACCTCGGCGACGCGGTCACCGGCCTGGCCATCTGCTTCGACGTGATCTACGACGACGTCATCTGGGAGGGCGCGCGAGATGGCGCCGAGCTCTACATGTTCCAGACGAACAATGCCGACTTCCGTGGCACCGACGAGAACGAGCAGCAGCTCGCGATCGCGCGGCTGCGGGCGATCGAGACGGGTCGCTCCGTCGTCAACATCTCCACGGTCGGCACCAGCCAGGTCATCGACCCGAGCGGGCGCACGATCGACGCCCTCCCCGCCTACGAGCCGGGTGCGATGGTGACGGATGTCGCGCTGCGAACGGGCCTGACGCCGTCGGTGATGCTCGGAGCCGCCGTTCCGGCGGTCATCGTCTTCGGGTCCCTGGCCGGACTGGTCGCGGCGGGGATCATGGCGCGACGCCGATCACCTGGCGACCGTCGGTCGTCCGAGAACGGCGACGCGACCCGAACGCACGATGCTCGGGTCGCAGACGCTCGCTGAAGCGTGGAGACGCGTCAGCCGGTTCAGGCGCCGATCTTCTGCTGGCCGCGACGGGCGCGCAGGAAGGCGAGTCGCTCCTCGAGGAGCTCCTCGAGCTCGGCACGGGTACGACGCTCGAGGAGCATGTCCCAGTGGGTACGCGCGACCTTCTCGCCGGAGCGGTCGATCTCGACCGGCTTGGAGTCGACGAGCAGGGTCGCCCCAGCGCCGCAGTACTTGCACTCCCACGTCTCGGGAAGCTCTGCCTCGGTGGAGAACGTCATGACCGTCTCGCGGCCGCACGTCTCGCAACGGTAGGTGTAATCGGCGCGGTCGGCGAAGATCACGCCGTCCTCGCTCTGCAGGCTCTGCGCGCCGATTCGCATGCCCCGAAGGCTCCGGTCCGCCATGGCGTAACTCCTCTCGATCGTCTACAGGTATAAACGATCAAGCTGGGCATTCCCCTTCCAGCGGCTGGGTGATTGCCGGGGAATTCTCAGATTCGTGCGGCGACGAGCGGAACGGCGAGGTCGGCGCGATCGGTGACGAGTCCGTCCACGCCGAGGTCGAGGAGACGCGTCATCCGTTCCGGTTCGTTGACCGTCCAGACGTGCACCTCGACGCCGGCCGCATGCGCACGATCGACGAAGCGGGGCGTGACGATCCGCACTCCACCGAGCCCTTCGGGCACCTGCAGGGCGATCGCTCCGCGCAGGGCACGGCGGAAGGCGACCGCCGTCGAGTACGAGGCCCGGAGCGCGCGGACGACCCCCTCCCGTCCGGCCGAGGTGACCGCCTCGGGCACCAGCGCACCGAGTCTGCGTCGGCGCGCATCGGAGAAGCTCGTGAGCAGGACGCGCCGTGCGGCCGTCGTGCGGCGCACGGCGGCGACCGTGGCGGGCACCGCACCCTCCGCCTTGACGTCGATGTTGAACCGCACGTCGCGGAAGGCGTCGAGCGCCTCTTCGAGCGAGCAGAAGCCCTGCCCGTGTCCGAGGTCGATCCGGCGCAACTCGCCCATGGTCAGCTTCGCGACCGGCACGTCCCGTCCGGCGACGCGCTTCAACGTGGGGTCGTGTGCGATCACCGCCACGCCGTCGAACGACACGTGCACGTCGGTCTCGACATAGGCGGCGCCGGCCTCGGCGGCCTTGCCGAAGGCGAGGAGTGAGTTCTCGGGCACATCGATCGCGAGTCCCCGGTGCGCGAGCACGCGCGGCCCAGGCGGGTCGAAGTAGGTCGAGGCCACGGGTCAGGGACGGGCGGCGGGCGGTTCGCCGGTCGACGGTGCGCCGTCGACCGGCGTCGCGCTCGTGGCATCCGTCGAGGGAGCGGCCGGGGGAGTGAAGGCCTTGCCGATGCCCTTCAACGCCTCGGTGAGCTCGCTCGGGACGATCCAGAGCTTGTTGGCCGGCCCCTCGGCCAGTTGCGGCAGCATCTGCAGGTACTGGTAGCCCAACAGCTTGGGGTCGGGGTCGCCCTTGTGGATGGCGTCGAAGACGGTGAGGATCGCCTCCGCCTCGCCCTGCGCACGGAGGACGGCGGCCTTGGCATCGCCCTCGGCCTGCAGGATCGCGGCCTGGCGCGCGCCCTCCGCGGTGAGGATCTGCGACTGCTTCGTGCCCTCCGCGGTGAGGATGAGCGCACGACGATCGCGCTCGGCGCGCATCTGCTTCTCCATCGAGTCCTGGATGGAATGGGGCGGGTCGATCGCCTTCAACTCGACGCGGGAGACGCGGATGCCCCACTTGCCGGTCGCCTCGTCGAGCACGACCCTGAGCTGTCCGTTGATGTTGTCTCGGCTGGTGAGCGCCTCCTCGAGGTTGAGGCCGCCGACGACGTTGCGGAGGGTGGTGGTGGTGAGCTGCTCGACCGCCCCGAGGTAGTTCGCGATCTCGTAGGTCGCCGCCCTGGCATCCGTGACCTGGAAGTACACGACGGTGTCGATCGAAACGACGAGGTTGTCCTCGGTGATCACGGGCTGCGGAGGGAAGGACACGACCGTCTCGCGCATGTCGACGAGCGGCCGGAGCCGGTCGATGAAGGGGATCAGGATGTTCAGGCCCGGCATGAGCGTCTTGTGGTAGCGACCGAGCCGTTCGACGACGCCCGAATACGCCTGCGGGATGATGCGGATCGACCGGGCGAGCACCACGATGACGAAGATGGTGATGGCGGCGACGATCACCACGCCGATGATCGAGCTCACCTCGATTCCGTTCACTGCGGGGTGCTCCTCTCAACGGGCACGACGACGGCCGTCGCGCCATCGATACCGGTGACGAGCACGCGCTCGCCGACCGCCACGTCGGCCTGCTCGGTGATGGGGGAGAGCCGCGCCGTCCAGGTCTCCCCGTTCTGCAACCGCACCTGTCCGCCCGCGGGGCCCAGGGTGCGCACGACGCTGCCCTCGGCGCCGATGAGGGCGTCGATGTTGCTCCGGGCCGGGTCGCCGCCCCGACGCAGCATGCGCAGGAGCGGTGGCCGCAGGGTCAGGATGAGCGCCACCGCCACGACGGCGGCGATGATGAACTGCGCCCACCACGGGATGCCGAAGAGGCCGGACAGCAGGCCCGCGACGCTGCCGAGCGCGAGCATGAGGAACGTCATCTCGAGCGTGAAGACCTCGATCGTCGCGAAGACGAGGATGAGCACCAGCCAGACGATCCACGCGTACTGGGTCAGCACATCCATTCGGTCTCCTTCGCACGCGCCCCCTTCGAAACTATCAGGGCGGATGCCGCCGCGGGGGAGTTGATAGTCTCGGTTCGGCGCATCGCCAGGACCTGAGAGTCCGTTCCAAGAGCCACGAGGAGTTCCGCCGTGACCAACCCACTCGCCCCCGGATCACTCGACGGTCGCGTCGCCCTCGTCACGGGGTCCTCGCGCGGCATCGGGGCCGACACCGCCCGCTATCTCGCGGGCGCGGGCGCGGCCGTGGTCGTGAACTACCGCAGCAAGGCGCCGCGTGCCGAGAAGCTCGTCGCCGAGATCACGGATGCCGGTGGTCGGGCGATCGCGGTCGGCGCCGACCTCACCGACCCCGCCTCGGTGGCGGCGATGTTCGAGCGCACCGTCACCGAGCTCGGCCCGATCGACATCCTGGTGCTGAATGCCTCCGGCGGCATGGAGACGGGCATGGGTGAGGACTACGCCATGCGCCTGAACCGCGACGCACAGGTCAACGTCGTCGAGGGCGCGCGGTCCCACCTCGCCGAGGGGGCCCGTGTGGTCTTCGTCACGAGCCACCAGGCCCACTTCATCCGCACGACCCCCACCATGCCCGAGTACGAGCCCGTCGCCCTCTCGAAGCGCGCAGGCGAGGACGCCCTGCGGGCGAAGCTGCCCGAGTTCGAGGCATCCGGCGTGGAGTTCGTGGTCGTGTCGGGCGACATGATCGAGGGCACGATCACGGCGACGCTGCTCGAGCGGGCGAACCCCGGCGCCATCGCGGCGCGCAAGGAGGACGCCGGTCGCCTGTACAACGTGTCCGAGTTCGCCGCCGAGGTGGCCGCGGCCGCCGTCGATCCGATCCCCGCGGAGCACACCCGGTACGTCGGCGACACGTCGGGCTTCGTCCGCGAAGACTGAGTCGCCCCTGCACACGCGAAGGCCGGTCGCGAAGCGCTGAACGCTTCGGACCGGCCTTCGTCGTCGGCAGGTGCGCCGGATGCTACGCGGCAGCCGTGGCGCCGCGGCCGAACGTGAACGCGCGCACGATCTGCACGATGCCGAGCACGATCAGGCTGATGCCCGCGATGATGAAGAGCACGATCGCGCCCCACAGCGGCGAGAAGAGCAGCACGATGCCGGCGACCACGCTGAGGATGCCGAAGAAGATCGCCCAGCCGCGCGACGGGGCATCGCCCGACTGCACGAGGGTGACGATGCCCTCGACGATCCACAGGATTCCGATGAGGATGCCGAAGAACACGGCGAGCACCTCGGCCGTGGCCTGCACGTTGGCGAGCGCGATGACGCCGCCGATGACGAAGAGCACGCCGAGGATGATGTCGAGCGCTCTCGCGCCCCCGGAGATCCCCTTCGAGAAGATGCCGAGGCCCGCGTAGGCGATGCCGGCGATGATGAAGTAGATGCCGAGGATCACCGTGATCACGAGCAGCGAGTTCTTCGGCCAGAACGTGATCAGGATGCCGACGATGAGGGCGACGGCGCCGCTGACGCCGAGCGCCGTGCGCACCGTGTTGATCGCGGACTTCGACAGCTCGGCTGAATCCAGCGAGAACGCGGCGAAGACCGTATTGGACTGTGGCGAAGACATGAACTGTCCTTTCTGAGGGCGACGTCGAGGTGCGTTGCTGGGGTCAGGCTATTCCTCGACGCCCGCTGTGCGTCGGATGTGAACGCGCGCGTCGTCGCGCGTCGCAGTGCGTCCCGGTGTCAAGGGGTGTGGATGGATGCCGCGGGCGCGCGCCGCATGTGGTGCGATGAGTCCGATGAACGGGATCGACGTCGACATGGTGGAACTCCGGCAGCGGATGGACGCGGTCGCGTCCACGGTCTACGGATGGAGCGGGCTGAAGCCGGGTCAGGCCGAGGCCATCGAGGCGGTCGTCGCTGGGCGCGACGTGCTGGCCGTGATGCCGACCGGCTATGGCAAGTCGGCCATCTACCAGGTGGCGGCGCACCTGCTCGACGGGCCGACGCTCATCGTGTCGCCGCTCATCGCGCTGCAGGTCGACCAGGTCCGCCAGATCACCGAAGCCGAGGGCGAGGGCGAGGCCGTCGCGGTGAACTCCAGCCGGGCCGCGGGCGCGAACGCCGACGCGTGGGAGGCGGTGCGCAACGGCGAGGCCGAGTTCCTCTTCCTCGCTCCCGAGCAGCTGGCGAAGCCCGAGGTCGTCGCCTCGCTCGCCGATGCGGGCGTGTCGCTCGTGGTGATCGACGAGGCGCACTGCGTCTCGTCATGGGGACACGACTTCAGGCCCGACTACCTCGGCCTCGGCGCGGTGATCCGGGCGCTCGGCCACCCCCGCGTGCTGGGGCTGACGGCGACCGGCTCCGCGCCGGTCCGCGAGGAGATCGTCGAGCGGCTGGGCATGCGCGAGCCGCGCATCCTGGTCGGCGGCTTCGATCGCCCCGGCATCCACCTCGCGGTGGAGCGCCACGAGCAGGCGCGCGAGAAGGAGGAGGCCGTCCTGCGGTCCGTGGTCACGGCCGAGAAGCCCGGCCTGCTCTACGTCGCCACGCGCAAGGACACCGAGCGGCTGGCCGACCGCCTCCGCGAGGAGGGGCTGCGCACGGCGGCGTACCACGGCGGGATGGCCGCGCGGGCGCGACAGGAGGTGCACGAGGCGTTCCTCGCCGACGGCCCGTCGGGCTTCGACGTCGTGGTCGCGACGAGCGCGTTCGGGATGGGCGTCGACAAGCCGAACGTGCGGTTCGTGGTGCACGCGGCCATCACCGAGTCGCTGGACGCCTACTACCAGGAGGTCGGTCGCTCCGGGCGCGACGGGCGACCGGCATCCGCCGTGCTGCACTACCGGCCGGAGGATCTCGGCCTGCGGGCGTACTTCGCGTCGGGCAGGCCGAGGGCGGAACGCGTGGCATCCGTCGCCGCAGCCCTCGCGGCAGCGCCCCGGCCCGTCGAGGTACGCGCGCTGGCCGATGAGCTCCGACTGCCCCTGCGCGCCGTCACCACGATCGTGAACATGCTGGTCGAGGGCGGCGCGGCCCGATCCGGTCGCGGTGGCGTGGCCGCGCGCGGTTCGCTCACCCCGGAACGGGCGCGGGAGATCGTCGACGACCTCGTCGAGCGACGGAGCCGGATCGACGAGTCGCGGCGCGCCATGGTCCGTGCCTACGCCGAGACGACCCGCTGCCGCCGCGCCGTCATCCTCGAGTACTTCGGCGCGGAGGCGGTCGCACCGTGCGGGAACTGCGACACGTGCGACCGCGGCACCGCGTATGAGGAGCAGGCCGACGCCGACGACGCCACCGATGCCACTGCGTCGTTCGCGCTGGACCAGCAGGTGCGTCACACGTCATGGGGCGAGGGCCGGGTGATGAGCATCGAACCCGACCGCATCACCGTGTTCTTCGAGGAGGAGGGATATCGCGTGCTCTCGCGGTCGGCGATCGAAGCAGACGGCCTGCTCCGGCCGGCGTGACTTCCGCCCGCGGGCATCTGCCGCCACGCGAGGGCTGCGGGCTATGCTGCGAGCATGTCTGGGAAACGAGCGACTCTCGCCGCATTCATGGTGTTGTCCGCCCTCGCGCTCACGGGGTGCGCGGCCTCGGGTGACGACTCCGTCGATGCCGTCGGCACGTGGTCCGAATCAAGCGGTGCGGATGCCCCGTCGCTGACCCTCGATGAGGGTGGGAAGCTGACCGGCACGGACGGCTGCAACCAGCTCTCGGGCGAATGGAAGGTCGAAGACGACGACATCGTGTACTTCGGCTCGGTGGCCTCGACGCAGAAGGCCTGCGAGGACGTCGACACGTGGCTCGCCGGACTCAGCCAGGCCACCATCTCGGGTTCGACCATGACCGTCGAAGGTGCTGACGGCGCGGAGATCGGTCAGCTCGAACGCGCCGACTGACCCCGAGGCTCACGCCTGGACCGCGGGTGCTTCGGGTGGTTCGTCGACCCATTCGAGCAGGTCGCCCGGCTGGCATTCGAGCACCCGGCACATCGCGTCGAGCGTGCTGAACCGCACGGCCTTCGCGCGGCCGTTCTTGAGCACGGCGATGTTCGCCGGGGTGAGCCCCACGCGCTCGGCGAACTCGCCGACGCTCATCTTGTGCTTGGCCAGTTGCACGTCGATGCGCACGACGATCGCCATCAGATCACGTCCTCCAGGTCGGACCTGAGCACGCTCGCCTGCCGCAGGAGGGCGCGCAGCACGACGACGGTGAGCACCACGACGCCCCCGATGAGCACCATGCCGGTGAGGAGCACCGGGATGCCCGGGTCCCGCAGCTCGGGCGTGAAGTAGATGACGCCGACGAGGTAGGCCGAGACCGACGCGAGCATGAGCCAGGCGGCGGCGAGCGCCCACACGATCGCGTCGACCCATCCGAAGGCCTGCTCGCTGAAGATCCGGTCGGACCTGACGAGCGTGAGCAGTCGCCAGGTGCACACGATCACGACCTGGAAGCAGATGACCTCGAGGATCCCGAGGGCCAGCAGCAGCCACGGGATGCCGCCGAGCTCGGGATTCTCGGCGGCCATGTGCGTGAACTGCCCTGGGATGCTCAGGAACTGCGCCATCACGAGACCGGCGAAGACGATGACGAGCAGCACACGAAGGGGGAGTACGACACGATCGAGGTTGCGCATGCATCGACTTTCGCTCAGTATCTATCGTTTGTCAATCGCTCAAGACAACGCTCCGTACAGTTCGATCGGTCAGGAACGGAGAAGCAGCCGGCTCCACCCGACCCGTAGCGTGGCAGCCATGAGCCTCATCATCCACGCGAGCTTCCTCTCGCACGACGACCCCGCACGGGCGCTGGCGTTCTACCGCGACCTGCTCGGATTCGAGGTGCGCGGTGACGTCGGCTACGACGGGAAGCGCTGGATCACCGTCGGACCGATCGAGCAGCCCGACACGTCCATCGTGCTGGAGCCGGCCGCCGCCGCACCGGGCCTGACCGAGGAGGAGCGCGAGACGATCGCCGCCATGATGGCCAAGGGCACGTACGGCGGCCTGCTCCTGGCATCCGCCGATCTCGATGCGACCTTCGAGCGCCTGAGGCAAGCCGGCGTCGAGATCGCGCAGGGACCGACCGACCAGCCCTACGGACAGCGCGACTGCGCCGTGCGCGACCCTGCAGGCAACCTGATCAGGATCCAGGAGCTGCGATGACCGTGGACCACGCCTCGCGTCGGTCGGAACTGGTTGAATCGTGGAAGGCCACGCCGGGCATCCGGGCGCATCGCCGCGCCCAGTGGAGGGAGACAGATGAGCACGACCACGACCGCGACGCACCTCACGAATGGCGAGGGCCGCGTCGCCGACAGCCATGACCTGATTCGCGTGCAGGGTGCTCGGGTGAACAACCTGAAGGACGTGAGCGTCGAGATCCCGAAGCGTCGCCTGACCGTGTTCACCGGGGTGTCGGGCTCAGGCAAGAGCTCACTCGTGTTCGGCACGATCGCCGCCGAGTCCCAGCGCATGATCAACGAGACCTACAGCGCGTTCGTGCAGGGTTTCATGCCGACGCTCTCGCGCCCCGACGTCGACGTGCTGGAGGGGCTCACCACGGCCATCATCGTCGACCAGGAGCGCATGGGTGCGAATGCGCGCTCCACGGTGGGCACCGTCACCGACGCCAACGCGATGCTGCGCATCCTCTTCAGCCGGCTCGGCCAGCCGCACATCGGGTCGCCGCAGGCGTTCTCGTTCAACATCCCCAGCGTGCAGGGGAGTGGCGCGATCACCATCGACCGCGGCGAGAGCACGACGATCTCACGCGACTTCAGCCAGATCGGCGGCATGTGCCCGAGGTGCGAGGGCATGGGCACGGTCTCCGACATCGACCTCACGCAGATCTACGACGAGACCAAGTCGCTCGCCGGGGGAGCGATCACCGTTCCCGGCTACACGGCCGACGGCTGGTCGGTGCGCATCTTCTCGGAGTCCGGCTTCTTCGACCCCGACAAGCCGATCCGCGACTACACCGAGTCCGAGCTGCACGACTTCCTCTACCGCGAGCCGGGCAAGGTGAAGGTCAACGGCATCAACCTCACCTACGAGGGGCTCGTGTCGAAGCTGCAGAAGTCGATGCTGTCGAAGGACGTCGACGCGATGCAGCCGCACATCCGCGCGTTCGTGCAGCGGGCCGTGACCTTCACCGCCTGTCCCGAGTGCGGCGGCACCCGGCTCAGCGAGGGTGCGCGCACGTCGAAGATCGACGGCATCAGCATCGCGGATGCCTGTGCGATGCAGATCAGCGACCTCGCCGCGTGGGTGCGCGGCCTCGACGAGCCGTCGGTGGCGCCCCTGCTCGCCGGACTGCAGCAGAACCTCGACTCGTTCGTGGACATCGGCCTCGGCTACCTCTCGCTCGACCGGCCCTCGGGCACGCTGTCGGGCGGCGAGGCGCAGCGCACGAAGATGATCCGCCATCTCGGGTCGTCGCTGACGGATGTCACCTACGTCTTCGACGAGCCCACGATCGGCCTGCACCCGCACGACATCCAGCGGATGAACCGACTCCTGCAGCAGCTTCGCGACAAGGGCAACACCGTGCTGGTCGTGGAGCACAAGCCCGAGGCGATCGCGATCGCCGATCACGTCGTCGACCTCGGTCCGCGCGCCGGGTCCGCCGGAGGAGAGATCGTCTTCGAGGGCACGGTGGACGACCTGCGGGCGAGCGACACACTCACGGGGCGGCACCTGGACGATCGGGCGTCGCTCAAGGGGGAGGTGCGAACGCCGAACGGCGCATTGGAGATTCGGGGCGCGTCGGAGAACAACCTCCACGAGGTCGACGTGGATGTCCCGTTGGGCGTGCTCGTCGTCGTGACGGGGGTGGCAGGATCGGGCAAGAGCTCGCTCATCCACGGATCGGTGGCTCGACGCGACGGCGTCGTCTCCATCGACCAGGCCGCGATCCGCGGGTCTCGTCGCAGCAACCCGGCCACGTACACCGGCCTGCTCGAGCCGATCCGCAAGGCGTTCGCGAAGGCCAACGGCGTCAAGCCGGCGCTGTTCAGCGCGAACTCCGAGGGCGCCTGCCCGAACTGCAACGGGGCCGGGGTCATCTACACGGACCTCGGCATGATGGCCACGGTCGAATCACCGTGCGAGGTCTGCGAGGGACGGCGCTTCGACACCTCGGTGCTCGAGTACAAGCTCGGCGGTCGCGACATCAGCGAGGTCCTCGGCATGTCCGTCGCCGACGCCGAGTCGTTCTTCAGTGCGGGGGAGTCGCGCCTGCCGGCGGCGCACGCGATCCTGAAACGGCTCGTCGACGTCGGGCTCGGCTACCTCACCATCGGCCAGCCGCTCACGACCCTGTCGGGTGGTGAGCGCCAACGGCTCAAGCTGGCGACGCACATGGCGGAGCAGGGCGGCGTCTACGTGCTCGACGAGCCGACCACCGGTCTGCACCTCGCCGACGTCGAGCAACTGCTCGGACTCCTCGACCGGCTCGTCGATGCGGGCAAATCTGTGATTGTCATCGAGCATCACCAGGCCGTGATGGCCCACGCCGATTGGATCATCGACCTGGGACCCGGAGCCGGCCACGACGGCGGTCGCGTCGTGTTCGAGGGCACTCCGGCCGAGCTCGTCGCGGCGCGCTCGACGCTCACGGGCCAGCACCTGGCAACGTACGTCGGCTCCTGACGAGCGGGCGGTCGCTCGCGCGGATGGCTCGGCTCGCTGACGTCGTCTACCAACTTCACGCGTGACTTATATAAGCACAGACGCAAGAATCGATGCATGCACGCGCTCGATGTCCTGGGGGATCCAGTGCGCCGCCGCATCCTCGAGCTGCTCGCCGACGGCGAGGCCCCGGCCGGCCGCATCGGCGCGATGATCGGCGAGGAGTTCGGCATCAGCCAGCCGGCGGTGTCGCAGCACCTTCGGGTGCTGCGCGAACAGGGCTTCGCCACCGTCCGGGCGGAGGGCACCCGACGGCTCTACGCCGTCGACGCAGACGGGCTCCAGCAGGTGAACGCATGGCTGACTCCGTTCGAGCGCTACTGGCGCGGGCCGTTGGCGGCCCTCGGAACGGAACTCGCCCGCGGCCGACGCGAGCAACGCCTGGGCGGCGGAGACCCCGGGCCGGGTGAAGCCGGGGATCCAAGCGATCCAGCACCACCACGAGATGAGGAGCAATGATGGTTGACGTTCGTTCGCAGGTCGAGGCCGTGACCCGCACCCTGCGCACCGACACGGTCGACGGTGCGGCATCGCGGATCCAGACGATCGCCCAGGACTATCCCGCCGGCATCGATGACGTCTGGGAGGCGACCACGACACCCGATCGGATCGCACGCTGGTTCCTGCCCGTCTCGGGCGACCTTCAGCTCGGTGGTCGGTACCAGCTCACGGGCAACGCGAGCGGTGAGGTGCTCGAATGCACCCCGCCCTCCGACGGAAGTGCGAGCTATCGCGTCACGTGGGAGTTCGCCGGAGCCGTCTCCTGGGTGACCGTCCGGCTCACGTCGCTGGGACCGGACCGAACCCGGTTCGAGCTCGATCATGTCGCACGAGCCGCCGACCTGCCGGCCGGCATGTGGGAGACGTACGGGCCGGGTGCCACCGGCGTCGGCTGGGATCAGGCGCTGCTCGGGCTGGCGCTGCACCTCGGCGCGCAGGACGGCCGGATCTCACCGGAGGAGGGAGAGCAGTGGGCGCTGTCGGCCGAGGGCAGCGCGTTCAGCCGAGCCGCAGCGGACCGCTGGGCCGACGCGCACGTCGCCGACGGCGCAGATCCCGACGACGCCGCTCGCGCGGCTGACGCGACGTTCGCGTTCTACACCGGGCAGACGCCTGGTGCCTGACGGGACCCAAGCAGTCGCACCGAGCCCGGCCATTGCGTCCGGCTCGTCACCCCTCCCACCAAGTATCGCCGTGCGCCGATAATGCACATTATGTCGGTTTGAGTTTCGGGAACCATGCGTGGCCCCCCTGCAGCATCCGCATCCGGGGCTCGGCGGTGTCAGTGCTTCTGCAGTTCCTCGGCGAGCATCACGAGAATGCCGCTCGGACCGCGCAGGTACGTGAGCTTGTAGACGTCCTGATACGTGGCCACGCCGCGCAGCGGGTGGCAACCGTGTCGCGCGGCGATCGCGAGGGCCTCGTCGAGGTCATCGACGGAGAAGGCGACGCGATGCATGCCGATCTCGTTCGGACGTGTCGGCTCCGTCTCGATCGCCTCGGGATGGAGGTACTCGAAGAGCTCGAGCTGGCCATGACCGTCGGGCGTGTTGAGCACGGCGATCTTGGCGTGATTGCCATCGAGCCCCACGGCGGTGTCGGTCCATTCCCCGCTCACCGTGTCGCGGCCGACCACCGTCAGGCCCAGGTCGGTGAAGAAGGCGATGGTCGCCTCGAGGTCGCGCACGGCGATCCCGACATTCTCGAGCTTGATGGGCATGCCTGCATGCTATCGACCCGCACCGACACGCGACTCGAGCCGGCCGGAGGCGACTTTCCTGAGAGTTTGCTGAAGACGATGGGGCGCTGCTCCCCCGGGCCAGCGCGGGCGCCGGACATACGAAGCCGAGCACACGAAAGGGAGGCCGTCTCGACCTCCCGCTTTCAGGATATCGGAGCGAGGGGGCCTTGCCGCAAGGGCCCCCTGATGGCGCACAATGGACGGCCGTCCCGACACCCACTCGAGGAGCCGTCCTGACCACCAGCGTGTTCGACCTTCCGCCCCGACTCGCCGACAAGGCGCAGCCCACCTTGATCGCCGCCGACGAACAGCACTTCGCGGCCATCGCGACGACCCTGGAACGCTCCATCGTCGACGTCTCGACCAGGCTTGCCCGCGTCCGCCAGTCACCGGGCGGTCGCGGACAGGCTGCGATGGACCGCGACCTCGAGATCCACCACCTCACCGCGCGCTTGCGCACCCTGCGCCGCTATGGACTGGACCTCTGCCTCGGCCGCATGGATCCCGACGGCGAAGACGCGCTCTACATCGGTCGCCTGGGCCTCGTCGACGAGGACGGGCGCCGCCTGCTCCTCGACTGGCGCTCCCCCGCCGCCGAGCCCTTCTTCGGCGCCACGCACGGAGATGCGATGGGGCTCTCGAGCCGGCGACGCTACCGCTGGACCCGGGGCCGGATCACCGACTACTGGGACGAGGTGTTCACGACGGAAGGGTTCGAGGGCCACCGCGCTGCGCTCGACGACCAATCCGCGTTCATCGCCACCCTCGGCGGAACGCGCTCCGACCGCATGCGCGACGTGCTGGCGACCATCCAGGCCGACCAGGACGCCATCATCCGAGCCGGTTCCCGTGGCGCGCTCGTCGTCGATGGCGGACCGGGCACCGGGAAGACGGTCGTCGCGCTGCACCGAACGGCGTACCTGCTCTACTCCGACCCGCGGCTCGGACACCGCCGCGGTGGTGTGCTGTTCGTCGGGCCGCACCAGCCCTACCTCGACTACGTCGCCGATGTGCTGCCGAGCCTCGGTGAGGAGGGCGTGCAGACCTGCACGCTGCGCGATCTCGTTCCCGAGGGCCCCGGAGCAGGCCGCGAGTCGGACCCGGCTGTCGCACGCCTCAAGGCGTCGGCACGGCTGGTGGAGGCCGTCACGGCCGCCGTCGCGCACTACGAGCGGCCGCCGGCGGGAGGGATGACGGTCGAGACGCCCTGGGCGGATGTCTGGCTCGACCCCGACGACTGGGCCCAGGCGTTCGACGCCCGGGAGCCCGCGACCCCGCACAACGAGGCGCGCGACGAGGTCTGGGAGGCGCTCATCGCAATCCTCATGGACAACCACGACGAGGACATGGCAGATACCCGTCTGCGCAGCGCACTCGAACAGAACACGGAGCTGCGCGCGGCGTTCACTCGCGCGTGGCCGCTGCTCGACCCCGCCGGGGTCATCGGCGACCTGTGGTCGGTTTCCGCCTATCTGGCGGCCTGCGCACCGTGGCTCTCCCCCGCCGAGATCCGGATGCTCCGACGCGACGACGCTCGCGCCTGGACCGTCTCCGACCTGCCGCTCCTGGATGCCGCGCGGCAGCGGATCGGGGACCCCGAGGCATCACGGCGGAGACGTCGTGACGAGGCGGCCCTCGCGTCGCATCGGGAGGTCATGGATCGCGTCGTCGACGACCTCATCGCATCCGACGACTCGGCATTGGGCGTCATGAAGATGCTCCGCGGGCAGGACGCGCGGGTCACGCTGGTCGACGAGGCCGTGCAGGTGACACGCGATCACGACCTGCTCGCCGGGCCGTTCGCGCACATCGTGATCGACGAGGCACAGGAGCTGACGGATGCCGAGTGGCAGATGCTGCTCTCGCGCTGCCCGTCTCGCAGCTTCACCATCGTCGGCGATCGCGCCCAGGCCAGGCACGGCTTCAGCGAGGGCTGGCGACAACGGCTCGAGCGGGTGGGCTTCCAACGGATCGACCTCGCGAGCCTCACGATCAACTACCGCACGCCCGAGGAGGTGATGGCCGAGGCCGAGCCGGTCATCCGCGCCGCCCTTCGCGACGCGAACGTGCCGAGGTCGATCCGCAGCAGCGGGCTCCCGGTGCTGCACGGCGCGGTCACCGAGCTCGACTCCATCCTCGCGACGTGGCTCGCGACCCACGACGACGGCGTCGTGTGCGTGATCGCCGCGAGCGACGCGCCTCTCGATGTGACCGGCATCACACCGGAGTCCGCCACCCAGGTTCGTCGGCTCACACCCGAACTGTCGAAGGGGCTGGAGTTCGACCTCGTGCTCCTGCTCGATCCCGATGGGTTCGGCGACGGCATCGAAGGGGCCGTCGACCGGTATGTCGCCATGACGAGGGCGACGCAGCAGCTCGTGGTGCTCTCCCCCGGCTGAGCGGTTCCTCAGAGCTGCTCGGCGCGCTCCTCGCGGAGGTCGCGTTCCTGCGCCTCGCGTTCCTCGTACTTCTCCAGTCGCCGCCCGGTGGCCGGCATGCCGAGTTCGTTGAGCGGCCCCTCCACCTCGTGCTCGGGCAGGCGTTCATCCGTCGGGCAGAGCAGCACGGTGTTCGCGGTCGAGTGGTCGATGACATGCTCGAACATCGGGCGCCCGCAGAGCGGGCAGGGCTTCTGGTCCTCTGGCATCGCGGATGTCTCCTCGTCGGCGGGCATGAGCGGCGAGACGAACGCGGGCCCGAGGACCCGGTCGACGCGGTCGAAGAACCTGGTGAACGAATTGCCCTGTGGCGGGCTCGCCTCCTCGCGTGCCATGCGCCCGATGGTACGCCCGCTGGTCGCGCGTGCACCAGACCCGCTTCCGCGCGTCATAGTCTGATCGGATGGAGATGGATGCCACTCGTCGCCCCGTCACGATCGTCACGGGCGCCAGCCGCGGCATCGGAGCGGCGATCGCCGAGCGACTCGCGCAGGACGGCCACGATCTCGTGCTGACGTACCGTGACCGCGAGGAGGATGCCCGCCAGGTCATGCGCGCGTGCGAGGCATCCGGCTCCCGGGTGCTGCTGCTGCAGGTGGACCTGGCCGTCCTCGACGCCGCGGCGACGGTGGTGCCGTCAGCCGTGGAGCGATTCGGCACCGTGACCGGCCTCGTGAACAATGCCGGGATCACGGGACTGATCGGCGGGTTCCTCGACGCGGCGATCGAGGAATCCGAGCTGGTGTTCCGGGTCAACGTACTGGCGCCCATCGTGCTCACGCGCGCCGCGATCGCCCACATGGCGACGGACCGCGGTGGTGCGGGCGGCTGCATCGTGAACATCTCCTCGGGCGCGGCGACCACCGGATCGCCGAACACCTACATCCCCTACGCGATGAGCAAGGCGGCGCTCAACGTGCTGACGGTGGGAGCATCGAAGGAGTTCGGGCCGGTCGGGGTCCGCGTCAACACCGTGTCGCCCGGCACGACACGCACCGAGATCCACGCTGCGGCCGGCCGCCCGAACGCCCCCGACGAGCGCGCCCCCGGCATCCCCATGCGGCGACCCGGCGAGGCGCATGAGGTCGCCGGGGCTGTGGCCTACCTGTTCGCGCCGGACGCCACGTACACGTCGGGCGCCGACATCCGCGTCGCCGGCGGCAACTGACCACTCGTCGTCAGCGACGCCCGGTCACGCCTCGCCGAAGCCTGACTCCGCCAGGGCGGCGATCGCGTCGACGGCCTGCTGACCGGCAGGGTCGTCGCTCGCGATCTCGACGCTCGCGCCCTTCGTCAGGCCGAGCGACATGATGCCGAGGAGGCTCTTCGCGTCGGTTCCGTTCACGGTGACCCGCTGCGGGAACGTGCTCGCCAGTTTCACGAGCTCCGCGGCGGGGCGCGCATGCAGGCCGTCGGCGTTCACCAGCGTCACCATGCGCTGCACCCCGGATGCCTCACCGCCGCCGTCAGCGGCCGCCGCCGTGTCGCCGCCGTGCCCTGAAGGGCCGCCCCGCGCGGACTCCGCCGCCGAGACCACCTGGTCGAGAGGGTCGCCGGCTTCGGCGGCGACCGCGGCCGCCACCCCGCCCTCGACGAGCGGGGCGTCGACGATCCGCACCCGGGCGCGCGCGTCGTCGTCGAGGAAGTCGAGCGCGGTCTCCGCCGTGAGGATCGCCGATCCGAGGTCGCACAGGACGACGACGCCGTCACCGGCGTCCGCTTCGCCGATGGCGGCGCTGACGAGGTCGAAGCTCGTGCCGATGCGTCCGTCATCGGTGCCGCCTGCGGCGACGAGGGCCGCGCTCGGGGCCATCTGGCGAGCGAGTTCGACGAGGCCGTCGGCGATGCGCGCGGAATGCGAGACGAAGACGACGCCGACCTTGCCGGGTGTCCCCACCTCAGGCTCCCGCGGCCGTCGACGCGGTGTCGGCGGCGGCCCTGAGCAGCAGCGCCGTGGACTGCGCCCCGGGGTCGCGGTGACCGGCGGACCGCTCCCCCAGGTAGCTGGCACGCCCCTTGCGGGCGACGAGCGGCTCCGTCGCGACGGCACCGGCCTCAGCGGCCTCGGCCGCGGCGGCGAGCACTGCCGCGGCATCGGCGCCGTTGCCCGCAGCCGACTCCGCGGCGTCGACCGCAGGCGTCCAGGCGTCGATCATGGTCTTGTCGCCCGGCTCCGCCTTGCCGCGCAGTACGATCCCGTCGCGCGCCGCCGCGAGCACGGCGGCGACGGCGGCACCGTCGAGCGTCGCGTCGGAGCCCGCCGCGACGGCCCCCTTCAGGTAGGCGGTGCCGTAGAGCGGACCAGCCGCCCCGCCGACCGTCGAGATGAGCGTCGTCGCGACGAGCTTCAGGACGTCACCCGGGGTGGAGCCGGCGGGCAGGTCGTCGAGTTTGGGCAGGACGGCCTGGAAGCCGCGATCCATGTTCTCCCCGTGGTCGCCGTCGCCGATCTCGCGGTCGAGCGTGAGCAGTTCGACGCGATGCTCGGAGATGACCTCGGCGCTTCGCCTGACCCACGCCACCGCCCAGGTGCTGTCCAGACCCACGGATGCCTCCCTATCGTCCCCAGCGGAGCGCCGCGGTCTGCACCGGGTCGTCCCACAGCCTGATCATCTCGTCGTCGAGCTTGAGGAGCGTGAGCGACATGCCCTGCATCTCGAGGGACGTGATGTAGTTGCCCACGAGCGATCGAGCGATCTCGATGCCGCGTTCCTCGAGCACCTCGGCGGCCCGGCGGTAGGCGAGGTAGAGCTCGACGAGCGGCGTGCCGCCCATGCCGTTCACGAAGAGCAGCACCCGGTCGCCCGAGGCGTACGGAAGGTCTTCGAGGATCGGCTCGAGGAGGCGGTCCACCAGCTGGTCGGCAGGCTCGAGCTTGATCCGCTCTCGACCCGGTTCGCCGTGGATGCCGATGCCGATCTCGATCTCGTCCTCCGCGAGCTGGAAGCTGGGCTCACCGGCGTGGGGAACGATGCACGGGGTGAGCGCCAGCCCCATCGAACGCGCGTTCGCGTTCACGCGCTCGGCGATCTCGGCGACCTCGTCGAGGGAGTCACCGCGTTCGGCGGCCGCGCCGGCGATCTTCTCGACGAGCACGGTGCCGGCGACGCCCCGACGCCCGGCGGTGTACAGCGAGTCCTTCACTGCGACGTCGTCGTTGGTCACCACCGCGCGAACTGTGATGCCGTCGGCCGCCGCCAGGTCGGCCGCGGTCTCGAAGTTCAACACGTCGCCGGTGTAGTTCTTGACGATGTGCAGCACGCCGGCGCCACCGTCGACGGCCTTCGTCGCGGCGAGGATCGGGTCGGGCGTGGGCGACGTGAACACGGCCCCGGGCACCGCGGCATCCAGCATGCCGAAGCCCACGTAGCCGGCGTGCAGGGGCTCGTGCCCGCTGCCGCCGCCGCTCACGATGCCGACCTTGCCGTCGATGGGCGCGTCGGCGCGCACCACGTGGATCGGGTCCATCTCCACGCGCACGAGATCTGCGTGCGCCAGTCCGAAACCGGCGACGGACTCGTCGACGACACGCTTCGGATCGTTGATGATCTTCTTCACGAGCATCCCTTCACCATGGCTGTCGCACGCCACGCGACCGTGCATCGGCGCCGACGCAGCACTCGCGACTCAACCTACGCCCGTCGGGGTCGCCGTGGTAGGAGCATCCGCAAATACAGCGCGCCCATTCCGCGCGGTGCATGGCCTGAGTATGGTGGGCAGTGTTCCGCCCCTGGGCGAAGCCCTCGGGGCCAAGCGAAAAGGATGGAAGGTCGACGTGGACAATCTCGGAATATTGTTCCTCTCGGAACTCGTGGGCACCGCGATGCTGGTGCTCCTCGGCTGCGGTGTCGTGGCCAACGTCGCCCTCGCGAAGACGAAGGGCTTCAACGGCGGGTTCCTCATGGTGACGTTCGGCTGGGGCTTCGCGGTCTTCGCCGGCGTGATCGTCGCCTACGCCTCCGGCGCGCACATCAACCCGGCAGTGACGCTGGGCCTCGTCGCGAACGGTGCGACCGAGTTCGGCAACGCCGCGCTCGACCTCACGGTTCCGGTCAACTTCGTCTCCGTCATCGCCTACATCGGTGCCCAGCTGATCGGCGCCATCATCGGTGCCGTCATCGTCTGGCTCGCCTACAAGCAGCACTTCGATGAGGAGCCCGACCCGGCGCCCAAGCTCGGCACCTTCTCGACGGGTCCCGGCATCCGCAACTACGCATGGAACCTGGTGACCGAGATCATCGGCACGTTCGTCCTGGTCTTCGTCGTGATCGGCTTCGGCCGACAGGGCGATCCCTCCGGACTCGCCTCGCTCGGTGCGCTGCCGGTCGCCCTCCTCGTGGTCGGCATCGGCGTCTCGCTCGGTGGCCCGACCGGATACGCGATCAACCCGGCCCGTGACCTCGGGCCCCGTCTCGCCCACGCGTTCCTCCCCATCAGGGGCAAGGGCGCATCCGACTGGTCCTACTCGTGGGTTCCGGTCGTGGGCCCGATCATCGGCGGCGTCCTGGCCGGCTGGGCGGCGCTCTGGCTGCTGCCGATCATCACCTGACCATCCGGCGGGGCCGGTCCGAACGGGCCGGCCCCGCCGTCTTTCGCACGCAACAGGCCCCCTCGGCATGCGTGCCCACGGGGCATCCGCACAATTGAGAGGAAGTCATGGCCGACTACATCCTGGCGATCGACCAGGGAACGACGAGCACCCGCACGATCATCTTCGACAAGAAGGGGTCGATCGTCGCCACCGGACAGCTCGAGCACGAGCAGATCTTCCCCAGGGCAGGCTGGGTCGAGCACGACCCGCTGGAGATCTGGCGCAACACGCGCGAGGTGATCGGCCAGGCCCTCGGCAAGGCGGACCTCACCCGCCATGACATCGCCGCCGTGGGCATCACCAACCAGCGCGAGACGGCCGTGGTCTGGGACAAGAACACCGGCCAGCCGGTCTACAACGCCATCGTCTGGCAGGACACCCGCACCCAGCCCATCGTCGACCGGCTCGCCGCCGACGGCGGGGTCGAGCGGTTCAAGCAGGATGTCGGCCTGCCGCTCGCCACCTATTTCTCGGGCACGAAGATCGTCTGGATCCTCGAGAACGTCGACGGCGCGCGCGAGAAGGCCGAGGCCGGCGACCTGCTCTTCGGCACCACCGACAGCTGGGTGCTCTGGAACCTCACCGGCGGCGTCGACGGCGGCGTGCACGCCACGGATGTCACGAACGCCAGTCGCACGATGTTCATGGACCTCGAGACGCTCAGCTGGCGCGACGACATCCTCGCCGCGTTCGGCGTGCCGAAGTCCATGATGCCGGCGATCAAGTCGTCGTCCGAGGTCTACGGCACCGTCGAGCCGTCGAGCCTCCTCCGCGAGGTCCCCGTCGCCGGCATCCTGGGCGACCAGCAGGCCGCCACGTTCGGTCAGGCCGCGTTCGACGCCGGCGAGTCGAAGAACACCTACGGCACCGGCAACTTCCTCATCTTCAACACCGACACCGAGGTCGTCCACTCCAAGAACGGACTGCTCACGACGCTGGGCTACAAGCTCGGCGACGCACCGGCGCACTACGCGCTCGAGGGATCGATCGCCGTCACCGGGTCCCTGATCCAGTGGCTGCGAGACAACCTGGGCATGATCTCGAGTGCGGCAGAGGTGGAGGACCTCGCCAAGACGGTGGAGGACAACGGCGGCGCGTATTTCGTGCCCGCGTTCTCCGGACTCTTCGCGCCGTACTGGCGCTCGGACGCCCGCGGGGCGCTCGTCGGCCTCACCCGGTACGTGAACAAGGGCCACATCGCCCGGGCCGCGCTCGAGGCGACGGCGTTCCAGACCCGCGAGGTGCTCGAGGCCGTCAACGCCGACTCCGGGGTGGACCTGACCGAGCTGAAGGTCGACGGCGGCATGATCGCGAACAACACGCTCATGCAGTTCCAGGCCGACATCCTGGGAGTTCCGGTCGTGCGTCCGGTCGTCGCCGAGACGACCGCCCTCGGCGCCGCGTACGCCGCGGGACTGGCCGTGGGATTCTGGTCCGACCTCGACGAGCTCCGCGCGAACTGGCAGGAGGACTCCCGGTGGGAGCCCAAGATGGAGGCCGAGGAGCGCGACCGCCAGATCCGGCTCTGGAAGAAGGCCGTCACGAAGACCTTCGACTGGGTCGACGACGACGTGCGCTGATCACCTGACGACGGGCCCCGCGACATCCGCGGGGCCTGTCGCATGCCCGGCCGCTGTCGCATACGCGCTGTCGCACGCCGGGCTCGCGACAACGTGGCCTGAGTTCAGCGGAGTCAGCGCCTCGTGGCGGCGATCCACTCCTCGAGCTTGCGCGCCGCCGCGCCGCTGTCGATCGCCTCCTCGGCCACCGCCATCTTGTCGCGGAAGCGATCCAGGATCGCCCGCTGGAACTCGGTCGGGTCCTTCGCGAGCGCGAACGACACCAAACCCGCTGCGGCGTTCAGCACGACGATGTCACGTACGGGCCCGCGCTCCCCCGCGAGGACCCGATGCACGATCTCGGCATTGTGCGCGGCATCGCCGCCGACGAGCTGGTCGATGCGCGCGCGCTGGATGCCGAGGTCGCGCGGGTCGAGGTCGTGCTCCTTCACGGTGCCGAGCGAGACCTCCCACATGTGCGAGTGGCCGGTCGTCGTCAGCTCGTCGAGCCCGTCGTCGCCTCGGAAGACGAGCGCGGTCGCGCCGCGGGTCTGGAACACGCCCACGATGAGCGGCACCCGATCGAGATGGGCGACTCCGACGGCGGATGCCTCGGGGCGCGCGGGATTGCACAGCGGGCCGAGGAAGTTGAACACCGTGGGCACGCCGAGTTCGGCCCGTACGGGCCCCGCGTGCTTGAAGCCCGGGTGGAACGCGCCGGCGAAGGCGAACGTGATGCCCGCCTCCCCGAGCACCTCGGCGACGCGCTCGGCCGGGAGGGCGAGGTCGAGGCCCAGCGCCGCCAGCACGTCGGACGAGCCCGACGAGGAGCTCGCCGCACGGTTGCCGTGCTTGATCACGGGCACTCCGGATGCCGCGGCGACGACGGATGCCATCGTCGAGACGTTGACCGTGCCGAACCGGTCGCCGCCCGTGCCGACGATGTCGAGCGCCATGGGGTCGACCGGCAGTGGCACGGCGTGCTCGAGCACGGCATCGCGGAAGCCGACGATCTCGTCGACGGTCTCCCCCTTCACCCGCAGCGCGATGAGGAATCCCGCGAGCTGGGCCGGGGTGACGGTGCCCGTCATGACCTGCTCCATGCACCACGCGGCATCCGACACGCTGAGGTCCTCGCCGTCGAGGAGCGCGGAGATGATGGACGGCCAGGTCTGTTCGGCGGGCATGGCTCGATCCTAGCGAGGGGGTTCAGGGCGGATTCACGGCATGAACCCATCGGAACTTAGGCTTCCCTTACCGTTCGACGTCGAAACGAACGCCGAGGTTGACGAAAACTCAGGCTTGATTTCAGCCATAATGGGGAGCGTGACGAGCACCTCAATCACTTATCAGGCGAGCGCGCCCGTGATCAAGCGACCGAACACCGTTGCGGTGGGCACGATCGTCTGGCTCGGCAGCGAGGTCATGTTCTTCGCGGGGCTCTTCGCGATCTACTTCACGCTGCGGTCGACGTCGCCCGACCTGTGGAACTTCGAGGCCGATCGCCTCAACTTCCCGTTCGCGCTGACGAACACGATCATCCTCGTGCTCTCCTCCTTCACGTGCCAATTCGGCGTCTTCGCCGCTGAGCGCCTGCAGCCCTACGCGACCGGCTGGAAGCCGACGCAGTGGGGCATGGTCGAGTGGTTCTTCCTCACCTACGCCATGGGCGCCACCTTCGTCGCCGGCCAGATCTGGGAGTACGCCACGCTCGTCTCCGAGGGCATCGCGCTCGACTCGAACTCCTACGGGTCTGCCTTCTACCTCACCACCGGCTTCCACGGCCTGCACGTCACGGGTGGTCTGATCGCGTTCCTCCTCGTCATCGGCCGCGTCTTCGCCGTGAAGAACTTCGGCCACAAGGAGGCGACCAGCGCGATCGTCGTCTCCTACTACTGGCACTTCGTCGATGTCGTCTGGATCGGCCTGTTCCTCGTCATCTACGTCCTCAAATAGAGACAGCAGGAGCTTCACGAACAGCATGCCCGCGAACAGGAAGAAACTGATGAACCGCTCGAAGCGACGCACCGGACGCCGGCACCCGCTCGCCACCGTCGCCCTGCTGGCGCTCGGACTCGTCTTCACCGGCGGGGCGTACGCGGCGCTGAGCACGGGCACCGCCCAGGCCGAGGCCGAGCCGACGTCGCAGACAACGATCGAAGAGGGCAAGAAGCTCTTCCAGGCCAACTGCGCCACCTGCCACGGCCTCGAGGCACAGGGCACCAACACCGGGCCGAGCCTCATCGGCGTCGGTGCTGCAGCGGTCGACTTCCAGGTCGGCACCGGCCGCATGCCGATGCAGATGCAGGGTCCGCAGGCGCAGCAGAAGCCGCCGCAGTTCGAGGACGAGCAGGTCAAGCAGCTCGCCTACTACGTCGCGTCGCTCGGCCCCGGCCCCGACATCCCCGCCGATCACCTCGTCAACGGCGGCGGCGACGCAGCCAACGGCGCCGAGCTGTTCCGCATCAACTGCGCGATGTGCCACAACGTCGCCGGCGCCGGCGGCGCGCTCACCGAGGGCAAGTTCGCTCCTCCGCTCACCGACGTGTCGGGCGTGCACATCTACGAGGCCATGGTCACCGGCCCCCAGAACATGCCCGTCTTCAACGACCTGAACATCTCGCCGGAAGACAAGCGCGACGTCATCACCTACCTCAAGTACGTGCAGGACAACCGCTCCCCCGGCGGCTTCGAGCTCGGCTCGCTCGGCCCGGTCGCCGAGGGTCTGTTCATCTGGATCTTCGGTCTCGGCGCGATCGTCGCGATCACCGTGTGGATCACGGCGAAATCCAACTAGCGCCCGGCACCGAATACCTCAAGAAGGAGAACCATGGCACAGGACGACCACAGCGGCGCTGATCTCGCCGTTGCCGACTCGTCGCACGCCGCGCACGAACCAGCCGTTTCGCCGGGCACCGCGATCGTCACCACCGACGGGTTCCAGAACCCCGGCTTCCCGCCGCACCGTCCGCGCGTCACCGACGAGGACCCAGGGCGAGAGAAGCGTGCGAGCCGCACGGTCTACACGCTCTTCTACCTGTCGATCGTCGGCAGCGTCTGGGCCGTGGCGGCCTACATGCTGTTCCCCATCGAGTCCAACGACGTCGGCGCGGTTCGCCTGAACAACATGTTCATCGGCCTCGGCGCCACGCTCGCGCTGCTGGGACTCGGCTTCGGCATCGTGCACTGGGGCAAGTCGATCATGGCCGATGTCGAGCTCGCCGACGAGCGGCATCCGGTCGGTGGCTCCCCCGAGACGCAGGCGGCCGCGGTCAAGGTCTTCACCGACGCAGACCGCGAGTCCGGCTTCACCCGTCGATCGGTGATCCGCAACAGCCTCATCGGCGCGCTCATCGCGTTCCCGCTTCCCGCGGTCGTGCTCTTCCGCGGATTCGCACCCCAAGACCAGCTTCCCGTCGAACTGCTCAGCCACACCATGTGGGCCAAGGGCACGCGTCTCACGCTCGACCCGTCGGGCGTGCCGATCAAGGCCGCCGACATCACGATCGGCAGCGCGTTCCACGTCATCCCCGAGGGCCTGGCAGAGCTGGAGCACGGAAAGCTGGAGGAGAAGGCCAAGGCGGCCGTCCTCCTCATGCGCCTCGAGCCGAGTGAGCTCAACCAGGCGCCGGATCGGGAGTCATGGTCGTACGACGGCATCGTCGCCTACTCCAAGATCTGCACGCACGTCGGATGCCCCGTGGCCCTGTACGAGCAGCACACGCATCACCTGCTGTGCCCGTGCCACCAGTCGCAGTTCGACGTGGCCAACCACTGCGAGGTCATCTTCGGCCCCGCCAAGCGCCCGCTGCCGCAGCTTCCGATCGCCGTCGACGATGAGGGCTACCTCATCGCCCAGAGCGACTTCAACGAACCCGTCGGCCCGAGTTTCTGGGAGCGCAGTTGAGTACCATCACCTCTCGCGACGACACGCAGAAGCGGTCGTTCACGGCTGCGGCATCGACCTACGTCAACGACCGCACCAGCCTCGCCGGCTTCGTCAAGGAGCTCGGTCGCAAGGCCTTCCCCGACCACTGGTCGTTCCTCCTCGGCGAGGTCGCGCTCTTCAGCTTCGTCGTCATCCTCATCACCGGCACCTTCCTGACCTTCTTCTTCCAGGCGTCGATGGCCGAGGTCCACTACGACGGCTCGTACGTGCCGCTCAAGGGCGTCGAGATGTCGGTGGCGATGGCATCGACCCTCGACATCTCGTTCGACATCCGCGGCGGCCTGTTCGTGCGCCAGATGCACCACTGGGGGGCGCTCCTCTTCGTGGCCTCGATCGGCCTGCACATGCTGCGCATCTTCTTCACGGGTGCCTTCCGCAAACCGCGCGAGCTCAACTGGGTGATCGGCTTCACCATGTTCATCCTCGCGATGGGCGAGGGCTTCACCGGGTACTCCCTCCCCGACGACCTGCTCTCGGGCAACGGCTTGCGCATCATCGACGGCCTGATCAAGGGCATCCCGGTGATCGGAACGTGGACCTCGTTCCTGCTCTTCGGCGGCGAGTTCCCCGGCACCGCGATCGTCGGACGCCTGTACACGCTGCACATCCTGCTGCTGCCGGCGATCCTCGTCGCGCTCATCGCCATCCACCTCGTCTTCGTCGTCGTGCACAAGCACACCCAGTACGCCGCACCCGGCAAGACGCAGCAGAACGCGGTCGGCCCGCCCATCCTGCCGATCTACGCGGCGAAGGCCGGCGGCTTCTTCTTCATCATCTTCGGCGTGCTCGCGCTCATCGCATCGATGTTCACGATCAACCCGATCTGGAGCTACGGGCCGTACGATCCCTCGCCGGTATCGGCGGGCACCCAGCCCGACTGGTACATCGGCTTCGCCGACGGCGCACTGCGTCTCATCCCGCCGGGCTGGGAGTTCGTGTGGCTCGACCGCACCTGGTCGTTCAACATCCTCGTCCCGCTCATCGCGATCGGCATCTTCATCGTCCTCGTGCTGGCCTATCCCTTCATCGAGGCCTGGGTCACCGGAGACAAGCGCGAGCACCACATCGCGGACCGTCCCCGCAATGCCCCGACTCGCACCGCGATCGGCGCTGCCGGCGTCACCTTCTACGCCGGCCTGTGGGCCGCGGCGAGCTCGGACATCCTCGCGACGCACTTCGCGCTGACGATGGAGGGGGTCATCCACGCCCTCCAGGCCGTCGTGGTCATCGGCCCGTTCGTCGCGTACTTCATCACCAAGCGCGTCTGCATCGCGTTGCAGAAGAAGGATCGCGAGATCGTCCTCCACGGGTACGAATCGGGCCGCATCGTGAAGCTGCCCGGTGGCGAGTTCATCGAGGTCCACCAGCCGCTCGACGAGTACGACCGCTGGCGCCTCGTGAGCTACGACGCGTACCAGCCGCTCATGCTGCGGCCGAACGCGCGTGGCAAGATCACGGTCGGCCAGAAGCTCCGTGCGGGCATGTCGCGTTGGTTCTTCGAGGACCGCATCGCACCGGTCACCCGGGGCGAGCTCGAGGCATCGCACTCGACGCATCACTGAGTCACGGCTTCAGACGGAATCGGGCACCGGGCCCATGTCGATCGATTCGACATGGCTCCGGTGCCCGAACTGTTTCCGTGATCTCGCCGCCGTCGACGAACGGGTCTACGGGTGCACTGCCGGCCACCGTTTCGACCGAGCCAAGCACGGCTACCTGACGCTCCTGCCTCCACGTGCGCCGCGAACGCTCGGTGATGATCGCCAGATGCTCGCGGCGCGGGCCTCGTTGCTCGACGGCGGTGCCTACTCCCCCATCTCCGACGCGATGATCGAGGCCAGCCGGGTCGATTCCACCGTCTCGAGTGACGGTTCGATGCGCATCGCCGACCTCGCGTGCGGCACCGGCTACTACTCGGGTGCCCTCGCGCGTTCGGTTCCGGATGCACGCCTGCTCCTGGCCGACCGCTCCCCCGACGCCGTGCGCATGAGCCTGCGGTCGATCCCCGACGCAACCGGCGTCGTCCTCGACCTGTGGAGTCCGCTGCCGATCCGGGACAGCGTGGTCGACGTCGCGCTCAACGTGTTCGGTCCGCGCAATCCGCCCGAGTTCGCTCGCATCCTCGCGCCCGGTGGGCGACTCATGGTGGTGGTGCCACGCGACCGCCACCTCGCCGAACTGCGCCGGGACGGCGCGATGCTCGACGTGCCGGCCGGAAAGTCCGATCAGGTGACGAGGCAGTTCGCCGCGGTGGGGCTGGAGGTGGCGACGATGGTGACCGTCGAGTACGCCCTGCCGGCTGATGCGCGCCTGCGCCGACTCCTGGTGGGCATGGGCCCTTCAGCGCACCACACGACCAGCCTGACGAGCACGGACAGCCCGAGCACTGACGGAGCGGAGGACCTCCTGCTCGACGTCACCGTCTCCATCGACCTCATCGTGTTCGCACGGAGGTGAGATGCGGGAAGCCCAGGCGCCGAGGCGCCGGGGCTTCCCGCGAATGCGCGGCTCGGTTCAGCGTGCGAAGTTGCCGCGGTAGTACTCGAAGACCCATCCGACCAGGGCGATCACGACGATCGGCACGGCGATGAACGCGATCCAGAAGCCGATGGCGAGACCGAGGAACGCGAGCGCCGCACCGGCGGCGAGCACCATCGGCCACCAGCTCCACGGGCTGAAGAACCCGAGCTCGGGGTCGCCGTCGTCGATGTTGGCGTCCAGCCGGTCCTCGGGAAGCTCAGCGCCCTGCGCCTTGTGCACTCGTCCGAGGTAGAAGGCGATGAATGCGGCCAGGACGGTCGTGAGCGAGAGCGCGACGGTTCCCGCCCACTCCACGCCGGGGTCGTTCCCGTCGATGCTGGTCCAGACGCTGTAGAGGATCGCCGAGAAGGCGAAGAAGCCCGCCAGGATCCAGAACAGAATGGCGTTCGCGCGCATTTACTTGACTTCCTTCGTCGCTGCGTCGTAGACCGGTGCTTCGGGTGCGTCCTTGGCCGGACCGATGCCCACGGGGATGCCGGCTTCGGGGTGGTTCAGGTCGAACGCGGGAGCCTCGGACCGGATGCGCGGGATGGACGTGAAGTTGTGGCGCGGCGGCGGGCAGCTCGTGGCCCACTCGAGCGAGCGGCCGTAGCCCCACGGGTCGTTCACCGTGACCTTCGGCGCGCGGCGCGCCGTGATGTACACGTTGAGGAAGAACGGGATCATCGAGACGGCGAGGATGCCGGCACCGATCGTGGAGAGCTGGTTCATCCAGGTGATGTTGTCCTCGGGCAGGTACGAGTAGTACCGGCGCGGCATCGCCACGACGCCCAGCCAGTGCTGGATGAGGAACGTCGTGTGGAAGCCGATGAACAGCAGCCAGAAGTGCCACTTGCCCAGCGTCTCGTTGAGCATCTTGCCGGTCCACTTCGGCCACCAGAAGTAGAACCCGGCGAACATCGCGAACACGACGGTGCCGAACACGACGTAGTGGAAGTGGGCGACGACGAAGTAGGTGTCGGAGACGGCGAAGTCGAGCGGCGGCGATGCGAGGATGACGCCGGTCAGGCCGCCGAACACGAAGGTGATGAGGAAGCCGATCGACCACACGAGCGGCGTCTCGAAGGTGATCGAACCGCGCCACATGGTGCCGATCCAGTTGAAGATCTTCACGCCGGTGGGAACCGCGATGAGCATGGTCATCAGTGCGAAGAACGGCAGCAGCACGGAGCCGGTGACGTACATGTGGTGGGCCCAGACCGTGACCGACAGCGCGGCGATCGCGATCGTCGCGTAGATGAGGGTCTTGTAGCCGAAGATCGGCTTGCGGCTGAACACCGGGAAGATCTCCGACACGATGCCGAAGAAGGGCAGCGCGATGATGTACACCTCTGGGTGCCCGAAGAACCAGAACAGGTGCTGCCACAGGATGACGCCGCCGTTGGCCGGATCGTAGATGTGGGCGTCGAAGACCCGGTCGGCGCCGGCCGCCAGGATCGCGGCGGCGAGCACCGGGAAGGCCATCAGCACGAGGATCGAGGTGACGAGCGTGTTCCACGTGAAGATCGGCATGCGGAACATGGTCATGCCGGGCGCGCGCATGGTGATGATCGTGGTGATGAAGTTCACGGCGCCGAGGATGGTGCCGAAGCCCGAGAGGCCGAGACCCAGCATCCACAGGTTGCCGCCGATGCCTGGTGAGAACGTCGTCGACGCGAGCGGCTGGTAGGCGAACCACCCGAACGAGGCGGCGCCCTGCGGCGTGAAGAAGCCAGCGACCGCCATGAGCGAGCCGAAGTTGAACAGCCAGTACGCGAAGGCGTTGAGGCGCGGGAACGCGACGTCGGGCGCGCCGATCTGCAGCGGCATGAGCACGTTCGCGAATCCGGCGAAGAGCGGCGTCGCGAACATGAGCAGCATGATCGTGCCGTGCATCGTGAACAGCTGGTTGTACTGCTCGCGGGTCTGGACGATCTCGAGCCCGGGCTCGAAGAGCTGCGCGCGGATGATGAGGGCCATCACGCCGCCGATGCAGAAGTAGATGAACGCGGTGATCAGGTACAGGTACCCGATGACCTTGTGGTCGGTGGAGGTGATCCACCGAACGAGGATGTTGCCCTTGCGTTCGACCTTGGAAGCGCCGAACGGCAGGCTGCTCGACTGAGGGCGAGCCGGTGCGGTCGTGGTGCTCATTCGGACTGGGTCTCCTCTTGCAGCTTGGGCGTGCCCGTGCCGGGCAGGTTCTGGTTGCGGTCGTACTCGTCGGAGAGCTGACCCTCCTGGCCGAGGTCGCGCAGCGACTCGATGTACTGCTCGTACTCGGACTCGGAGACGACCTCGACGTTGAAGAGCATGAGGGAGTGGTACTCGCCGCAGAGCTCGGCGCACTTGCCCTCGTACGTGCCCTCGCGCTCGGGGACGAACGACATGTAGTTCGTCTTGCCCGGGAACATGTCCTTCTTGTACAGGAAGTCCACGACCCAGAACGAGTGGATCACGTCGCGCGACTGGAGCTCGATCTCGACGTTCTTGCCGACGGGCAGGTAGAGCGTGGGCAGCTCGGACTGGACGAGCGAGCCCTTCGCACCCTCGTCGGAGAGCTGGCCCTGGATGCCGGGCGAGTACACGTCTTCATTGACGTAGTTGAAGTCCCACGCCCACTGCTTGGCGATGACCTCGACCTTGACGTCGATGTCGTCCTCCGCGAAGCGCTGCTCGATGATCGCCTGGTCGCGTGCCGTGAAGGCGAAGAAGCCGAGCACGAGGATCAGCGGCACGATCGTGTAGAAGACCTCGATCGGCATGTTGTAGCGCAGCTGCACCGGGAGCCCGGTCTGGCCCTTGCGACGGCGATAGGCGATGACCGCCCAGATGGTGAGGCCCCACGTGATGACGCCGACCACGAGCAGCACGATCCATGAGGTGACCCAGAGGCCCGACACGAGCTCGGTGTGGTTCGTGACCGGCGGCTGACCGGCTTCGAATCCGGGGAGGAATCCGTTCAGCTGCGCCTCGGTGCATCCTGCGAGGACGAGGCTGAGCGACGCTGCGATCGGGATTGCAGCCCATCGGAGACGGCGATTGTGGCGCACCGGTGACCTTTCGGGAGACTCGAAGGCGCTTCTCAGCGAAGCGCGGTGATCGAGACCTAGCCTACTCCGAACCTGCTGCCCGGGTGTGCACGCGGGGCTCCGATCGAGCACGTCGCGACGCGGATTTCCATCTCGATCGGCGGAAACAACGAAGGGAGGCCGCCTCGGCGACCTCCCTTCGGAGCGTGATGGGCTGCGCTCAGTGGAACGAGTCCCCGCACGCGCAGCTGCCCTGGGCGTTGGGGTTGTCGATCGTGAAGCCCTGCTTCTGGATGGTGTCCTCGAAGTCGATGGAGGCGCCGTCGAGGTAGGGGACGCTCATCTTGTCGACCACGACCTCGACACCCGAGTAGTCGACCACCGCGTCGCCGTCGAGGAGACGCTCGTCGAAGTACAGCTGGTAGATGAGGCCGGAGCAACCGCCCGGCTGCACCGCGACGCGGAGGCGCAGGTCGTCGCGTCCCTCCTGCTCGAGGAGGCTGCGCACCTTGTCGGCGGCGGGGTCGCTCAGCTTCACGCCGTGCGCGGTCTCGGTGATCGTGTCGCTCATGTCTCTCCTCGGTGCGTCGGAAACGCGGGAACCTTCCTCAATGGTAACCGCGGAACCGGAGTGCGCGTCCGGTCTTTGCTCAGGAAGTCGTGGTCCTGGCCTCGAGGCGCGCCAGGAACAGCGCCTCGCTGAGCAGGGCGCGCTTGAACACCCCGAGGTGCAGCGACTCGTTGGGGCTGTGGGCGCGGGAGTCGGGATCCTCGACGCCGGTCACGAGGATCTGCGCTCCGGGGAACTCCTCGACGAGCTCGGCGATGAACGGGATCGAGCCCCCGACGCCGATCTCGACCGGCTCGCGACCCCAGCCCGCCGCCATCGCCGCCCGCGTCTCGGCGACCGCCCAGCCGCTCGTGTCGACGAGGAACGGTTGCCCCGTGTCGACGTCCTCGAAGGTGAGGCGCGCGCCGAACGGGGCATTCGCCTCGAGGTGCGTCCGAATCGCCTCGTACGCCTCGTCGGCGTCCTGACCGGGAGCGATGCGCGCGCTGACCCGCACGCGCACCCCCGGCACCAGCGTGTTGGAGGCGTTCGCGACATCCGGGGCATCGATGCCCGTGATCGTGACCGCCGGCTGCGCCCAGATGCGGGACAGGATCGTGCCGTTGCCGATCGGCGAGACGCCGTCGAGCAGTCCGGTCTCGCGGCGCAGTTGGTCCTCGTCGTACGCGGGCGTCTCGAGGTCGGCGCTGCGGAGGCCCGCCACAGCCACCGAGCCGTCGGGCGCCCAGAGGGTGTCGAGGGTGCGGATGGCCGCGAGCATGGCGTCGGGCACCGCTCCCCCGTACATGCCGGAGTGCGACGCGTGGTCGAGGGTGTCGAAGCGCACGTTGAATGCGACGGCGCCCCTGAGCGCGACCGTGATCGCGGGCGTCTCGAGGTCCCAGTTGCCGGAGTCCGCGACGATGATGGCATCGGCGGTGAGGAGATCGCGGTTCTCGCGGAGGAAGTTCGCGAACGACCGCGACGCCCACTCCTCCTCGCCCTCGACGAAGACGGCGATGCCGAGATCGAAGTCGCCGGATGCCTCGGCGAACGCGCGGATGGCGCCGACATGGGCCATCACGCCCGCCTTGTCGTCGGCCGCGCCGCGTCCGTGCAGGCGATCGCCCCGCTGCGTGGGCTCGAACGGAGGGGTCTCCCAGTCCTCGTCCTTGCCGGGAGGTTGCACGTCGTGGTGGGCGTAGAGGAGCACGGTGGGCCGGCCGTTGCGCGCCGGGCGGCTGGCGACGACCGCCGGCTGGCCGAGCTCGGATCCGTCCTCGACCGCCGCCCGGCGCACCTCGACCAGGTCGAAGACGCCGGTGCCGCGCAGGAGTGCTGCGACCGCCTCGGCACTCTCGGCCACGTGGGCCGCGTCGAACGCCGGCCACGACACGGATGGGATGCGGACGAGGCCGGCGAGGTCGGCGACGGTGGCCGGGAATCCGGCGTCCACGGCTGCGTGGATGGCGTCGGAGGTCTCGGGTGCGGGAACGACGTCGGATTCGGTGAGTCGGGGGTCGGTCATGCCGGTAATCTTAAGGGCAACCGAACCGAGGACTCCCGTGGCAAAGCAACCGAACAGCAGCGACCAGCCGAGCGTCGAGACGCTCGAAGAGACCCAGGCCCGGGTGAAGGCCGGCAAGGGTGCGCCCACGCCGAGCCGCGCCGAGCAGGAGGCCGCACGCAAGCGACCGCTCGTCCCCAACGACCGCAAGGAAGCGGCGAAGCAGGCCCGCGCCCAGCAGTCCGAGGCGCGCGAGCGCGCCCGGGTCGGCATGGCCCTCGGCGACGACCGCTACCTGCCCGCACGCGACCGCGGACCGCAGAAGAAGTTCGTGCGCGACTACGTCGACGCCCGGTTCAGCATCGGCGAGGTGCTCATCCCGGTGATGTTCCTCGTGATCCTCCTGACGCTGATCCCGAGCGCCCAGGTGCAGACCATCGGCATCCTCGCGCTCTGGGCGTTCTTCCTCATCGCCGTCGTCGACGTCGTGATCCTCGGATACGTCGTCACGCGCAAGGTGCAGGCCAAGTTCGGCGCGGACAAGGCGGAGCGCGTGCGCTGGTACGCGGCGATGCGTGCGCTGCAGCTTCGTCCGCTGCGGCTTCCGAAGCCGCAGGTCAAGCGCGGGCAGTACCCGTCCTGACGCGGATGCGCACGCGCTCGCGAACGGCCACGCGGCTCAGTCCGCTCGCGCGTACGCTCCGGCCCTGATCAGCGGCACCCGGGTCTCCTCGTCGCTGAGCGAGCCGTGCTGCCCGATCATCGACTCCGCCTGCCGATTCGATTCCCGCCGGTCGTAGTACGCGATGCCCGCCCGGGCGATCACGAGCAGGTCGCCGATGCGGGGCCGCACCTCGTCGGCGACATCGCCGTACATGCCCGCGGCGATCGCCTCCTCGCGCGTGACGACCCACGCGCGATGCTCCTCGGCGGCACGCCACCGATCGACGAGCTCCGCGCGAGCCGCAGCGTCGAGGTCGGGCTCGAGATGGAGCGAGAGGAACCGGGGTTCACCCCCGACGTGCCGCACGCCGTCGAGGAGTCCGGGCTTCGCGTCGATGAACACGTGCCGGTGGGCGGGCACGTCGATCACGCCGTGGTCGGCGGTGACGAGCAGGCCCGTGCCACGCGGCATCCGTCGTTCGAAGGCGGACAGCTCGGCGTCGAGCTGCTCGAGGATGCCGAGCCAGCGGTCTGACTCCCAGCCGTGCGCATGGGCCGACTGGTCGAGTTCGGGAACGTAGAGGTAGACGAGCGCACCCGCATCCCCCTCGAGCAGCGTGCGCGCCTCGGCGAACCGGTCCGCGATGGTCGCGGCCGCGCGGTACTCCGCTCCGCGCAGCACGGCCCGGGTGAAGCCCGAGTCGGCGTAGCGGGCCGCCCCGACGGCGAAGCTCCGGATGCCGCGCCCTGCGGCCTCCTCGAAGCGGGTCGCCGAGCGCTGCCAGGTCTCGGGGACCATGCCGGCGTCCCAGCCACTCAGCTGGTTGACGAGGCGATCGTGGGCAACGTCGAGCACCCGGTAGCCCACGAGCCCGTGCTCCCCCGGCATCCGGCCGGTGGTGAAGCTCGCGATCGCCGCGGCGGTGGTCGACGGCACCACCGTGCGGATGACGTCGCGCCGCGACATCCGCCCCGCCAGGAAACGGGCGTGCCCGGCCCTGGCCTGGATGTTGGCCGCGCCGAGCCCGTCGACGAGCACCACGACGGCTCCGGATGCCGCGGGGAGCGCGAATTCGTTCGCCTCCCCCGTGAGGCTCGCGATCGAACTCGCGAGCACCCCGGCAAGCCGCGGAGCTGTGACGGCGGGCACCGGTAGCATGGCAGGCATCGCGCCCAGTCTGGCACAGGCCAGCGCGCGCTCCTCGTTCGCCGCGTGCCCCCAGCACGCCTGCCGCAGAGACCACGGATGACCCGAGCCAAGAACCCGCCCGCAGACGAACCGATCGTCGAACGCATCCAAGACGTCGACGTCGCCACCGAGATGCAGGGCTCGTTCCTCGAGTACGCCTATTCGGTCATCTACTCGCGGGCCCTGCCCGACGCACGCGACGGGTTGAAGCCCGTGCAGCGACGCATCCTCTACCAGATGGTCGAGATGGGGCTGCGGCCCGATCGAGGGCACGTGAAGTCGGCGCGGGTCGTCGGCGAGGTCATGGGCAAGCTGCATCCGCACGGCGACACGGCCATCTACGACGCGCTCGTCCGCATGGCGCAGGCGTTCACGCTCCGCGTGCCGCTCATCGACGGCCACGGCAACTTCGGCTCACTCGACGACGGTCCTGCGGCGCCACGATACACCGAGGCACGACTCGACGCCCCCGCCCTGGCGATGACCGAGGGCCTCGACGAGGACGTCGTGGACTTCGTGCCGAACTACGACAACCAGCTCACGCAGCCAGAGGTGCTGCCGGCGGCCTACCCGAACCTGCTCGTCAACGGAGCCAGCGGCATCGCCGTGGGCATGGCCACCAACATGGCCCCGCACAACCTCATCGAGGTGGTCGGGGCGGCCCGGCACCTCATCGCGCACCCGAATGCCACGCTCGACGAGCTCATGGAATTCGTGCCGGGCCCCGACCTCCCCACTGGCGGCATGATCGTCGGCCTCGCCGGCATCAAGGACGCCTACGCCACCGGCCGCGGCGCGTTCAAGACCCGGGCCAAGGTGCGGGTCGAGAACATCACCGCGCGCAAGACCGGGCTCGTCGTCACCGAGCTGCCTTACCTCGTCGGTCCCGAGAAGGTCATCGAGAAGATCAAGGACGGCGTCAACGCCAAGAAGATCAGCGGCATCTCGGACGTCACCGACCTCACCGACCGCACCAACGGCCTCCGGCTCGTCATCGGCATCAAGACCGGCTTCAGTCCCGACGCGGTGCTCGAGCAGCTCTACCGGCTCACCCCGCTGGAAGACTCCTTCAACATCAACAACGTCGCCCTCGTCGACGGCGGACCGCAGACCCTCGGGCTTCGCGAGCTGCTGCAGGTGTACGTGGCGCATCGCATCTCGGTCGTCACGCGCCGGTCGCAGTACCGCCTCGCCCGCCGGCGCGAACGCCTGCACCTGGTCGACGGCCTGCTCATCGCGATCCTCGACATCGACGAGGTCATCCAGGTCATCAGGTCGAGCGACGACACCGCCGCGGCACGCGCCCGCCTGATGGAGGTCTTCGACCTCAGCCACGTGCAGGCCGAGTACATCCTCGAGCTGCAGCTGCGCCGGCTCACCAAGTTCTCCCGCATCGAGCTCGAAGCCGAGCGCGACAAGCTGCGCGCCGAGATCGCCGAGCTCGAGGAGCTGCTGGCGAGCCGTCATCGCATCGAAGCCCTCGTGTCCGACGAGCTCGCCGAGGTCGCGGAGCGCTACGGCACGCCGCGGCGCACCCTGCTCACCGACGCCCGTCCGAGCATCGCCGGGGCGGCCGCCAAGCGACAGGCCGCCGTGCTCGAGGTGGCGGACGTGCCGTGCCGCGTGTTCCTCAGCGCCACCGGGCGCATCGCGCGGGTCGACCTGCCCGACGGTCCCGACGGGCCGCCGACCATCACCCCGCCCGCCCGCCGCAGCAAGCACGACGCGATCCGATCGACCATCGACACCACCAGCCGTGCCGAGATCGGGGCCGTGACCAGCCTCGGCCGCCTCATCCGCTTCACGCCCGTCGACCTGCCGATGCTGCCGCCGACCTCCGTGCAGCTCGGCGCCGGTGTCCGGGTCGGCGACTACCTCGCGCTGCCGAACCGCGACGAGAAGGTGCTCGCACTCGTCTCGCTCGACGGCGATCGCTCGATCGCCCTCGGCACCAAGCAGGGGGTCGTGAAGCGCGTCTCCACGGGCGCGTACCCCAACAAGCCCGAGTTCGAGGTCATCGGCCTGAAGGCTGGCGACGAGGTCGTCGGCGCGGTCCAGGGCGACGAGTCCGACGAGCTCGTGTTCGTGGCATCCGACGCGCAGCTGCTGCGGTTCCCCGCGTCAAGCGTGCGTCCGCAGGGCTGCCCCGCCGGCGGCATGGCGGGCATCAACCTCGCCGCGGGCTCCCACGTCGTCCACTTCACGAGCCTTCCCGCCGACGCGGCCGACGATGCGGTCGTGGTGACGGTGGCCGCGAGCAACGAGACGCTGCTCGGCACCGACCCCGGGTCGGCGAAGGTGAGTTCGTTCGCGGAGTTCCCGCCCAAGGGGCGTGCCACCGGCGGCGTGCGCGCCCAGCGGTTCCTGAAGGGCGAGGATGCGTTGCACCTGGCGTGGGTGGGCCGCTTCCCCGCGCTGGCGGTCGGCGCCGACGGATCGGCACGGCAGCTGCCCGACGGCGGGGCGAAGCGCGACGCGTCGGGTCAGCCGCTCGAAGCCGTCGTCGCCGCGATCGGCGTCCGCATCGGCTGAGCCCGGCGGTCGGGCATCCGGCCGAGCGGCGGCCGATGCCGACCGGTGCTCACGCGTCGATGCGGTCGCGCTCGAGGGCGTCGGAGCTGTCGATGATGAACTCCTTGCGCGGCGCGACGTCGTTGCCCATCAGCAGCTCGAAGACCCGCCCGGCGTTCTCAGCGTCGCCGAGGCCGACGCGCCGGAGCGTGCGATGGCGCTTGTCCATCGTGGTCGTCGCCAGCTGGTCGGCATCCATCTCGCCGAGTCCCTTGTAGCGCTGGATCGGGTCCTGGTATCGACGCCCCTGCTTCTTCAGCGTGGCGAGCACCCCCTGCAGCTCGGCCTCCGAGTAGGTGTAGACGATCTCGTTCGGCTTGGAGCCCGGGTTCATGACGACCACCCGGTGCAGCGGCGGCACAGCGGCGAAGACGCGGCCCTCCTCGATCATCGGGCGCATGTACCGGAAGAACAGGGTGAGCAGCAGCGTGCGGATGTGGGCGCCGTCGACGTCGGCGTCGCTCATGATGATGACCTTGCCGTACCTCGCCGTCGAGAGGTCGAAGCTGCGACCCGAACCGGCGCCGATGACCTGGATGATCGACGCGCACTCGGCGTTGCCGAGCATGTCGGACACGCTGGCCTTCTGCACGTTGAGGATCTTGCCTCGGATCGGCAGGAGCGCCTGGTGCTCGCTGTCGCGCGCGAGCTTCGCCGTGCCGAGCGCCGAGTCGCCCTCGACGATGAACAGCTCGCTGTGCGCCACGTCACTCGATCGGCAGTCGACGAGCTTCGCCGGCAGCGACGAGCTCTCGAGCGCATTCTTGCGACGCTGCGTCTCCTTGTGCGCGCGGGCCGAGATGCGCGACTTCATCTCCGCGACGACCTTGTCGAGCAGGAGCGCGGACTGCGCCTTGTCGTCGCGCTTCGACGAGGCGAATCGCGCTCCGAGCTCCTTGGCGAGCACGTTGGCGACGATGGCGCGGACGGCCGGCGTGCCCAGCACCTCCTTGGTCTGGCCCTCGAACTGCGGCTCGGGCAGGCGCACCGTGATCACCGCGGTGAGGCCGGCGAGCACGTCGTCCTTCTCGAGCTTGTCGTTGCCCGCCTTCAAGCGGCGGGCGTTCAGCTCCACCTGCTGGCGAAGGAACTTCAGGAGCCCCTGGTCGAAGCCGGTCTGATGCGTGCCGCCCTTGGGCGTGGCGATGATGTTGACGAACGACTTCACGACGGTGTCGTACCCGGTGCCCCAGCGCAGGGCGATGTCGACCTGGCATTCGCGGTGCAGCTCCGTCGGCACCATCGCCCCGGCGTCGGTCAGCACCGGCACCGTCTCCGTGAACGGACCGACGCCGGTGATGCGCCAGATGTCGGTGAGCGCCGCGTCGGTGGCGAGGTGCTCGGCGAACTCCGAGATGCCGCCCTCGAACTGGAATGACGTGGTGTGCGGCTCGGCGCCGCGCTCGTCGGTCACGTCGATGGCGAGGCCGGGCACGAGGTACGCCGTCTGGCGAGCACGCGAGAGCAGTTCCTCGGTCTGGAACTCCGCGCCCTTGGTGAAGATCTGTCGGTCGGCCCAGTAGCGGATGCGCGTGCCGGTGACGCCCTTGGCGACCTTGCCGACGACGCGGAGCTCACTGCGCTCCTCGAACGGGGTGAACGGCGCGTCGGGGCTGGGCGTGCCGGCATCGGCGAAGATGCCCGGCTCGCCGCGGTGGAACGACATCGCCCACGTCTTGCCGTCGCGGTCGACCTCGACGTCGAGTCGCTCGGAGAGCGCGTTGACCACGGATGCCCCGACACCGTGCAGTCCGCCGGAGGCCGCGTAGGAGCCGGAGCCGAACTTGCCGCCGGCGTGCAGCTTGGTGAAGACGACCTCGACGCCCGAGAGGCCGGTCTTGGGCTCGATGTCCACGGGGATGCCGCGGGCGCGGTCGCGCACCTCGACGCTGCCGTCGGGGTGGAGGACGACGCCGATCTCGCCACCGTGGCCGCCCAGGGCCTCGTCGACGGAGTTGTCGATGATCTCCCACAGGCAGTGCATGAGCCCGCGCGAGTCGGTGGAACCGATGTACATGCCCGGTCGTTTGCGCACCGCCTCGAGTCCCTCGAGGACGGAGAGATGGCGGGCGGAATAGTCGGAGCTCACGTCGCACAAGCCTACTGACGGTCGACGACACCGCGTGCGAGGCGCTACGCGCTGAGCGAAATGCCCGGCTCAACGGGCGGTGGACCGCCGTGGGCGTGCTTTCATTGAGGAACGGAAGCATCGAGCGTGAGCCAGGAGGAGGAGCCATGACGAACTACACCGACACCACCGGTGCGGTCGACGAACTCGACACCCCATATGAGCTCACCGCGCTCGACCGCTGTGACGCGTGCGGCGCCCAGGCCTACATCCGGGTCGTCGTCGCGAGCGGCGAGCTGCTGTTCTGCGCCCACCACGGCCGCAAGCACCAGGAGAAGCTGTCGCAGATCGCGCACAGCTGGCACGACGAGTCGAGCAAGCTCCTCGTCGACGGCCGCGACTGAGCCCACCGATCAGACACGAACGCCCCGGCCTCGGCCGGGGCGTTCGTGCGTTCCGGGTCAGTGGTCGGTCACGGGTCGCCGGGTCAGGCCTCGGTGACGGATGCCGCGGCGCCGACGGCCGCGAGCTGCGTCTCGCGCGCAGCAGTCGCGTACGCGTCGGCGACGGCTGCCGCAGGTCCGGCCGCGTACTCGAGCCCGGCCCGCTCCGCCATCGACACGAGGAGGTGATCGGCGAACTCCGGATTCTTCGCCAGCACGGGACCGTGCAGGTGCGTGCCGATGACCGCGCCCATCACGACGCCCTCCTGGCCCGAGCCGCGGCCGTTGCCGGTGCCCGAGCGGAGCCGCCCGAGCGGCGAGCCCTCGGCGCCGACGTAGTCTCGGGCATGGTTCTCGAACCCGACGAGCAGCCCGAACCGCGGCGACGCGACGACGACATCGCCGGTGACCCGGCCGTCGCGGGGCACGGCACGCCCGGGGAGGATGCCGAGGCCCTCGACGGTCGAGCCGTCGCGGCGCTCGATCCCCCAGCTGAGCAGCTCCCATCCGGTGCCGACCGAGAGGATCGGGACTCCGTCGGTGCCCCACGTGCGCAACTCGTCGTGGATCGTGAGCAGCTTCGACCGGACCGCCTCGAGCGAGGCGTCGCTTCCGGAGCCGATCACGACCGCGTCCACCCGACCCGGCAGGTCGGCGGGCGAGTCGACGGGGATGACGCGAGCCTCGAGGCCGGCCCATTCCGCGCGCCGCTGGAGCACGGTCGCATTCTCGGCATCGCCGTTCGTGTTCATCAGCGAAGGCAGGAGCGACACGATGTTCAGGGTGGTCATTCCGCTCCCGTGAGTCCGAGGTGGGCGCGTGTCCGGCGCATGGCGTCGGCGGAGAACACGATGGTCTTCACGCCGGAGCCGGGCCGCGGTGCGGCGAGGAAGTCGTCCAGGGCTCGTCCGAGGTCGGGCTCGACCCGTTCGATGGCGACGCCGTCGTAGGCGAGCATCAGCGCCGCCTCGGCGGCCTTCGAGCCGCTGACGATCGAGACGCGGCCGAGCGACGAGGCATCCGTCGGCCAGAAATAGGACGGGTCACGCACGTCGGACCCGATCGCGAAGAGGATCTGCTCGGTGCCCGGTTCGATGCTGTCCACGTTCAGCTGGTAGCTCGCCGGGTTCTGCACCAGCACGAACTCGACCTCGTGCCCGCGCACGGTCACCCGCTCGCCGCGGCCGAACACCGCGGGAATGGCGCTCAGGGCGTCGGCTGCCGTGGACGCGGTGAACCGCTCCCCCAGCACCGCCTGTGCCGTGGCGTAGGCCGCGGCCGCGTCGACCGCGTAGTGAGTGCCCCTCGCCGGCAGCGTGATCTCGACGGATGCCTCGCCGTCGCGCAGCACCGCAGCCGCCCCGTCGACCGAGGCCACGACCACTCCGGCGTCCGAACCGAGGCGCCCGTCCGTGGTCTCGGTGTACCCGAGGCCGCGAGGCGACCGCGCGAGCACGTCGGCGGACACCCCGAACCGCCGCACCGCCACGCCGGGCCCGGCCTTCGCCGCGAGCCGCTCGAGGTAGGCGTCATCCGCGTTCACCACGATCGCCTCGTGCGCTCGCGCGGCGATGCGCTCGAGCATCCCGGCCACCATCTCGGAATCGTGGAAGCGGTCGATCTGGTCGACCATCACGTTGGTGAGCGCGACCACCCGGGCATCGACGCCCTGCATGACGAGGGCGCCGTGGCCCTCGTCCATCTCGAGCACGGCGACCTCGCCCGGCACTCGGCCCTGCCAGTCCGCCCGTTCGAGCACCGCGGAGGTGAGCCCCTGGCTGATGTTCGCCGTGGACGGGTTCGTGAACACGTCCATGCCGTGGGCGCGGAGGATCGCCACGAGCATCTTCGTGGTGGTCGACTTGCCGCTCGAGCCGGAGACCACGACGAGCCCCTGCGGGAAGCCGGACAGCGTGCGGGTCAGGTACCCGGGTGCGATGCGGTTGACGACGAGTCCCGGAACAGCCGAACCGCCGCCCGGCTTGCGCAGCCGGGCGGCGAATCGGGTGAGCCTGCCGACGAGGATCGCCGGCGCGTAGCGCACCTGGGTCCTACTCGAGGTAGTCGCGGAGCGACTGCGAGCGCGACGGGTGGCGCAGCTTGGCCATCGTCTTCGACTCGATCTGGCGGATCCGCTCACGGGTCACGCCGAAGGTGTCGCCGATCTGGTCGAGGGTCTTCGGCATGCCGTCGCCGAGCCCGAAGCGCATGCGGATCACGCCCGCCTCACGCTCGCTCAGCGAGTCGAGCAGCGACTCGAGCTGCTTCTGCAGCATCGTGAAGCCGACCGCGTCGGCCGGCACGACCGCTTCGGTGTCCTCGATGAGGTCGCCGAACTCGCTGTCGCCGTCTTCACCGAGGGGCGTGTGCAGCGAGATGGGCTCGCGGCCGTACTTCTGCACCTCGATGACCTTCTCGGGGGTCATGTCGAGCTCGCGGCTGAGCTCCTCGGGGGTGGGCTCGCGACCGAGGTCCTGCAGCATCTGGCGCTGGACGCGGGCGAGCTTGTTGATGACCTCGACCATGTGCACCGGGATGCGGATGGTGCGCGCCTGGTCCGCCATGGCGCGGGTGATCGCCTGGCGGATCCACCACGTCGCGTACGTCGAGAACTTGAAGCCCTTCGTGTAGTCGAACTTCTCGACCGCACGGATGAGGCCCAGGTTGCCCTCCTGGATCAGGTCCAGGAACTGCATGCCACGGCCCGTGTAGCGCTTCGCCAGCGAGACGACGAGACGCAGGTTGGCGCCGAGCAGGTGGCTTTTCGCACGCTGGCCGTCCTTGGCGACCCACTGCAGCTCGCGACCGAGCTGCGAGCGCTTCTCGGAATCGGTCATGTGCGAGAGCTTCTCCTCGGCGAAGAGACCGGCCTCGATGCGCATGGCCAGCTCGACCTCTTCGGCCGCGTTCAGGAGCGCGACCTTGCCGATCTGCTTCAGGTAGTCCTTGACCGGGTCGGCCGTCGCACCGGTGATGGCGCTCGAGTAGACCGGGACCTCGTCCTCGTCGTCGACCGCACGGAGCACCAGCGCACCCGTCGGGTGCGGCTCGACGGCGACGGGCTTCGTCTCCTCGTCGTCGGTGTCGGTGTCGGCATCCGTCTCGGTGGCCTCGACGACCGCCGCCGTGTCGACCTCGACCTCGGCGTCGACCTCGACCTCTTCGAGCTCGCCGGGCTCGACCTCGTCCTCATCGTCGCCCGTCGCGCCGGCCTTGGCCTTGGTGCGCGGCTTGGCGGCGGTCTTCGCCGTGCTGGTGCGCGGCGTCTTCGTCGCTGGGGTGGCCGCCTTCGTGCCGGCCTTCGCCGCGGGGGCCTTGGTGGCCGTCGCGGCGGTCTTCGCGGCGGTCGACTTCGCAGCCGTCGTGCGCGCAGCGGGCTTGTCCGCCTCGCTCTTCGCCGACGTCGCAGCCTTCGTCGTTGCCATTGGTTGAACCTCTCCTACCGTTGCCCGGCGCGTGCCCTCTCGGGCGCTCGGCTCGTGCTGTCGGCCCGGTCGTTTTCGGACACTATGAGGACCCATGTCAAGTCTGCTTCGTCGGCGCACGTGAACTGCGCCAGCAGACCAGAACGGGTCCTGACTCCATTATACAGACTCGGGGTCGGTCGGACGTCGCTCCGCCCGCTCCTCGCCCACATTGTGCAACGTGCGGGAGGCATCGGGAATTCCCGGTTGGCCGGGCGCTTCGACCGCTCATGAACGCCGGACGACGGCCCCGGCAGGCCCTCCCCGATCGGTCGACGTCACCCGCCGAGGGGCGTGTCGTCGTCCCGGGTGCGGCGGTAGGCGAGGAACTTCTCCAGTTCGGCCGCCAGCTCGTCGGCCGAGGGCAGCTCGCCGTCCTCGTCGGTGAGCGGCGAACGGAGCGAGGTCCCCTCCATGTAGGAGTCGTGGCGCTGCTCCAGCGTGCCGACGAGCTTGGCGAGCTCGCCGTTCTCGGCCACCTGCTCGTCGATGCGGGCGATGAAGTCGCGCCCCTGCTCGCGCAGCGCATCAGTCGGGAAGATCCGACCGGTCGAGGCGCTGATCGCCTCGAGTGCCGCGACGGCGGCCGTCGGGTACTCCGCGTCGCTCAGGTAGTGCGGCACCAGGAGCACGAAACCGGTGGTCGGATGCCCCTGCTCCTGCAGCCGGTACTCGACGAGGTGCAGCGCATTCGAGGGAACCTCGGTGGTCGGCCGCCAGATCGACATGGCCTCGATGAGGTCGGCGCGGTTGCCGCTGACCGTCATGCCGATGGGCCGGGTGTGCGGCACGGGCATGGGAATGGAGTTGATCCAGGTCGTCGAGGAGACCTGCAGGTCGTCGATGAGGCCGAGCAGCGCCGCACCGAAGCGCTCCCACTGGAAGTCGGGCTCGTAGCCCGTGAGCATCAGGAACTCCTGGCCGATCTCGTCGCGCGCGAGGTCGAGGCTGAGACGGGGCGGCCGGTAGTCGGCGAGGTGGTCGCCTTGGAACAGGATGATCGGCCGGCGCGCACGGTAGTCGAGCAGCTCGTCGGCCTCGAAGGTCGCCACGACGGTGGTGTCGAGCGTCGACAGCAGGTAGTCGCTGGTCTGCGCGACCGCGGAGCCGGCGTCGGCGAATCCGGTGAGGCCCGCCACGAGTGGCAGCCCGGGTGGGACCTGGACGTCCGGATTCAGCTCGTAGAGTGACCGGGGATCGCGCATGCTTCCAGCCTACTGACGCCGTTCCGGGCCCCCTCCCGTTCGCGGACCGGTGGAATGATGCCGAGAGCGAACACGTACGATCGCCTGCATGACCGTTCCCTCGCTCTCCGTCTCCGCCTCCCCCGCCGTCGGTTCCGACGCCGACGTCGTGATCCTCGCAGCGACGAGCGGCAGCGACGGCGCCGAGCTCATGGCGGTCCCGGGCTACGAGTGGGTGCCCGCGGCGCTCGCCGCCCTCGGCGCGAAGGGCACCGCCGAGGAGTTCACACGGCTTCCGGGCAACGGCGACGGCCCCCGCATGGTGGTCGTGGCGGGCACGGGCGGTGCAGCGGATGCCGCGGCGTACCGCCTCGCGATCGGCAGCGCCGTACGGCAGCTCTCCGGTGTCACGTCCATCGCCATCGCGATCCCGACGGAGGATCCCGTACTCGCCGCAGCAGCCCTCGAGGGCGCGGCACTCGGCGCCTACGCCTATTCCGAGTACAAGTCGGCCGTGAAGGCGCCGGTCGAGCGCATCATCCTGCACTCCGAGCTCGACGAGGCGGTCATCGGCCTGGATCGCGTGCGAGCCGTCGCGGCCGGTGTCGCCCGCACGAAGGATCTCGTCAACGCATCGCCGGCCGACCTGTTCCCGGCGCGGCTCGCCGAGCTGGCGGTGGAAGCCGCGAGCGGTGCCGGCGTCGCCGCGAAGGTCTGGGACGAGGAGGCGCTCGCCGAGGGCGGCTTCGGCGGCATCCTCGGCGTGGGACTCGGCTCGAGCCGTGGGCCGAGGCTCGTACGGCTCGATTACGCGCCCGACGGGGCATCCGTGCACCTGGCCCTGGTCGGCAAGGGCATCACCTTCGACTCCGGTGGCCTGTCGCTGAAGCCGATGGCCTCGATGGTCGGCATGAAGACCGACATGGCCGGAGCGGCCGCCGTCCTGTCGGCCGTCGTCGCCCTCGCCGAGCTGCAGGTGCCCATCCGCGTCACGGGGTGGCTCTGCCTCGCGGAGAACCTGCCGTCCGGAACAGCGGTGCGCCCCAACGACGTCCTCCGCATGCACGGCGGCACCACGGTCGAGGTGCTGAACACCGACGCGGAGGGGCGGCTGGTCCTCGCCGACGGGCTCGTCGCCGCGAGCGCGGAGCAGCCCGACGCCATCATCGACGTCGCGACGCTCACCGGAGCGCAGGTCGTCGCGCTGGGCCATCGCATCACCGGGCTGATGGGCGACGACGGCCTCGTGGCCGACGTGCGGGCCGCAGCCGACGCCGTGGGCGAGGCGACCTGGCCGATGCCGCTCCCGGCCGACCTGCTCCCGTTGCTCAAGTCGGATGTCGCCGACCTCGCGAACACGAAGCTCGGGGTCACGGTGCCGGGCATGCTGCTGGCCGGTGTCTTCCTGCGGGAGTTCGTGGGCACGCGCGACGGATCCGAGGACCGGATCCCGTGGGCGCACCTCGACATCGCCGGCCCCTCGAACAACTCCGGAGGTGCGTGGGGATACACCGGATCGGGGGCCACCGGGGTGGCCGTCCGCACCCTCGTCCGGCTGGGCGAGGACCTCGCCGCCGGGTAGTAAGGTCATATGGGCGAGAACGTCGCCCGAGCACCCTGCCCCCGATCATCAACGGCGGCAGTCCGTGTCGCAGATCAATTGCGCAAGGGAGATTGCGGTTGTCCGAGCAGAACTTTGACATTGTCATCCTCGGTGGCGGCAGCGGAGGGTACGCGGCGGCGCTGCGTGCCGTCGAGCTGGGCTTCACCGTCGGCTTGATCGAGAAGGACAAGCTGGGTGGCACATGCCTGCACCGCGGGTGCATCCCGACCAAGGCGCTGCTGCACGCGGCCGAGGTCGCGGACAGCTCGCGGGAGTCGGCGAGGTTCGGCGTCCGCTCCACCTTCGAGGGCATCGACGTGCCCGCGGTCACCCAGTACCGCGAGAGCATCGTCGCCAGCAAGTTCAAGGGCCTGCAGGGGCTCGTCAAGGCGCGCGGCATCACGGTGATCGAGGGCGAGGGTCGCCTCGTCGCTCCCAACGCGGTGCAGGTCGGCGACGACCGCATCGTCGGCAAGAACATCGTCCTCGCGACGGGCTCGTACTCGCGCTCGCTTCCCGGCCTCGAGATCGGCGGCCGCGTCATCACGAGCGAGCAGGCACTCGAGCTCGACTTCGTGCCCCGCAAGGTGGCCGTGCTCGGTGGCGGCGTCATCGGCGTGGAGTTCGCCAGCGTCTGGAAGTCCTTCGGCGCCGACGTCACGATCATCGAGGCGCTCCCGCACCTCGTGCCCAACGAGGAGGAGTCGGTCTCGAAGCAGCTCGAGCGCGCCTTCCGCAAGCGCGGCATCGAGTACAAGCTGGGCGTCCGCTTCCAGGGCGTGACGCAGCACGACGACGGCGTCGTCGTCACGCTCGAGAACGGCGACACCGTCGAGGCGGAGCTGCTGCTCGTCGCGGTCGGGCGCGGACCGGTCACCCAGGGCCTCGGCTACGACGAGGTCGGCGTCACGATGGATCGCGGATTCGTCATCACCGACGAGCGCCTCGCCACCAACCTCCCCGGCGTGTACGCCGTGGGCGACATCGTTCCCGGCCTGCAGCTCGCGCACCGCGGATTCCAGCAGGGCATCTTCGTGGCCGAGGAGATCGCGGGCCTGAACCCGATCGTCGTCGAAGACGTGAACATCCCCAAGGTCACGTACTGCGAGCCCGAGGTGGCGTCCATCGGCTACACCGAGGCGCGCGCCGCGGAGAAGTTCGGGGCCGACCAGGTCTCGGCCTACGAATACAACCTCGCCGGCAACGGCAAGAGCCACATCCTCGAGACCAGCGGCTCCATCAAGGTGGTCCGCGTGAACGACGGCCCCGTGGTCGGCGTGCACATGATCGGCGCGCGCGTCGGCGAACTGATCGGCGAGGCGCAGCTCGCGGTGAACTGGGAGGCGTACCCCGAGGACATCGCCCCGTTCATCCACGCGCACCCGACGCAGAACGAGGCACTCGGCGAGGCGTTCCTGAAGCTCGCCGGCAAGCCGCTGCACGCGCTCTGAGCCCGACCCCGGAAACACGACTGCAATAAGCTAGATAGCGTCACACGCTGTGAAGGAGACAAGCGCATGAGCGAATCCGTCAGCCTCCCGGCACTCGGTGAGAGTGTCACGGAGGGCACGGTCACCCGCTGGCTGAAGAACGTCGGCGACCGTGTGGAGGTCGACGAGCCGCTGCTCGAAGTGTCGACCGACAAGGTCGACACCGAGATCCCATCGCCGGTCGCCGGCGTGATCGAGGCGATCCTCGTCCAGGAGGACGAGACGGTCGAGGTCGGCACGGCCCTCGTGACCATCGGCGACGGTTCCGCAGCTGCGGCCCCCGCCGAAGCCGCGCCGGCACCTGAGGCTGCGCCGGCTCCGGAGGCAGCGCCCGCTGCACCCGCGCCTGAGGCCGCACCGGCACCTGAGGCCGCACCTGCCGCACCGGCGCCCGAGGCCGCACCGGCACCTCAGGCTGCCCCGGCACCGGCGGCGCCTCAGGCTCCCCCGGCAGCCCCGGCCCCCGCGCCGCAGGCCGCCCCCGCACCGGAGGCCACGCCTGCCCCGCAGGCGGCTCCGGCGCCCCAGGCCGCACCCGCTGCACCGGCGGCCGCACCTGCCGCGCCGGCAGCTCAGCAGGCACCTGCCCCGCAGGCTGCTCCCGCTGCGCCGGCTCCCGAGGCCGCACCGGCACCTCAGGCGGCTCCCGCCCCGGCAGCCGAGGCACCGGCGGCTCCCGCCGCCACCGGCGGAGCGCACGCGGGCCCGAGCGGCTACGTGACCCCCATCGTGCGCAAGCTCGCGAACGAGCAGGGCGTGGACCTCTCGAGCGTGACCGGCACGGGTGTGGGCGGACGCATCCGCAAGCAGGACGTCATCTCGGCCCAGGCGCCCGCGACTGCTCCCGCCGCGGCGGCGCCTGCCCGTACGCCGCTCGAGACGTCGCCCCTCCGCGGGACGACGGTGCCGATGACGCGCCTCCGCAAGGTCGTGGCAGAGCGGGCCGTGGTCTCGATGACGTCCACGGCGCAGCTCACCACCGTCGTCGAGGTCGACGTGACGCGCGTCGCACGCCTTCGCGACCGCGTGAAGGGCGACTTCCTCGCGAAGACGGGCAACAAGCTCTCGTTCCTGCCGTTCTTCGCGCTGGCAGCTGCCGAGGCGCTCCGTGCCTACCCGATCGTGAACTCGACGGTCGATGGCGACAGCATCGTCTACCCGCCGACCGAGAACATGAGCATCGCGGTCGACACCGAGCGCGGGCTGCTGACGCCGGTCATCCGCAACGCGGGCGATCTCGACATCGCCGCGCTGGCTGCGCAGATCGCCGACCTGGCCGACCGCACGCGCAACAACCAGCTCAAGCCCGACGAGCTCTCGGGCGGCACCTTCACGCTGACCAACACGGGATCCCGCGGCGCCCTGTTCGACACGCCGGTCGTGTTCCTGCCGCAGTCCGCGATCCTCGGCACGGGCATCGTCGTGAAGCGCCCGGTCGTCGTGAAGCAGGACGGCGAGGACGCGATCGCCATCCGCTCGATGGTGTACCTGGCGCTCTCGTACGACCACCGCATCATCGACGGCGCCGACGCAGCCCGCTTCCTGACGGCGGTCAAGGAGCGACTGGAGGAGGGGGCCTTCGAGGCCGACCTCGGGATCTAGTCGAAGACGTCGCGCAAGCGCCATCCGGCCTCGCCCCTCACCATGAGGAGCGAGGCCGGTTCGCGTTCCGCGACGGTCTCCGCGTGCACGAGGACCGCTCCGCCTAGCTCTGCGGTGAGGACGATCGACGTGGGGTCGAAGCGCGGGGCAGGCTGGCCCGCTCCGTCTCGGCCGAGCGCGATGGCGTCACGGTCGGACGCCCCGATGGCAGACCCCGGCTGGTCGACGGCGTCGAGGCATCCGAGGTCGAGCATCTCGAAGCAGGACGCCCGCCGATCGAGCAGCCAGCGCGCCGCCGCGACGGGATCCGCATTCGCGTCGGTCTCGGGCTCTGCGGCGTCGCTCGGGGCGCCCGACGGCGTGGGTTCGCCGGGACCCGCTCCGGTCGCTTCCACAACTGCGGTGGCGTCCGGCTCCGCTGCCGCCGCCTGATCGTGCCCATCAGGTGGTGCCTGAGGCACCATCGTGAGCAACAGCACGAGGGCTCCCCCTCCGACCAGGCCGCCGACGACGAGCGCGCCGCGCCGACGGCCGATCGCACTGGTGATCCGCGCGCGAAGCTGACCGGCCGGCCGGAGGTCCGCCGCCTCCGCGAGCTGCTCGACGAGGTCGTCGGGGCCGTGCACCAGCGCGAGCACGCGTCTGAGGCCCAACCCGAAGCGCGGCTTCCCACCTTGCGGGTCCGGTGATGGCGTGGGTACCGCATCGGCGGGAACCGGTGGGATCGCCCGAGCGGGCGCCGCTCGCGGAGTGGCACGCGGTGTGAACCCTCGTACCGGTTCGGGCGCGGCCGACGTGAAGAGGCGCCGCTCGACCTCGCCGTCGCAGGGCTCGAAGGGACGAACGGCCAGCCGACCGCGGAGGTACCGGGACACCTCCTCGAGCGCATCGCGCGGTGACACGACCGACCCGACCTCGTCGATCAGGTCGGCGAGTGCCTCGTGGCCGGCACGCAGCAGGGCGGAACGCGCCTCGCCGGGACTCGGAAGGCGTCGTAAGGCACCGAGCCCGAGCAGCCGTGGTCTCCCGTCGTCGTCGAGGACGACATCGGTCGTGGAAAGGCGGCCGTGCACGAATCCGGCGCGTGCCAGCTCGCCGACGGCCACGACGAGCGGCGCGAGGATCGTGACCGCCTCGCCCGGACTGAGCCGTCGCTCGGCGAGCACCCGTGCTAACGTGCGGCCGCCCAGCCGCTCGACCACGAGGCAGCACCGGCCGTCCTCGAGGGTCGCCACGTCGATGAGTGAGGGCAGGGTGCCCGTGGCATCCGCCGACATCGCCTCGATCTCCGCGGCGATCGAGTCGTCGGCCGTTCCGGCCTCGTAGACCCGCAGCGCGACGAGCACCGGCGCCGGTCGCCCCGCCTCGACGGGGTCGTGCGCAGCAGGAGCAGAGCCGGTCGCCGATCCCGCCGTTCCGGCCGGTGCGGAGTCGTGGAGCGCAGCCGACTCGGCCGCGGCGAGGTAGACGTCGGCACGCGCTCCGGATGCGATGCGCCGCACGATCCGGTGGCCGACCAGGCGACCCTCGAGCGGGCCGGAGGCCTGCGCCGGCTGGGGCTCGGTCGGCACGGGGGCGGATCGGCGCGCGCGGCTCATACGGGCATCGTGTCGCTTCCGGCGGGAGCGTGGCGGCCTCCGGCCCGGCTTGGGAGTCACCGATCCCGATCAGAGTCTGGTGAGGACGAGTCGATCCGCGGTCGAGGGCCGCCCGCGGCATTCGCCCACCTAGACTGGACGGCATGCTCGACTTCGTCGTCGCGGGGCTAAGCGCCAACTCCGTGCCGTACATCGAGGGTCTCGACCTTCAGCGCGCCGTCCATCGCGCGGTCGTCAGGGGCGAACGCCCCGACACCGTCATCCTCCTGGAGCACCCCTCCGTATACACCGCCGGGAAGCGCACCGCTCCCGAGGAACGACCGACCGACGGAACCCCCGTCATCGACGTCGACCGCGGCGGCAAGATCACGTGGCATGGCCCCGGCCAGCTGGTGGGGTATCCGATCCTCCACCTGGCCGAGCCGATCGACGTGGTCGGCTACGTCCGCCGTCTCGAGGGCATCCTCATCGACGTGCTGGCCGACCTCGGCGTCGACGGACGTCGCGTCGAGGGACGGTCGGGAGTCTGGGTCGGCGAACCCGGCCGCGAGAACAAGATCGCCGCCATCGGCATCCGTGTCGCCGACGGCGTGACGATGCACGGGTTCGCACTGAACTGCTCGAACTCGCTGGAGCCCTACGAGAAGATCGTGGCCTGCGGCATCCGGGACGCCGGAGTGACGACCATCACCCACGAGCTCGGACGCCGGGTCGTGCCCGAGGACCTCGTCGAACCGATCACGCAGCGGTTCCTCGCCGAGGCCGAGGCGGCGGTCGCCGCATGAGCACCGCCCCCGATGGGCGCCGGATGCTGCGCCTCGAGGTCCGCAACGCCCAGACGCCGATCGAGCGCAAGCCCGAGTGGATCAAGACCCGCGCCAAGATGGGCCCCGAGTACCGGCAGTTGCAGAGCCTGGTGAAGAGCGAGGAGCTGCACACGGTCTGCCAGGAGGCCGGCTGCCCCAACATCTACGAGTGCTGGGAGGACCGCGAGGCCACCTTCCTCATCGGCGGCTCGCAATGCACCCGGCGATGCGACTTCTGCCAGATCGACACCGGCAAGCCCGCCGACTACGACGTGGACGAGCCGCGACGCGTCGCCGAGTCGGTGGTGCGGATGCAGCTGCGCTACTCCACGGTGACGGGCGTCGCTCGCGACGACCTGCCCGACGAGGGCGCCTGGCTCTACGCGGAGACGATCCGGGAGATCCACCGGCAGTCCCCGGGCACCGGCGTGGAGATCCTCGTGCCCGACTTCTCCGGCAACCCCGTGCACCTCGCCGAGGTGTTCTCCGCCCGGCCCGAGGTGTTCGCCCACAACGTCGAGACGGTCCCGCGCATCTTCAAGCGGATCCGACCCGCGTTCCGCTACGAGCGCTCGCTCGACGTGATCACCCAGGGCCGGGACGCCGGCCTCATCACGAAGTCGAACCTGATCCTCGGCATGGGCGAGGAGCGGGCCGAGGTGTCGCAGGCCCTCCACGACCTGCACGACGCCGGCACCGACATCATCACCATCACGCAGTACTTGCGGCCGAGCCCTCGCCACCTTCCCGTCGATCGTTGGGTGCGCCCCGAGGAATTCGTGGAGCTCAAGGAGGAGGCCGAGGAGATCGGCTTCCTCGGCGTGCTCGCCGGTCCCCTCGTGCGCTCGTCGTACCGCGCCGGGCGCCTCTGGGCGCAGTCGATGCACGCGAAGGGCCGCGCCCTGCCGGGCGGGCTCGCGCACCTCGCGGACGCCTCGCTCGGCTTCGCCCAGGCGGTCGGCTAGACCGGCACGAGCCCGGCGCCGGACGTCGCCTCCGCCCATCGAGAACACGGTCGGGGGCGGCGTCCGCCGCCGGTATCCTTGTGACCATGGCACGCACCAAGGACAAGGGCTCCGCTCCGAAGGAGCCGGGTCGCATGAAGCAGATGTGGCAGGTCTTCCAGATGACCCGCCGCTACGACTCGAGCGCGCAATGGCTCATGCTGCTCGGATTCCTCGTCCCCGTGCTCATCGGCCTCGGACTCGCGCTCTGGCTCGGCGAGGGCAACGGGTTCACGATCGCCCTCTGGATCGTCGCCGGTGTGCTGGCCGGCCTCCTCCTCGCCCTCGTCATCCTCGGCCGTCGAGCCGAGCGCGCGGCCTACGCGCAGATCGACGGCCAGCCCGGCGCCGTCGGCGCGGTGCTCCGCAGTGGCCTCCGCGGCGGATGGGTCGGCAACGAGATGCCGATCGCCGTGAACGGCAAGACGCAGGACGCGGTGTACCGCGCGGTCGGCCGCGGCGGCGTCGCACTCATCAGCGAGGGCCCCGTCACGCGCACCAAGCGCATGCTCGACGAGGAGCAGCGCAAGGTCACCCGCATCCTGCCGAACGTGCCGGTCACGCTCATCTCGGTCGGCCACGACGACGGTTCCATCGAGCTCTACCGCCTGCCCGCGACCCTGCGCAAGGCGAAGCGCACGCTCACCAAGCCCGAGGTGCTCGCGGTGTCGAACCGCCTGAACTCGCTGCAGACGGCGCTTCCCATTCCGAAGGGCATCGACCCGATGAAGGCGCGGCCGCAGCGCGGCAAGATGCGCTGACCCGGGTCGGCAGCACGCGGCATCCGTCGATCGGCGGATGCCGTTCGCCGTCCCATGGGCGAACGGCCGTCACCGCTGCTCGACTCCGCCACGGCCGATCGACGTCGTCACACCCGGATCAACACCGTGCCGGCGACCTTGTCGTGGAAGCCGCGCTGGTCGGAGTCCCAGACGAGCGCGGGCACGACGAGCACCAGCAGGAGCGTGCGTACGATCGGCCGACGGACGCCGACCCAGCCACCGGTGAGCGGCACCACCCGCATGCCCGTGAGACGGTGGCCGATGCTGCCGCCGATGGTCGGGATGAACACGACCTGCATGATCGCGAAGATGACGAGGGTCACCCACGAGTGGGTGAGCGAGCTGTACGGGGCGAAGAGCAACGCGATCAGCAGCGCCAGGCCCCAGTCGATGGCGATCGCGCCGAGGCGACGACCGACGCGGCCGACCGAGCCGCGGCCCGTGTCGGGAAGGCCGAGCCGCTCCCCCGGCCACCTGCTGGGCTCGAGCTCGCCGAAGGTGCGGGGGCTGGGGTCAGGCATCCCCCGAGTCTACCGACCGGCCATGCGCGTAACATGGCGGAAACATTGGCGTCATGGCAGGGAAACCGCGACTCGATAGCGTCGCTAGCGGCTGTGCACGTCCGTCCGGTCCCACCCCGCCCCTCTTGGAGATTCCGTCACATGTTCAGTGATTCGTCTGAAGTGCTCACGTTCATCAAGGAGACGGATGTCAAGTTCCTCGACATCCGCTTCACCGACCTCCCGGGCGTGCAGCAGCACTTCAACATCCCGGCGTCGACCGTCGACGAGGAGTTCTTCACGGTCGGCCAGCTCTTCGACGGCTCCTCGATCCGCGGCTTCGCGTCGATCCACGAGTCGGACATGCAGCTGATCCCGGACGTCTCCACGGCCTATGTCGACCCGTTCCGCGCCGAGCGCACGCTCGTCATGGTCTTCGACATCTACAACCCCCGCAACGGCGAGATCTACGCGAAGGACCCGCGCCAGGTCGCCAAGAAGGCCGAGAAGTACCTCGCGTCGACCGGCATCGCCGACACCGCGTACTTCGCACCCGAGGCGGAGTTCTACATCTTCGACGACGTGCGCTACGAGGTGAAGCAGAACGGGAGCTTCTACTCGGTCGACTCCGAGGAGGGCGCGTGGAACTCGGGCCGTGTCGAGGAGGGCGGCAACCTCGGCAACAAGACCCCCTACAAGGGCGGCTACTTCCCCGTCTCGCCGGTCGACAAGCAGGCCGACCTTCGTGACGACATCTCGCTGAAGCTCATCGAGGCGGGCCTGATCCTGGAGCGCGCCCACCACGAGGTCGGCACCGGCGGCCAGGCCGAGATCAACTACCGCTTCGACACGATGGTGCACGCGGCCGACGACATCCTGAAGTTCAAGTACATCGTGAAGAACACGGCGAACGAGTGGGGCAAGACGGCCACCTTCATGCCGAAGCCGCTCTTCGGCGACAACGGCTCGGGCATGCACACCCACCAGTCGCTGTGGAACGACGGCAAGCCGCTGTTCTACGACGAGGCCGGCTACGGCGGCCTCTCCGACCTCGCACGCTGGTACATCGGCGGCATCCTCCGCCACGCGCCCGCGCTGCTCGCCTTCACGAACCCGACGGTGAACTCGTACCACCGCCTGGTGCCCGGCTTCGAGGCACCGGTGAATCTGGTCTACTCGGCGGGCAACCGCTCGGCGGCCATCCGCATCCCGATCACCGGCACGAACCCCAAGGCCAAGCGCATCGAGTTCCGCGCTCCGGATGCCTCGGGCAACCCCTACCTCGCGTTCGCCGCCCAGCTCATGGCCGGCCTCGACGGCATCAAGAACCGCATCGAGCCGCACGAGCCGGTCGACAAGGACCTCTACGAGCTGCCGCCCGAGGAGGCCAAGACGATCCCCCAGGTGCCGGGCTCGCTCGACGCCGTGCTCGACGCGCTCGAGGCCGACCACGACTTCCTCCTCGAGGGCGGCGTGTTCACCAAGGAGCTCATCGAGACCTGGATCGACTACAAGCGCGAGAAGGAGCTGAAGCCCCTGGCTCAGCGTCCGCACCCGTTCGAGTTCGAGCTGTACTACGGCGTCTGATCCGCACCTGCAGTCCTACGAAGGGCCCGCATCGCTTCGGCGACGCGGGCCCTTCGGCCGTTCGAGCGACGGCGGCGATGGCGAGCGACGGGCGGCGGTGGCCGGCCGCCGTTCGACGGCCGGATCAGCCGGTGCTCGGCTCGCGCCGGGTCTCCACGCCGTAGAACCCGCGCTCGAACACCGCGCGGGCGCGGCGGGTGACCTGCAAGTAGTCGTCCTCGAGCCGCGTGGCTGAGCCGGGCGGATAGCCCATGATGCGGGCGACGCCCTCGAGCTGCGATCGTTCGACCGGCAGCACATCGGTGGTGCGGTCGAGCCAGAGTGTCAGCGAGGACCGCGCGCGCGATGCGAAGACCCATGCCGCGCGCAGCGTGCGGGCGTCGGCGGCCGTGATGTGTCCGTGCTCCACGGCGGCGGCCAGCGCGTCGAGCGTCGACGGCGTGCGAAGCGAGGGCTCCGCCGCGCCGTGCTCGAGCTGCACGAGCTGCACGAACCACTCCACGTCCGACAGCGATCCCCGTCCGAGCTTGAGGTGGCGTCGCGGGTCGGCGCCCTGGGGCAGCCGCTCGTTCTCGACCCGGGCCTTGATGCGTTTCACCTCACGCACGTCCTGCTCGGTGAGGTGCTCGGGGTAGCGCACCGTGTCCGCGAGCTCCATGAAGTCGTGAAGCAGCGCCTCGTCGCCGGCCACGGGACGCGCACGCAACAGCGCCTGCGCCTCCCAGGTGAGCGACCACCGGGCGTAGTACGCGCGGTACGCATCGAGGGAACGTGCGACGACGCCATTGCGTCCCTCGGGGCGCAGGTCGGCGTCGAGCTCGAACGGCAGCCTCGCGTCCTCCGTCAGTCGCACGAGGTCGGCGACGATGCGCAGCGCCCGCGCCTGCGCGGCCTCGGGCGCGGCATCCGTCGGCCGGAAGACGTACACGATGTCGGCGTCGGACCCGATGCCGAGCTCGCGCCCGCCGAATCGGCCCATACCGACCACGGCGAACTCGATGCCGTCGGGCTCGAGACCGCGGATGGCCGTGACCATGGCCGAGATGTGGCTCTCCGTGACATCCGACAGCCCGTGGCCGAGCTCCTCGACGGTGCAGACGTCGAGGATCGCCGAGAGGGCCAGCCGGAGCACCTCGCGGCGGCGGATGGCGCGGAACACCTTCCCGGCGGCCGCGGCGTCGACATGCCGGCCGAGCACCGCGCGCTTCTCGTCGTCGAGGGCGGCCAGCGAGCGGGGCCGCAGCTCGTCGACGTCCTCCAGCCACGCGACCGCCTCGGGCGTGCGTTCCAGGAGCTCGCCGGCGAAGCGCGACCCCGACAGCACGCGCGTGAGGCGGAGCGCGGCATCGGACGAGTCGCGGAGCAGCCGCAGGTACCAGTGCGTGGTGCCGAGCGTCTCGCTCAGCCGGCGGAAGGCGAGCAGGCCGTAGTCGGGATCCGCGCCCTCCGCGAACCACGAGATCAGCACCGGCACCAGGTGGCGCTGGATCGTGGCGCGACGCGAGACGCCTGCGGTGAGCGCGCCGATGTGCGCCAGCGCACCACGCGGATCGCGGAACCCGATCGCCGCGAGTCGGGCCGCGGCCTGCTCGCTGGTCAGCTCCAGCCCGCTCGCCGGCAATGCCGCGACGGCCGAGAGCAGCGGCCGGTAGAACAGGCGTTCGTGGAGGCCCCGCACGCGCTGCCGGGTGGACTGCCAGAGCGCCGACAGGTCGTGGTCGTCGCGGCCGAGGCCCGACGACCGCGCGAGGGCGCGGAGCTCTGCGGCGCCTCGCGGCATGAGGTGCGTGCGCCGCAGGCGCTGCAGCTGCAGGCGGTGTTCGAGGACCCGGAGGATGCGGTAGTCGCGCGAGAACTCCGCCGCCTCCTCACGACCGACGTAGCCCCCGTCGGCCAGCGCCGCGAGCGCCGGCAGGGTTCCGGCCTGATGGATCTCGGCATCGGTCGCCCCGTGCACGAGCTGGAGGAGCTGCACGGTGAACTCGATATCGCGCAGCCCGCCCGGCCCGAGCTTCAGCTGCACGTCGACCTCGCCGGCTGGGATGTGCTCGGTGACGCGTTCGCGCATGCGCTGCACCGACTCGACGAACCCCTCCCGGCCCGAGCTCGACCACACCTTCGGCGCCACGCCGGCGGCGTACCGGGCACCGAGCTCGGCGTCGCCGGCCAGCGGTCGCGCCTTCAGGAGGGCCTGGAACTCCCAGCTCTTCGCCCAGCGGTCGTAGTACTGCAGGTGCGAGTCGAGCGTGCGCACGAGCGCGCCGTCCTTGCCCTCGGGCCGCAGGTTCGGGTCCACCTCCCACAGCGGCGGTTCGATGCCGGGCTCGGCGATGACCCGCATCGCGATCATGGCGATGCGCGTGGCGATGTCGAGCGCGCGCGGCGTCGACACGACCTCCTCGTCGGCGGAGTCGGCCACGTAGATCACGTCCACGTCGCTCACGTAGTTGAGCTCGCGCGCGCCGGCCTTGCCCATGCCGATGACGGCGAGCCGGGTGGCGTCGACCTCCGCGGCCGGGTACGTGCCGGGCGCAGCCGGGGCGCCGTCGGCGCGGGCGATCGCACGCCGGGCGGCCACGATCGCCGCGTCGAGGGTCGCGCCCGCCAGGTCCGCGAGGCCGGATGCCACGACATCGACGGCCTCGACCGCGTCGGCCCGGCTGAGATCCCACACGGCGATGCCCGCGAGCAGCCGTCGGTAGCGCACGCGCAGGGCGGATGCCGCGGCGTCGAGGTATCCCGCCGGCGGAGCATCGACGTCGTCGAGCGCCGCGAGGAGCGACTCGCGCGCATCCGCAGTCGCCGGTGGCGGCAGGGGCACCTGCTGCAGCAGTCCCGTCTCTCCCGGATGGCGCATCAGGAAGTCGGCGAACCCCCGCGATGCGCCGAGCAGTCGGGCCAGGCGCTCGGCCGAGGCGTCCTGTTCGAGCACGACGGCCACCTCATGCGGAGCGCGCTCCCGCAGCCGCGCGACCGCGACCAGCGCCTCGTCGGGGTCACCAGCGTGGGCGAACGCGGCGAGCAGGCGCTCCTCGTCGACGCCCGTCGCGGTGGCGAGGGCCTCGAGGCCGGCCGCCGCCGAGTCGAGGTCGTCGAAGCCCGCCCGCGCGAGTCGACCGAGGGTCGGGGCCTGGCGTGACATCCGGTCGCGGGTCAGAGGATCTCGAGGTTGCGCTGCAGCTCGAAGGTCGTCACCTGCGAGCGGTAGTCGCGCCACTCCGAGCGCTTGTTCGCGAGCACGTAGTTGAACACCTGCTCGCCGAGCGTCTCGGCGACGAGCTCGGACTCCTCCATGTACTCGATGGCGTGGTCGAGGCTCGCCGGCAGCGGGTGGTACCCGAGGGCACGGCGCTCGCTGTCGGTCAGGGCCCAGACGTCGTCCTCCGCCTCGGGCGGGAGGTCGTAGCCCTCCTCGATGCCCTTCATGCCCGCGGCGAGCAGCAGCGAGAACGCGAGGTAGGGGTTCGCCGCCGAGTCGATCGCCCGGTACTCGACGCGCGCGCTCTGCCCCTTGTTGGGCTTGTACAGCGGCACCCGCACGAGCGCGGAGCGGTTGTTGTGGCCCCAGCAGATGAAGCTCGGCGCCTCGTCGCCGCCCCACAGTCGCTTGTACGAGTTGACGAACTGGTTGGTGACGGCGGAGATCTCGTTCGCGTGGCGGAGGAGGCCCGCGATGAACTGGCGGCCGATCTTGGAGAGCTGGTACTGCGACCCGGCCTCGTAGAAGGCGTTGGCGTCGCCCTCGAAGAGGGAGAGGTGCGTGTGCATGCCGCTGCCGGGATACTGCGAGAACGGTTTCGGCATGAAGGTCGCGTACACGCCCTGCTCGATCGCCACCTCCTTGATCACGGTGCGGAACGTCATGATGTTGTCGGCGGTGGTGAGCGCGTCGGCATACCGGAGGTCGATCTCGTTCTGCCCCGGGCCGGCCTCGTGGTGGCTGAACTCCACCGAGATGCCCAGGTCCTCGAGCATCCGCACGCTGCGCCGCCGGAAGTCGTGTGCGGTACCACCGGGCACGTTGTCGAAGTATCCGGCGGAGTCCACGGGGACGGGCCCCTCCTCGCCGTACTTCGACGAGCGGAGCAGGTAGAACTCGATCTCGGGGTGGGTGTAGAACGTGAACCCGCGATCGGCCGCGCGGGCCAACGTGCGCTTGAGCACGTTGCGCGGGTCGGCGACGGCCGGCTCGCCGTCGGGCGTCGTGATGTCGCAGAACATGCGCCCCGTGGGGTCGATGTCGCCGCGCCACGGGAGCGTCTGGAACGTCGTCGGGTCGGGGTAGGCGAGCAGGTCGGACTCGAACGTGCGGCTCAGCCCCTCGATCGCGGACCCGTCGAACCCGATGCCCTCGGTGAACGCCCCCTCGACCTCGGCCGGGGCGATCGCCACCGACTTCAGGGTTCCGACCACGTCGGTGAACCAGAGCCTGACGAACTTGACTCCTCGTTCCTCGATGGTCCGGAGAACGAAGTCGCGCTGCTTATCCATCCACACCCTCTCTCGCACCTCTCAGGGTAGCGGCAGAACGGCCGGCAGAGCGCCGGGCGCGGATGCCGCGTGTGCCAGACTGGCGACATGTCAGAGCAGCCCGTCAACGACACTCCTTCCGACAGCACGGCGAACGTGGAGACGAACCCGTACGGCGGCGGCGCGGCATCCGGAGGCCCCAAGCGGGTTCGCACCCGCCACTTTCAGAACGCGAAGCGCGACGGCATCAAGATCACCGGCCTGACCAGCTACGACATGCTCACCGCGCGCATCTTCGACGAGGCGGGCATCGACTTCCTCCTGGTCGGCGACTCGGCCGGCAACAACGTCTTCGGCTACGAGACCACGCTGCCGGTCAAGGTCGACGACCTCATCCCCCTCACCCGCGCCGTCGCCGGCGCGGTGCGGCGCGCGTTCGTCGTCGCCGACATGCCGTTCGGCTCCTACGAGAACGGACCCGAGGAGGCGTTGCACACCGCGGTGCGGTTCATGAAGGAGACGGGCGCCCACGCCGTGAAGCTCGAGGGCGGCGAACGCAGCCACAAGCAGATCCGGCGCATCGTCGGCGCCGGCATCCCCGTCATGGCGCACATCGGCTACACGCCGCAGAGCGAGCACGGCCTCGGCGGGCACGTGATCCAGGGCCGCGGCGAGGGCGTGAAGCAGTTGCTCGCCGATGCCAGGGCCGTGCAGGACGCCGGGGCGTTCGCGGTCGTGCTCGAGATGGTGCCGGCCGATGCGGCACGTCAGGTCACCGAGCTGCTCGACATCCCCACGATCAGCGTGGGCGCCGGCCCGCACACGGACGGCCAGCTCCTCGTCTGGACCGACTGGGCTGGGCTCACGATCGGGCGGGTGCCGAAGTTCGTGAAGCAGTACGCCGACCTGTCGGGCATCCTGAGCGGTGCCGCGAAGGCGTGGCGGGCGGACGTGGAGTCGGGAAGCTACCCCAACGCCGAGCACAGCTACGAGTAGCGGCTGCGCTCTCGCCGCCTGCCGGCCGATGCTTCGGCGCGAAGAGGATCAGCGGTCCTCAGCCTCTTCCTCGGCCCACTTCGCGCTGTTCGCACGCAGGATCTCGAGCGCCCGCTCGGCCTCGGCGCGGGTCTCGAACGGCCCCACGCGATCGACCGCCGGCGACTGGAAGCCCTGCTCGACCTCGCCCGTGTGCATGTTGTACCAGAACTGGTGCTCGACATCCTCGGCCATAGGCTGATCCTATGCCCAAGGACGCCTCCGGCCACCTGATCCCCGGCCGCCCTTCGCCGATCCGAGCCGTGCCCCAGTCGATCGTCCGTCCCGAGTACGTCGGGCGTCGGGCACCCGCTCCGAACGCCGGCGGCGACTGGTACACGCCCGGGGAGGTCGAGCGGATCCGCGCGGCCGGCCGCATCGCCGCCGGGGCGATCGAGGCGGCGGCGGCGGTCATCCGGCCCGGGGTGACGACCGACGAGCTCGACCGCATCGCGCACGACTACGTCGTCGCCCACGGCGCCTACCCGTCGACGCTCGGCTACCGCGGCTATCCCAAGTCGTCGTGCACGTCGGTGAACGAGGTGATCTGCCACGGCATCCCCGACGACACCGTGCTCGACGACGGCGACCTCGTGAACCTCGACGTCACCGCCTACCTCGACGGCTACCACGGCGACCTCAACCACACGTTCCTCGTCGGGCATGCGTCCGAAGTGGCGACGCTGCTCGTCGAGCGCACGCGCGAAGCGCTCGCCCGCGGCATCCGCGCCGTCGCCCCCGGCCGCCAGGTGAACGTGATCGGCCGAGCGATCGAGGCGTACGCCAAGCGATTCGGCTACGGCGTCGTGCGCGACTACACGGGCCACGGCGTCGGGCGCGCGTTCCACACCGGGCTCATCATCCCCCACTACGACGCGCCCGAGTTCGACACGGTGATGGAGCCGGGCATGGTCTTCACGATCGAGCCGATGCTCACGCTCGGCACGACCGACTGGGACCTCTGGGACGACGACTGGACCGTGGTCACCCGCGATCGCGCCCTCACGGCCCAGTTCGAGCACACGCTCGTGGTCACCGACCGCGGCGCCGACATCCTGACACTCCCCTGAACGTCGGCCGTGGGCCGCGCGATAGTCTGGCCGCATGGCGACGGACCACGCGATCGGGATCGACATCGGCGGCACGGGCATCAAGGGGGCGGTCATCGACCTCGGCACCGGAGAGCTCGTCACGGATCGCGTGAAGGTGCGAACGCCCGAGGGCGGCCGGCCGGCCGACATCCTCGCCGCGACCGAGGAGCTCGTCACGGGGATCGACCAGCGCACCGGCACGAAGCTGCCGCTCGGCGTCTGCTTCCCCGCGGTCGTCAAGGGCGGGCGCACCCTCTCGGCGGCGAACATCTCCCGCGAGTGGATCGGGCTGCCGGCCGAGGAGATGTTCGAGAAGGCGCTCGGCCGCGACATCCACTTCATCAACGACGCGGATGCCGCCGGCTACGCCGAATCCCGCTACGGCGCCGCGGTCGGCGTCGAGGGGCTCGTCATCCTCACGACCCTCGGCACCGGCATCGGATCGGCGCTCATCAACGACGGCGTGCTCGTGCCCAACTCGGAGCTCGGACACCTCGAGCTCGACGGGCACGATGCCGAGAGCCGAGCGGCGTACTCCGCGATGGAGCGCGAGTCGCTCAGCTGGGAGAAGTGGGCGAAGCGCCTCCAACGCTACTACTCGCACCTCGAGTTCATCTTCTCGCCCGACCTCTTCGTGGTCGGCGGCGGCGTGTCGAAGCACCACGAGCACTTCCTGCCGCTGCTGAAGCTCACCGCGCCGATCGTGCCCGCCGTGCACCGCAACAACGCGGGCATCCTGGGCGCTGCTGCGCTCGCGATCCGGTAGGTGCGAGCGGGCCGGCTGATACGCCGGGTTCTGTTCACCGGGCGCTTGCGCGACACCGGCTGGACGGCCATCTCTCTCGGAGCTGCGTTGCCGCAGCCCTCCAGCGGCCTACCCGGGAACGGGACGGGCAGCCCCATCGTTCCCTGTCTGGCCTTGCTCCGGACGAGGTTTACCGAGCCGGCCGCGTCACCGCGGCCGCTGGTGGGCTCTTACCCCACCGTTTCACCCTTACCCCGGGCCGAAGCCCGGGGCGGTCTGCTTTCTGTGGCACTGTCTCGCGGGTTGCCCCGGGTGGGTGTTACCCACCGTCCTGCCCTGCGGAGCCCGGACGTTCCTCGGCACCCGGTTCGCACCGGATGACGCGGCCGTCTTGCCGACCCGCTCGCCCCTTCAGGCTACAGGCCGCGGCCGACGATCAGAGACCGGACTCGTCGGTGCGGACCAGGATGCGGTCGCACTCGGGGCACTGCACGACGTCGTCGGGAGCCGAGCGGCGGACCTTCTCCAGATCGGAGCCCGTGAGGGTGATCGTGCAGCCGTTGCAGGTGCGCTGGCTGAGCAGCGCGGCGCCCACGCCGCCTCCGCGGGTGCGCCGCTGCTCGTAGAAGGCGAGCAGGTCGGCGGGGATGCTCCCGGCGACGACGGCGCGGTCGCGCTCGGTGGCGTCGCGTTCGGTGGCGAAGCCTGCTGCGGCCTCATCGCGCTGTCCCTCGAGCACCGCCGCCTCGGCCGCGATCGATGCGCGCTCCTCGTCGATGCCGGCGACCACGGCCTCGGCGGTCTCCACCTTCTCCATGACGACGAGCTCCTGGTCCTCGAGGTCGGAGAGGCGCTTGGCGAGCGAGTCGAGCTCGGACTCGAGCGCCGCGACATCCTTCGTCGAGGACGTGTGCTGCAGCCGGTCGCCGTCGCGGGCGATGCGCGCCTCGACGACCTGCACGTCCGACTCGAGCCGCTTCAGCTCGGCACGCGCGTCCTCGAGCCCGCCGACGGCCTCGGCGCGCGTGCCGCGGACGGCGGTGTCGCGCTTGGCGAGCTCGGCGAGCGGCGCGGCCTGGGGCAGCGACCCCAGCCGGTGGGCGAGCTGCTGGAGGCGGGTGTCGAGGGACTGGAGTCGCAGCAGTTCCTGCTGGTCGGCTGGGCTGGCCTTCACGTGGTGCTCCTCGTGGGGGACGGAGTGGAAGTGGTCATCATTGCACGACCTGGAAGTCCCAGGGGTCGGTGCGGAGTTCGCTCACGCGCACGTCGAGCTGCGGGTGCGCCTCGCGCAGCTGGGCGGCCGCCGCGTCGAGCCAGAGCCATTCGCTGGCCCAGTGCGAGACGTCGAGGAGCGCGGGGCCGCCGGCGAGCAGCGCCTGCTCACGGGCCTCGGAGGCCGGGTGGTGGCGCAGGTCGGCGGTGATGTAGACGTCGACACCACGCACGATGGGGTCGCCGAGCAGCGAGTCGCCGGCGCCGCCGCAGAGCGCCACGGTCTCGACGCGGTCGTCGAAGCCCCCGGCGGCGCGGACCCCCGTGGCCGTCGGCGGCAGCAGCTCGGCGAGGAGCCTGGCGAGCCGGCCCAGCGTCGTCGGCTCGGGAAGCCGTCCGATGCGGCCGAGGCCGGTCGACGGGTCGGCGGCCGGCACGATGGGGCGCACGTCCACGAGACCGAGTCGTGCCGCGAGCACCCCGGAGGTGCCCTGCTCGACGACGTCCGCGTTCGTGTGCGCCGCGACCAGCGCGCAGTCGGCGCGGATGAGGCGTGCGAGGAGCGCGCCCTTGTAGCGGTCCTCGGCGATGCTCGTGACCCCGCGGAGGAGCAGCGGGTGGTGGGCGATGAGGAGGTCGGCCTCGGCGTCGACGGCCTCGTCGATCGTGGCGGCGACGGCGTCGACGGCGAGCAGGATGCGGTCGACCGGTGCGTCGGGGTCACCCGTGACGAGCCCCGGCGCGTCCCACGGCTCGGCGCCGCCGAGCGGCCAGAGTCGATCGATCGTCGTCAGGACCTCGGCGAGAACGGCTGGCACGCGCCCCAGCCTATCCCCCGCACTGGAGGCGGGCGCCGAGTCGGTGGTGGGCCCTGCCGGGCTCGAACCGACGACATCCACGGTGTAAACGTGGCGCTCTACCAACTGAGCTAAAGGCCCGCACGCGCAGCGGCCTGGCGGCACACGCCGCGCGGCGCATGCCCATGGTAGCGGAGCGTCCCTAGACTCACGCCCATGGAGCCCGGGACGCAGCATCCGAGCCGCACGGCACCGCCCGAGCATCGGTGGCCGGCGGTGGGAGGCCTGCTCGCCGCCCTGGCGCTGTACGCCTTCCTCCCGAACGAGCTCATCGGGCCGCTGCGCTTCGTCGTGGTCGGCGCCGGCCTGGCGCTCCTCGTGCCGCTCATCATCGTGAATCCGCACCGGCTGACGCGCGAGACCGGCTGGACCCGGGCGGTGTCGGTGTCGCTCGCGCTGCTGCTGGTGCTCGCCAACCAGGTGGCGCTCGTGCTGCTCGTCTTCAAGCTCATCAGCGGCCGGCACGATGCGCCCGGCCTCCTCCTCGCGGCGCTCCAGGTCTGGGTGGCGAACGTGATCGGGTTCGCGCTGCTGTACTGGGAGGTCGACCGCGGCGGACCCGTGGTGCGCACGACGTGGGCGCGCACGGAGCTGCCCGCCGCCGACTTCCGCTTCTCGCAGGACGAGGACCACGACGCGATCGCCGAGGTGGCCGCCGGATCCGCCGCGGTGCTCGACTGGACGCCGAGGTTCGTCGACTACTTCTACACGTCGCTGTCGAACTCGATGGCGTTCAGCGCGAGCGACGCCATGCCGCTCTCGCAACGCGTCAAGCTGCTCATGGGACTGCAGGCCTTCGGCGGCTTCGTGATCCTCGCGCTCGTCATCGCCCGCTCGGTGGGAATCCTCGACACCGGCGCGTGAGCGGATGCCGCGGCATCCGCTCACTGTCGTGTCGCGGGCCCCGTCGCGTCAGGCCTCGAGCGCCGCGCGATACTGCTCGAGCGACCGAGGCTCCCCCGGTCCGGTGGCGAAGCTCGCACGGATGACGCCGTCGACGCCGATCACGAACGTCGCTCGCGCGGCGTAGCCGGGTTCGTCGAGGAACGCACCGTACGACCGTGCCACCTCGCCGTGCGGCCAGAAGTCCGAGAGGAGCGGGAAGTCGTAGGACTGCTCCTCGGCCCAGGCGCGAAGCGCGTGCTTCGAGTCGACGGAGATGCCCAGCAGCTCCGTGCGGGCGGTGCGGAACAGCTCGGGGTGGTCGCGGAGCTCGCAGAGTTCGCCCTGGCACGTGCGTGAGAACGCGAGCGGGAAGAACACGAGCGTCACCGGCGTGACACCCCGGAACGCCGAGAGGGACACCGCTTGCCCGAACTGGTTGCGGAGCGAGAAGTCGGGGGCGACCGTGCCGGGCTGGAGGATCATCGTCGTCTGGCTCCCGGGGTTCGTGCGGCTTCGACGGCGCCCAGCCTAGCCCCGACGCACGGGGCATAGAATCACTAGGATGGCGTGGTGCCACGCGACCGTGATCCGGTCCCTCCGTCGTGCGCACGCCCCCACACCGCAGGCATGATCTGCTGAAGAGAGAGGTCGAGTGTGACTGTCAACGACCAGGACCCCTACTCGGTCGAGGCGATGGACTCCGATCCCGAGGAGACCTTCGAATGGGCTGAATCCCTCGACGCACTCGTCGCGGAGAAGGGGCACCAGCGGGCGCGCGAGATCATGCTCAGCCTGCTGAAGCGCTCGAAGGAGCTGCACCTCGGCGTGCCGATGGTCCCCACGACCGACTACCTCAACACGATCGCGCCCGAGAACGAGCCCGAGTTCCCGGGCGACGAGGAGGTCGAGCGCCGCTACCGCGCGTGGATCCGCTGGAACGCCGCCATGCTCGTGCACCGCGCGCAGCGGCCCGGCATCGCCGTCGGTGGCCACATCTCGACGTACGCGTCGTCCGCCGCGCTCTACGAGGTGGGCTTCAACCACTTCTTCCGCGGCCAGGACCACCCCGGTGGCGGCGACCAGATCTTCATCCAGGGGCACGCCTCCCCCGGCACGTACGCCCGCGCGTTCCTCGAGGGCCGGCTCAGTGCCGACCAGCTCGACGGGTTCCGGCAGGAGAAGTCGCATGCGCCCAACGGCCTCTCGTCGTACCCGCACCCACGCCTCATGCCCGACTTCTGGCAGTTCCCGACCGTGTCGATGGGCCTCGGCCCCATCAACGCGATCTACCAGGCGCAGCTCAACAAGTACCTCACCAACCGCGGCATCAAGGACGCCTCCGACCAGCACGTCTGGGCGTTCCTCGGCGACGGCGAGATGGACGAGGTCGAGAGCCGCGGGCAGCTGCAGGTCGCCGCGAACGAGGGCCTCGACAACCTGACCTTCGTCATCAACTGCAACCTCCAGCGGCTCGACGGCCCGGTGCGCGGCAACGGCAAGATCATCCAGGAGCTCGAGAGCTTCTTCCGCGGCGCCGGCTGGAACGTCATCAAGGTGGTCTGGGGCCGCGAGTGGGACGACCTGCTCGCGCGCGACCACGACGGCGCCCTCCGCAACCTCATGAACGTCACGCCCGACGGCGACTACCAGACGTACAAGGCCGAGTCCGGCGCCTACGTGCGCGAGAACTTCTTCGGGCGCGACCCGCGTGCGCTCGAGCTCGTGAAGGACCTCTCCGACGAGCAGATCTGGAACCTGAAGCGCGGCGGCCACGACTACCGCAAGGTCTACGCCGCGTTCAAGGCCGCGACCGAGCACAAGGGCCAGCCCACCGTCATCCTCGCCAAGACCATCAAGGGCTACGGCCTCGGTCCGAGCTTCGAGGGCCGCAACGCGACCCACCAGATGAAGAAGATGACGCTCGACAACCTCAAGACCTTCCGCGACGCGATGCGCATCCCCATCAGCGACGCGCAGCTCGAGGAGAACCCCTACCTGCCGCCGTACTACCACCCGGGTGAGCAGGACGAGGCGATCCAGTACCTCCACGAGCGCCGTCGCGAACTGGGCGGCTACCTGCCCGAGCGGCGCACGAACCACACCGCGATCACGCTGCCCGACGACTCGGCCTACGCGATCGCGAAGAAGGGCTCGGGCACGCAGGAGATCGCCACGACCATGGCGTTCGTCCGGCTCCTGAAGGACCTCATGCGGGCGAAGGACTTCGGCAACCGCATCGTGCCGATCATCCCCGACGAGGCCCGCACGTTCGGCATGGACGCGTTCTTCCCGAACGCGAAGATCTACAACCCGAACGGCCAGCACTACACCTCGGTCGACCGCGAACTGCTGCTCGCCTACAAGGAGAGCCCGCAGGGCCAGATCGTGCACGTCGGCATCAACGAGGCGGGCGCACTCGCCGCGTTCACCAACGTCGGCACGTCGTACTCGACGCAGGGCGAGCCGCTGATCCCGATCTACGTCTTCTACTCGATGTTCGGGTTCCAGCGCACCGGTGACGCCATCTGGGCGGCCGGCGACCAGATGGCGCGCGGCTTCATGATCGGCGCAACGGCGGGTCGCACCACGCTCACCGGCGAGGGCCTCCAGCACGCCGACGGGCACTCGCTGCTCCTCGCCTCCACGAACCCTGCGGTCGTCTCGTACGACCCGGCCTACGGCTACGAGATCGGCCACATCGTGCGGGCGGGGCTCGACCGGATGTACGGCGGCACCCACCCCGACCCCAACGTCATGTACTACCTCACGGTCTACAACGAGCCGATCGTGCAGCCCGCCGAGCCCGAAGGCACCGACGTCGAGGGCATCGTCCGCGGCATCCACCGCCTCTCCGAGTCGCCGGTGCAGGGCCCCAAGGCGCAGCTGCTCGCCTCGGGCGTGGCCGTGCCGTGGATCGTCGAGGCGCAGGAGCTGCTCGCGAACGACTGGGGCGTGTCGGCCGACGTGTGGTCGGTCACCAGCTGGACGGAGCTCCGTCGCGACGGCCTGGCCGCCGACGAGCACAACTTCCTGAACCCCGATGCCGAGCGCCGCTCGGCCTACCTGACGCAGAAGCTCTCGGGCGTGCGGGGCCCGTTCGTCGCGGTGTCCGACTACATGCACGCGGTGCCCGATCAGATCCGCGCGTACGTGCCCGGTGACTACGCCACGCTCGGCGCCGATGGGTTCGGCTTCTCGGACACCCGCCCCGCGGCGCGACGCTTCTTCACGATCGACGGCCCGTCGGTGGTGGTGCGCACGCTCGAACTGCTCGCGGATCGCGGTGAGGTCGACCGCTCGCTCCCGGCGCAGGCCATCGCGAAGTACCGGCTCCACGACGTGAACGCCGGCACCACCGGATCGGCCGGCGGCGAGAGCTAGCGGGCGACGAGGTGGCGACGAAGCCCAAGACGAAGGCGGAGACGCTCGCGTGGTTGCGGACCATCGCGGGCGAGCTCGCCACCCAGACGCTCAAGCGCCTCGAGGACACGCTGCCGTGGTACGGCGACATGCCCCCGAGCCGCCGGTCGGCCGTGGGCCTCGTCGCCCAGGCGGGCATCTCCTCGTTCATCTCGTGGTTCGACGACCCTCGCTCGACCCCGTGGATCGCCGCCGACGTCTTCGGCGCTGCTCCCCGTGAGCTGCTCCGCTCGGTGAGCCTCCAGCAGACGTTGCAGCTCATCCGGGTGACCGTCGAGGTCGTCGAGGATCGCGTGAAGGACGGCAGCGAGCCGCTCCGCGAGGCGATCCTCCTGTATTCGCGCGAGATCGCCTTCGCCGCCGCCGACGTCTACGCCCGGGCGGCCGAGGCGCGCGGGCTGTGGGATGCGCGTCTCGAGGCGCTCGTCGTCGACTCGATCCTCTCGGGCGAGTACGACGACGAGCTGCCGAGCCGCATCGCGGCGCTCGGCTGGCACGGGCACGGCGAAGTCGCGGTGCTCGTGGGCACGGCGCCGAAGCAGCTTGACGTCGACCACGTGCGCCGCGCCGCCCGGCACATGCACGCCGACGTGCTCATCGGCGTGCAGGGCAACCGGCTCGTGCTCGTGATCGGGCGCTCCGACCCGCTCGGATCCGAGCCGGAGGAGACCATCGGCACGTCGGCCGCACTCACGTTCATGGAGATGGCGACCCAACTGGAGCCGCACTTCGGGCCGGGGCACCTCGTCCTCGGGCATGAGGTGCCCAACCTGGTCGACGCCTCGAAGAGCGCGAAGGCGGCGCTCGCGGGCTTCGCCGTGGCGAGGTCGTGGCGGCACGCGCCGCGGCCGGTGCACGCCGACGACCTGCTGCCCGAGCGTGCGCTCGCCGGCGACCCGCTCGCCCGCGCGACGTTGGTGCACCGCATCTACCGCCCGTTGCAGGCCCACTCGACCGAGCTCCTCACCACGCTCTGGAGCTACCTCGACAACGGCCGGTCGCTCGAGGCCACGGCCCGTGAGCTGTTCGTGCACCCCAACACCGTGCGGTACCGCCTGAAGCGCGTGTCCGACGTGATCGGGTGGGACGCGACCGGAGCGCGCGAAGCGCTGATCCTGCAATCGGCCCTCATCATCGGCTCCATGAGCGACCACGAGCACCAGCCTCGACGCCGTCCAAGCTGACCCGCCACGCGTCGCCAGCCGTGACGCATGTCGGCCACGCACAAGGCTTTCGACGAGAGCTTGTGGCATCGTCACACACGCGCCCCACGCGACCTTGACAGACTAGAGAGCGTGATCGTCGTCGTCTGCCCTGGACAGGGCTCGCAGACCCCCGGTTTCCTCGCGCCCTGGCTGGCCGACTCCGCTTCCGCGGAACGCCTCGCCGGATACTCGGAGGCGGCCGGCGTCGACCTGGCGACCCACGGCACGCAGAGCGACGCCGACACCATCCGTGACACGGCCATCGCGCAGCCCCTCATCGTCGCCGCCGGCCTCCTGACACTGGAGCGCCTGCTCGCCGACGGGCGCCGCGACCGCATCGGCGGCATCGCCGGCCACTCGGTCGGCGAGATCACGGCCGCGGCGGGCGCCGGAGTGCTCGCCGACGCCGATGCCATGCACTTCGTCGCCGAGCGCGGCCGGGCGATGGCGGATGCCGCAGCCCTGGCGCCGACCGGCATGAGCGCCGTCCTGGGTGGCGACGAGTCGGCACTGATCGCGCGGCTCGACGAGCTCGGTCTCGAACCGGCGAACTACAACGGCGGCGGCCAGATCGTCGTCGCGGGGGCGCTCGACGCCCTCGAGCAGCTCAAGGCCGAGCCGCCCGCCGGGGCGCGGGTCATCCCCCTGCAGGTCGCCGGAGCCTTCCACACCCGCTACATGCGTCCGGCCGTCGAGCGCCTCACCGCGGTCGCCGCCGACCACGACGTTTCCGACCCCGGGATCACCCTCTGGACCAACCGCGACGGCAGCTTCGTCACCTCGGGCTCGGCGTTCGTCGACCTCCTGGTGGGCCAGGTCTCGTCGCCGGTGCGCTGGGACCTCTGCATGGAGTCGTTCGCCGCAGCCGGCATCACCGGCCTCATCGAGGTCGCCCCCGCCGGCGCACTCGTCGGCCTCGCCAAGCGCGGGCTCAAGGGGGTTCCGACGGTCGCCGTGAAGACGCCCGACGACCTCCCGGCCGCGATCGAGCTCATCGAGCAGGCCGCCTGAACCGGGCGCGAAGAGAAAGCCGAGCATGACGAAACCCACGCTGCAGCAGTCGCACGGACCCGCCTACACCCGCATCTATGCCGTCGGCGCCGCACGCGGCGAGAACGCCGTGCCCAACGACGACCTGGTCGGGCCGATCAACTCCTCCGACGAGTGGATCCAGCAGCGCACCGGCATCATCACGCGCACGCGCGCCGGCGCCGACGTGGAGGCGCTCGACCTCGCGACGGATGCCTCACGTGAGGCGATCGAGAAATCGGGTGTCGCGCCTGAACTCATCGACCTGGTCGTCGTCGCGACGGTCTCCAACGTGCAGCAGACGCCCTCGATCGCAGCCGTGCTGGCCGACCGAGTGGGCGCGAACCCCGCCGCGGCGTACGACACGAATGCCGCCTGCGCCGGGTACGCCTATGCCATCGCCCAGGCCGACGCGCTCATCCGCACCGGCGGAGCGCACTATGCCCTCGTCGTAGGCGCCGAGAAGCTCTCGAACGTCGTCGACCCGACCGATCGCTCCATCTCGTTCCTCCTCGGCGACGGGGCGGGCGCGGTGGTCATCGGCCCGAGCGACTTCCCCGGCATCGCCCGCACGATCTGGGGCTCCGACGGCTCCAAGGCCGGCGCCGTGGGCATGAACGGCACCCTCACCCAGTTCCGCGATGGCACGGCCGAGTGGCCGACCCTCCGCCAGGAGGGCCAGACCGTCTTCCGCTGGGCCGTATGGGACATGGCCAAGGTCGCCAAGCAGGCACTGGATGCCGCGGGCGTGACCAGCGCCGACCTCGCCGCCTTCATCCCGCACCAGGCGAACATGCGCATCATCGACGAGTTCGCGAAGCAGCTGAAGCTGCCCGACTCCGTCGTGATCGCTCGCGACATCGCGACGACCGGCAACACCTCGGCGGCGTCGATCCCGCTCGCGACCCACCGGCTGCTCGCGGAGCATCCGGAACTCTCGGGGGGCCTCGCCCTCCAGATCGGCTTCGGCGCCGGCCTCGTGTTCGGCGCCCAAGTGGTGGTTCTCCCCTGAACCACCGACCACTGTCCATCTAGACTGTCTCTCGGTCAAACGAGACACCCTCAAGGAGAAGAACCAATGGCATTGTCCACCGAAGAAGTGCTTGCCGGCCTGGCCGAGCTCATCAACGACGAGACCGGCATTGCGACCGACACGGTTGAGCTGGACAAGTCGTTCACGGATGACCTCGACATCGACTCGATCTCGATGATGACGATCGTCGTCAACGCCGAGGAGAAGTTCGACGTCAAGATCCCCGACGAAGAGGTGAAGAACCTGAAGACCGTCGGCGACGCCGTCGACTTCATCGTCAAGGCCCAGGCCTAGTCGCTGCTCGGGCGGGCGCCACGCACCCGTGCCGCCCGCCCGATCACGCAGCCTGTTTCCTCCAATCCACGGAGTGCTTTCGTTATGACCAAGAAGATCGTGATCACCGGCATCGGCGCGACCTCGCCGCTCGGCGGCACCGCGCGCGACAGCTGGAACGCCCTGCTCGCGGGCGAGTCCGGTGCGCGCACCCTCGAGCAGGAATGGGTCGCCGAGCTCGAACTGCCAGTGACCTTCGCGGCGACCGCCAAGGTCCCGTCGTCCGACGTGCTCGAGCGCCACGAGCTCAAGCGCCTCGACCCCTCGAGCCAGTTCGCCCTCATCGCCGGCCGTGAGGCCTGGGCGGACGCGGGCGCGCCCGAGGTCGCCCCCGAGCGACTCGCCGTCGACTGGTCGACGGGCATCGGCGGAGTCTGGACCCTGCTCGACGCCTGGGACACGCTGCGCGAGCGCGGCCCGCGTCGCGTGCTGCCCATGACGGTGCCGATGCTCATGCCGAACGGCCCGGGCGCCGCGATCGGCATGGACCTGCACGCCCGCGCCGGCATCCGCACGGTCGTCTCGGCGTGCGCGTCGAGCACCGAGGCCCTCGTGAACGCCTACGACCACCTGCAGGCGGGGCTCGCCGACGTCGTGATCGCCGGCGGCTCGGAGGCCGCGATCCACCCGCTGCCCATCGCCGCCTTCGCGTCGATGCAGGCGCTGTCGCGCCGCAACGACGAGCCGGCCATCGCCTCGCGCCCCTACGATCTCGGCCGCGACGGCTTCGTGCTCGGGGAAGGCGCCGCGGCGCTCGTCGTCGAGACCGAGGAGCACGCCAAGGCCCGCGGCGCGCGCATCTACGCCGAGCTGCTCGGCGGCGCGGTCACGAGCGACGCGTACCACATCACCGCCCCCGACCCCGAGGGTTCGGCGGCGGCGCGCGCGATGAAGGCGGCCATCGAGGGTGCCGGGGCGTCCCTCGCCGACGTGCAGCACATCAACGCGCACGCCACGAGCACGCCCGTGGGCGACATCGCCGAGTACAACGCGCTCCGTCGCGTCTTCGGCGACGCGCTCGACGGCATCGCCGTCACCGCGACGAAGGCGTCCACCGGGCACCTGCTCGGCGGTGCCGGCGCGATCGAGGCGCTCTTCACGGTGCTCGCACTGCACGAGCGCACCGCGCCGCCCACGATCAACCTGACCGAGCAGGACCCTGAGATCCCGCTCGACGTCGTCACGTCGCCGCGTGCGCTGGGCGACGGCGAGGTCGTCGCGATCTCGAACTCGTTCGGCTTCGGCGGCCACAACGCCGTCGCAGCCTTCCGCACCGCCTGAGCGGATGCCGCGGGCGCGAGCCTCATAAGAAGACCCCGGTCGCCGTTCAGCGCCGGGGTCTTCTCGTCATGGTCCGCGGGTTTCGCTCCACTCGACGCCGGGAATGGGACATCCGACCTCGCGTCACGCCGCCCGCGGACCGCGCCGCCTCAGCCCACCTGGTGCAACCAGACGACCGGGGCGAAGTCACTCGCGTGGCGGAAGGGTTCGAGCTCGTCGTCCCAGGCCTGGCCGAGCGCCAGCCTGAGCTCGCGGTGGAGCTCGACGGTGTCGTGCCCGGCCACCTCCATCGCGTAGCGGATGCGATCCTCGGGGATGACGGTGTTGCCCGCGGTGTCGGTCTGCGCGAAGTACACGCCGAGCTCGGGCGTGTGCATCCAGCGGGCACCGTCGGAGCCGGGTGTCGGATCCTCGCTCACCTCGAAGCGCAGCTGCTCCCAGCCGCGCAGCGCCGAGGCGAGCTTGGCGCCGCTTCCGGCCTCGCCCTCCCAGTAGAACTCGGCGCGCATGAGCCCGCGATAGACCGGCTGCTCCGACCAGTCGAAGTTCACCGCCGTGCCGAGCGCACGGCCTGCAGCCCACTCCACATGCGGGCAGAGCGCCCGCGGCGAGGAGTGCACGAACAGCACGCCTCGCGCGGCGCGCTGGGCCCGCGTGACCTTCTCCGCCATCTCCGTCTCCGTTCTCGAGGTGCGTCTTCCCCTACGACCTCGGAACCGCCGGATGGCGAGTGTTCGATTGTGGACGGCGAGCCGTCATGGGCGATTATGCCGTGGAATCCCGCGCAGGACAAGGCTCCGCGCCGTCCGGAGCGCCGCCGGCGGGGTCGCTGCCCGGAACACTATGCTCGGTGAAGCGTTTCTCATCCCTCAGGGAGGCACTCCATGGCCGTGCGCGATGCACTGCTCGCACTGCTCACCGCCGGACCGGCGTACGGCTTCCAGCTGCACGGCGGGCTCACGGTCCGCACCGGCGGCCGCCGGGTGGTGAACGTCGGCCAGACGTACGCGACGCTCGAACGGCTCACCAGGCAGGGGCTCATCGAGTCGGCCGGATCGACGAGCGACGGCCTGCCGCTGCATCGGCTCACCGCAGCTGGCGAGGGTGCGGCGACGGCCTGGCTCGGTGGGGCGGATGCCGCGGGCGGGGACCCGTGGGACGAGACCGTCGACCGGGTGCTCGTGGCGTGGTCGCTTCCAGGGTGCGATGCCGCGGCCGTCGTGTCGGCCGAGCGCGAGCGGTGGGCGCAACGCCGGGTCGAGGCATCCGAGGCGGCTGCGGCCACGGCCGACGGCTCGGACGTCGACCGCGAGGCGAGCGGCGAGGACGGGTCGGCTGCCCGGCGTGCCGAGGCTGCACTCGGCCGGCTCGCGGCATCCGCTGAACTGCACCGAACTGAGGCGGCACTCGACTGGCTCGACTCGCTCGCCGGCACGGCGCGGCTGCCCTTCGCCCCGAGCACCGATCGACCGAAGCGCGGCCGGCGACCCGGGGGGCCGGCCGAGGGGGTGCCCGAGCCCCGTGGCTCCGAGCCTCAGCCGGCCGACGCGTAGCTGTCGACGATCGCGAGGTCGAGGGGGAACTCCACCGGGAAGTCGCCGAACAGCAACCGGCCGGCACCCTTCGCGGCCGTCTCCACCGCTGCGGCGACCTCGTCGGCCAGCTCGCGAGGCGTGTGCACGATGATCTCGTCGTGCAGGAAGTACACGAGGTGCGGCGCCCGCTCGAACACGGGGCCGGAGGCGGTGGCCCGCGTCACGGATGCCGGCGGCCCCGCGCCGATCTCGGCCAGGCGCCCCCGCAACGCCGCCATCCAGCACAGCGACCACTCGGCGGCGCTCCCCTGCACCACGAAGTTGCGCGTGAAGCGCCCCCAGTCCCTGGCCGAGGATCGGGCACGGCGTTCGTCGGCAGCGGTCGCGTCGGGCTGGCTCGCACGAGACTGCACCGCCCGCCAGTCGGCGGACGGCAGCGGTGAGGATCGACCGAGCAGGGTGCTGACGGAGCGACCGCGTTCACCGTCGCGAGCCGCACGGTCGACGAGCTGCATGGCGCGTGGGAACGCGCGCGCGAGTCGTGGAACCAGGCGACCGCTGTCGCCCGTGGTCGCGCCGTACATGGCACCGAGGATCGCGATCTTCGCCTCGTCGCGCGTGGCCACCACGCCCGAGTCGACGAGGCCGCGATAGAGGTCGCGACCCCGGCCGGCCGTCGCCATCGATTCGTCGCGCGCCATTCCGGCGAGCACCCTCGGCTCGAGCTGCGCGGCGTCGGCGACCACCAGGGTCCATCCAGGGTCGGCGACGACCGCGGCGCGCACGTTCTTGGGCAGCTGCAGCGCTCCCCCGCCAGAGGTCGCCCACCGTCCGGTCGCGGTGCCGCCCGGCACGTACTCGGGTCGGAACCGACCGTCGGCGATCCACTCGTCGAGCCAGGACCAGCCGTTCGCGCTCAACAGGCGGGCGAGCTTCTTGTACGCGATGAGCGGTTCGATCGCCGGATGGTCGTGCTCACGGAGCTCCCAGCGAGACGTGGAATCGACCTGGATGCCGGCTCCCCTGATGGCACGGAGGAGGTCGACCTGCGAGTCGAGGTTCAGGCCAGGTGCCCCCAGGTCGAGCCGCACCCGCGCGGCGAGCTGGTCCATGCGCGCCGGCTTCCGTCCCTGGGACGGCCGCGGGCCGAGTTCGGCCTCGAGGACGCCCTCGTGCACCGTGCGGTTCCACGGCAGCCCGGCCGCGCGCATCTCGAGGGCGATCAGCGCCCCGGCGGACTCGGCCGCGAGCAGCAGGCGCAGGGCGCTCGGATCGTCGCTCGCCTCGACGAGGGCGAGCTGGCGCGCGAGCTCGTCGAAGACGGCCCCCGCCGCGGGCCGGCCGGTCGGCGCGACGCGAGGCGCCGTCGTCGGGGCGGCGACCGCCTCGGCGGGTGCGTCGAGCCCGCTCAGTGCGTCGAGGTCGAAGAGCGCGCTGTGAGCGGCGCCCGCGGGCGAGGGGCGTGGTTGGCCGCCGACGTCGGACCCGGCCTCCGCGGGGCCGGCCGGCATCCAGTCGGGACGGGGATATCGCCCGCTCGACCTCGCCTGTTCGGTGGCCACCGCATGGTCGAGGATCGCCGCGCACAGCCGAAGGTCGTGGCAGCGCTCGACCCGCACTCCGGCATCGAGCAGCACCGGATAGGAGGCACGCGCGTCGACCCACACCCAGCGCGGACGATGCTCGGCCTCGAGCCGGCGCATCACCTCGGGCAGGTTCTCGTCGCCGCCGACCGCGATCGGCTCCGACCGACGGTCGGGGTCGATGAGGACGACGCGACCCGACTCCCCCGCTGCGACGACCACCTGCACCTCCCCATTCTCGTGGGCGCCGGTGACATGACCGACTCACGCGCACGCCGATGTCGGCGGCGACCGTCACGATGGAGCCATGGAACGGCGAGACGGGCGAGCATGGTCGCGGTGAGCTTCCGGTGCGGGCACGGTGCCGGCGTCGACGATCCGGGCGCGGTGCGGCTCGGCCGCGTGTGCCCGCTCTGCATGCTCATCGACGAGACGCATCGCAGCCGCGGCGAGCTGCTCGGCCGGGTCGCTCCGGCGCAACGACGCGCGCTCGCCCACGAGACGCGCGTGGGCGCCGCATACGACTGGCGGTGCGCTCGCGGCCACGATCGCTACACGGCCTCGGTGCGCGAGGTGCTCACCGGACCCGGATGTCCGAAGTGCGGCACCAACGCGGCCGGCCCGAGCTCCGTTCGGGAGGCCGGGTTGGCCTACATGAATCCGGGACTGCGCACGCGCACGTCGCAGACCGAGCAGCGGCTCCGGATGCTGCTGGCCGAACGCATCCGGCTCCACCACGGCGTCAACGCGGTGCGCATCGCGCGCACGTTCTACGGACGCCAGGAGGTCTGGCCCGACATCCTCGTGCCGCAGCTGCGCATCGCGATCGAGTACGACGACCCGGGGCGCTCCCGACGGGCCCACAGCGGCCTGAAGCAGGGCTCCGACGTGGAGAAGGACGAGGCGCTCGCCGAGGTGGGCTGGGAGGTCATCCGCATCCGCGCCGGCGGGCTCGAGGCCATCAACGCGAACAGCATCGTGTGCCGCGCACTCGGCCCGACCGTGATCGACGCGGTGGTCGCACGCATGCGGGAGCTCCGCGGCGACGAGGCCGTCGATGCGCTCGTCGTCGCACCGGCGCACCGGGCGGAATGACGACCGCCGCCGGGCTCACCGCGAGGTCGTCGCTGCGCGGGGCGTCGAGCCCTGCGCGGCGAGGAACTCGCGCCACGTGACGCTGCCACGCTGCGCGTCGTCGCCCGCGAGGTTGGCGCCGTCACGATAGGCACGACCGACGGCTCCCGGCATCCGGATCGGAAGGCGGCGGCGCATCCGTCCGCCCTTCGCGTCCACGAGTGCGGCGGCGAGCTGCGGGATGTCCAGGACCTCGGGTCCGGCCAGGTCCGCAACGCGCCCGGCGGGGCGGCCGAGAGCGATCCCTGCGAGGCGCGCGGCGACGTCGCCGACGTCGACAGGCTCGAACCGGAGGCCGCCGGGCACGGGAAGGAGGGGCAGCTTGGCCATGCCACCCACCACCGGGAGGACGAAGTCGTGGAGCTGTGCGGCGCGGAGCACCGACCACGGCACGCCGGATCCGGCGATCGCCCGCTCCGCCTCCGCCTTGGCGCGGAAGTAGCCGATCGGCATCCTGTCGGCGCCGATCACCGAGATCAGGATGAGGTGACGCACGCCGGCATCGCGAGCCGCAGCGGCGAGGTTCCGCGCCGCGACGTCGTCGCCCTTCGCACCGCCGGCCAGGGGGAGGACGACCTCCACGCCGTCGAGTGCTGCGGCGAGTCCGCGTCCGGCGACGGTATCGCCTTCGACATGATGGATGCCGGGCGCCGCCTCACGCGGGTGGCGGGTGAGGATGCGGAGGTCGCGGCCCGCCTCGCGAAGCAGTGGGACGACGCGGCGGCCGATGGTGCCGGTCCCGCCCGTCACGAGCAGAGGTGCGTTCATGATGGTGTTCCTCCCGTGTCACAACCGAGGGCGTTCCCTCGTCGACATCACGACGAACGACCTCGAGGAGATGTGACATGACCGACCGAAGGATGTTGGCCCGCCGGTTCGAGACCGAGCGGCCCCGGCTGCACGCCATCGCGACACGGCTGCTCGGCTCCCCCGCCGACGCCGATGATGCCGTGCAGGAGACCTGGCTCCGACTCGAGCGCGTGGACGTCGACGGCATCGAGAATCTCGAGGCCTGGCTGACGACCGTGGTCTCGCGCGTGAGCCTCGACCTGCTCCGCGCCCCGCGCCGGAAGCGCGAGCACTCGTGGCAGGTCGAGCCGTGGCGGGACGAGCCCGTGGCGCTCGAAGCCGATCCGGCGGAGCTCGTGGCACGAAGCGACCAGGTGAGCGTGGCGCTGCTCGTGCTGCTCGAGACCCTCAGCCCTGCCGAACGCATCGCGCTCGTGCTCCACGACGTGTTCGGCCGCTCCTTCGACGAAGTGGCCGACGTGCTCGACCGCTCCCCCGAGGCGGCGCGCCAGCTCGCGTCTCGAGCGCGTCGCCGGGTGCGCGGCGCCGAGAGCCCGGCCCGTCCGGATCGCGACCGAGGCCGGCGCATCGTGGATGCCTGGCTCGTCGCCGCGCGTGACGGCGACGTGCGGGCCCTGCTGGAACTCCTCGACGACGGCGCCGTGTTGCGTGCCGACTACGGCAGCACCGTGCAACTGGTCGAGGGCGCCCAGGCCATCGCCGGACAGGCGGTGCTCGCCGGGCGGTTGGCTGCGCACTCGACGCCCGTCCTCATCGACGGCCGACCCGGCGTCGCGGCCATCATGCACGGCCGGGTCGTCTCGATCATGGCGTTCGAGCTCGACGGCGACCGGATCGTCGGGCTCGACGTGCTCGCGGACCCTGCCCGTTTGGAGGGCCTCGATGTCTCACTCTATATCTCTTGACAGTAATATTACTGCTGAGTGATACTAGGGCTATGATCGCCTCACTGAGCGCCCTGGCCGAGCCGAACCGGCTCGCCATCGTCGAGCTGCTCCGCGACCACGGGCCGCACTCGGTCGGCGAGATCGCCGGCACACTCGACCTGCGCCAGCCGCTGGTCTCCAAGCACCTCCGGGTCCTCAGCGACGCCGGCATGGTCGCCGCACGCATCGACGCCCAGCGTCGCATCTACGACCTCCAGGAGGCACCGTTCCGCGAGATCGACGGATGGCTCGACTCCTTCGCCGCGGTCTGGGCAGGCCGCCTCGACCGTCTCGACGCCCACCTGCGTCGCAGCGAGGACCCCTCATGACCGCCCTCCGCATGGTCAAGGACCTCGAGCGGCGCGAGATCACCCTCGAACGCGAGCTCGGCGCCGACCCCGAGCGCGTGTGGCGTTCATGGACCATCGCCGAGGAGCTCGAAGCGTGGTGGGGGCCGGAAGGCTGGTCGACCACCGTCCGCGCGCTCGACGTGCGTCCGGGCGGGCTGTGGCACTTCGGCATGGGGCCGGTCGCGAGCACGGAGCCCGAAGTGTGGATCCGCTCGATCTACAGCGAGGTCATCGAGCATGCGATGCTCGCGTACGTCGAGGGCTTCTCGGATGCCACGGGCGCCGACCTCGACCCCGAGTCGCAGGCCGTCACCGTGGAGTTCTTCGGGCTCGACCCCGGCCGCACCCGGCTCGTCCTGCACACTCGGTTCCCCTCCGTCGCCCGCCTCGAACGCGTCGCCGCCATGGGGATGCTCGACGGATGGAGAACGGGATTCGACCGCCTCGACCAGCACCTCGCGAAGGGAACACCGTCATGAGCAACAACACGCATGCCCGCGGTGGGAACGCCATCGCCGCCCCCGCGACCTCGACCGTCGTCTCGGCCGACGGAACCCGCCTGACCACGCAGGCCGTCGGCACCGGCCCTCTCCTCGTGCTCATCGACCCCGCCATGGCGACCCGGCGCGACTCCGCCAAGCTCACGACCGCGCTCGCGCCGCACTTCACGATCGTCGGCTACGACCGCCGCGGTCGCGGCGACAGCGGGGACGCCGATCCGTCGGGAACGGATGTCGCCAACGAGGTCGCCGACGTCGCGGCGGTCATCGCGGCCCACGGCGGCCGGGCCATCCTCTTCGGCAGCTCGTCGGGAGCGGTGCTCGCGCTCGAGGCTGCTGCGCGGCTCGGTGACGCCGTCACGGGCCTCGTGCTCTACGAGCCCCCGTTCATCGTCGACGACAGCAGGGCCCCGGTACCGCACGACCTGCCCGGTCGGATCGCCGCGGACGTCGCGGCCGGCCGGACCGGCGCGGCATCCGCATCGTTCTTCACGGAGGCCGTCGGTGTGCCGCCCGCCTTCGTGGCGATGATGCGCCTCACGCCGATGTGGCGGCGGGCGAAGCGCATCGTGCCGACCGTCCGCTACGACTTCGCCGCGCTCGAGGGCCTGCAGGACGGCCGGCCGCTCCCGGCCGATCGCTGGAAGGGCCTCGCGGCGCCGGGCGTCGTCGTCGTCGGGTCGCGCAGCGAGCCGTTCTTCCACGCCGGTGCGCGATCGCTCGCCGACGTGGCGCCCTCCATCGAGTTCGAGGTGCTCGACGGCGGCCATCACGGCACGCCCATGATGTCGCCCGCTCCCCTCGTCGAACGGATGATCGCCCGCTTCGCGAACCGCTGACCCGATGCGCGTCCCGGTCAGTCGGTGGTGAGCAGCACCTTGACGGCTCGCCGTTCGTCCATCGCCCGGTAGCCCTCCGCAGCCTCTTCGAGGGGCAGCGACAGGTCGAAGACCTTGCCGGGGTCGATCCTGCGGTCCCAGATCAGCTGGATCAGCTCGGGGAGGAACCGGCGCACCGGGGCCGGTCCCCCGTGCAGGTGCACGCCCGAGAAGAAGAGCTCCTGCCCGTCGAGCGCGACGTCGTGGGCGACGCCGACATAGCCGACGTGCCCGCCGGCGCGCGTGGCGCGGATCGCCTGCATCATCGACTCCTGCGTGCCCACCGCCTCGATGACGCTGTGCGCCCCGAGCCCGTCGGTGAGTTCCCTGATCTTCGCGACACCGGCATCCCCGCGCTGCTCGACGACGTCGGTGGCCCCGAACTCGCGGGCGAGCGCCTGCCGGTCGGCGTGGCGGCTCATCGCGATGATCCGTTCCGCGCCCAGCTCCCTGGCCGCGAGGATGCCGAGCAGGCCGACCGCGCCGTCGCCGACGACCGCCACGGTCTTGCCGGGGCCCGCCTGCGCGGCGACGGCGGCGAACCACCCGGTTCCGAGCACGTCCGATGCGGCGAGGAGCGACGGGACCAGGTCGGGGTCGGGCTGGGCGGGAGTGGCCACCAGGGTGCCGTCCGCGAGGGGAATGCGGGCGTACTCCGACTGTGCGCCGGTCGGCGCGCCCGGCTGCCGGTGGACGCAATGGGACTGGTAGCCGGCGCGGCAGATCTCGCAGGTGTTGTCCGACGCGAAGAACGACCCGACGACGAAGTCGCCGACCTTGACCTGCGTGACCTGGTCGCCGATCTCGGTGACCACGCCGACGTACTCGTGGCCCATCGGCGTGCGGTCCACCGGCTCGGCGCCGCGATACGGCCAGAGGTCCGATCCGCAGATGCAGGACGCGCTGAGGCGGATGACGGCATCGGTGGGCTCGACGATCGACGGATGCTCGCGGTCTTCGACGCGGACGTCGCCTGGTGCGTACATGATCACTCCACGCATGGGGTGCTCCTTCGTGTTGAGGGTGAGGGTGAAGGTGAGGGGTGTTCGTTGCAGGAGCCCGCAGCTCAGTGGAGGGCCGGCTCGGCCGTGGGCGTCGACGGCGCGGCCACCGTCGACCGCGGCCTGCCGAGGGCGGCGAAGGCGACACCGGCAAGCGCGACCGCGGTCACGGCGACCACGCCGAGGGGCAGGATGTTCGTGGCCCCGGCGATGCCGACGAGCGGCGCGGCGACCCCGCCGAAGCCGAAGCGCACCATGCCGAGCAGTGACGATGCCGTGCCGGCGACCTGCGGGTACCCGACCAGGGCGATCGTCGTCGCCGGCGGGGAGGTGATCGCCACGCCGCCCACCAGCGCGAACAGCGACGCGAGCACGACCCACAGCGGCACGGCGCTCAGGCCGGCGGCGAGCAGGCCCGCCGCGCCGAGCCCGGCGGCGGCGATCCCGATCGTGAGGGTGCCACGGACGCTCCAGCGTTCGGAGGCGCGGCCGGCGAGGTATCCGAAGACCATGAAGCCGGCCGAGTTCAGCCCGAATGCGAGCGCATACTCCTGCGGCGTGAGTCCGTAGACGTCCTGCAGCACGAAGGTGGCTCCGGCCAGGTAGGCGAACAGCGCGGCGTAGAGGAAGCCCTGGTTCAACACCGCGCCGACGAAGACGCGGTCGGCGAGCAGCATCCGGAAGTCCCGGATGGTGTGTGCGAAGCCCCCGGCGGTGCGACGTTCGAGGGGCAGGGTCTCGCGGAACACGACGAGCGTGACGACGAGGATCGCGACGCCGATCAGGGAGAGGAGCACGAAGAGTCCCCGCCAGTCGGTCATCGTGTTCAGCAGCCCGCCGAGGAGCGGCCCGACGACCGCGGCGAAACCGCCGATCACCGTCAGCCGGCCGTAGAACCTGATGAGCGCCCCGCCCGAGTAGACGTCACGGCCCGCGGCCTGCGCGATGACGATCCCGACTCCGCCGGCGAGCCCCTGCACCAGGCGCGCGGCGATCAGCAGCTCGATCGTCGGGCTGATCGCGCACAGGGCGGACGTGACGATGTAGGCGAGGATGCCGATCAGCAGGATGCCGCGGCGGCCGAACCGGTCGGACAGCGGGCCCGCGATGAGCTGGCCCGCGGCCAGTCCGACGAGGCACGCGGTGATGGTGAGCTGCGCCACGGAGGTCGCGGCGCCGAGCTGCGCCGTGAGCGCGGGCAGCGCGGGCAGGTACAGGTCCATCGAGATCGGCCCGAACACCGTGAGGAGCATGAGCAGTGTCGGCAGCCACCGGCTGTGCGAAGGCCGCGGGGCGAGAGCGTCGGGAAGCATGTGCACCAGCCTGCTCGCGGGTCATCGCGCTCGGGAGTCCCGGACGGAACGTGTACTGGGAGGGCACCCCTCGCGGAAGCCGCGCGACGTACGCTGGCGGAATGGACAACCGATCCGAGGTTCGCGAATTCCTGATGTCGCGCCGCGCCCGGCTCGCGCCGGAATCCGCGGGCGTGATCACCGGCGGCAATCGACGGGTTCCCGGCCTGCGGCGGAGCGAGGTCGCCTCGCTCGCCGGCGTCAGCGTCGAGTACTACGCCAAGCTCGAGCGCGGCGCGATCGCCGGGGCATCCGCCGCGGTGCTCGACGCGGTCTCCCGGGCTCTGCAGCTCGACGACACCGAGCGCGCCCACCTGCTCGACCTGGCGCGCGCCGCTGACGGCATCCCGTCATCCGGCCGGATGCGCCGCCGTGCCACGCGCGCCTCGATGCCGCGGCCGAGCCTGGACTGGGCGCTCTCGGCCATCACCGAGGGGGTCGCGTTCGTCCGCGACCAGCGACAGGACCTCATCGCGACCAATGCGCTCGGTGCGGCCTTCTACTCCCCCGTCATCGGCACGAACGGCCGCACGCCCAATCTCGCCCGATTCCAGTTCCTCGACCCGGCAGCCCGCGACTTCTACCCCGACTGGGACCGGTTCGCCGAGATGTGCGTCGCGATCATGCGCGCCGAAGCCGGACGCGACCCGCACGACAAGGGACTGCAGGACCTCGTCGGCGAGCTGTCCACGCACAGCGAGACGTTCCGTACCCTCTGGGCGGCGCACAACGTGCGCACCCACGGGACGGGGACCAAGCGGTTCAACCATCCGCTCGTCGGCGAGCTCACCCTGGCGTACGAGGAGCTCGCCATCACGGCGGAGCCCGGCCACGTCCTCCTCATCTATACCGCGGAACCCGGCTCCCCGTCGGCGGATCGGCTCAGGCTCCTCGCATCATGGAGCATGGAACACCCGATGTCGACGTCGAGGCAGTCGTCCTGACCTCAGCCCTGTCGCAGGCCGTTCTTCTCGAGGTCACACGTCCGTCATGTGCTGCGGCTACGTTGCCGGAAACGATCGGAGGTGCGGCATGCACGCGATTCACGGGTTCGACGTCATCGAAGCGGGCGAAGGAAGGTGGGACATCCAGCTCCGCGAGAGCTTCTCGGTCGCGGGCCACGTCTGGCACACGGCATCCGCCTTCGTGGTCTGGGACTGGGCCGACCGCCAGGTCGGCGTGTTCGACTCCCTGCCCCGAGCGCTTCAGGCCCTGGCGACGCTGGAAACGGCGAGGTAGGCGGCCGGAGCCTGCGCGGTCGGCCGTCGGCCCGACCTGCCCACGAATCGCGCGGTATCGGACACCGCCGCCGTCAGGAGGGTGACGAGCCGATCGTCGCGATCCCCGACGCACGCCCGCGCGATCCCGTCGACCGCGCCGGTCACGATCTCCCGGCACTGCTGGGCGCTCATGCCGCGGCGTCCTGGACCGACGTTCTCGATGAACCGGATGGCCCAGGCATCGGCTGCCGGTGCGGTGCGAAGGGCGGCCTCCGCGAGCTCGCACGTCTCCGTGGTGAGCTCGTCGTCGCGGTCCGCGAGGCCTCGGAGCGCCATGCGCAGCCCCACCGCCTGCGAACGCTGGCGCTCCTCCGCGGCGACGGGCAGGGCGGCCGCGGCGGCTCGGGCAGCGAGGAGGACGTCGAGCAGCGGGTCGTCGCTCGTCAGCCCGATGACGGTCGGGATGAACGGCGTGAGCCGGGCACGGCCGGCGTCGCTCACGGAGTCGTTCACCAATCGCGCGAGGTGCGCCAGGGTGCCGTTCGTGCACGCGGGATGGTCGCTCCAACGCTCCCCCGCGAGGTACGACGCGAATTCCATGAAGCAGGCGCCGCGCCGTGGTGAGCGGTGCCGACCCGGGGAGAGCATCGGCAGGACATCGGGTTGGGCGATCGCGTCGCGCATGGAACCTCCCTGGACCCCTCCACTCTGCGCCTGTCAGTGCCGTGATTCAAGTGCCTCGATCGGATGCCGCTCAGGCTGAGGTTCGGATGCGGACCTCGCGCTCCATCCGCTTCTCGTGGCGCTCCCGTCCCTTGACCGCCTCGACGTCGCGGTTCTTCGGCGGCGCGTTCGTCACGAGACCGTCGAGCAGTCGTCGGGTGGCCTGCGCGATCTCGTCGATCGCCCGGTCGAACGCTTCGGAGTTCGCCCGCGAGGGGTGCGTCGATCCGCTGACCTTTCGCACGAATTGCAGCGCGGCCTCACGCACCTCGTCATCGGTCGTCGGCGGCTCGAAGTTGTGGAGCACTCGGATGTTTCGGCACATGCGAGCGACGATACCCGGAGGGCGGTCCGCCTTGAAGCCCCCCGGCCCGCGTCAGCCGAGTGCCGGTGGGATCGTCTTGCGCATCACCGTCTTGCTCTTGCCGATGTGGCGCTCGAACGTGAAACCGGCCTTCTCGAACATTGCCCTCGTGCCGTTGTGGAGGAATGAGGACGACGTCTTCTTGCCCGGGACCAGCTCGTTGGGGAACGAGACCACCTCGCCTCCGCCGGCCTGCGCGATCAGGTCGAGCGCGCCGTCCAGCGCCTCCCGGGCCACCCCCGACCGTCGGTGGTCGCGGTCGACGAAGAAGCAGGTGATGCGCCAGGGTGCCGGTGCGGTCTCGCCCGCGTCGTACTGCTTGCGGTGGTAGATGTTCGGCAGTTCGACCGGACTGCCGTACCCGCACCACGCGATCGCATCGTCGCCGTCGAAGACGAGCGCGGCATGCGCGACGCCCTCCGCCACGAGTCGCTGCTTGAACGTCGGCCGATCGACCTCGTCCTTGGCGGTGTGCTCGGTGTCGTCGTGGAAGTACGTGCAGTAGCAGCCTCCCCAGACCCCGTTGTGCTTCTGCGCGAGCGCCAGCCACGCCGGGAAGGTCTCGGGGGTGAGCGGCTTGATCACGTGGGCCGTCGCCGGCACCTCGTCGTCGTCGGCCATGGCAGACTCCTCGCCTCTGTGCTGCCAGTCTGCCGATCGGCACCGACGTTCGACAAGGCCGGCACGGTCACCTGCCGCCCGCTGCCGTGCATTCGGGGTGAGGCGGTCGCCGGCGTCGTATCGTGGAAGACGGGAGTTCCGACGCCGCGAGGGAGGTCGAGGATGAGCGACGATCCCCAGCGCGCCGCGTGGCAGTATCGGCTCGATCGCACCGCCCGTGACGAGGCGATCGCCCGTGGCGAAGCACCCGATGTCGCCGATGCGGCGGCGGAACAGGCTCGACCGTTCACGCAGGCGGAGCGGTCGGCGTACGTGGAGAACGCGATCCAGCAGGCGATCCGTCGAGGCGAGTTCGACCACCTTCCCGGCGCCGGAAAGCCCCTCGAAGGACTGAACGGGCAGCACGATCCCGACTGGTGGATTCGCCGCAAGATCGAGCGCGAGCAACTGACCGGATTGGGTCCACCGGCGCTCACCCTGCGGGTCGAGAACGGCCAACTCGAGGCCCGCCTGGATGCGATGCACCGTGAATCCGAGATCCGCGAGGCCGTCGAGGACTTCAACCGGCGCGTGATCGAGGCGCGACGCCAGCTGCTCGGCGGCCCACCGGTGATCACCCCGACGCGGGATGCCGATGCGGAGGTCCGTGCGTGGCGCGAGCGGCGCGAAGTCCGACAGCGCCAGGCGATCGAGGAACGCGCACGCCTCGAGCGTGACCAGAAGACGCCACGCACTCCGTGGTGGCGCCGTCGCGGCTGACGATCCGGTCGCCCCTCGCTCTGGAGTCGCCCTATTGGATCGGCCGAAGGGGTGGGATGATCGATCGTCCGTCGCCGAACGGCGACTCGAGGAGTGTCATGCGCGACTGGTCCCAGTTCGAATTCCCGGCGCGGGTGCCGGGACCGGATGCCCACCGCCCCGAGAACCGGTTCACTCGGTGGTTCCTCGAGCACACCGTGCAGCCGGCGGGGCCGGAGGTCCAGGAGTCGAGCGTCGAGCAGCATTCCTGGTGGAAGGTGATGTGCCTGACCGGTGTCGACTACTTCTCCACGCTGTCCTACCTTCCCGCCATCGCGATCGTGGCAGCCGGCGCCGTGTCGCCGATCGCCACGCTCCTGATCGTGGCCCTCACGCTGCTCGGGATGCTCCCGATGTACCGCCAGGTCGCGAAGGAGAGCCCGCACGGCCAGGGTTCGGTGGCCATGCTCGAACGGCTGCTTCCGTTCTGGCGCGGCAAGATCGTCGTGCTCGTGCTCCTCGGCTTCGTCGCGACCTCGTGGATCATCACCATCACCCTCTCCTCGGCGGATGCGACGGTGCACCTCATCGAGAATCCACTCGTGCCCGAAGCACTCAGCGGTCAGGCCGTCGCCATCACGATCGTCTTCCTGCTCGTGCTCGGCGGTGTCTTCCTCCTCGGGTTCACGGAAGCCGTCAACGTCGCGATCCCGCTCGTCGCCGTGTTCCTCGGCCTCAATGCCGTCGTGATCGCGACCGGCCTGGTCGAGATCATCGACCACCCGGCCACCATCACCGACTGGTGGGCCGCCCTCACCAGAGGCGGCGGGGGCTTCACCGACATCATCGTCCCGGCCATCCTGGCCTTCCCGCTGCTCGTGCTCGGCCTCTCCGGCTTCGAGACCGGCGTGAGCATGATGCCGCTCGTCGCCTCCCGGGGAACGACCCCCGAAGAGCGGCTCGCCTCGAGGATCCGGAACACGAAGAAGCTGCTCACGGCGGCGGCCGTGATCATGAGCGTGTTCCTGATCACCAGCAGCCTCGTCACCACCCTGCTGATCCCGGCGGACCAGTTCGAACCGGGCGGTCAGGCGAACGGCCGTGCACTCGCCTACCTCGCCCACGAGTTCTTCGGCGATGCCTTCGGCACCGCGTACGACATCAGCAGCATCCTCATCCTGTGGTTCGCCGGCGCGTCCGCGATGGCCGGCCTGATCAACATCGTGCCCCGGTACCTCCCCACGTACGGCATGGCTCCCGACTGGAGTCGCGCGGTCCGCCCCGTCGTGCTCGTGTACACCGGAATCAGCATCGCGATCACGGTGGCCTTCCAGGCAGACGTCGACGCCCAGGCCGGCGCCTACGCCACGGGCATCCTGGCCATGATGGTCTCGGCGTCCGTGGCGGTGCTCATCTCCGCCCTCCGTCGCCGACGGGGCCCGGCGATCCTCGGATTCGCGGTGCTGACCGTGGTGCTGGGATACGCGCTCGTCGACAACATCATCGAGAAGCCCGACGGACTCGCGATCTCAGCCATGTTCATCCTCGGCATCGTCGTGGTGTCCATCGTGTCGCGGGTCTCTCGCACCACCGAGATCAGGGCCGACCGGATCGAGTTCGACGAGACGGCCCGGCGCTTCATCCGGGATTCCCTGATCCATGACGGGCGGCTCAGTCTCATCGCGAACCGTCCCGGCGTCGGAGACGCCGCCGAGTACGAGCAGAAGGAACGCGCACAGCGCCGGCTCAACCCGGTGCCGGGTCGGGCGGACGTCATGTTCCTCGAGATCCACGTCGTGGACCCGTCCGAGTTCCGCGAGGTGCTCCACGTCCGGGGCGTCGACGTCGACGGCCATCGCGTGCTCCGTGCCGACAGCCCCGCCGCTCCCAACGCGATCGCCGCGATCCTCGTCGCGATGCGGGATGCCTCGGGCGTCCTCCCCCACGCGTATTTCGAGTGGTCCGAGGGGAACCCGCTCGTGCACATGGTGCGCTACATCCTGCTCGGGCGAGGCGACACGGCCCCTGTGGTCCGCGAGATCCTGCGAGAGGTCGAGAAGGATCCGGCCGAGCGGCCGACCATCCACGTCGGCGGTTGAACGCGGGTCGCTGACGTGCACTCGAGCTGCCTGAGCAGATTCGGCCTCGCAGGGACGGAGCGTCCCCGTGTCGCCGGTGCGTGCGACCATCGGCAGGACGGACGATCGGTGGGAGGGCAGGATGCGCGGCGCAGCGACCGTGTTGCACGCGGATCTCGACGCGTTCTACGCCTCGGTCGAGCAGCGTGACGCGCCCGAGCTGCGCGGCAGGCCGGTCATCGTCGGCGGCGGTGTCGTGCTGGCGGCGAGTTACGAGGCGAAAGCCCGTGGAGTGCGCACCGCGATGGGCGGTCGGCAGGCGCGCGACCTGTGCCCCGATGCGGTGGTCGTTCCGCCACGGATGGACGCGTATTCCGCCGCCAGTCGAGCCGTGTTCGCGATCTTCCGGGACACGACGCCGCTCGTCGAGGGTCTTTCCATCGACGAGGCGTTCCTGGAAGTCGGGGGGCTCCGACGCATCTCGGGCACGCCCGAGCAGATCGCGGTGCGATTGCGCGAGCGGGTCCGCGCGGAGGCCGGGTTGGCCATCTCGGTGGGGATCGCACGGACGAAGTTCCTCGCGAAGGTGGCGAGCGCGGTCAGCAAGCCCGATGGGCTCCTGGTCGTCGAGCCTGAGCGGGAGCAGGAGTTCCTGCTCCCGCTGCCGGTGGAACGCTTGTGGGGGGTCGGTGCAGTCACCGCGGAGAAGCTGCATCGGCTCGGCATCCGCACCGTCGGGGAACTGGCAGAACTCGAAGCGGCGACCGCTGAGAAGCTGCTCGGCAAGGCGACGGGAGCGCATCTGCACGCGCTGGCCCGGCTGCGGGACCCGCGCCCGGTCGACACCACGCGGCGCCGGGGCTCCATCGGTTCTCAGCGCGCGCTCGGCAGCCGCCCGCGCTCGCCCGACGAACTGGACGTCATCCTCACCCAGATCGTCGATCGGCTCGCCCGTCGCCTCCGCGATGGGGACCGGGTGTGTCGCACGGTCGTGCTGCGCCTTCGCTACGGGGACTTCGCGAAGGCCACGCGGTCGCGCACCCTCGGCTCCGCGTCCGACCGCACCGCCGTGCTGCTCCCCATCGCGCGAGGGCTGCTCGCCGGGGCGCAGCCCGAGATCGTTGAGCGCGGCGTCACACTGATCGGGGTCTCACTGTCGCAGCTGGCGCGCGCCGACAGCCTCCAGCCGGAGCTGCCCATCGACTGGGACGACGGGGTCCGCCTCGACACGGTGCTGGACGCCGTACGCGATCGATTCGGCACGGCGTCGGTCGCGCGAGCTGCGCAACTCGGTCTCGACCCGGGCTGGTCATCGCCGCGGTTGCCCGAACACGAGTGACAACGTTCGACGACGCGGCGTCGCCCCCCGGCCGGATCCAGCGCGCCGCTCGGGTCATCCGCCGGGTGGGGCTCAGATTCGCCGCAGCTCACCGCGCACGATTGAATCGCCCGAGTGCGCCGGGTCGCCGTCGACGGGTTCGGCCGAGACGTCGACCAGGGTGAACTCGTCGAGGTCGATGCCGTCGGGCACCACGAAGCGGCCCGTCGCCCCTTCGAGCAGTCCGAGGCTCACGAGCCCCGAGGCGTCGGACCGGATCAGCCAGACCTCGCGCACGTCGGTCGACGGAACCTCGGCGTCGAGGTCGACGACGATCGACCTGGCGCCGTCATCGTCCTCCTCCAACGTCGCCGAGCCGGTGGCCGACCAGCCGGGAAAGGCGTCGAGCGCGGCGATGGCGACGACCGTCTGGGGGGCTGGCCGGGTTCCGAACCCGCCGCTCAGGCCGGCGCCGATGGCGATCCCCGCCACGATGCCCACCGCGGCCGCCGCCGCGGCGACGGGCCACCAGCGCTGCGCCCGGCTTCGGCGGAGCGGCGTGACCGTTGCGGTCGGCGGCTCCTCCGCGGGTCGAGTCGCGTCGGTCGGCGGCGCCGCGATCGGCTCCGCGGGCGTGGGCGCGAGGGCGTTGGGCGCGAGGGCGTCCGCAGCGAGTGCGTCGACAGCGAGCGCGTCGACAGCGAGCGGATCCGCAGCGAGCGGGTCGGCCGCGAGCTCGGGTGCCAGCGACAGCTCCTCGTGGATCGCCGCCCACACCGACGATGGAGGCGCTTCGAGGCCACGTCGCGGCGCACCGGTCCGGCCGAGCTCGACCGTGCGCGCCAGCGCCTCGTACTCCGCGCGGCACGCGTCGCAGGTGTCGAGGTGCGCGCGGGTGTCGCCCTCGGGGCGTACGCCGTCGAGCGCGAGGGTCGCGAGGTCGTCAGGCTCGATGTGGGCCATCGTCCACCTCCCATCGCGTCCTCAACCTGGTGAGGCTCCGTCGCACATGACTCTTCACCGTACCGACCGGCAGTCCCAGCGTCTCGGCGATCTGCGAGTGGCTGAGCTGGTCGTAGAAGGCGAGTTGCATGACGCGTCGAGGGACCGGCTCGAGCCGGTCGAGCTCCTCGGCGACCATCACCCGGTCGGCCACGTCGTCGACGGCCTCGGGCCGAGCGGATGCCTCGGCCACGAGCGCCTCCTCGAGTCGCCGCGTGCGCGAGCGTGCCTCGTGGGCGTCCGCGATGCGGTGGCGCGTGATCCCGACGATCCAGGCGCTGAGCGCCGAGCGGGAGTCGTCGAAGCCCGAGCGCGTGCGCCAGGCGGAGATGAACACCTGCTGCGTCACGTCCTCGGCGTCGGTGCGGTCGCCGAGTGACCGCAGGGCCAGCCGGAACACGAGCGGCGACCAGCGGCCGTACGCCTCGCGAAGCGCCCATTCGTCGCCCGCGGCGAAGGCGGCCGCGAGGGCGTGATCGTCGACCGATCCGGGAGCCACTGCCTCGCCCAGGTGACGCTCACCTCTTCGCGATCGTCGGGGCCGCACCTCGGGGGTTGTCGCACGCACCGGGGTGGCGACCATGCCCTGCCGTGCTTCGACCAGCATATCGATCCTCCACGTCACTCCGCCGGGGTGGCGGTCAGCACGAGATTGCTGAGGTAGTGGCGGTTCTCGTAGTCGAACTCCCCGCCGCACGTCACGAGCGTGAGTCGCGGTGGACCGGTGCGGTCGAAGGCGGCGTTCCAGTCGACGTCGGCCTTCTCGACGACCTGCACGGACTGCACGGCGTACGGATGACGCGTGCCGGCGGCATCCGTCACGAAGATCTGCGTGCCGGCCAGCGCGTCCTTCAGGCGCGCGAACGGGAGCAGGTCGTACTCGAGGGAGTCGACGTGGGCCGCGATCACCGTCGAGCCGGCGGGGCTGGCCGGAGCCGGCCCCCACCGGTACCACGCGGCGATCGAAGGATCGTCGAACAGCCCCATGCGGCCCTGGTCGTCGAGCCCGACTGGTCGCACCGCGACGTCGATGCCGAGGTCGGCGATCTCGATCCGGTTCGGCGCCGGCGGCGCGATGGTCCGATTGTCCTCGAGCGCTGCCGACCTGCGCGGCACCGCCGGCACCGCCGGCTGCGGGAGCGGCGAGCGAACGGTGAGGTCGGGAGCGGTGGTCGCGGGTGGCGGCGCCGACGTCGGTACCGCGCCCGACCCTCCGACGCAGGCGCACAGTGCGGAGAGCACGGTGGTGGCCGCGACCAGGGAGACACCCGCCCTGGCCGCAGCCATGATCCGCTTCGGCGGGGTCAGCGCCGGTCCTCCGCGGCACGGCGCCCACGAGGCGCGGCGAGACCGAGGACGGCCGCCGCGAGGACTGTCGCTGCCGTGACCAGCCATCCGACGGCTCCCGAACCCGGCGCGTTGGTGGCCGCGAGCCCCGCTACGCCGGCGGGCACGCCGTCGGGCGTCGAGTGAAGCCCGCCGATGGGCTGCACCGCGAGGGCCAGGTTGGCGTCGTCCAGGCTGCCCCACGCGTAGACGATCGTGTTCGTCCCTTCGGCGACGTCGACGTCGGCCGGGCCGATGACAGGGGTGGTCGTGCCTGCAGCCGCGACGGACGCCGAGACGACACCCGAGGGCAGGGTGAGGATCTGCTCGTTCGGGTTCGTCAGGTTCGTGATGACGGGGGCTCCGCCGGCGAGCACGTCGACCGCGGGTGCTGCCGCGACGTGGCGCACGGTCAGCCGGCCCTCGCCGGACGCGATCTGCGAGATGTCGTTCGTGAAGAGCGTCGCGGTCGGCTCCCCCGCCACGGTGAGGTGGGCGACGGCGGTGTAGTTCTTGCCCGACTCCAGCGGGAGGTCGACCGGTCCGATCGCGGGAGACGATGCGTCCGCGGCATCCGACGCGGTGATGGCGACCGTGTAGGTGCCGGCGGGCAGCTCGAGCGGACCGCCGAGGTCGCCGGGCTCGAAGTCGTCGAGCTTGAGTTCGTTGTTGACGTACACGTCGACCGTGAGGCCGGGCACCCCGTGCAGCACGGAGAGCGTGGCCGGCGCGTCGGCGGCGTTGGCGGGCGCGACGGCACCGAGCACGATGAGCGCTCCGGCGCCGATGGCGGCAGTGAGGATCTTCTTCATGGTTCCCTCCAGGTCAGCCCGTAGGCGGGGCAGCGAGTTGCCTTCACCACCTACTTCGGCCGCCCGGCCCGAATCGGATGCACTCGTATGGAGTTCGAAAATGGGTGTGAGGAGCTGCATCCAAAGCCGCGAAAGAAAGCGAAGTACATAGTGTCGGGTGATCCCGCACCCGCCGACAGAAGGGAAAGTCCAATGAAGCGCATTCTCGCCACCGGATTCATCGTCGCGCTCGCCACGTTCGGCGTCGCCGGCACCGCCCACGCTGCGCCCGCCGACGCTGCCTGTTTCGGCCAGGTGCACAAGACCATCAACACCGAGGGCGCCCTCGGGTTCACGACCCCGCCCTCCCCCCCCCCCGACTCGTCTTGCGCCAGTCCAGGATGCGAACGCAATGCTGGCTCAAGTCGTCATCTCGCGGCGCCTACCATCGATCGTATGGACGACGCCGCACCGGATGGCCCCCTGATCGCTTCCCGCTCACTCACCCAGCGGGGCCTGCAGTTGGTGACCGAACGGCACCTCGCGACGCTCTCGACGATCGGACCCCGGGGTGAGCTGCACGTGGTCGCCGTCGGCTTCACCTACGTCGACGGTGTCGTCCGCATCATCACCAGCGGTGGCAGCCAGAAGGTCCGCAATGTCGAGCGCGACCACCGTGCCACCGTCGCGCAGGTGTCGGGGCCCGAATGGCTCAGCATCGCCGGCCGCGCCGTCGTCGAGCGCGATCCTCAGTCGATCGACCTCGCGGTTCGCCTCTACGCCGCGCGCTACCGGCAGCCCCGCGAGAATCCGAGCCGGGTCGTCATCCGCATCCACCCCGAGCGAGTTCTCGGCTCCCCCGGCATGTGGTCGGCGACGCCCGCCAGGACTTGATGTGCGTAGATCAGGTGAACTCGTCCGCGCGCTCATGGCCAGAGCAACCCGACGGATGCCGCTGGCTGCGTGAGCCCGCGGCATCCGGCAATCGAGCGCTACTGTCGGGCCATTGCGACACGCAGCCGCTCGGCGGGATCGATGAAGTGGTCGTTGTCCTCGGTGCCGGCGTCGATCTGGACCCAGCTGATCTTGCCCGTGAACCGGCTCGACCGCGACGTGTAGTCAGGGCTGACCATTGTGCCCGACTGGTAGCCGACGTCGGTGGTCTCGTCGGCCGAGAAGATCAGCGGCTGGGTGGCCCCGACGCGCCCCGTGCCGACCGCCTCGCCGTCGTGGTACAGGGTGACGCCGCCGCCCTTCGCGAGACCGCCGCCGTCGTACGCGAATTCCATGCGCACCTGATGGGTCCCAGCCGGGACCGCCCGATCGGCGGCGATCGTGAATTGCCGGATGCCGAGCACGTTGTAGGCGAACGTCACCATGCCGGTGTTCAGGTAGAGGCTCCAACCGCCGAACCGGCCGCCTTGCGCGATGATGACCCCGTTCGCGCCGCCGTCGGGCACCTGGAGTTCGGCGGTGACGGAGAACGACTTGTTCTTGATGCTCACGACACTCGACTCGGAGAGACGGCCCATGCCGGCGAAGAACAACTGGCTGTTCCCGCGAATGAGGGTCGGCCGCCCGGCGCTGACGGGATCGAGACGTTCTGCGGTGCGGTCGTCGATCGGCAGCACGTTGTACTTGACGGCCTCGATCAGCCAGAGCCGTTGCAGTTCGTGGAGGCGCTCAGGTTGCGCTGCGGCGAGGTCCCGGGCCTGGCTGTAGTCGGCGTTGCCGTCATAGAGCTCCCATACGTCGTCGTCGAAGGCCGGCACGACGCCGCCGACCATCTCCCACGGCGTGCGGTGCTTGGTGACGGCGCTCCACCCCGTGAAGTACACGCCGCGGTTCCCGAACATCTCGAAGTACTGCAGGTCGTGGCGCTCCGCGGCATCCGCTTCTCGGAAGCTGTAGAGCATCGAGGTTCCCTCCATCGGCGACTGCTGCACGCCGTTGACCATGGTCGGCTCGGGCAGGCCGGCAGCCTCGAGGATCGTCGGCGCCACGTCGATGCAGTGCGTGAACTGCGTGCGCAGCCCGCCTCGGTCGTCGATTCCGTTCGGCCAATGCACGATCGTGCCGTTGCGGGTGCCGCCCCAGTGGGACGCGACCTGCTTCGTCCACTGGAACGGCGTGTCCATCGCCCAGGCCCAGCCGACCGCGTAGTGGTTGTACGAGCTCGGTGACCCGAGCTCCTCGAGCTTGGATGCCAGGAACTCCGGCGTCTCGAGCGCGGCCATGCCGTTGAAGTTCGCCATCTCGTTGAACGCGCCGTTCAGCGTGCCCTCGGCGGAGGCTCCGTTGTCGCCGATGATGTAGTAGATCAGGGTGTCCTCGAGCACGCCGAGATCCTCGATCGCATCGAGGACCCGGCCGACATGATGGTCGGCGTGCTCGAGGAACCCGGCGTAGACCTCCATCTCCCGCTCGAGCACGGGCTTCAGCTCATCGGGCATTTCGTCCCAGGCCGGGATCTCGGCGTGCCGCGGGGTGAGCTCGGCATCGGCCGGGATGACGCCGAGTTCCTTCTGCTTGGCGAAGGTGGCCTCGCGCTGCGCGTCCCAGCCGGCGGCGAACTTCCCGGCGTACTTGTCGGCCCACTCCTTCGGCACGTGGTGCGGCGCGTGCGTGGCGCCGGGAGCGAAGTAGACGAAGAACGGTCGGTCGGGCATCAGTGCCTTCTGCGACCGGATCCAGCCGATCGCGTGATCGGCGAGGTCCTCCGTGAGGTGATACCCCTCCTCGGGCGTCGTCGGTGGTTCGACCGGGGTCGTGCCGTCGTACAGAGCAGGCTCCCACTGGTTGTCCTCGCCGCCGATGAACCCGTAGAACGTCTCGAACCCTCCACCGCCCGACGGCCACGAGTCGAACGGCCCCATCGGTGAGGACTGCCACACCGGGACCTCGTGGCACTTGCCGAACTGTGCAGTGGAGTATCCGTTGAGTTTCAGCGTCATCGCCAGCGGCGCCTTGGTGTTCGGTCGCAGCGAGCTGTTGCCCGGCGCCGAGGTCGCGGTCTCCGTGATGCTGCCCATGCCCACGGAGTGGTGGTTCCGCCCGCTGAGCAGCGCCGCGCGAGTCGGCGCGCAGAGTGCGGTGGTGTGGAACCGGTTGTATCGCAGTCCGCCCTCGGCGAGACGTTCGGCATTGGGTGTCTGACACGGGCCGCCGAACGCGCTCGACGCGCCGAAGCCGACGTCGTCGAGCAGGATGACGACCACGTTCGGGGCGCCCTCCGGCGGCAGCAGCGGCTGGATCGGCGGAAACGACGTATCGGGATCCTTCGCGTCGTAGGTCGTCAAGCGCGGTGCGGGCCGATCCGGAATCGGAAGCATCGAGCGTGCCTGTCGATCTGAACTCATGAGATCCCCTCGCCATCATGGGTTGATGTCGTCAAGCTAGCGACGCGGTGGCGAGTCCGCCTCATCTCATCTGGGTGATGCTGCACGGGGCCGACCGGGAAACGGCGCCCTCCATTCGATCCCGCCGGAGCCCACCCATCGCGTGTGGAGGCCTGGCGCAGCGTGACGCTCCGGGTCTATGCTCCCCAGCGTGGGGCGGTTGGGCGCCGAATGGCGGGCGGTCCGACGGCTCGAGCGGCAACTGCAAGCCTGGGGGCGATCGTGGCAGAGAACGGTGCGGTGGTTCGGGGGCGGTTCGAGCGGTGGTTCGAGCTCGAGGTGGTCGACCCGATGGCGGACTTCCAGAATCCGAAGCAGGAGTGGCGGCGCCTGTTCTCCGAGTTCTACGGCACCTTCTTCCTCGTGCTGGTCGCGGCCGGTGGCGGGATGATGAGCCAGGCGTTCCCCGACACGATCAGCCGCGCGGCAGCTGTGGTGGCCCCGGGACTCATGGTCATGGGGATCATCCTGTTCATGGGCAAGATCTCGGGCGCCCACCTCAACCCGGCCGTGACGCTCGCGTTCTCGTTGCGGGGTGACTTCCCATGGCGGCGGGTACCCGGTTACATCGTTGTGCAGCTGCTGGGGGCGGCCTGCGCAGCGTGGATCCTGCAGCCGATCATCGGCGTGTCCGCCTCATTCGGGTCGAACTATCCCGCCGACGGGTACTCGTCGTTCCAGGCGTTCCTCATGGAGGCGCTGCTGACCCTCGGCCTCGTGAGCGTCATCCTCGGAACCGCGTCGGGAGCTCAGAACGTGGGCGTGATCGGCGCGATCGGCGTCGGCGCCTACATCGCCCTCGCGGGGCTGTGGGGCAGCCCGATCTCGGGCACGTCGATGAACCCCGCACGCACCTTCGGTCCCGACCTCGCGAGCCTCGACTTCTCCGACTACTGGGTCTACGTCGCCGGCCCGATCGCCGGGGCCGTGGTCGCGGTGCTGCTGGCGTTCGTCCTACGCGGGTACGGCGGCGGCCGCACCGGCTCGGAAGCGGCGCAGGGCGTCATCGCCACCGACATCGCGCGTCCTGACCAGACCTGAACCGCGGCGAACGAACTGCGGCCCCGGGAACGGCCGCCGCGGGGTCGGTAGGGCGCTCGAGATGCGGCGGTAGCGCGGCGCGGGCGAAGCTCTTGCGTCGACGTTAGGGGGAGCTGGACGTCGAACTGGCTGAACCTTCCAGACACTGATCGAGACCGCGCCGCGTCCCCGAACAGATGGCGTGGCGGCTGGTGAGCAGGGCCGACCAACTCGGCGTGCTCTGCGCCTCGACGTTGAAGTTCAGCAACGTCAGGCCCTCCCGGGTCGTCGGCTGCTTCGCCGCGGCACCGTTCGCCCTGACGCGGTTCGCGGCGAATCGAAATCGTGGACGTGCACCCCCCCGTTCAGGAGGGCCCGCCAGACCACTTCTCGACCAAAAGTGCTGGATCTCGTCCGATCCTCGCTCTATTCCGTCGTCTGGCGACATCGGAGAAGACCCACTGCGAGGTCGGCCGCCTCACGGGCCGGCAACTCGATCGATACGACGTGGCCGCGCTCGTCAGCGCCGAGCGGCTCGAGGGTCGCGAGCTGAGAGGCCAGCATCGTGGCGGGCATGAAGTGGCCTGTTCGCTGCCCGATCCGTTCGGCGAGACGAGCCTCGCTGCCGTCGAGGTGGACGAAGTCGACGTCGGCCCCACTGTCCCGGCTCAGCGCCTCCCGGTAGGAACGTCGCAGCGCCGAGCACGCGACGACGACCGCGTGTCCCGCCGCATGCTCCTCTCGGATGCGGGCCGCGACCCGGGCGAGCCACGGCCAGCGGTCGTCATCTGTGAGCGGGACCCCGGCGGCCATCCGCGTCTTGGCGTCCGCCGAGTGCAGGCTGTCGGCTTCGACGAAGACGGCCCCGAGGCGCTCGGCGATGGCGGCGGCGAGCGTCGATTTCCCCGAGCCCGCCACCCCCATCACCACGACGGGAGGCTGCGGGCCCGACGAGGTTGCGCCGGTCATCGGTCACCAGTCATGAACGGTGCCGTCGAGGAGACGGTTGTACGGCAGGTAGGCCTGCTCGTACGGGTACTTCCCCGCTTCGTCGATGTTGAGTTCGACACCGAGACCGGGCTTGTCACCTGGGTGCAGGTAGCCGTCGGTCCAGGTGAAGGACTGCTCGAACACGTGGTCGGTCTTCGCGCCGTGGCGCATGTACTCCTGGATACCGAAGTTGTGGATCGACAGCCCGAGGTGCATGGCGGCTGCCATGCCGACCGGGGAGATGTCGGTCGGGCCGTGCATGCCGGACTTGATCTGGTACATCGCGGCGTAATCGAGCGTCTTCTTCAGCGGCGAGATGCCGCCCATGTGGGTGACCGCGCCACGCACGTAGTCGATGAGCTGGTCGCGGATGATGTCCTTGAAGTCCCACACCGTGTTGAAGATCTCGCCGATCGCGAGAGGTGTCGTGGTGTGCTGGCGTACGAGGCGCAGGGCCTCCTGGTTCTCGGCCGGGGTGCAGTCCTCGAGCCAGAACAGGTCGTACGGCTCGAGGTCCTTTCCGAGGCGCGCGGCCTGGATCGGTGTCATGCGGTGGTGCCCGTCGTGCAGCAGCGGGACGTCCGGACCGAACTCGTTGCGGACGGCTTCGAAGACCCCGGGCAAGTGGTTCAGATAGGCGCGCGTATCCCAGTCTTCCTCGACCGGCTTGGCTCCGCGGCGTGCCGGCTCATGGTCGTATCGCACGGATGCGTCGCCGACGTCGGCGCCTTGCGCAGCGATGCCATAGATCGCCTTCAGCGTCGGCACGCCCGTCTGCACGCGGATGGCGCGATACCCCTGCTCCTGATGGGAACGGATGGAGTCGAACAGTTCGGGGAGTTCCTTGCCGGACGCGTGCCCGTACGCCATCAGCCCGTTCCTCGAGGCGCCACCGAGCAACTGGTACACCGGCATTCCCGCGGCCTTGCCCTTGATGTCCCACAGCGCCATGTCCACCGCGGCGATCGCCGCCATGGTGACCGGACCGCGCCGCCAGTACGCCGAACGGTAGAGGAACTGCCACGTGTCCTCGATCTTCGCGGCATCCGCCCCGATGAGCAGGGGCACGACGTGTTCGGTCAGGTACGCGACGACCGCGAGCTCGCGCCCGTTCAGCGTCGCGTCGCCGAGGCCGGTCAGGCCGTCGTCTGTCGTCAGCTTCAGCGTGACGAAGTTGCGGTCGGGGCTGGTGACGATGACCTCAGCCTTGTCGATGATCATGCTCATGGTGTTGCTCCGTGGATCGTGGTGAGCGGGTTTTCGGGGTCAGGATGTCTCGAGCGCGGTGACCGCGTCGGCGACGTGTGCGGCGAAGCCGGCGTCATCCGCGAGGCGTGCATTCAATGCGGCGAGCAGGGTGTGCCGGGCGGATGCATCGAGGTCGGCGATCGCGGGCTGGTCGATGCCGTCCGGGACTGGTGCACAGCCGGCGCGCACGCCGAGCATCCACGCGGCGATCGCGGCGGCGCAACCGGGCGCCTCCTGCCCCGACGCGAGTTGGCCGAGCGCGACCGGCACGATGCGCAACCGCATCTTGGTGGTCGAGTCCTGCGCGATCTGCGCGAGACGGTGCTCGATGCGGGGGTTGCGGAAGCGTTCGAGGAGCGCGGCCCGGTAGTCGGCGAGGTCGAACCCGGGCAGCTGCCGGGCGTCGTCGTCCCAGAGCGCTTCGACGAGGTCGCTGCAGGCCGGGTCCTCGATCGCGGCCGAGACGACGGTGTGGCCGCGGGTCTGGCCGAAGGTCGCGAGAACGGTGTGGGCGCCGTTCAGCATCCAGAGCTTGCGGTTCTCCCACGGGGCGATCTCCTCGACGAACCTGGCGCCCGCGGATTCCCAGTCCGGGCGGCCGGCGGGGAAGTCGCCCGCGAGCACCCAGTCGGAGAACGGCTCGGTCACGACCGGCGCTGCGTCGAGCCATCCGGTGGCCCCGAGGACGGCGGGCGACTCGGCTACGGCGTCGATCGCCGGCGTGATGCGGTCGATCGAGGTCGAGACGACCGAGACCGACGCCCCCAACCACGCGGCGAGGTCGGGCGATGTCCGCCCGGCGAGGTCGGCCAGCGCGCGTCCCAGGAGCCCGCCGTTGTCGGGCAGGTTGTCGCAGGGCACGAGCGCGATCGGGCCCGCGTCGGCGCGGCGCCTGGCGTCGAGGCCCAGCAGGACCCGGCCGAGCGCGGTCGCGGGCCGGACGGCGTCTGTCGTGTCGCCGGGGGCGTCGCGCGTGAACGCGTTCCGAAGCCGTTCGACATCGGATGCGACGGCCTCATCCTCGAGGTCCGGAGTACCGTCGGCGGCGAGCCGGTAGCCGGCCTCGGTGATCGTGAGCGTGAGGATCGCGACCTGAGGGTCGGCGACGGCCATGACGAACCGGGGCACGTCGTCGCCGGCTTCGACGCGCACGATCGATGGAATCAGCTCGAACCGGTCGCCGTCCGCGGCGCGCTCCACGAGTGTGTACAGGCCGTCCTGCGGGCCGAGCCGGTCGACGAGGTCGCGGCTGCGACCGGTGAACGCGGCGATCCCCCACTCGTCGGCATCGGCCGCGTGCGCCGTATACCAGGCCTGGTGCGCGCGATGGAACGCGCCGAGACCCAAGTGCACGATCCGCTCCGGCGGAGTCGGGACCCCTGCCGCGGCACGTGACAGGCGCACGTCGGCGAGAGCTGTCGTGGCGGCGGTCACAGCTTGAAGACCTCTCGGGGAATGGCGTCGACCAGGTCGTCGATGATGCGCTCCGCGGCATCCATGCGCACCCGGCCCTCGACGACCAGACGCGCGAGGAACCCGGCGTCGACCCGGCGTGCCGTGTCGTGACGTGCCGGGATCGACAGGAATGCCCGCGTGTCGTCGATGAACCCGCTCGAGCGGTAGAAGCCCGCGGTCTCGGTCACGGCGGCGCGGTGTCGGGCGATCGCGTCGGGCGCGTCGAGGAACCACCACGGTGCACCCAGGTACACGCTCCGGTAGAACCCTGCGAGCGGCGCGAGATCACGGGAGTAGGTGGTCTCGTCGACCGCGAACAGCACGAGATGGAAGTGAGGCTCCAGGCCGTAACGCTCCAGCAGCGGTCGGATGCCGCGCGTGAACTCGGTCGCGACCGGGATGTCGTGACCGGTGTCCGGTCCGAACCGGGCGTGCGTGGCGCTCGAGTGGTTGCGGAGCACACCCGGGTGGATCGTCATCACGAGTCCGTCAGCGACGCTCATGCGCGCCATCTGCACGAGCATGTGCCCGCGGAACGCGCGCCGCTCCCCCGCACTCGCGTTCCCGGCGACCGCAGCCTGGAAGAGCCGCTCACCCTCTGCAGGGTCGAGGTCGACCGTGAACAACTCCTCGACCCCGTGATCCGTCGAGACCGCCCCGTGCCGGATGAAGTGCGCGCGCCGGTCTTCGAGCCCGCCGAGGTACCCGGCGAAGTCACCGGGTTGTCCGGTCGCGGCGAGCAGCCTCTCGACGTTGCCCGCGAACGCGACCGCGTCGGGATCGAGATACCGGTCCGGTCGGAACGTCGGAACCACTCGCCCGGGGAGGCCGGATGCCGCGAGTGCGGCATGCTCGGACAGGTCGTCGAGCGGGTCGTCGGTGGTCGCGAGGAACTCGATGCCGAATCGCTCGAACAGTGCGCGCGGTCGGAACTCCGGACGCACCAGCGTCGCGGTGATCTCGTCGAAGATCGCATCCGCCGTGTCGGGGCCGAGCGGCGTCGTGATACCGAAGACCCCGTCGAGCTCCTCCTCGATCCAGTACCCCGACGCCGTGCCCGCGAACCGGTGCCAGTGCGCCGCGAGCCTGCGCCACACCGTGCGAGCATCGCGCCCGGCAGCCTCGTCCACGACCAGGTCGGCGAGGTCGACCCCTGCGGCGTGCAGGAGGCGGGTCACGTAGTGGTCACCGGTGACCAGCAACGCCACCGGATCCGCATACGGCTCGTTGTCGAGCAGCAGCGACGGCGGCACATGCCCGTGCGGCGAGATGATCGGGCTCCCCGCCACACGCTCGTACAGATCGAGCGCGACCGCACGCGTCGTCGGGTCGACCGGCAGCAGCCTGGCGGGATTTCGGGACGGCGAGGTCATTTGGCGATGAGGTTGAGCTGTGCGTTCAACGCGGCGACGTGCTCGCTGGACACGCCACCGGCCTGCTTGATGAGCTTCTCCACGCTCATCCGGTCGACGATGGCCTGCATGGCCGGCGGAATCTCGACGCCATGACCGACCTCACCCCGGCTCGTCGACACGGCTTCGAGGACCGAGGCGATCACGCGGGCACCGTCCTCGGACTGCTTGATGTCGCCGAGCGAGTCGCGAACGGAGAAGTACCCGACCGGGCTCGGCAGCTCGGCCTCGTCGAACCAGTTCGCGATGGACGTCGTGGGCATCACGCTCGCCGCAGGAACCTCGTCCACCCGGCGGAGCACGATGGTGTCGGCAAGATCGCCGGAGCGGGCGGTGATCTCGTGCTCGCCGGTCAGGGGGACCCGGAAGCGGAAGCTCCGACGCCCCTCGACCGCGCCGACCTCGACGCCGTCGACCGACAGCACGACCCGCTCCTGGTTCGAATACACGATCACCTCGGTGACATCCTCCGCCCGTTCGGCGCGACGACGACCCGCGACATGCACGAACGGCTCGCTCGACCACGCCGCCTTGTACACGTAGAAGGCGTCCTTCTTCAGCGATCGGTTGAACGAGACGAGCCCCTTCTGGTTGCGGCCGGCAGCGCCGCCCTCGTCACGACCGGCGGACCCGAAGTCCGCGAGGTTCCACACGTGTGTGGCCCACAGCCACGGCCGCGCCTCGATCATGCCGACCATGTGCTCGTGGTACAACGCCTGGTAGCCCTCGGTGTAGTCGCCCTTCTCGGGAGCGGCCGACTGGAACTGCGCGTTCGCATCCGCCCCGTACTCTGCGAGCCCGATCGCGATCTCGGGGTATGCCGCGTGGAAGTCGTCGAGCCAGGTGTCGTTGTCAGCGACCTCGCCGACGTACCAACCGAAGTAGAGGTTGTACGACATGACGTCGGGCAGACCGACCAATGGATGGTCGGTCTCGAGGAGGAACAGGTTCGCCATGGCGGTGAGGCGGGTCGGATCGAGCGCGTGAGCGAGATCGTTCAACTCGCGGTGGGCGGCGAGCACATCCTCGCCCGATCCGGCGAGGGTGATCTCGTTCGACAAGCCCCACGAGATGATGCTCGCGTGGTGGCGGTTCTGCACGATCAGCTCGGTGAGCTGGTCGCGAGCGTTGGCGGTCGCTCCGTGGAGGAAGACGGTGATCTGCGGGATCTCCGCCCACACGACCAGACCCGCCTCGTCGCAGAGGTCGTAGAAGCGCTGGTCGTGCTGGTAGTGCGCGAGCCGCACGGTCGTTGCACCGAGCTCCAGGACCAACGCGAGATCCTGCTGCTTGACCTCTTCCGTGATCGCGTTGCCGATGCCCTCGAAGTCCTGATGACGCGACACTCCGCGAAGCGGGTACTCCTCGCCGTTCAGCAGGAAGCCGCGCTGCGGGTCGACCTCGAACTCGCGGCAGCCGAACCGCAGCTCGACCTCGTCGAGCACCACGTCGCCGGCAAGGAGTTCGGCTCGGGCCGTGTAGAGGTGCGGGTCGCGCAGGCCGTGCCAGCGGTGCACGTGCTCGATCGAGAGCGTCGCGTTCGCCTCACCGTCGACGAGAGGCACGGTCACGGTCGCTTCGCCGTCGATGGTGAAGCGCACGCCGGTCGCAGATCCGCCGGAGGTCGTGGCCACCGCCGCGCTGACCGCGACCTCGGCGCGGTCGCCGTCGAGGTCGGCGGTGACGATCAGGCCGGGGCCGCCATTGCCGGCGAGGTCGAAGTGTTCCCGCCCGACGGTGATCTGGCGCACCTCGCGGTAGATGCCGCCGTAGAAGGTGAAGTCGGCCTGCTGCGGGTACACCCGCTCGTTCTTCGCGTTGTCCACGATCACGACGAGCGTTCCCGATCCGTCCGCGAGCCCATCCGTCAGGTTCACGCGGAAGGTCGAGTAGCCGCCATCGTGAGTCGTGAGGAGGCGTCCGTCCAGGTACACCTCGGCCGACGAGTTCACGCCCGCGAACTCGACCCAGGTCTCGACATCCGACCGGTCGGCCTCGATGACGCGTGCATACGTCGAGCGACCGCGACGGTACTCGCCGCCGGCCTGTCCGTCGATCGCGTTCCAGGTGTGCGGCAGCACGACCTGCTCACCCGCAGCCGCGATCTCGTCCCAACTCGACCCCACGGGCAGTTCGACGGGCGAGTACGCCCACCCGTCATGGATCGCCCTGGCCCGGCGGGCGTCGGTGGCAGCGGGCTGCGTCATGGGAGTCTCCTTCGACGAGAGTTCGCCGGCGCGCGCCGGCTGGGCTCCACCACGATACGAACCACGGATGGGCGCATGATAGAACTGATCACGCGCGATCAGAACTGATTCGGCACACTCTTGCAGGTCACACGAACCGAGGCACATCGATGACGATGACGTCGCATGCACCTCCGCAGGACGCACTCGAGCCCATCGCGGCCGCGGTGGCCGAGGTCCTGAGCTGCCCGATCGAACTCACGACCGACATCGCACCGGCACTCGACGCGTTCGAGTCGGCGCACTGCCTCGACCCGCGCATCCAACCTGCCTTCACTGCGTCGGTGCTCCGAGGGTTCGTGCGCGACATGGACCGGCAGGTCGTGCATGAGATCCGTGAGCCGCTCGGGATGGCGATCGCACTCGTCCGCTGGGACGACCGCCTGCTCGTCATCGGCCCGTACACGCACGAGCCCATGCATCCGGGTGTCGCCGAAGAGGCCATGAGCCGGTTGGGCATTCCCAGTGCCCACCTCCCGATCTACAAGCACTACCGCACCAGGTACGCGATCGTCGATGCCGAGTACGTGTACCGCGGAGCTGCCAGTCTGCTTCGCGCAGGTGGCGGCGAGGACGCGCTCGGCAGCCTTCGCGAGGTCGAGGCCGAAGGCGGGACGATCGCCCCCGGGGTCGGGGAGGCTCTGCAATCTGCCGCATTCACCGTGATCGAAGAGCGGTACCGACTCGAACGGGAGTTCATGGACGCGGTCGAGGAGGGCTCATCCGAACGAGCGCTCTCCGCCTTGCAACGCATGGGACGGATGCCGCAGACGATCAGCTACCTGAACACGCCGTTCCTCGGCACGACCATCTTGCGGATCATGGCCAGAGTCGCGGCGCAGCGCGGCGGGCTGCCGCCGGTGACCGTCGATGCGATCTCACAGGAGTATGCGCAACGGCTGCACCGCATCGGCCATTCTTCTGACCAGAAACGTTCCGCCTCGTTCACCGCGCAGATGGTCACGGAGTTCTGCCGGTACGTCCGACGTCACAACCAGCGCGAGTATCCGCCGCTGGTGCGTCGCGTCGCCGACGAGATCGACCTCCACCTCAGCCGCCACGTCTCGACGACCGAGCTCGCGGACCGGCTCGGAGTATCCGCCTCCACGCTCGCGCGCCACTTCAAGTCGGCGACCGGCATGACCATCGTCGCGTACACAGCCCAGCAGCGGGCCGAGCGCGCGGCCCGACTGCTCGCCACGACGACGCAGAGCGTGCGCGATATCGCGCTGTTCGTCGGCTACGACGACGCGAACTACTTCGTGAAGGTGTTCCGAGAGGCGCACGGCATGACGCCGACCGCCTATCGCGAGGCTCACACGACTTGACGCGTCCGAGGGCCGCGGATCTGCGATCCGCGGCCCTCGAGATCGCCGCTCGTCAGGCGAGCACGCCCTCGGTTTCAATGTGCGCTGCCTGCAGCGCTTCCTTCTTCTCGGCGACGCGCTTCTGCACCTCGATCATCTCGGTTCGGTCGAGCTTGTAGCCGCGCATGGCGATCAGCGAGATCGCCCAGCCGAGGATCGGCAGGCCGAAGAACAACGCGAGGCTCATCAGCAGGATCGCGGTTGACGGGCTGTCAGTGGGCTGGGGCATCACCGTCGTGAACCCGATCAGCGCGACGGCGCCGAGGGCGAGCGCCGCCCCGAGCGACGAGATGATCTGGTCGACGATGTTGTACGTCGCCGTGACCGTGGCCGGCAGGAACTTTCCTGAGCGGTCGAGCTCGTAGTCGATGACGTCGGCCCGCATGGCGCCCTGCGCGACGGTGACCACCATCGAGGTGCCGTTCAGCAGCAGGTAGACGAGGAAGAACCCGATCGTGAGCCCCAGGTTGCCGAGGATGGAGCCCATGTCGACCACCAGGCAGAACACGGTCAGCATCACGGCGAGGATCAGGCAGAGCCAGGTCCACGTGATGGTGGCGGCCTTCGAGCCGTGCTTGCCGGTGTAGCGCGAACCGAAGATCGCGAACACGATTCCCGGGAGGATCGCGACGAGGCCGAGCACCGATCCGAGCTGCATGTTGCCGAGCAGGATGCCCCACATGAGCGTCCCGATGACGGCCTGCGACTTCACCACCTGGGCCAGCTTGTCGGAGGCGCCGCTGATCAGGAAGCGCTGGAACGGCCCGTTCTTGGTCAGCAGGTTCCACATGTCGCGCATCGAGACGTCGGCCTTGGCGCGGTCGACCGAGACGTGGGCGAAGTTCTCGGGCTTGTCGATGCGGGAGACGCCGACGCAGGCGAGGATCTGGAACACCAGCGAGCAGGCCACGTAGGTGAGCGCGGTCTCGCTCAGCATCTCGACCGTGAACTGGTTGCCGTGGCGCGGCAGGAAGACCACCGTCGAGAGGATCGAGAAGATCGCGGGCACGAAGTACGCGTAGACGGTGGCCCACACCTGCACGGACGGCCGCTGCCGAGGGTCGTTGGTGAGCACCGGTCCGGTCATCTGCCCGGCGATGTCGTTCATCGAGGATCCGATGATGTAGACGACGTAGATCGCGATGAAGAACACGGCGCCGAACCCACTGTCGGGGGCCCAGACGAAGAGCAGCAGGATCGCAAGGGATCGGATCGCCCAACCACCGAGCATGAAGAAGCGCAGCTTGCCGAACCGGAAGTCGACCTTCTCGATGATCAGCGCGAGCAGCGGGTCGATCAGTCCGTCGAAGACGCGAGTGAGTGTGAGGATGAGCCCCGCCGCGGCGACCGCGATGCCGTAGCCGGCGTTCTGCAGGTAGCTCATGAGGCCGACGAGGACGTAGAAGATCATCGCCGAGCCGTTGTTCATCTGGGAGAGGGCGATCTCCCACGTCTTGGCGCGACGGTAGGTGACGCCGTCCGCCTCGCTGGCCGTCTGCTTCGGGTTACGCGCCATTGCGTGTTCGCTCCTTCGAGAATCCGCTCGGTCGACCGACGGCTCGTTCCGTCGGCGTCCTGATGAGCCGAAGGCAAGAGTAGGAAGACGAGCAGCCCGCCCGATAGAAGTCGCAGGGCGGACATAGAAGAGAACCGGCGGAACCTGCGGGCGCGAGACAGCGGATTGCAGGCGATGCGCGAGGTCACGCGCTCGTCCGAGCCGCAGCCGTCCCGTGCGGTGCGGTCGCTTTCAGGTGCTCGATCGACGCGGTGATGGCTTCGAAGACGTCGCCCTCGACGTGGTCGAACTCGACGACCGGGATGCACGCGTCCGGTGCGGCCGCGAGGGCCGCGTCGTTCGCGAGGCTGCCCGAACCGAGTGCGCACTGCGTGAGGGACGCAGGGTCGTCGTCGCCACCGGCGGCGAAGACGTCGACCGCAACCGCGGCGTCCTTGAGGTGCAGCGCTTTCACGCGCGAGCCGAGCCGCTCGACGAGCGCCAGCACGTCCTGCCCCGCCGCCGCGGCCCAGTAGACGTCGAGCTCGAGCGCGACGCGCGCGTCGAGCAGCGAGACGAAGTGCTCGTACGCGGTCAGGTCATCGACGAGGTGATGGAATTCTAACGAGTGGTTGTGATAGCCGACGACGAGCCCCTCTGCGTCGGCCATCTCGACGATCGAGTTCATCCGGTCGGCGGTCCGGGCGATGTCGTCGGCGGTTCGCCAGCGGTCGGCGGAGACCATCGGGTCGATCAGGATGCCGGCGCCGAGCGCCCGCGCCGCCGCGAACGCGGCGGCCACGGGTGGAATCGGCACGTCTCGGCCGGCGAACGGCAAGGTGTCCAAGAGCAGCGGCGCGTGCGCGGTCAGGATATCGAGGCCGTTCGCCGCGGCAGCGGCTGCCAGCTCGGCGGGCCGGTCGTAGACGGAGAAGGGTTCGATCGCCTGCGCCCCGGCCTCTGCCAGCCGACGGAATGTCGCGTCGACGTCTCCGAGATCGTGGCGGAGCGAGTAGAGCTGGACCGCGATCGGCGCCGCGGTCGCCCTCGTCATCAGATGGTCTCGCCGGCGTCGGCGAGCAGGGTGCTGCCGGTCATGATGGTGGCGAGGTCGCTCGCGGCGAAGAGGACCACGCGGGCGATGTCGTCGGGGGTGCCGACGCGCCCGATCAGGCTCTGCGACATGGCGGAGGGCAAGTTCGAGGCGTCGATGCCGGCGTCGCCCATCGCGGCGAGGGCGGCTGCAGCAGCGGCCATGTTGCCCTCGGTGGGCACGAACGTGGGCGCCACGCCGAGCACGCGGATGCCCCCGGGCGCGAGCTCGAGCGCCATCTGCTTCGTCATGCCGCGGACGGCGTGCTTCGAGCCGACGTATGCCGCGAGCCCGGGTGCGGTGCCGCGGAACCCGGCCGTGGAGATGACGTTCACGATGACGCCGCCCTCGACCATGCGGCGGGCCGCTTCACGGGCGCCGTTGCGGACGCCGCGGGTGTTCACGGCGAACACGTGGTCCCACTGCTCGTCGCTCATGTCGAGCACCGATGCGCTCGGGAAGACGCCGGCGTTGTTCACCCAGATGTCGATGCCGCCGAACGCATCCACGACCTTCGTCGCCGCGGCCTCGACCGATGCCGAGTCGGCGACGTCCATCCGCACGCCGATGACGTCGGCGCCGCGCGCCTCGGCGATGCCGGTTGCGGCGGACTCCGCGGCCTCGAGGCCGAGATCGGCGATCGCGACCTGAGCGCCCGCCTCCGCGAGGCGGCCGGCGATGGCACGGCCGAGGCCCTGCGCACCGCCCGTGACGACCGCCCGGCGTCCGTGGAGTGAGAGGAGATCCGCGATCGCGACCGCGGAGACGTCGGCGAATGCCCCGGTCATGCCGCCACCTCCGCCGACTCGAGCGCGTTGCGTCGTGCGACCTCGCCGAGCCAGGCGAGGCTCGGCTTCGGCGAGCGGACGAAGGTGTCGCGGTCGACCGCGATCAGCCCGAACGTCGGCTCCCAGTGGCCCCACTCGAAGTTGTCGAGCAGCGACCAGTGCAGGTAGCCGCGCACGTCGATCCCGTCGGCGATGGTGCCGAGCAGCCCCTGCAGGGCTTCAGCGGTGTAGCGGATGCGCTGCGCGTCGTCGGCGGTCGCGATGCCGTTCTCGGTGATCAGGATCGGGGTGTGCTCGCTGACCTCCCACGCGTGGCGCACGGCCATCGCCAGCGAGTCCGGCCGGAACGAAGTCCCGACGAGCGTGTTGTCGGGTGCGGGCGGGTGCGGCACGAGGCCGTTCGCGTCGACCTGCTGGCTCGAATAGGCCTGCACGCCCACGAAGTCGTCCCCGCGGCTGCCCTCCCAGTACACGTCCTCCTTGCCGGAGCGGATCTGCAGGAGCTTCTCCTCGCCCCCCGGCGCCGCGGTGAGTGCGCCGGCGGCGATCGTCCAGCCGACCTTGGCGCCGGTGCGTGCGCGGACGATCGCTCGCGCTGCGTGGTGGACACGGGTGAACATGCGACCGATCTCGGGGTCGGCGTACGTGAGGAACTCGCTGTGGGTCTGCTTCTTCTCGTGGTCGCCATCGGCCTCGACCGTGGGACTGGTCCACTCACCGCCGGATGCCGCGAGGTGGCGCATCGCGGTCATGATCGCGGCCTGCATGTTCGGCTCGTTCATGGTCGCGACCCACTCGACGCCGTCGAGGATCGTGCAGGCCTGCTCGACATAGGCGCAGAACAGGTCCTGGGCTTCGGGGCCGTCCCAGCCGCCGAGCGCGGCGAACCACTGCGGAGTGGTGAAGTGCTGCAGCGTCACGACCGGCGTCACGCCGAGCTCGAGACAGAACTCGATCATCCGGCGGTAGTGCGCGAGCTCCGCTTTCGAGAAGTACCCGCGGACCGGTTCGATCCGCGACCACTCCAGGCTGAACCGATACGACGTGAGCCCGGCGTCGGCGAGCAGCCGGATGTCCTCGCGGTAGCGATGGTAGCTGTCGACGGCGTCGCCGGAGAGCTCCATTCCGGGCATCATCTGTTCGCGCGCCCACCAGTCGCTGTTGACGTTGTTGCCCTCGATCTGGTGGCCGGCGGTCGCGGCGCCCCAGAGGAATCCGTCGGGGAAGGTGGTCATGAGGTGGTCCTCTCGTTCGTGGTGTGGTTCACGTGCTGGAGTCGGATGCCGCGGCGGATGTCGCGGCTCTGTTCACGCCGGTGCCGGTACCGCGGTGGGAACGGCCGCGGATGCCTCGAACCGCCCGGCGCCGATCCGGTACTCGGTGCCGTCGGGCATGATCACGCGGGACGTGGTGCCCGAGGGAATCTCGGCGGTCAGGTGCATTCGTTCGCCATCGATGCGCCAGTCGACGGTGATCGATCCTTGGGGGCCCTCGTGCGTACCGCGAGCCCAGGTGACGCCGCCCCCGGGAACGGGCGCGATGACGACCCGCTCCCACGCGATCGAGTCGTCCTCCTGGCGGAGCCCGAGCGTGTGGGTGTGCAGGAAGCGCATGGCCGCGCCCTTGCTGTAGTGGTTCAGGGATTCGTGGGCGTCCCCGTGCTCGTCGATGCCCTCCCAGTCCTCCCAGATCGTGGTGGCGCCGCGGTCGAGCATGTATCGCCACGACGGCGCGGTGCGCTGCTGCAGGAGCTCGTACGCGACATCCGCCCGGCCGCCGTCGGCGAGCACCGGGAGCAGGTCGCCGGTCGCGAGGAAGCCGGTGCCGACGTGGGTGCCGGCATCACGGATCAGTTCGACGAGGCGGTCGATCGACCGTTCGCGGAGGTCTTCCGGGATGAGCCCGAATGCGAGGGCGCGGACGTAGGAGGCCTGGGTGTCGATCGAGGTGGTGCCGTCGGCGCGCAGGTAGGCCTGGCGCCAGGCGTCGGCGACCCGGTCCGCGATTGCCGCGTATCTGCGGGCCTCACTCGCGCGGCCGAGGATCTCGGCGATTCGCGCGAGGGTCGCGGTCGACCGGTGCAGGTAGGCGGTGCCGACCTCGCCCTTGTCGGCCATGAACCAGGCCATCGGGTCGTGCTTGATCGGGTCGATGCGGGTGCCGTCGGCGTCGCGCTGCTTGGGCTCCGTCCATTCACCCCAGTGGAACGTACCGTCCCAGAGGTATTGCTCGAATGGCTCCGGTTCGAGCGTGGCCTGCACGCGGGCGTGGTGGCGAGTCGTGCGCGCCTGCTCGAGCGCCCACTCGACCCAACGGACCATCGCGTCGACGTTCTCGGCGAGCACCTGCTCGTCCCCGTAGGCGACGTACAGCTCCCAGGGGACGGCGACGATCGCGTCACCCCATCCGGAGGAACCGGTCATCATCGCGAACTGGTCGTCGAGGTGACGCTTGATGCGTCGACCGTCGGGCGAGAAGTTCGCGATGCGACCGTCGTCGAGTTGGTCGTCGCGCACCGAGCGCAGCCACTTGCGGCTGAAGCCGTGCACGTCGTAGAGGCGCGTCGCGGTGGGAGCGAAGACCTGGTAGTCGCCGGTCCAGGCCAGCCGCTCGCGGGTCGGGCAGTCGGTTGGGACGTCGACGGCGTTGCTGCGGAAGCTCCAGTCGGCGAGGTCGTGCAGGCGGTTGAGCTCGTCGTCGCTGCACGTGAACGTGCCGGTGCGCGCGAGGTCGGTGTGGACGTTCCGCATCTCGACCGAACCGGCATCGACGGGCTCGCAGTCGGTGCGGGTGATCCGGGCGTATCGGAACCCGTGCACGGTGTGCCGTGGCTCGAAGACGCTGCCGGCCTCCCCCGCGATGACCTCGTCGCGCTGGACGAAGACGATTGGCGCCTCGCCAGGTCGTTCCGAATCCAGGTGGGAGGTGCTGACGTCTCCGTCACGATCGAGGGCCTCGCCGTACTCGATGACGGTGCGGGCTCCCGGCAGGCCGAGGTCACGCAGTCGGATCCATCCGGAGGCGTTCTGGCCGAAGTCCGCGATCCACGCCCCGCCCGGGAGCCGCCGAAGCTCCTGCGGGGTCCGGGTCTCGATGACGCGGACCGGCGGTGCGGGCGACCAGTCGATGGCGGGCGCGTCCACGACGTCGACCAGCACCGGCACGGCGTCGGCCGCGGGCGCGGAGAGGTCGAGCGTCTGCCCGTCCATCAGGTCGGCCCTGGTGATCGCCGAGCGGGCGCTCGTCCAGCTCGCATCGCTCCGAACGACCTGCCGGGTGCCGTCGGCGAACTCGAGGTGCAGTTCCACCCGGGCGCCGAGGGTCGTCCCCCATCCGGCGGGCAACCGGAACGCGCCGACCTGCCCGCGATACCAACCGTCGGAGAGGATGATCTCGATCCGGTTCTTCCCCGTGCGCAGCGACTCCGTCACGTCGGCGGCCTGCGCGTAGAGCGTCCGGTCGTACGACGTCGAACCTGGCGCGAGCTCGCTCGTGCCGGCACGTTCGCCGTTCACGCTCGCCGTGTAGACGCCGAGTGCGGTGCTGTACAGCCGCGCACTGACGACGTCGCCGTCGACGTCGAAGGTTCCGGCGAGCACGTGCGCCGGCCGCTTCCCGTATCCGGCATCATCATCCGAGCCGAGTGCCGGCTCGACCGGCGAGATCCACGACGCCGACCAGTCGGCGTCCAGCAGGCCCGATTCGAAGGCCGTCCACTCCGACCAGTGCGCGTCGGGCCCGGCAGCGCGCACGCGCCACCGCACCCGTTGCCCGCTGCCGAGCGCACCGAACGGCCACCGCACCAGGCGCCGCCCGGTCGCCACTGCGAGGATCGGCTCACCACCGTCGATCTCCGCCTCGACGAGATAGGCAGAGCGGATGTCCCGATCCACCGGGTCCTTCCAGGAGAGCCGCGGCGCAGGGCCGGTGACGGAGAGTCCGTCGCCGCCGCTGTCCACGCCGAGGTCGTAGGGTGCAGTGCGCATGGTCGTTCGATTCCCGTTCGAAGCTGCAGGTCGTGCGTCGGGCGAGTCGATCCGCTACCGGATCGACTTCACCTTCAGCAGGATGATGAGGCCACCGACGAGGGCGAACACGCCCCCCGCGAGATACAGCAGGGTGTAGTTCTTCTCGCCGCCGACCGCACCGAGGGTGATCACCACGCCGGCGACCATCGGAGCGATCGCGCTCGGGATCTTCTGGGCGAACTGGATGACGGCCATGTAGCGGCCCGCCTCGTTGCGCTCCGGGATGATCGCGTACACGATCGCCTGGTCGACGGTCGCGAAGACGGCGATCGACAACTGCATGACGACCGCACCGGCGATGATCTGCGGGAGCGTCCACGCCGTGGCCTCGAGGACCGCGCCGGCCACGAAGAGCACCGCGGCGATCATCACGAACAGGCGCCGGCGCTGCAGCTTGTCGGAGAGGAACCCGCCGACCAGCGCGCCGATCGTCGCAGCGAGTACGCCGACCAAGCCGACGGTGGCGACCACGCCGGCGACTTCGCGAACCGGCATGTCGAGGCGCTGTGCGTAGAAGAAGGTGCCGAACGTGGTGTTGAAGTACAGGCCGATGAAGAAGATGAAACGGCCGAGCCAGTTCCACGCGAAATCCGGGTACTTGCGGATGCTGAAGCCGTAGCTCTTGAACACCGACGTGGCGGTGACCTGCGTCGACGGCGCCAGGTCCTTCGAGCTGCCCTCGGGCTTCACGAGGGGGAAGAGGACGATCAGCACGGCGCCGATCACACCCGGGACGACGAACACGAGGAAGGTGCTCGACGAGACGGCATAGGCGACGCCGATGCCGAGCACGGGCGCGATCTGGGTCATCAGGCCGGTCAGCGCCGAGACACGACCACGCTGCTGCTCGGGCAGCTTGTCGGCCTGCAGCGTCTGCAGCGCCGCTCCAGCGATCGACCAGCCCACCATGCCGAAGACCCAGCCGGCGCCGACGATGAGGAGGTTCGGTGCGAGACCGATGATGACGAGACCGACCAGGCCGATGCCGGTGCCGAGGAAGAGGAACGGCGCCCGTCGACCGAATCGCGACCTGGTTCGGTCGCTCCAGATGCCGACGAGCGGGCTGATCACCAGGTAGGCGACCTGGGCGATGCCCGTGATGTACCCGAGGACCTCTTCATGGCCCGGCGCGAGCTCCGTGATCCGAACCGCGATGCCATACGACAACGGCACCATCATCGCCATCGACGCGCCGAAGCTCGCCAGCATGAGCCAGAAGATGTATCCCTTGCTCATCGGCTGCGTCGGTTCGGCGTCAGAGCCGACTGCGCCACCCGCGCCACCCGCGCTCTCGCGCAACGGGGCATCCAGGTCGGACTGGGGGGCGATGCCGACCGGCACGTTCGTTGCGATGCCGGCGGCGCTGAGCTGCTCCGCGTTCGGCTGGTCCTTCGTCACCGTTGACTCCTTATCGGGGTGAATCCGATCACGCGATCGTACGCGCAATCGAGCTGGGCAACCACCCAAAAGTAACCACCGTGGTTACATGACCGCAACTGTAACCATATCGGTTACTATTGGCAAGTCCGGAGGCATCCGAGGCACCTGCCAGACTGGGTTGGTGGATCATCGAACAGGGGACGAGATGAATGGAACGACGGCCGTCGCGCCGACGGATCGCTCATCGGTTGCCGTCCCCGATACCGAAACGCCGGCGGCATCGCGCTCACCGCGGCCCTCGCGTCGCGGCCCGTACTCCAAGACGCCTGCCAGACGCGCCGAAATCGTCCGCGCCGCGCTCGCGAGCTTTGCGGAACATGGCTACGAACGAGCGTCCCTCCGCGACATCGCCGCGCGGGCCGACGTCACGCATGCAGCGTTGCTCCGCCACTTCGCCAGCAAGGACGACCTCCTGCTCGCCGCACTCGCCCAACGCGATCTCGACGACGAAGAATTGGCGCACCGCATCATGCAGTCGCGGGTTCCCGCCGAGCGTGTACTGTCCAGCGTGCTCGCAGACGAGTTCGCCCATCCTGAACGCCAGCGGAACTGGCTCGCGATCACCGTCGCGGCGACGAACCCGGACCATCCCGCGCACGAATTCTTCATCGCCAGACGCGAACGGATGCGCTCGCATCTCTCAAGCGGACGCCTGCCGACGGCGAAGGACGGCGAGGAGATCACGGCCGACGAGAAGGTCACCATGATGATGGCCATGATGGATGGCCTTCGAATCCAGGCGCTCCTCGACCCGACCCGCCCAACGCTTCCACTCCTCGAAACCTTCATGCGACTGCTCGTCACCGACGACGACCAGGAGTGAACTTCGGCAAGCCGACTCGAGCGCCCTAGATCGTTCGAAACGACATGCAGTGTTTCGATCTAGATCCCTGATCAGAAGGCTTTTTGTAGGGCGGACGGGACTTGAACCCGTGACCGATGGATTATGAGTCCACTGCTCTGACCGGCTGAGCTACCGCCCCTCGCGGCGCCTCACTCGGGGAGTGCTGCGGGCGCGACATCCGTGACCGGATCGGTCACCGGCTTTCCACGATACAGGCTCTCGAACGTCGAGATCGTGCGCTGGATGTCGTGCGCCGCGATCAGCCGGAGGGAGCCCTCCTTGAGGGTGCGGTACTCCTCGGGCGACGCCTCGAGCACCGTGCGGAGCTTGGCCGCGAGGTCCTCGGGGTTGCTCGGCTCGAACAGGTAGCCGTTCTCGCCGTCGTGCACGAGGTGCGGCAGCGCCATGGCGTTGGCGGCGACGACGGGCAGCGCCGAGGCCATGGCCTCCATCGTCACGATGCTCTGCAGCTCGGCGATCGACGGCATGGCCAGCACGGATGCGCGGTGGTACGCCTCGCGAAGTTCGTCGTCGGTGACGTAGCCCGTGAAGGTGACGCGGTCGGCGATGCCCAGTTCGGCGGCCATGTGCTGCAGGTTGCGCATCTGGTCTCCGCCGCCGACGATCTCGACCTTCGCGTCGACCTCGGCCGGGAGCAGCGTGACCGCGCGGAGCAGCACGTCGATCTGCTTCTCACCGGTGACGCGGCCGACGAACAGGATGCGGTTCTCGGTGCGCGGAGACCAGTCGGGCGAGTACTTGTGGGCGTCGATGCCGCACGAGATCGCGTGCACGCCGCGCAGGCCGGTGTGCTTCTCGAGGAACTGCGAGGCCCGGCGCGTCGGCGTCGTGACCGCCTCGGCGCGGCCGAACGTGCGGCCCGCCGCCTTCCACGCGAGACCGACGGCCCACTCCTGCCACGCCTTGGGCAGCAGGGTGAACTCCAGCATGTTCTCGGGCATGAAGTGGTTGGTGCCGATGATGCGGATGCCGCGCTTCTGCGCCTCGAGCGACAGGCCGCGGCCCACGATGATGTGGGACTGGAAGTGCACGACGTCGGGCTTCACCGCGTCGATGACGCGCGAACTGTTCTGCTTGATGCGCCACGGGAGCGCGAACCGCAGCCAGTCATGCGGGTACCAGCGCCAGCTGTAAAGCCGGTGCGCGGTGATCTCCTGACCCTCGTGCACCTCCTTCCACGTGCCGTGCTTGCGATTCGCGGCGGGGGCCATCACGTGCACGTCGTGCCCGCGCTCGACCAGTCCGGCGGCGAGGCGCTCGGCGAAGCGGGCGGCGCCGTTCACGTCGGGCGCGAAGGTGTCGGCGCCGATCAGGATCGTGAGCGGACGTTCCGTCTCCGCGCCGTCGGTGCCGGCGGGGGCAATCGCACCGGGTGTGTCAGACACGTGGCGTGGTTCCTCACAGTTCTGGGATGGAGGCGATCGGCCTCGATGAGTGGTCGTCCTGGGGGTCACCCTCGCGGACTGAATCCGAACATAGTCTACGCATCGACGTCTGCGCGTCGGCGGCCGCGCATGTCGCGACGGCGGTCAGAGCCGGGTCTGCGGGTGGTTGCGGGCGAGCATGAACACGCCCCACACGGCGATCACGCCCGCGAGGAGGAACACCAGGTTCGCCCAGAGCGGGGCCTGCGACGCCTCGCCGAGCACGACGATGCCGATCACGACGGCCACCATCGGGTCGACCACCGTCAGTCCGGCGATCACGAGGTCGGGAGGCCCGGTCGCATAGGCGTTCTGCACGAAGTACGCGCCGAGCGCCGTGGCGAGGAGCAGGCCGAGCAGGCAGGTCCAGGTGAGCCATTCGACCTCGCCCTGCTCGATGCGGCCGAGCACGACCTTGGCGAGCGTCGCCACGAAGCCGTAGAGCACGCCCGCCATGATCACGTAGAAGATGGCACGGATGCGGCGGCGGAGCAGCCCGAACGCGACGCCGGCCAGGGCGAGCACGACGGCGAGGATGATGAGGATCGTGACGAGCTGCCGATCGGTCACGGGGTTGTCGACGGCTGTGAAGGCGGCGACGCCCACGAAGAGGAACACGCCGCCGACGCACATGACGATCGCGGTGATCGACTTGCTGTTCAGCTTCACGTGGTTCAGCCGCGAATTCAGGATCGACGTGATCACCAGCGCGATCGCCCCGAGCGGCTGCACCACGATGATGGGGGCGAAGTAGAGGCTGCCGAGCTGGAACATGATGGCCAGCCCGAGCATGAGCGTGCCCACCACCCACGACGGGCGCGCGAGCAGCAACGCGAGCTGCTTGCCGTTCAGCCCCTTGCCGAGCGAGTCGACCGTGCGCGCCTCGACCTTGACCACGCCCCGGTGCTGGAACTGGGCACCGAGCGAGAGGAACACCGCGCCGACGAGGGCCAACGGGATTCCGATGAACGACGTGGGGTCGAGCGCGATCTGCTCGGAGAGGTCGCTCAGGTCCGGATCCACGCATCGACCCTACCGGGTCGGCCGCCGATATCCTTGGCGAATGGCCGTCCTCCCCATACGCATCTCCGGCGACCCCGTGCTGCACTCCCCCGCCCTTCCCGTCGAGACCATCGACGACGACCTCCGCTCCCTCGTGCGCGACCTCTTCGAGACGATGGATGCCGCGCCCGGCGTCGGCCTCGCCGCCCCGCAAGTTGGCGTGCCGCTGCGGCTCTTCACGTACGGCTGGACCGACGAGGCCGGCACGAAGTGGCGTGGCGTCGCGATCAATCCCGAGCTGTGGATCTCGCCGCCGCCCGCGGGCGAGCCCGATGAGGACGAGGAGTCCGAGGGGTGCCTGTCGTTCCCCGGGGAGCGGTTCGGGCTGCGCCGCGCCGAGCGCGCGATCCTGCGCGCCACCGACCTCGACGGCGAGCGGTTCGAGATCGAGGCCGAGGGCTGGCTGGCACGCATCTTCCAGCACGAGTACGACCACCTCGACGGCACCCTCTACGTCGACCGGCTCGGCGAACGCGATCAGCGCATCGCCGCGAAGATCGCGCGCAAGCTGGGCTGGGGCAAGCCCGGGGTGTCGTGGATGCCGGGCGTCGACCACCTCGAGGACTGAGCCGCGACGCTCACGTGAAGGCGCGGATGCCCGCCGCGACGAGCGCGGCCACGATCACCACCACGAGGAACGGCACGCGCATCGCGAAGAGCGCCGCCGCGACGATGATCGCCGGCACCCGGGCGTCGACGACGATCGCCTGACCGGCGCCGAGGGTCTGCACGGCGATGAGCGCCGCGAGCAGCGCGACGGTGAGCAGGTCGGCGATGCGGGCCGGACGCTCGCGTTCGAGGAGCCCCGCCGGCACCAGGTAGCCGCCGAGCTTCAGCGCCAGTGTGGCCGCCGACGCGATGAGGAGGACGTGCCAGGTGGTCATGCGCGGCTCCGCCTCGAGAACAGGTCGAACCAGCCCACGAGCACGGCCACCAGCGCCGCGACGAGTACCGGCAACCCGGGCGTGAGCACTGGGGTCGCCAGCGTCGCGACGACCGCCGCAGCCACCGCGACCGCGCCCGCCTGGAACCGCTTGAGCCGGGGCCACAGCAGGCCGAGGAAGGCGGCCGCCGCCGCGGCATCCAGGCCCCACGCCCTCGTGTCACCGAGGGCGTCGCCGATGAGGGCGCCCGCGAGCGTCGTCAGGTTCCATCCGACGAAGATGACGAGCCCGGTCGCCCAGAAGCCGAGCCTGGCCGCCCGATCGCTCGTCTGGGCGAGCGCGACCGCCGTGGACTCGTCGATCGTGATCCACGCCGCGGCGATGCGCTGCGCCAGGCTCCCGCGATCGACGATCGGCTTCATGCGCATGCCGTAGACGACGTTCCGGATGCCGAGGAGCGCCGCCGCGGCGATGGCCGAGCCGCCCGCGGCCACCCCGCCCGACGCGAGCACGCCGACGAGCGCGAACTGCGAGCCGCCGGTGAACATCACCAGGCTGAGGAAGCAGGTCTGCCACACGTCGAGCCCGGATGCCACCGCGAGCGCCCCGAACGAGATGCCGTACGCGGCCGTCGCGAGCCCGACGCCGACCCCGTCGCGCACCGGCGTGACCCGGCGCACGGGCTCGTCGTGCGAGCCATCGGCGACCGCCTCGTACTCCGGCACGAACCCCTCCCGAGTCGACGAAGGGCCGCCCGGATCGACCGGACGGCCCTTGTTGCTCCCCCACTTGGACTCGAACCAAGAACCTATCGGTTAACAGCCGATTGCTCTGCCAATTGAGCTATGGAGGATCGCTTGTTCAGCAGAGACACTCTAGCAAAGGGAGCCCCGGTCTCCCAATTCGAGGCCCCCTCGACAACGCCCGGGGACCGTCAGTAGCCCGCGGCAGGATCGATGCGACCCTCGAGCGGTCGCCCGGCCAGGAACGCGGCGACGTTGCGACGGACCCGCTCGGCGAAGAGCGGCACGACCATCGCCTCGGTGTCGGCGACGTGCGGGGTGATGATCGTGTTGGGCGCGGTCCACAGCGGATGCCCCGTGGGCAGCGGCTCGGGGTCGCTGACGTCCAGCCCGGCGCCGCCGAGGGCGCCCGACGCGAGGGCGGCAACCAGGGCGTCGGTGTCGACCACGGCGCCGCGCGCCACGTTCACGAGCACGGCGCCGTGCGGCATCCGTTCGAGCTCGCGCGCCCCGATGAGCCCGCGCGTCTCGCCCGTGAGCGCCGCCGCCACGAAGACGACCTCGGCGTGCTCGAGCGCCGGGCCCAGGTCGGCGACCCCGACCGTGCGCCACGCACCCTCGACCGGCTCGTCGCGACGGCGGACGACGGTGACGCGCACGCCGAACGGCGCCAGGAGCCGGAGGAGCTCGGTCGCGATGCCGCCGGCCCCGACGATGACCACGTCGGCGCCGAACAGGGTGCGGCCGCGCTCGTCGACGTCCCACTGCTCGGCGCGCACACGCATCGGCACCTCGCGCAGCACGGCGAGGGCCAGCATGAGGGCGTGCTCGGCGACGGGCTGCGCGTACGCGCCCTTCGCGCTCGTCCACGTGCGACCGTCGTCGCGGAAGCGGGCGAGCAGCGGCGCGAACGCATCGACTCCCGCCCACGGGAGCTGCACCCAGGCGACGCGCGGGTGCGCGTCGAGCGCGTGCTGCAGCGACTCCGCTCCGGATGCCGCGGTCCAGACGATCCCGCGGGTGTCAGGTCCGAGCGCCGCGACCGTGCCGCCTGCGGCGCGCACGGCCGCGGACACCACGGGGTCGCCATCGGGCAGCACGGCGATCGGGCCGGGCGACGCCGGACGCCAGGCGGGGCTCGTCGGCGGCTGGGAGCCCGAGACCACACGATGCGGACGACGCGGCGACGCGGCATCCGTCATGCCGTCGGACCGTCCTCCAGCTCGTCGATCACCGCATGGCCCGCGTCGAGGGCACCGGCGAGGGCCATCACGTAGGGATGGGCGGGATCGTGGAACACCTCGTCGATGGTGCCGAGTGCCGCGAGCTCCCCCTTGTCGAGCACCGCGATGCGATCGGCGGTGCGTCGCAGCACCGGCAGGTCATGGCTGATGATGAGCGCGGAGAACGAGTGGTGCTCGCGGTCGCGCAGCTCGCTGATGAGCTGCGCAACGGCGTCGCGCACGGTCAGGTCGATGCCCGCGGTCGGTTCGTCGGCGATCAGCAGCGACGGGCCGAGCACGAGCGCCTGGGCCAGGGCGACGCGCTGGCGCTGCCCCCCGCTCAGCTCGTAGGGGAACTTGTCGAGCATGCCGAGCGGGAGCCGCACGGCGTCGATCATGGTCGCCACCCGGGTCTGCAGGGCCTTGCGGTTGTACCGCCGGTCACGCTCGAGGATCGGCTCGGCCACGATCTCGGACACCGTGCGGTCGCGGGGCAGCATGGCGGCCGCATCCTGCGGGAGGTAGCCCACGTGGAACTGCAGCTCGGGCACCTTCCGTCGCGGCAGCGAACGGAGGCGATGTCCGAGCACCGTGGCCTCTCCCCCGGTGATGACGGGCCGCACCTCGGCCGACTGGGGATCGAACGCCACGCCCGAGAGCACCTTGGCGAGGGTGCTCTTGCCGCTGCCGGCGCTGCCGAGGAGCCCGAGCACCTCCCCCGGGTGGATGGTCAGCGTCAACCCGTGCAGGGCGACGTGCGCAGGGCTCGGCCCGTGCGACGGGTACTCGAGTGACAGGTCGCTCAGCACCACCGGGAAGCCGTGCGCCGCACCCCGCATCAGTCGGCCTCCCGGAGGCGCCGGAGCTCCTCACGCCGCTCAGCCTGCGCGGCCGGATCGGGCACGGGAAGCGAGGCGAGCAGGCGCTGCGTGTACGGGTCGACGGGCGAGCCGAGCACCTCGAGGCCGGTGCCCTCCTCGACGAGGCGGCCGTGGTACAGCACCGCGATGCGGTCGGCGACGAGGTCGACCACCGCGAGGTCGTGGCTGATGAAGAGCGACGCGAAGCCGAACTCGCGCTGCAGCTCGGCGAACAGCTCCAGCACGCGGGCCTGCACCGACACGTCGAGGGCCGAGGTCGGCTCGTCGGCGATCAGCAGCTCGGGCTCGAGCGCCAGCGACCGTGCGAGGCTCGCACGCTGGCGCTGGCCGCCGGACAGCTCGTGCGGGTAGCGGTCGCCGTAGGCCTTCGGCAGCTGCACGGCCTCGAGGAGCTCGTCGACCCGCGCGCGCGCCGCCCGAGGGTTCTTCGCACGGCCGTGGATCACGAGCGGCTCGGCGACGCACTCGGCGATCGTGAGGAGCGGGTTGAAGCTCGACGCCGGGTCCTGGAACACGAACCCGATGCGGCTGCGGAGCGGACGGAAGTCGCGCTCGCGGATGCCGTTCATCTCCGCGTCGAGCACCTTCAGCGATCCGCCTGTGACCTTCGTGAGGCCGGCGATCGCGCGGCCGATGGTGGTCTTGCCCGAGCCGGACTCGCCGACCAGGCCCAGCACCTCGCCGGGCCGGATGACGAGGTCGACGCCGCCCACGGCCTGGAACCCCGGACGGCCGAACCGTCCCGGGTAGGTGATCTCGAGGCCCTTCGCCTCGACCACCGCCGGCTGCTCCAGCCAGTTCGTCGGCCGCGCCGCGGCGCGCTCGGCGGCCTTCACGGTGCCGTGGCCCACGTACGGCACCGCCGCGAGGAGCTTCTTCGTGTAGTCGGCCTGCGGCGACGCGAAGAGCGTGTGCACGTCGGCCTCCTCGACCACCACGCCCTGGTACATCACGGCCACCCGGTCGGCGAGGTCGGCGACGACGCCCATGTTGTGGGTGATCAGCACGATCGCCGAGCCGAACTCGTCGCGGCAGCGGCGCAGCAGGTCGAGGATCTCGGCCTGCACCGTCACGTCGAGCGCCGTGGTGGGCTCGTCGGCGACGATGAGCCCGGGGTTGAGCACGAGCGCCATCGCGATGACGATGCGCTGCTTCTGGCCGCCGGAGAACTGGTGCGGGTAGTGGTCGATGCGCTCCTCGGGGTCGGGGATCCCGACGCGACCGAGGATGTCGATCGCCTTCGCGCGCGCCTCCTGCTTGGTGACGTCGCCGTGCGCGCGGAGTCCCTCCATGATCTGCCAGCCGATCGTGTAGACCGGGTTCAGGGCGGTCGACGGCTCCTGGAAGACCATTGCCACGTCGGTGCCGCGCACCTCGCGGAGCCGCTGCTTCGACACCGTGATGATGTCGCTCTCGCGTGTGCCCTCGCGGTTGGTGAGGATGACCGCGCCGCGCGTCGTCGCCGTCTCGGGCAGGAGGCCGAGGATCGTCTTCGCGGTCACGGTCTTGCCGCTGCCCGACTCGCCGACGATCGCGAGCACCTCGCCGCTCTGCACGGACAGCGAGACGTCGTCGACCGCCTTCACCGCGCCGGCGTCGGTCGCGAACGAGACGCCGAGGTTCCTGATGTCGACCACCGTGCTCATCGCTTGACCTCGATCCCGTGCTCGTCGAACGTCTCTCCGTCTTCGAGGCCGGCGAGTCCGCCGGGCCCCGCGTACAGTACGCCTCCGGGCACGACGGAGGTCTGCGCGACCTCGCCGGCCGCCTGCGCCACCCGGCGACGCCCGCGCAGGCGCGGGTCGGCCAGGTCGTTGAGGCTCTCGCCCACGAGCGTGATGGCCAGCACGGTGAACACGATGGCCAGGCCGGGGAACAGTGCCGTCCACCAGATGCCGCTCGTGACATCCGACTGCGCCTTGTTGAGGTCGTAGCCCCACTCGGCGGCCGCCGTCGGCTCGATGCCGAAGCCCAGGAAGCCCAGCGCCGCCATCGTGAGGATCGCCTCGGACGAGTTCAGCGTGATGATGAGCGGCAGCGTGCGCGTGGCGTTGCGGAAGACGTGCTTGAACACGACCCGCGAGTTCGAGGCGCCGAGCACCTTCGCGGACTCCACGAACGCCTCCGCCTTGATGCGCACCGTCTCGGCGCGGATCACGCGGAAGTACTGCGGGATGTAGACCACGGTGATCGCGCCCGCCGCGGCGAGCACGCCCGCCCACAGGTTGGACTGCCCGCCCGAGATCACGATCGACAGCACGATCGCGAGCAGCAGCGACGGGAAGGCGTAGATCGCGTCGAAGACCACGACGAGCACCCGGTCGACCCAACCGCCGAAGTAGCCCGCGTAGAGTCCCAGCGCCACGCCGATGAAGATCGACAGCAGCACCGCGATGATGATCACGAGGATCGCCGTCTGGGTGCCCCAGATCACGCGGGAGAGCACGTCGTAACCGCCGACCGTGGTGCCGAACGGGTGCTCGAGCGACGGCGGCTGCTGCGTGCCGAACGCACCCGCGTCGTTCTTGCGCTGCGCGAAGCCGTACGGCGCCAGCAGTGGCGCGAAGATCGCGCAGAGGATGAAGACGGCCAGCATGACGAGGCCGGCGACGAGCATGCCCCGCTGCAGGCCGACACTCTGGCGCAGCTGGTGCACGATCGGAAGCCGATCGCGGAGTCGTCGCTTCGGGACGACGGTGACGGATGCCGCGGTCATCTCAGTACCTCACCCTCGGGTCGATGTACGCCGCGATGATGTCGACGATGAAGTTGGTGATGGTGACGATCACGGCGAGGAGCACCACGATGCCCTGCACGGCCATGAAGTCACGCGACTCGATGAACTCGGCCAGGATGAAGCCGAGTCCCTTCCACTCGAAGGTCGTCTCGGTGAGCACCGCTCCCGACAGCAGCAGCGCGATCTGCAGGCCGATGACCGTGATGATCGGGATGAGCGCCGGACGATACGCGTGCTTGCGGAGGAGCCGCGACTCGGCGACGCCGCGCGAGCGAGCCGCGTCGACGTAGTCGGTCGTGAGGGTGCCGATCACGTTGGTGCGCACGAGGCGGAGGAAGATGCCGGCGGTCGCGAGGCCCAGGGCGATCGACGGGAGCACGGCGTGCATGAGCACGTCGCCGAGCACCGCGGGGTCGCCGGTCATCAGCGCGTCGATCGTGTAGAAGCCGGTCTTGTTCGGCAGGGTCTGCATCTGCAGCTCCGCGCTCACGCTGGCGCGGCCGGCGACCGGGAACCACTTCAGCCACACCGAGAAGATGAGCTTGAGCAGCAGGCCGGCGAAGAAGATCGGGATCGCGTACCAGAAGATCGCGAGCACCCGGTAGATCGCGTCCTGCGTCTTGTCGCGGTGGTAGGCGGCGAGCAGGCCGAGCGGGATGCCGACCGCGAACGCCACGATCAGGGAGTAGAAGACGAGCTCGAAGGTCGCGGGTCCATAGGTGGTGAGCACCTCGAGGACCGGCCGGTTCGTGGTCATCGTCGACCCGAAGTTGCCGGTCAGGATCTGGCCGAGGTACTCGAAGTACTGGATGAACAGCGGCCGGTCGTAGCCGGCCGCGGCTCGGAGTTCGGCGAGGGCCTCGGGCCCGAGCCGGCCGCCCTGCGCCGCGGTGATGGGATCACCGGTGGTGCGGGCGAGGAAGAAGACGAGCGTGACGAGGATGAAGATCGTCGGGAACATGAGGAGGAACCGAACGAGGACGTATCGTCCGAAGCCGCCTCCTTGCGATTTCGGCTTCGGACGCCCGGAAGCCGGGACGTCCTCCGTCGTTGGAACGGTGTCAAAAGTGCTCATGGGTTCCTCAGGGGTACAGGGGAACGGGGGCGACCCGCGGTAGCAGGTCGCCCCCGTCGTCGAGCTTCAACGACTCTAGTGCGGATCAGCCCTTGGAGAGCGCGCCGTAGCGGAACTTGAACGACGCGTCGAGCGTGTCCTCCGTGCCCTCGACGTCGCTGCCCACGACCGCGACCTGCGCGCCCTGCATGTACGGGATCGTCGACAGGTCGGCTGCGACCTTGTCCTGGATCTCGCCGATGAGCGCCGCGCGAGCCTCGGGGTCCGACGTGACGGCCTGCTCGAGGATCAGGTCGTTCACCTCGGGGTTGTCGTAGTGGTTCGACAGGAAGTTCTCCGTCAGGAAGAACGGCGTGAGGTAGTTGTCGGCGTCCGAGTAGTCGGGGAACCAGCCGAGCTGGTAGGCCGGGTACAGGTCGGCGACGCGGTCCTCGGAGTACTGGACCCACTCGGTCGACTGCAGGTTCACGGTGAACAGGCCGCTCGACTCGAGGTTGTCCTTGATGATCGCGTACTCGTCGCTCGACGACGGTCCGTAGCGCTCGGCCACGTACTGGATCGAGATGTCGAGCGGCGTGGTGATGCCGGCCGCCTCGAGCGTGGCCGCCGCCTTGTCGGCGTCGGGCGCGCCGTTGCCGTCGCCGTAGAGGTCCTTCAGGGCCTCGTTGGCGCCGGTCAGGCCCTCGGGAACGTACGAGTACAGCGGCGTGAAGGTGCCCTTGTAGACGTCCTCCGAGATCGCGTCGCGGTCGATGAGGTCGGCGATGGCCTGGCGGACGGCGAGCGCCTTCGCCGGGTCCGCCTCGGCGGTGGTGGCGCCGAACGGCATCGTGTTGAAGTTGAAGACCAGGTAGCGGATCTCGCCGCCGGGGCCGTCGACGACCTTCACGTTGTCGTTGCCGCGCAGGTCTTCGATGTCGGTCGCGCTCAGCGTGCGGTGCGCGACGTCGATGTTCCCCTCCTGCACGTCGAGCTTCAGGTTCGAGGCATCCGTGTAGTACTTCACGTTGACCGTGTCGGTCTTCGCCTCGCCGAGGATGCCCTGGTAGTCGGGGTTCGCCTTGTACGAGATCAGGTTGTTGAAGTCGTAGCTGTCGATGACGTACTGGCCGGCGAACGCGTTGCCCGCGACGATGTCGTCGTCGGAGGTCAGCGAGTCTGCCGAGAAGACGTCCTCGTCGACGATCGGGCCGACCGGGCTCGACAGGATCTGCGGGAAGATCTGGTCGTTCTCCGACTTCAGCGTGAAGACGACGGTGGTGTCGTCGACCGCCTCGACCGAGTCGAGGTTGTAGAGCAGCGACGACGGGCCGTTCTCGTCGGCGATCGCGAGCTGCCGGTCGAACGTGAACTTCACGTCGGACGAGGTGAGGTCGTTGCCGTTGGCGAACTTGAGGTCGGGCTTCAGCGTCACCGTGTACTCGGTGGGGCTGGTGAACTCGGCGGACTCCGCGATGTCGGGCTCGACGTCGGGGCTGCCGTAGGGGGTGTTGAGCAGGAACGGGTACACCTGGTTCATCACGGCGAACGAACCGTTGTCGTACGAGCCGGCCGGGTCGAGCGCGGTGACCTGCTCGGTGGTGCCGATGGTCAGCGTGCCACCGGATGCCTCGCTGCTGCCGCCGCCGCCGGCGGTGCAGCCGGCGAGTGCGAGGGCGGCCACGGAGGCACCGGCCACCGCGATGAGGGCGCGGTTCCGGTTCGTGGATGCGGATGTCATATCCGTCTACCTCTTCCTATGGGAGTTCGGCTCGACCTTCGGAAGGCGGATGCCGAGTTGGTGGGACCGGCGCGTTCGGGGTCCGCATGCGGGCGTGGAACGGGTCGCTCGTCGTCCGCCCTCGAGACGAGGACGGGCCACCCCGCCGCTCTGCTGCGAGCGGGAGGACCCTTCAAGAGGTAGCACGGCGGACTGGAGCGGGAACTCAACGTTATCGGACCGTAATGCTCGGAAATCCTGACGGGTAACCGTCGGAATTCGCCACGCGTCGATTCGGCGCGGCGGCCTGTCGCTCCCGCCCGCGCCGATGGAAGGATCCATGGACATCGCTTTCCCAGCGGATGCAATGCCGCATCACAGGAAACGGTGCACGCGGGCGCATCGCCCCGCGGGAGACGACATGGAGGTTGCAGTGGCACGACGAGATCACCGACCCAGAACCGCGACGAGGCGAGCCTCGCTCGCCGTCGCCGCCGCCGCGGGCGTCATCACGCTCGCGACGGTGTCGAGCGGCACCGCGATGGCGGCACCTCCCGACTCCTTCGACCCCTCCGTGCTCGGCCCGGTCGACCCGCAGTCCTGGGAGAACATGGACGACATGACCTGGGACGACTACGTCGCCGTTCCCGGCACCGACTGGGCCAACGACATCGAGGGCTCGGAGCGGCAGTTCAACGGCGCGATCGTGCTCGTCGACTTCGAGAACCAGCCCTTCCTCGTCACCCAGCCCGAGGGCGCGCACGCGTTCGGCGACCCGTCGGGTCTCGCGAACGGCCTCGCTCGCGAGGACGTGCCGCAGTTCTACCTCGACCTGCTCAACAAGCCCAGCGAGCTCAACCACGGTCGCACCATCAACGAGTACTGGATGGAGCAGTCGGGCGGCCGCCTCAGCGTGCAGATGCAGGCGTTCGGGCCGTACCAGCTTCCCGGCAACATCGAGGAGTACGGCCTGAACGACTCGTTCAACAAGCCGAACGCCGCGTTCTGCCCGCAGGGCGAGTCGTGCGACAAGAACATCCGCACCGACGCGCTGGCGCTCTGGGGCGCCGACATCGGCAGCGCCGACCCGCTCACCCAGTTCGACCAGGTGTTCTACGTCACTGCCGGCCACGACGAGTCATCGACGTGGGAGGAGTTCGGGCAGATGCTGTTCGAGCACCCCGAGGACGTGACCGACGACTTCGGGCCGCCGCGAGATGAGAACGGCGTCGCGCTCGACCAGAACGGCGCTCCCATGGCGAACTGGGCGAAGACCCGCTACGTCCCGTGGACCTCGTGGGCCGCCGCGGTCAACCACTGGCCGAACGCGAACTCCCCCAGGAACGGCCGCGCCGGCAACTCCACGCAGGCGGAGTCGTCGGGCATGGGCACCTACGCCCACGAGTTCTCGCACATCCTGGGCATCGCCGACAACTACGGGAACCCGTACGGCACGGAAGCCGCCGACGGCGGACCCCTGCGTGACACGAGCGGTCCATTCGACATCCTGGCACGAGGCACGTTCAACGGGCCCGGTGGCACCCATGAGCGCTGGAGCGTCCCGTCGGTCGCCGGCGGATCGCAGCCCTCGGGCGTCGGCCTCCGCAACCGCATCAACCTCGGGATCATCGACGAGGCGAACTACCTGAACCTTCAGGAGAGCGATCTCGACGCGCTCGGCTCGGTCGTCACCAGGGTGGTCTCCCGCGCGGTCATGCGCCCGGGCGAGCTGACGGGCATCAACCTCGTCTTCGACAAGCCCACGGCAGCGGCGGCGGATGACTCGACGGGCACCTGCACGCGCCAGGCGAAGTACGACTGCGACGGCGGGTCGTTCGACAACTACACCGTGGAGGTCATCGACCGGATGGGCACGGACTCGTTCCAGCCCGACCACGGCGTGATGATCGCCAAGACGAAGAACCAGGACCGCAACCCGTTCATCTGGACGATCGACGCGAATCCGCAGGACATCGCGACGGTCGACTACGTGCGGCCCGACGGCACCCCGATCATGATCACGCGGGGCGACCAGCGCCAGCTGAACGATGCGCTGTTCCACGCCGGCAACGACTCGGGTTCCGAGTACGAGTACGTGGACGCCGCGAACGGACTGCACTTCTACGTCCTGAACGTGGAGCGCGACGCCGAGGGCATCCTCGCCTACGACGTGGCCGTGCGCTCCACGGTGAGCGCCGGACCGCAGGCCCGCGGGATCGACCTCGGCACCGCGACGGTGAAGGGCAACCTCGCCGCCATGCACGGCCAGGCCCAGGCGAACGGCACCGCGATCGCACAGTGCCTCGTGCCGCTCACGAACACGGGCACGGCCGTCGAGGACCCGAAGGCGAACAGCGACATCTACCGTCTGGCGACCTCCGTCGAGGGACGCGGATGGTCGGTGACGACGCCGAGCAGCATCGTGGCGGCGGCGGCGGGCTCGACGATCGAGCTGCCCGTCTACGCCTCCCGCGGAGCCGACGCCGACCGCGACGCGACCGTCACGGTCACGGCGACGTCGGAGAACGACCCGTCGAAGACCGAGACGATCACCTGCGAGCTCGACGCTCCGGGCAAGGCCCGGTAGTCGCTCGCACCGAGTGGGGCACGCGGAGCGGGACGACCTCCCGTTCCGCGTCGCCCCGTTCGGCGTCACGCGGGCTCCGCGCGAGCCCGTACGATCACACGACACGACACGACCCGACCCGACCCGACACGACGCCCGGCCGATCGGCGGGCAGGAGGAGGCCACGTGAGGTTCCGGCCCATCCACCGCCCTGCGTTGCTCGCCGCGACGATCCTGTCGGTCGCAGCGCTCGCCGGGTGCGCCGGCACGACCGCCGGCGCCGGCGATGACGAGCCGGGCGGCCTGCAGCTCGTCGTCCGCGACGGCCACCTCCGGGAGCTCGGCGCCGCATGCTCCGGAGCGCGGCCGTACCTCGGCATCCACAAGGGCGCCGAACTCGCCCTCCACGACGACGAAGGCCGCCAGGTGTTCGCCGCGGTGCTCGGCGACGGCGAGGCCGTGAAGGTCGACGACATCGACTACGGCACGGCCCCGCGCATCCCCACCTTCTGCCGGTTCTCCCTGGGAACCGCGGAGCTTCACGACGGGACGCAGTACGCCGTCAGCATCGACGGACAGGTCGTCGCCGAACACGAGGCGGATGCCGCTGACCCGATGGTCTTCGTGCCGGCACTCGCCGACCCCACCATCGAAGGAACCGAATGACCTCCCTCCGCCGAGTCGCCACGGTCATCGCCGCCGCTGCCCTGGCCCTCACCCTCGCCGCGTGCACGTCCGAACCACGGGGTGGTGCAGCCCGACTTCCCGGCGACCTCCCCGAGGGCACGTCGTTCGCCTCCAACGCGGAGGCCCCCGCTGCCCCATCGCTCGAGGGCCGTCTGGTCGACGGCACGGAGGTGGACCTGGACGTCCTCGCGGCTGGGCGTCCGCTCATCGTGCAGTTCATGGCCAGCTGGTGCTCCACGTGCGCCGGCCAGCAGGGGGTGCTCACCGACGTCGCCTCCGAGTACGGCGAGGCCGTGGCGATCGCCCAGGTCTCGGGCGACACCGACCCCGAAGCGCTCGCGACCTACCTCGACGACCAACAGGTGGGCGACCCCGTCGTGCTCGATCCCGACCTGCAGATCTGGCGCGCCTACGCCGTGACCGAGCCGCCCATGACCGCGCTCATCGACGCCGACGGGCATCTCGTGAAGCTCTGGCCGGGCGGCGCCGACGCCGGGAAGATCGGCGAGCAGCTCGAGCAGATGGTGTCCCGCGCAGGCTGAGCGAGGCGCGTCCCGTCAGTCGCCCCGAAGGGCCCGGCGATCGCGCTCGAGGTCGACGAGGGCGTGCTGGAGCGCGGTGTACGTCGCCGTGTCGGCGCGATCCGCACGCTGGAGCCGGCCGAGCAGCTCGGACTTCTGCCGCAGGAGCTCCCGGTCGACGAGCGCGCTCACCACCCCCGTGACGTAGGCCGCGAGTTCGGCCTCGCTGCGCTGCGGCACCGGCGCGACGGCGAGCTGGTGCACGATGCCGCTGAACGGCGCGGGCACCTCCTCGACGACCCGGTCGACGCGGATGGCGGGCTCGGGTGACGCGAGCACGGATGCCACGGCGTCGCGGACGACCGCGAGCGTCGCGTTGCCGAACCGGCAGTCGATCGCGTGGCGGAGCAGGTCGGCGCCGACCGCGTCGGGGTACTGCAGGATGACCTGCAACGCGTCGCGCTCGAGCCGGGTCGACGGGTCGTTCGGCAGGTCGGTGATCGAGAACGGGCGGGTCGGAGCATCCGCTGCCGCGGCGTGGTCACGCGGCGAACCCTGCTGCCCGTTGCCCGGCGCCGCCGAAGCAACCGATCCGCGTCGGTCGCCGCCCGCGGCGGTGCCCTTGGGGCGTGACGCCGCCGATCGCACGGCCCGCTCGACCTCGGCGAGCTCGAGGCCCAGCATGCGCGCGAGCTCGCGCGTATATCCGGGGCGCAGCGCGGGGTCGCGGATGTCGGCGACGGCCGGCGCCGCGGCCCGCAATGCGGACACCCGCCCCTCGACCGTCTCGAGGTCGTAGCGCGCAACCGTGTGGCGGATCACGAACTCGAACATCGGCGTGCGCGTGTCGACGAGGGATCGCACGGCGGCATCGCCGCGCGCGAGCCGCAGGTCGCACGGATCGAGCCCGTCGGGCGCGACCGCGACGAACGTCTGGGCCGCGAAGCGCTGCTCCTCGGCGAAGGCGCGCATGGCGGCCTGCTGCCCGGCCGCGTCACCGTCGAACGTGAAGACGACCTCGCCGATGCCCGAGTCGTCGCCGAGCACCCGCCGCAGCACCTTGATGTGGTCGACGCCGAACGACGTGCCGCACGTCGCGATCGCGGTGGTGACCCCGGCGAGGTGGCACGCCATCACGTCGGTGTAGCCCTCGACGACCACGACTCGGTGCGTCTTCGCGATGTCGCGCTTGGCGAGGTCGAGGCCGTACAGCACCTGTGCCTTGTGATAGATCGCCGTCTCGGGGGTGTTCAGGTACTTGGGGCCCTGGTCATCGTCGAGGAGCCGTCGCGCCCCGAAGCCCACGGTCTGTCCGGTCACGTCACGGATGGGCCACACGAGCCGGCCGCGGAACCGGTCGTACACGCCGCGGTCGCCCTGCGAGACGAGGCCGGATGCCGCGAGCTCCTCGGTCGTGAATCCCCGCCCCTTGAGGTGGTCGGTCAGTGCGTCCCAGCTCTTGGGCGCGAAGCCCACGCCGAACCTGCGGGCGGCCTCGGCGTCGAATCCGCGCTCCCCGAGGAACCGGCGACCGACCTCGGCGTCGGGTGCGCCAAGTCGCTCGACGAAGAACTCGGCGGCGGCCTGGTTGGCGGCGAGCAGCCGCGCCCGGTTGCCGTGGTCGGAGGCCTGCCCGCCGTCTTCGTAGTGCAGTTCGAGCCCGACGCGGCCGGCAAGACGCTCGACCGCCTCGGTGAACGAGACGTGGTCCATGCGCTGCAGGAACGAGTAGACGTCGCCCGATTCGCCGCATCCGAAGCAGTGGTAGTAGCCGAGCTGCGGACGCACGTGGAAGCTCGGGCTGCGCTCGTCGTGGAAGGGGCACAGCCCCTTCAGGGAGCCGACGCCCGCGGACTTGAGGCTCACGTGCTCGCCGACGATGTCGGCGATGTTGGTGCGGGCCTTGACCTCTTCGACATCGCTCTGTCGAATGCGGCCCGCCATGGCTCTCATCCTAGTTCGCCACGGAACGACGCGGGCCGGATGCGGACACGTCGCGGGGCGACCCGACCCAGGTCGGTACGCCGCCGGGTTGCCCGCCGCACCGGTGTCGGGTGCTCACCGCTGGACGAGCCGCTCGTACCAGGCGAGTGCGGACTGGTCGGTGAGGCTCGCGACCTGGTCGACGATGGCGCGCTTGCGGGCGTCGTCGTCGCGGGCCTCCCGCCAGTCTGCGGCGAAGCCAGGATCGAGATGCCGGTCGCCCGTCTCGTGCAGCACGTCGGCGAGCGAGGTGAGCACCTGGCGCTGCTGGGTGTAGATGGGCTGGCGGGTGTTCTTCGACATGACGAACGCGGCCACGATGCCCTTGAGCACCGCGATCTCGGCCTGGATCTCGCGCGGCACGACCACGTCGGCGTCGAACCGGATGAGGCTCGCGAGCGGGAACGCCGACCTGGTCGCCTCGGTCGCGGCGTGCGCGAAGCGGCCGATGAGCTGGCTCGTGAGGTTCTTCAGCCGCCCCTGCTCGAGGCGGCTGCCGCTCCACGTGTCGAGCCAGCCGTCGAGCGAGTCGAGCCGGTCGAACGCGGCGATGAGCTCGTCGTGGGTGATGGCGCCGCCGATCCACTCGTACATCGACGAGACGAGTGCATCGTGGTCGACGCGGGCTCCGAGCGCGGCCACGTCGACGTAGCCGTTCACGATGGCGTCCTCGAAGTCGTGCACCGAGTAGGCGATGTCGTCGGAGAGGTCCATGACCTGCGCCTCGATGCAGAGCCGCCGCTCGGGAGCCCCGGCGCGCATCCACTCGAAGACGGCGACGTCGTCGCGGTAGAAGCCGAACTTCGCGCGGCCGCTCGGGTCGGCGACCGAGGTGGCCTCTGGCCACGGGTACTTGCAGCTCGCATCGAGGCTCGCGCGCGTGAGGTTGAGCCCGTAGCTGCGACCGTCGGCGTCGAAGACCTTCGGTTCGAGTCGCGTGAGGATGCGCAGGGTCTGCGCGTTGCCCTCGAAGCCGCCGATGTCGTCGGCCCAGGTGTTGAGCGCCCGCTCGCCGTTGTGCCCGAAGGGCGGGTGCCCCAGGTCGTGGGCGAGGCAGGCCGTGTCGACGACGTCGGGGTCGAGGCCGAGGCTCGTGGCGAGCTCGCGGCCGACCTGGGCGACCTCGAGCGAGTGGGTGAGGCGGTTGCGGGCGAAGTCGAGGCCCGCGGTGGGGCTCAGCACCTGCGTCTTTGCCGCGAGACGTCGGAGTGCGCTCGAGTGCAGCAGCCGCGCCCGGTCGCGGGCGAAGTCGCTGCGCCGGTTCGTGTGTTCCTCGGGCAGCAGGCGTTCGGTGTCGGCGTCGTCGTATCCGCCGAACAGTCGCTCCCGCACGTCAGCCGCCGCTCGTGTCGAGCTCGGCGTCGACGAGCGTGGTGCGATCGTGACCGGCGAGCTCCTGCGAGTCGAGCCACCCCTCGGGGAGCGCGGGATTCTTGGGGGTACCCGCCCGCCCGCGTGGACCCTCGGCGCCCTCGCCGGGGTAGGGCATCGACCAGTCGAGCGTGCCGAGCAGGTCGTCGAGCTGCGCGAGCGACTCGACCGTGGCGAGCTTCGCCCGCAGTTCGCCGCCGACCGGGTAGCCCTTGAAGTACCACGCGACGTGCTTGCGGATGTCGCGGCAGCCCCGCTCCTCGCTGTCGAAGAACTCGGTGAGCAGCTCGGCGTGCCGCCGGAACGTCTGCGCCACCTCGCCGAGCGACGGATGCGCCGTCGCCGACTCGCCGCGGAACGCCGCCGCGAGGTCGCCGAAGAGCCACGGCCGGCCGAGGCATCCGCGCCCGACGACCACCCCGTCGCATCCGGTCTCTGCCACCATGCGCAGGGCGTCGTCGGCCGACCAGATGTCGCCGTTGCCGAGCACCGGCACGCTCGTGACGGTCTGCTTGAGCTTCGCGATCGCCGACCAGTCGGCCTCGCCCGAGTAGAACTCCGCAGCGGTGCGGGCGTGCAGCGCGATCGAGGCGACCCCCGCGCCCTCGGCGATGCGGCCCGCCTCGAGGTAGGTGAGGTGGTCGGCGTCGATGCCCTTGCGCATCTTCACCGTGAGCGGGATGTCGCCGGCGGCGCGCACGGCGCCCTCGACGATGTCGCGGAACAGGCCGCGCTTCCACGGCAGCGCGGCTCCCCCGCCCTTGCGGGTGACCTTGGGCACGGGGCATCCGAAGTTCAGGTCGATGTGGTCGGCCCGGTCTTCGGCGACGAGCATGGTGACCGCCTCGGCGACGGTCTTCGGGTCGACGCCGTAGAGCTGGATCGACCGGGGCGTCTCGGACTCGTGATGCGTGATGAGCCGCATGGACTCGGGCGTGCGCTCGACGAGGGCCCGGGACGTGATCATCTCGCTCACGTAGAGGCCGGCGCCGAACTCGCGGCAGAGCCGGCGGAACGCCGTGTTGGTGATGCCGGCCATCGGGGCCAGCACGACGGGGACGTCGAGTTCGATCCCGCCGATCGTGAGCGGGGCCGCGGGGAGCGTGTCTGAAGTGGGCATCACCGTCGATTCTCCCAGAGTTCCGGTCGGCTTCGCCCGTGAGCGCCGAGCGCGCCTAGGATCCGAGGAGGACGAGGTGTGGAGGACGACATGACCGACGGCGGGCTCACGGGTTCCGATCGGGTGCGAGCGGATGCCGCCGACCGCGGCCTCGAGGTCGAGATCATCGAACGCCCGGCGGCCCGCAGCCTCGAGGAGGCCGCGGAACTGCTCGGCATCACCCCGGCCGACATCGTCAAGTCGCTCGTCGTGAAGCGCAGCGACGACACCTACGTGTTCGCGCTCGTGCCCGGCGGTCGCAAGATCTCGTGGCCGAAGCTGCGCGGGCTGCTCGGCGTCAACAAGCTCCAGTTGCCGGATGCCTCGCTCGCGCTGGCCGCCACGGGGTACGAGCGCGGCACGATCACGCCGCTCGGCTCGACCACCGCCTGGCCGGTCGTCGTCGACGCGACCATTCCGGGGCGACGCGTCTCGATGGGCGCCGGAGAGCACGGCCGCAGCCTGTTCGTCGACGCCGACGACCTCGTGCGCGCGTTCGACGCGACCGTGGCCGACATCACCGACCCCGAAGTAGCGGTCAGTCCGCGGCGCGGTCCGCGGTCGGGATGAAGCAGACGTCGCCCTCGCAGACCATGGCCGCCGGGTCGCCGGTCACCATCGTGAACGGCGAGGGCGCGGCATCCGTCGACCCTGCCGTCACGACCCCTTCGACCCGCTCGATGCGCTCGGTCATGCCGCGGCGCCGTCGCGCTCGCCGGCGACCTGCGTGAGCACCTGGCTGAACACCTCGGCGGGCTGGGCGCCCGAGACGCCGTACTTGCCCTCGAAGACGAAGAACGGCACGCCGTTGATGCCGTAGGCGCCGGCCTGGGCGATGTCGGCCTGCACGGCGGCGGAGTAGCGGCCCGACTCGAGCGCCTCGCGCGCGGCACTCGCGTCGAGTCCGACCTCGGCGGCGAGTTCAACGAGCTCGTCCACCCGGCCGACGTGTCGGCCCTCGGTGAAGTAGGCGCGGAACAGCCGCTCGGAGAGCTCGAGCTGCAGCCCCTGATCCTTCGCGAAGTGCAGCAGCTCGTGCGCCTTCAGCGTCTTCGTGTGCTGCAGTGCCTCGAAGTCGTAGTCGAGCCCGGCATTCGCCGCGACGCCCGTCACGTGCTGCAGCATCTGCTGCACCCGGTCGGCCGGCAGGCCCTTGTGCGTCGCGAGGAAGTCGACCTCCGAGCCCTCGAAGTCGACGGGGGTGTCGGGGGCGAGCTCGAACGAGTGGTACTCGATCTCGACGTCGGGTGCGTCCGCCCCGAGGGCCGCGATGCCGCCCTCGAGGTGCCGCTTGCCGATGTAGCACCAGGGGCACGCGATGTCGGACCAGATGTCGATCTTGATGGGGGAAGTCACGATGAGGCGAACGGATGCCGCGGCCGCCGTATTCCCGGCCGTCCGCGGCATCCGAGCGCCTTCACGCCCGCACCGGCAGGCCGGAGGCGGCTCAGCGGCCGACGACGATGCGCGTGGCCTCGGCCACGACCTCGTTGTTGCGCACCGCGTCGGGCCGGTCGGTGCGGGTGAGGATCACGAGCGTGAGCGGCTCGACGCCTGGACGCCAGAGCACGCCGGCGTCGTTGACGACGCCGTACTCGCCGCCGCCGGTCTTGTCGGCGAGCTCGTAGGGCGGGGTGAGGCCGGCGCGCATCCGGGCGCCCGAGGTCGTGTTCCGGAGCATCCACTCACGGAGCCTCGATGAGGCGAGCACGCCGGCGGCGTCCTCGAGCATGAGGGCCGAGTACAGCACGGCGATGTCGTCGGGCGTGGTCGTGTCCCGCTCGTCGCCCGGGCGGGCCTCGTTGAGGTCGGGCTCCCAGCGGTCGAGCCGCGTCTGCGTCGCCCCGAGTTCCTGGGCGAAGGCCGTGATCGCGGCGGGCCCCCCGAGTTCGCGCAGCAGCAGGTTGCCTGCGGTGTTGTCGCTGTAGCGGATGGCGGCGTCGGCGAGCTGCTCGGGGGTCGCCTGCTGCGGCCGCATCGTGCTCAGCACGGCCGAGTCGCGCACGACATCCCCGTCGGTGAACGGGATGGGTGTCGACCAGTACGCGTCGTCGTATCCCCGCGCCCGCACGAGCGCCGCGGCGGCCAGGGGCTTGAAGAGCGAGCACATGGGGAACAGGTCGGCCGCCCGGTACCGGAACGCGCGAACCCGCCCGGCGCCGCGCCCCAGGTCGGCCGGCAGCGCGACGACCCCGATCGTGACGTCGGTCGCGACCTCGAGCGAGCGAAGGTCATCGGACACGCGGCCGTGGTCGGCACGTATGACGGGCCTGCCGTTCGCCGGCAACGGCGAGGCCCAAGCCGGCGCCGATGCCAGCACGGTGGAGACGACGCCCGCGGCTCCCGCTGCGCCGCCGAGGGCGAGCAGCGAACGCCGGGACAGGGAGGTGGATTCACGCGATGGATTCATGGATCGCAGTCTTCCGATGCGGCACTGATGCCGGCAAAGCACCAAACGGCTCTATTCATGCAAGGATCGCATGCATGGCACGCAACTTCGACCTCCTGTCAGCGTGCGAGGCCTTCGTCTCGGTGGCCGAGCACGAGAGCTTCACGGCCGGTGCCGTCGGGGCCGGCGTGACGCAGTCCGTGGCGAGCCGGCGCATCGCCGCCCTCGAAGCGCACCTCGGCGGTCGCCTGTTCGAGCGCTCGTCGCGCCGCGTCGCACTCACCGCGTTCGGGCGCAGCGTGCTGCCGGGCGCGACCCGGCTCGTCGTGGCGGCGCAGGAGTTCGGCGACGACGCCGAGCACGCGCGCTCCCTGCCCATCACCCTCGCCGTGCCCCGCCACCTCTCCCCCGCGCCGGCCGCGCGGCTCTGCGCCGCGGCTGCCGATGGGTCGCTGACCGTCGAGCTGCTCGAGGGGGTGCCACGTGAGCGAGCCGAGTGGATGAGCGCCGGGCGCGCCCAGCTCGCGCTGCAACACGTCGAACCCGACCGCGCGGTCTGGTCGACCCCGCTCGGCGTGGGATTCGCCGGCGATGCCGGTCGCAACGACGGCAGCGGCGACGAGGAACCGTTCTACCTCGCGGAGCTCCGGCCGCGACGGGGCACGCCCGAGCGGCGTCGGCTCTGGCTCCAGCCCGAGGACGACGTGCCCAACGTGCGCGATCGACTCGAACGCGTGCGCAACGGCGCGGGGCTCGCACCCGGCCACCTCCGACTCGCCACCTCACTCGTCGCCGCCATCGCCCGCGCGATCGCCGACGGCGACCTCGTGCTGTGCACCCGCGCCGAGGCGAACGAGGCCGACCTCGCGTGGCATCCGCTCGGCGACCTGCACCTGCTGCGCGGCTACGCCCTCGTGCACCGCGACGCCGGTCTCGCCGAGCGGTTCCTCGACGCGACCCGGCCGCTGCTGCCCGAGTTGCTCGGCACGACGACCACGGCCGGCACCGCCACCACCATCGAGCAACCTCATGCGCACTGACCGCCTCGTACTCCGCGAGGCGACGCGGGCGCTCGCGGAGGCCGGGCTCGTCGCATCCGTGACCGTGCGCGACCTCGACACCGGTCGCGAGCTCGCGATCGATCCGGATGCCGCATACCCCCTCGCGTCGGTCGTGAAGCTGCCGCTCGCCATCGCCGTGCTGCGCGAGGCGGCGAACGGCTCGATCGACCTCGCATCGCAGGTCGACCTCCACCCATCCGAGCGCACGCCGGGGCTGACCGGCCTCTGCAGGTTCGAGCATCCGGCACGCGTCTCCATCGAGGACCTGCTGTACCTCGCGGTGTGCGTGAGCGACGACACCGCCGCCGACGCCCTCTTCGAGCGGTGCCCGCCCGCTCGGGTCACCGACCAGCTGCGCGGCCTCGGCATCACGGAGCTCACCGTGCGGCACTCCATCCGCGAGCTCCACGAGACGCTCGCGAGCCGCCTCACGCCCGACGAACTGCCGCAGGCGCTCGCCCTCGCGATCCAGGCGTCGACGCGCGGCGGCGGGCACCTGATCCCCCAGCTCGACGTCACGCACGCCAACGCCGGCACCTCACGAGCCCTCGTCGACCTGCTCGAGCGGCTCTGGACCGACCCCGAGCTCGCCGGCGAACGCGAGCCGATGCGACGCCTGCTCGGCATGAACCTCATGCGGCATCGCCTCGCACCCGACCTCGAGTCCGACGACGCCGAGTGGTTCTCGAAGACCGGCACGTTCCTCCACCTCAGGCACGAGGTCGGGGTGCTCGAGCACGCCGACGGCAGCGCGTTCGCCATCGCAGTGCTGAGCGAGTCGTCGGTTCCGGCGCGGCGGCAACCGGGCGCCGAGCAGGCCCTCGGCCACGCGGCCCGGTTGCTGCACGACCAGGTGCGCGCGACCCGATCCACGCGCTGACCGGATGCCGCGTGGGCAGCTACGCTCGGACGATGCCCACCCCCGAGCCGCCGTCCAGGCCGATACCGCCGCCCCGACGCATCCTCGTCGCGGGCACGAGCGGGTCGGGCAAGTCGACCCTCGCGGCGCGGATCGCGGAGGTCGGCGGCCTGCCCCACGTCGAGATCGACGCGCTGTTCCACGGCGCCGACTGGACGCCGCGGCCCGAGTTCGAGCATGACGTCGACGCGCTCATCGCGCGGCCCTCATGGGTCACCGAGTGGCAGTACACGTCGGTCCGCGGGCGCCTCGCCGCCGCCGCAGACGCACTCGTCTGGCTCGACTACCCACGGCCGCTCGTAATGCGACGCGTCATCCGTCGAACGCTCGCACGGCGCATCCGGCGCATCGAACTCTGGAACGGCAACATCGAGCCACCGCTGCGCACGATCGTGACCGACCCCGACCACATCATCCGGTGGGCATGGCGCACCCATTCCGGCCTGCCGGCGATGGTGCACGCCGCGGCGGCCGCGAACCCGGCGCTCGAGATCGTCCGACTTCGGAGCCCGCTGGTGACGGAGCAGTGGCTGTGCGACTACGCCGAGGCGGTGGGAGTGTCGATCGCCCCGCCGAAGCGACGGTTCCGCCCGGCGTAGAGCTCGATCGCCTCCCAGAGGTCGACCCGGGAGAAGTCGGGCCAGAGCGTGTCGAGGAACACCATCTCGGCATAGGCCGACTGCCACAGCAGGAAGTTCGACGTGCGCTGCTCCCCCGAGCTGCGCACGAAGAGGTCGACGTCGGGCAGGTCGGGCACGTACAGGCGCTTCGCGATGAGCTTCTCGGATACGGCCGATGGCCTCAGGCGCCCGGATGCCACGTCGTCGGCGATCGACCGCACCGCGTCGGTGATCTCGTTGCGGCCGCCGTAGTTCACGCACATCGTGAGGGTCAGGGTGTCGTTGCCCGCCGTGAGTCGCTCGGCGAACCGCAGCTCGTTGATGACGGACGCCCAGAGCCTCGGCCTGCGCCCGGCCCAGCGGATGCGCACGCCCCACTCGTTCAGCTGGTCGCGCCGACGGTGCAGCACATCGCGGTTGTAGCCCATGAGGAAGCGCACCTCGTCGGGCGACCGCTTCCAGTTCTCGGTGGAGAACGCATAGACCGACAGGTGCTTCACGCCCGCCTGGATCGCGCCGGCGACGACGTCGAGGAGCGCCACCTCGCCGGCCTTGTGCCCCTCGATGCGGGTGAGGCCGCGGCGGTTCGCCCAGCGGCCGTTGCCGTCCATCACGATCGCGACGTGGCCGGGCACGGCGCCCTTCGGCAGCTCGGGTGGGTAGACGCCCGTCCAGTCGACGGGCCGGTAGGGCACGGCGTCGCGATGCGTGTAGGGCTTGGGGGTCACGTGGTCGTCGTTTCTCTCGAGACGTGCGGCAGCGAGCGCAGCCCGCGCTCGAGGTGCCACTGGGTGTAGGCGGCGACGATGCCGCTGGCCTGGTTGCGGTCGCCGGATGCCGCCGCCTCGGCGAACGCCCAGTCGCCGGCGAGCAGCGCACCGAGCAGCGCCACCGTGGAGCGGGCGATGCGCGGCGTGCCGGGCGGGGCGCAGTCGTCGCAGACCACGCCGCCGAGCTGCACCACCACGGCCGTGTGCTCGCCGGCGTTGCCGCACCGGGCGCAGTCCTGGAAGCTCGGTGCCCACCCCGCGAGGGCGAGCGCGCGCAGCAGGTAGGAGTCGAGCGTCAGGCTCGCGCCGTGCTCGCCACGCGCCAGCGACCGCAGGCCGCCGACGAGCAGCAGGTACTGCTGCAGCGACCCCTCGTCCTCCGTGAGCTTGTCGGCCGCCTCGACCATGGCGTTCGCGGCCGTGTAGGCGGCGTAGTCCTGCGTGATCTCGGCGCCGTACGAGCCGATCGACTCGGCCTGCGTCACGACGTCGAGCGTGCGGCCCTCGTAGAGCTGCAGGTCGGCGACCATGAACGGCTCGAGCCGCGCCCCGAATTTCGAGCCCGTGCGCCGCACGCCCTTGGCGACCGCGCGCACCTTGCCGTGCCGCCTCGTGAGGAGCGTGAGGATGCGGTCGGCCTCGCCCAGCTTGTGGGTACGAAGCACGACGGCTTCATCTCGGTAGACGGGCACCCTTCATTATCGCGCGCCCGTCCGACGCGGCGGCCGAGGTGAGCGGCGCGAGCCGTCATGTGCCGCCCGCAGCCGCCGTCGGATGGTTCACTGGTGGCGTGGCCTCCGCACTCTTCGTCATCCCCCTGTGGCTCGACCTCACGGCGGTCGCCATCGGCGCCATCCAGGGCGCCATGTTCGCGGCCAGGCTCACGGAGCGGCGCATCGACCTGCTCGGCGTCGCGCTCATCGGGGTGATCGTCGGCCTCGGAGGAGGCCTCCTGCGCGACATCCTGCTCAACCAGCTGCCGGCGGCGATCTCCGACAACTGGTACATCCCGGTCGCGACGGCGGCCGCCCTGCTCGGCATGCTGCTCCTCCGCGTCTTCACCCGCCTGAACGGGCTCATCATCGCGCTCGACGCGGTGACGATCGGCCTGTTCGGCGCGATCGGCACGTCGAAGGCGCTCGCCTACGGCGTGCCGGTCGTGCCGGCGATCTTCGTGGGCGTGATCTCGGCGGTCGGCGGCTCGATCCTGCGTGACGTGGCGCTCAACCTGCCGATCGCGCTGATGCACGTCGGCTCGCTCTACGCCATCGCGGCCACCGCCGGCACGACCCTGCTCGTCGTGCTCGTCGCGCTCGACGTGAACATCGTGGTGGCGGCGACCGCCTGCGTCATCGTCACGACGCTCACCCGCCTCGGCTCCGTGCGCTACGGGTGGAGCCTCCCCGAGCAGCGGGCGCTCGGCAGCTGGCGGGTGTGGCGGCGCGCGTAGCGTCACGGGCGAGCGGATACCGCAGCGGCGGCGACGTGAGATGGCGGATGCCGCGCGCCGACGTTGGCGCGCGGCATCCGTCGCCCGTCAGACCGCGACGACCTCGCGCTCGGCCTCGGCGGCCACCGTGCCCCGGATCGCCCGGTTGACGGCGGAGACCACGGCCTTCAGCGACGCCGTCGAGATGTCGGCGTCGATCCCGACGCCCCACAGCACGCGGCCGTCGACCTCGAGCTCGACGTAGGCGGCCGCGAGCGAGTCGCCGCTCGCCGACAGCGTGTGCTCGACGTAGTCGCGCAGCTTCACGTCGACCCCCTCGGTGCCGAGCACGGCGAGGAACGCGGAGATGGGCCCGTTGCCGCTGGCGTCGGCCTCGATGCGCTCGTCGCCGTCGCGCAGCCCGACGCGCACGTTCACGACCCCGTCGAGGGCGCTCTCGGTGCGCAGCGACAGCAGCTCGAAGCGGCCCCACTTCTGCTCGGGGTGATCGGCCGGCGCCGGCAGGTACTCGTCGTTGAAGACGCGCCAGATCTCGTCGCTCGAGACCTCGCCGCCCTCGGCGTCGGTCTTCGCCTGCACGACGCCCGAGAACTCGATCTGCAGCTTGCGCGGCAGGTCGAGGGAGTGGTCGGCCTTCAGCAGGTAGGCGACGCCGCCCTTGCCCGACTGGGAGTTCACGCGGATCACAGCCTCGTAGCTGCGCCCCAGATCGCGCGGGTCGACCGGCAGGTAGGGCACGGCCCACTCGAGCTCGTCGACCGTGACGCCGCGGCGCTCCGCCTCGGCCGCCATGGCCTCGAAGCCCTTCTTGATCGCGTCCTGGTGCGAGCCGCTGAAGGCCGTGTAGACGAGGTCGCCCGCCCACGGCTGGCGCTCGGGCACCGGCAGCTGGTTGCAGTACTCGGCGGTGCGCTTCACGTCGTCGACGTCGGAGAAGTCGATCTGCGGGTCGATGCCCTGCGTGAACAGGTTGATACCCAGCGCGACGAGGTCGACGTTGCCGGTGCGCTCCCCGTTGCCGAAGAGGCACCCCTCGATGCGGTCGGCGCCGGCCATGTAGCCGAGCTCTGCTGCGGCGATGGCGGTGCCGCGGTCGTTGTGTGGGTGCAGCGACAGGATGACGTTCTCGCGGTGGGCCAGGTGTCGGCTCATCCACTCGATCGAGTCGGCGTACACGTTGGGCGTGGCCATCTCGACGGTGGCCGGCAGGTTGATGATGACCTTGCGCTCGGGCGTCGGCTCGAAGATCTCGAGCACCTGGTTGCAGACGTCGACGGCGAACTCGAGCTCGGTGCCCGTGTAGCTCTCGGGCGAGTACTCGTAGTAGACCGTGGTGCCGGGAACGGACGACTCCATCTCACGGCATTTGCGCGCGCCGTGCAGGGCGATGTCGATGATGCCCTGCTTATCGGTGCGGAACACGACATCGCGCTGCAGCACGCTCGTGGAGTTGTAGAGGTGCACGATCGCCTGCTTGGCGCCGGCGATCGACTCGTAGGTGCGCTCGATCAGGTGGTCGCGGGCCTGCGTCAGCACCTGGATGGTGACGTCGTCGGGGATCGCGCCCTCCTCGATGAGGCTGCGCACGAAGTCGAAGTCGGTCTGGCTCGCGCTCGGGAACCCGACCTCGATCTCCTTGTAGCCCATGCGCACGAGCAGGTCGAACATGATGCGCTTGCGCTCGGGGCTCATGGGGTCGATCAGGGCCTGGTTCCCGTCGCGCAGGTCGACGGCGCACCAACGGGGCGCGGTCGTGATGCGCTGCGACGGCCACGTGCGGTCGGGCAGGTCGACGCGGATCTGCTCGTGGAACGGACGGTACCGATGCACGGGCATCGAGGACGGCTTCTGGGTGTTCTGCATGAGGTGCTCTTCTCGCTTGTTCGGATGGATTCAGCCGACGACGAACTCCGCAGCGAGGGAGGCCTGGATTAGGACTCGCTGCGGCAGCTAAGGAGAAGCAGGCCGTGAAGCACGAGCCAAGGCTAACACCGAGGGGTGGTGCGAGTGCAAACATGACGGACGAGCGGATGCCACGTGGCTCGCGGCATCCGCTCGTCGAAGCGTCTCGCGCGACCGTCAGTCGACCGCGAGCGCCACCACGGGCGCGACCCGCATGGCGCGTCGCGTCGGGGCCACCGAGGCGACGAGTGTGAGCACCGCCGCGGCCAGCAGCAGTCCGCCGAACATGACCCATGGGATGCCGGGCAGCACGAAGGTCGGCTCCCCCTGCGCGCCGCCGAGCAGCGCCTGCGCGCCTGCCCAGCCGTAGCCGAACCCGAGCACCAGTCCGAGCAGCGTCGCGGCGAGGGTCAGGGCCGCGCTCTCCGCGACGATCATCGTGCGCACCTGGCGGCGCTCGAAGCCCAGCGCGCGCAGCAGGCCGAGCTCGCGGGTGCGCTGCATGACGCTGAGGGACAGCGTGTTCACCATGCCGATGGCCGCGATCAGGGCGCTGAACCCGATCAGCACCGTGAAGATCGCGACGGTGACGTTGAGCATGTCGTCGATGCCGGCGTACATCTCGGGCTGGGCGCGCTGGGCCTCCAGCAGCATGGCGCGGTACGACTCCATGGTGACCGCGAACGTCGTGACGAGCGTCACCCCGATGACGAGGCCGATCGTCATGCGTGAACTGCGCTCGGGGTGGCGCACGGCGTTCTCCGCTGCCAGCCGCGCCGACGGCGAGCGGCCGAGCGCACGCCCGACGAGGCGGAGGACCGGGGGCAGGACGACCTGGGCGCCGAGCACGATGCCCGTGAACGAGACGATGCCGCCGACCATGCCGACCAGTACGCCGTAGGGCTCGGTGAGCCCCCACACGACGCCGATCACGAGGAGGACGATGCCGACGACGAACAGCACGAGCGCCACGATGTTGCGGCCCCGCCGCCGGCCGAGCTCCTCGCGGTCCTGCTCGTGCGAGTCGCCGATCGCCTGGATCGGCCGCACCCGCAGCACGCGGCGCGAGCCCACCCACGACGCGAGCCACGTCGTGACCGCCACGGCCGCGGCGGGCAGCGCCACGACGGGGTTCAGGTAGTCGTACGCGGTGGCCGGCATGAGGTCGTTCGCCTCGGCGACCGCCTGGATGGCGAACGCGGCGCCCGTGCCGAGCACGACGCCCGCGAGCGCGCCGGCGAGCCCGATCAGCAGTCCCTCGCGGGCGATCTGCGCGCGCTGCGACCGTGCACTGGAGCCGATGAGGCGCAGCAACGCGATGAGGCGGGTGCGACCCGCGACCACCGTCGACACGGTGTTCGCCGTGACGATCGCGCTGACGTAGATGGCGATGACGATGAAGACGGTCGCGACGATGCCGAGGATGATCGCGACCGTCGTGCTCTCGCCGGTCACCTCATCGGCCGCGATGGCCGCGCCGAGCAGTCCGGTCACGTGCAGCAGCACGACGCCGAAGGTGCCGGCGAGCGTGGCCACCACGAGGGTCGGCCACTGGTCCCTGAGTCGCGTGCGCATCACGCCGCGATCTCCATCGAGAGCATGAACGCGGAGATCTCCTCGGCCGACGAACGCGCGGCATCGCGGACGATGCGTCCGTCGGCCAGGAAGAGGATGCGATCGGCGTGGCTGGCCGCGACCGGGTCGTGCGTGACCATCGCGATCGACTGCCCCGAGCGGGCGCTCGCCGTGGCGAGGAGGCCCAGCACCTCACGGCCGGTACGCGAGTCGAGGTTGCCCGTCGGCTCGTCGGCGAACACGAGGTCGGGCAGCGTCGCCAGGGCGCGGGCGATGGCCACCCGCTGCTGCTGGCCGCCCGAGAGCTCGTGCGGGCGGTGCGTGAGGCGAGGGCCGAGGCCGAGGGTGTCGATCAGCTCGTCGATCCACGCCTGCTCGTCGCGGCTCGGCCGGCGACCGTCGAGCTCGAACGGGAGCATGACGTTGCCGCGCACGTCGAGCGTCGGCACCAGGTTGAACGACTGGAACACGAAGCCGATCCGGCGCCGGCGCAGCACGGTGAGCGCCGAGTCCGAGAGCTCGGTGATCTCCGTGTCGCCGAGCCATGCTCGACCCGACGTGGGCGAGTCGAGGCCCGCCATGATGTGCATCAACGTGGACTTGCCCGAGCCCGACGGCCCCATGATGGCGGTGAAGTCGCCGCGGCGGAGCCCGAGCGAGACGTCGTCGAGTGCGGTGACCGTGCCGGCGCCATGTCCGTAGCGCTTGCCGAGGCCCGTGACGCGGGCGATGAGACCGAGGTCGGAAGGTTGGATCTGCATGCCTTCGACGCTACGGACGGGGGCCACGACGCGGCATCCGGCCACCGGATGGTCCGGCGTCATCCTGCAGGATGACCCGCCCTCACTCGCCGAGGTCGTGCTCGTAGCCGAAGACCACCAACTGCACGCGATCGCGGAGCCCGAGCTTGGCGAGGATGCGGCTGACATGCGTCTTCACGGTGGCCTCCGACAGGTACTCGGATGCCGCGATCTCGGAATTCGAGAGGCCGCGCGCGGCGAGGGCGAAGATCTCGCGCTCGCGCGGGGTGAGCTCCGACCACGCGGCCGGGGCGGGACGGCGGCCGTTGCCCCGGCCCACGTGGGCGAACAGCTCGCGCGTCGCCGCCGCGGCGATCACCTGGTTGCCCTGATGCACGGTGCGGATCGCCGCGAGCAGGAACTCGGGGTCGGCGTCCTTGAGCACGAAGCCGCTCGCGCCCGCCCGGATCGCGCGCGCCGCGTTCTCGTCGAGGTCGAAGGTGGTGAGCACGAGCACCCGCGGCGGCGTGCGCCCATCGCGGTCGGCGTCGGCGAGGATGCGTTCGGTCGCGGCGATGCCGTCGAGCAGCGGCATCCGCACGTCCATGAGCATGACGTCGGGCCGGGCGCGGGCGGCGAGCTCCACCGCGGCGACGCCGTCGCCCGCCTCCCCGGTGACGGTGAGGTCGGGCTGCGATTCGACGAGCATCCGCACCCCCGCACGGAACAGCGCCTGGTCGTCGACGAGGGCGACGCGGATGCCGCTCACGCGAGGCCGCCCGGCTGTGCGGGGATGTGCGCGCGGACCCGGAACGTGCCGTCACCGGCCGGCTCCGCCGTCAGGGATCCTCCTGCGAGCTGCGCCCGCTCGCGCATGCCGGGAAGCCCGTGCCGGAGTCCGTGCGACTCCGCCGTCGCGGCATCCGCTCGCATCGCGTTGACGATCTCGAGGTCGACGCCCGCGCCGTCCCACGCGAGCCGCAGGTCGACGGGCGCGCCGGCGTCGCCATGGCGGAGCGCGTTCGTCAGGCTCTCCTGGGCGATGCGGTAGACGGCGATCTGGTGCCCCGTTCCGAGAGCGAGGCGGTCACCGGTCTCGGAGTAGCGCACGTCGAGTCCTGCGGCGCGGACACGGTCGACGAGGCCGTCGAGGTCGTCGAGCACCGGCTGCGGCGATCCGGACTCGTCGTGACGGAGTTCGGCGAGCAGCACCCGCACGTCGCCGAGCGCGCCGCGCGCGACGTGCGAGATCGTCTCGAGGGCCCCGACGGCGGCCTCGGGGCGCGTGCGGGCGGCGAAGCGCGCGCCGTCGGACTGGGCGATGACCACCGCGAGCGAGTGCGCGACCACGTCATGCATGTCGCGGGCGATGCGGTTGCGCTCCTGCTCGACCGCGTAGCGGTACTCGACGAGGGCACGCTCGCGGTTGGCGGCGTCCTCCCTGCGACGAACCTCACGGGAGTCGCGGATCGAGCGGATGAGCAGGCCCGCCGTCCAGGCGAGCACCAGCACGGCGATCGAGGCGACGAAGAGGAAGCCGAGTGCGAACGCGAGCCCGATCCCGTCCTGCGTGATCGGCGCCGCCTGCCCGAAGATCGGCTTCACCAGCGCGAGGTAGACGGTCGCCACGACCGCACCGGCGCCCGCGCTCGCGAGGCCGGCCCACTTCACCACGCGGCCGCCGTGCGCCGCGGTCGAGTACAGCACCCCGAGCACCGCGGCATCGTAGAGCTGCAGGTCGCGTAGGGTCGCCATCTGCAGGATCGCAGCGCCCCACGCGATGCCGAGCGACCAGGCGGGCGACAGCCGCCGCACCGACAGGGCCGCCGTGAAGCCCGCGAGCACCACCACGTCGACGCCGTTGCCGAGCAGGGCGAACGGCAGGCAGGCCAGTGCGAACACGACGGCGAGGACGATGTCGGTCGTCAGCTTGCCACGGCTCAGGGTGTTCACCGGTCCACCGTACGCGGTGCTCGGGAGCGAGGACGGCGTCTCACGCCGGAATCATCCTCGAGTCGTACGCGAGGCGCGGCCGTGGTGGCCGCGCGAGCTGCCGGCTCGGTCAGAAGCCCAGTCGGCCGAGCTGCTTCGGGTCGCGCTGCCACTCCTTCGCGACCTTGACGTGCAGCGCCAGGTGCACCTTGCGACCGAGCAGGCCCTCGATCTGCGCGCGTGCGGTGGTGCCGACCTCGCGCAGCCGCGCACCGCCCTTGCCGATGATGATGCCCTTCTGGCTGTCGCGTTCGACGTAGAGGTTGGCGTAGATCTCGAGGAGGTCCTTGTCCTCGCGCTCGACCATGTCGTCGACGGTCACGGCGATGGAGTGCGGCAGCTCGTCGGAGACGCCCTCGAGCGCCGCCTCGCGGATGAACTCGGCGATGCGCTCACTCGTGTCCTCGTCGGTGAGCGTCTCGGCCGGGTAGAGCGGTTGGTCGGACTCGGGCAGCAGCGCGAGGAGCTCGTCGACGAGCACCTCCAGCTGCTCGCCGCGCGGCGCGGACACGGGGATGATCGACGCCCACTCCCGCAGCTCGGACACGGCGAGCAGCTGCTCGGCGACCTTGGCCTTCGACGCGGCATCCGTCTTCGTGACGATCGCGACCTTCTTCGCGCGCGGATACTGGTCGAGCTGCTCGTTGATGAAGCGGTCGCCGGGGCCGATCGGCTCATCGGCGGGCACGCAGAAGGCGATGACGTCGACGTCGCCGAGCGTCGACTGCACGAGCGAGTTGAGACGTTCGCCGAGCAGCGTGCGCGGGCGGTGGAGGCCCGGCGTGTCCACGAGGATCAGCTGGCCGTGCTCGCGATGCACGATGCCGCGGATCGCGCGACGGGTGGTCTGCGGCTTCGAGCTCGTGATCGCCACCTTCTCGCCGACCAGCGCGTTGGTCAGCGTCGACTTGCCGACGTTCGGCCGCCCGACGAACGAGACGAATCCGGCTCGGTACTCAGCCACGGTGGTTCCTTCCTTCGATGTCGCCCTGGTCGAACGCCGCCTGGGCGTCGATGAGGGCCTGGTCGCGCTCGACGAGGATGGTCGAGATGCGCTTGCGCCGCCCCTCGGTGCGCTCGGCCTCGAGGAGGAGCCCCGACACGGTCACGCGCTCCCCCGGCTGCGGGAGACGGCCGAGCTCCTTGGCGAGCAGACCGCCGGCGGAGTCGACGTCCTCGTCCTCGAGATCGAGTCCGAACAACTCCCCGAGCTCGTCGACGGGAAGGCGTGCATTGATGCGATAGCGCCCGTCGCCGAGGGCCTCGACCTGCGCCGCCTCCCGGTCGTACTCGTCGGAGATGTCGCCGACGAGCTCCTCGATGAGGTCCTCCAGCGTGGCGAGGCCGGCGATCCCGCCGTACTCGTCGACGACCATCGCGAGGTGGTTCGACTCCAGCTGCATCTGCCGCAGCAGGGCGTCGGCCTTCATCGAATCGGGCACGAACATCGCCGGCCGCGCGAGCTCGCCGACCGTGAGGTCCTCGGCGTCGAGTGGCCGCTCGAACCCGAGCCGGGCGAGGTCGCGCAGGTACAGGACGCCCACCACGTCGTCGGCGTCGTGCTCGATCACGGGGATGCGCGAGTAGCCCGCCTTGAGGAACAGTGCCATCGCGTGCGGCAGGTGCGCCGAGGCGTCGATCGTGACCATGTCGGTGCGGGGCACCATGACCTCGCGCACGACGGTGTCGTTGAACTCGAAGATCGAGTGGATGAGCTCGCGGTCGCCCTCCTCGAGCACGTCGAGCTCGGTCGCCTCGTCGACCATGCTCAGCAGCTGCTCCTCACTGGAGACGCCGGCGAAGCGGATGCGGCCGGGCGTCACCCGGTTGCCGAGCGACACGAGGGCGTTCGCGAGTGGGCCGAGCAGCACGCGCAGGAAGTGGACGAGCGGCGCGGTGAGCCGCAGCACCGCGTCGGCGTGCGCCCGCCCGACCGACCGCGGGCTGGCGCCGACGAGCACGAACGAGACGGCCGTCATGATCAGCGCCGACCAGAGCAGGACGAGCCAGACGTTGTCGAGGAACGAGGTGAACGCGAGCGTCACGAGCACGGCCGCCGTCGTCTCGGCGAGGATGCGCATGAAGTTCACGGCGTTCACGTGCGCGCCGGTGTCGTCGGCGATGGCGAGGAGCGAACGACGTGCGCGGGAGCCGAGCGCGAGGTCGGTGACATCCGCCCGGCTCGTCGCGCCGATCGCCGAGTCGACGGCCGCCATGAGGCCGCCGAAGGCGACGAGCACGAAGGCTGCGCCGAGGAAGAGCCAGGGCTGCATGGTCAGCGGCGTCGCTCCTGCATGGTGAAGCCGACGAGGATGTCGCGCTGGATGCCGAACATCTCCTTCTCCTCATCGGGCTCCGCGTGGTCGAACCCGAGCAGGTGCAGGATGCCGTGCGTCGTGAGCAGCAGCAGTTCGTCGAGCAGCGGATGTCCCGCCGTGCGCGCCTGCGCCTCGGCGACCTGCGGGCACAGCACGACGTCGCCGAGCAGTCCGGGCGGGGCCGGCTGGTCTTCAGTGCCCGGACGGAGCTCGTCCATGGGGAAGCTCAGCACGTCGGTGGGACCGGGCTCGTCCATCCACTGCACGTGCAGCTGCTCCATCGCGCCCTCGTCGACGAGCACGATCGCGAGCTCGGCGTCGGGGTGCACGTGCATCGCGTCGAGCGCGTACACGGCCAGCCGCTGCAGGGCGGCTTCGTCGACCTCGACGGCGGACTCGTTGTTGACCTCGATGCTCACGCGCGGTGCTCCTCTTGGGCGATCACTTGGACTTCCGCGGCAGGTGGTCGCGGGGCGCGGTGCCGCGGCGCTCTGCACGGTTGGCGAACTCGCGTGCCTGGTCGCGCTCGAAGCGCTGCGCCTGGGTGCGCTGGTCGTACTCGGTGTAGGCGTCGACGATGCGGCCGACGAGGCTGTGGCGCACCACGTCGTCGCTCGTGAGCCGTGCGAAGTGGATGTCGTCGACGTGGTCGAGGATGCGGGTGACGAGCCGGAGCCCGCTTGCGCCGCCGGGGAGGTCGACCTGGGTGACGTCGCCGGTGACCACCATCTTCGAGCCGAACCCGAGCCGGGTGAGGAACATCTTCATCTGCTCGGGCGTGGTGTTCTGGGCCTCGTCGAGCACGACGAACGAGTCGTTCAGGGTGCGGCCGCGCATGTAGGCGAGCGGCGCCACCTCGACGGTGCCGGCCGCGAGCAGCTTCGGCACCATCTCGGGATCCATCATCTCGTTGAGCGCGTCGTAGAGCGGCCGCAGGTAGGGGTCGATCTTGTCGGTGAGGGTGCCGGGGAGGAATCCGAGCCGCTCCCCCGCCTCGACGGCCGGGCGGGTGAGGATGATGCGGTTCACCTCCTTGCGCTGCAGGGCCTGCACGGCCTTCGCCATGGCGAGGTAGGTCTTGCCGGTGCCGGCCGGGCCGATGCCGAACACGATGGTGTTCTCGTCGATCGCGTCGACGTACTGGCGCTGACCCTCGGTCTTCGGGCGGATGGTGCGCCCTCGGGCGGAGACGATGACCTGTCCGAGCAGCTCGGACGGCTTGGCGTTGGGATCGGCTTCGAGCATGCGGGCCGAGCTCCTCACTTCGGTGGGTGTCGGGTCCTGGCCGGCTCTGACGAGCTCCAGGAGTTCTTCGATGAGGCGGCGGACGCGCAGGCGGTCGTCGGCAGCGCCCCGGATGGTGATCTCGTTGCCGCGCACGTGCACCTCGACGCCGGGGTGCTCGCGCAGGATCGTGGTGAGCAGCCGGTCCTGCGGGCCGAGGAGTCGCACCATGGCGATGCCGTCGATGCGGAGGCGCTCCTCGTCGTCGTGGAGCGGCTGCTCGGCAGCCGCCTCTGAGCCCTGCGCGTCAGCCGGCAAGCGAACCCTCCTCGAGGCCGCCCGCGAGCACGTGCGCGTGCACGTGGAAGACGGTCTGCCCGGCTCCGGCGCCGGTGTTGAACACGAGCCGGAAGTCGCCGTCGGCGAGGTCGTCGGCGATGCCACGTGCGACGGCGACGAGCTCGGCGAGCAGTTCGGGGTCGCCCTCGGCGAGCTCTGCCACGTCGCGGTAGTCGCCCTGCTTGGGCGTGACGATCACGTGGACGGGTGCCTTCGGCGCGATGTCGTGGAACGCGATCACCCGGTCGGTCTCCGCCACGATCTGCGCGGGGATCTCACGGGCGGCGATGCGCTCGAACAGGGTCGGCTCCGCGGCGGACTGGGTCATCTGCCCATCGTAGCGACGGATGCGTCACCACCGCCCGAGGGTTGCGTTCAGCACCGCGATGGCCGCAGGGCCGGCCGTGGAGGTGCGCAGCACTGAGGCGCCGAGCCGCACGGGCTCGGCCCCGGCGGCCACGAGCGCCTCGAGCTCGGACGGGGCGATGCCGCCCTCGGGGCCGACGACGAGCGCCAGGTCGCGACCGTCGGGCCGCAGTTCGGTGAGCGCCGTCGTCGCGGTCGGCTCGAGGAGCAGCATCCGGGAGCCCTCGACCGCCGTCGCAAGCGCACCGGTCGCGGTGACGGATGCCACGGGCGGAAGCCATGAGCGGATCGACTGCTTCACGGCCTCGCGCACGATCGTCGCCCAGCGCTGTCGGCCCTTCTCGGCCTTCGGCCCCTCCCAGCGCGACACCGAGCGCGAGGCGGCCCACGGCACGATCGCGTCGACGCCGAGCTCGGTGGCGGCCTGCACCGCGAGCTCGTCGCGATCGCCCTTCGCCAGCGCCTGCACGAGCGTGATGCGGATCGCAGGCGGCTCCTCGACGACGACCTCGTCGGCCTCGAGCGTGAGCTCGCGAGGCCCGGTCGCCGTGACGATGCCGAGAACGCGGATGCCGCGGCCGTCGCCGATCGCGATCCGCTCGCCCGTGCGCACCCGCGACACCGTCACCGCGTGCCGAGCCTCGTCGCCCGAGAGCTGGACGGTCGCGCCGGGGGCGACGGACGCGAGGTCGAGGGACTCGTCGAGGTAGAGGTGGCTCATCGCGGCATCCGTCAGCCGAGGAAGCGGTCGCGGAGCCGCGCGAAGAGGCCCTGCTGGAAGTGGCTGAGCGCCGGGGCGGCCGCCTTCTTCGAGTGGGCGAACTGCTGGATGAGGTCGCGCTCCTTCGAGGAGAGCTTGGTGGGAGTGACGACCTGCACGCCGATCTTCAGGTCGCCGCGACCGGTGCCGCGGAGCTTCGTGACGCCGCGGTCCTTGACGGTGAGGATCTCGCCGCTCTGCAGCCCTGCGTGGAGTTCGACTCGCACGTCGCCGTCGAGCGCCGGGATGGTGGTGTCGGCGCCGAGCACCGCGTCGGTCATGGCCACCTCGAGCGTGCAGAGCAGGTCGTCGCCGTTCCGGCTGAACACCTCGTGGTTGCGCACCTTGATCTCGAGGTAGAGGTCGCCGTTCGGGCCCCCGGCGGGGCCTGCCTCGCCCGACCCGGGCATCTGCAGGCGCACGCCGGTGTCGACGCCGGCGGGGATGTCGACCGGCACGGTGCGGCGGGCGCGCACGCGGCCCTGGCCCTGGCAGGTGACGCAGGGCGTGGCGATGACGGTGCCGTAGCCGCGGCAGGTGCCGCAGGGGCTCGAGGTCATGACGTTGCCGAGCAGGGAGCGCACCGCGCGCTGGATCGAACCCGTGCCGTGGCAGATGTCGCACGTGACGGGCGACGTGCCCGGCTGGCAGCACGAGCCGTGGCATGTCTCGCAGAGGATCGCGGTGTCGACCTCGATGTCGCGGTGCGTGCCGAAGATGACCTCCTCGAGCCCCACCTCGACGCGGATGAGCGCGTCCTGGCCGCGTTCACGCCGCGACCGCGGCCCACGGGTCTGCTGGCCGGCGCCGAAGAAGGTCTCGAAGATGTCGCCGAATCCGCCGAAGTTCTGGCCGCCGGCGCCGCCGAATCCGCCCTGCCCGCCGAGGTCGTACTGCTCCCGCTGCCTCGGGTCCGACAGCACGTCGTACGCGTGCGTGACCATCTTGAACCGCTCGGATGCGTCGGCGCCCGGGTTCACGTCGGGGTGCAGCTCGCGCGCGAGGCGGCGGTAGGCCTTCTTGATCTCGTCGGGGGTGGCGTCACGCGAGACGCCGAGGACCTCGTAGTGGTCTGCCACGGAGGGCGTGTCCTTTCGAATTGCCGGATGCCGGTCGGATGCGACGGCAGCGGGGAATCAGCTCTCGCCGAGGGTGCGGGAGAGGTAGCGGGCGACGGCTCGCACGGCCGCCATGCTGTTGGAGTAGTCCATGCGGGTGGGTCCCACGATGCCGAGGCGAGACACGTCGCGACCGGGGATCGCGAACGCGCTCGAGACGACGGAGGTCTCGCCCAAGCCGAACGAGGCGTTCTCGCGCCCGATGCGCACCGCGACCGCGTGCTCGTCGCCGGCCATCTCGCCGAACAGCCGGAGCAGCACGACCTGCTCCTCGATCGCCTCGATGACCCCGAGGATCGACCCCGCGAAGTCCTGCTCGGTGCGCACGAGGTTGGCCGCGCCCGCCACGACGAGGCGATCGTGTCGCTGGGCGCGCGCCTGCTCGGCGAGCGTCGCCGCGATCGTCTGCACCACGACGGCGTGGCGGCCGTCGGCGCCGGGGATCTCGCCGGAGAGCGCGTCCGCGGCATCCGCCATCGTCCGTCCGCCGGCCAGGTCGTTCAGGCGCACCCGCAGCGCGGAGAGGGTCTCGTCGTCGACGGGCTCGTCGAGCGCGACGAGGCGCTGCTCCACCTGCCCCGAGTCGGCGATGAGGATGCCGAGCACGCGGTCGGGGGCGAGGGACACGAGCTCGACGTGCCGCACGCGGGCGCTGCCGAACGAGGGGTACTGCACCACGGCGAGCTGCTTGGTCAACTGGGCGATGAGCCGGACCGTGCGCGCGAGCAGCTCGTCGAGGTCGCTCGATTCGCCGAGGAAGGTCTCGATGGCCTGGCGCTGCGCCTGGCTCAGCGGACGCACGTCGGTGAGCTGGTCGACGAAGACGCGATAGCCCTTGTCGGTGGGGATGCGACCCGACGAGGTGTGCGGCGCCGCGATGAGCTCCTCCTCCTCGAGGAGGGCCATGTCGTTGCGGATCGTGGCGGCGGACACGCCGAAGGAGTGGCGCTCGACGATCGTCTTCGAACCCACCGGCTCGCGGGACGCGACGTAGTCCTGCACGATGGCGCGGAGCACTGCGAGACTGCGTTCGGAGACCATGGTCCTCGCTTCCCTCACCGCTTAGCACTCGTTCTGACTGAGTGCCAATCCTACCGCGAGAATCAGGGTCAGCACCGTTGCCGGGCCGCACGGCGCAGCGCTACCGTATGGGTACCCCGCGAGGCACCTTGCCTGCACCTTCCCTGCTGCAGTCGCGGTTCACCCCTTCTGAACCCCCCTGAAAGGCACGCACATGACCGACCCCAACGTCCAGCCCTCGGATCCGACGGGGCAGACGCCGCCTCCGCCCGCCGCACCGGCGACGCCCACCCCCGCCACGCACGCCGCGCCGCCGCTGACGCCCGAGCAGGACGTGCAGTGGGGCTCGTTCGCCCACCTCGGCGGCGTGCTCGGCTTCCTGCCGTCGCTGATCATCTGGCTCGTCTTCAAGGACCGCGGCGCGTTCACCAACACCGAGGCGAAGGAGGCGCTGAACTTCCAGATCACCCTCGTCTTCGGCTACATCATCTCGGCCATCCTCGTGGTCGTCTTCATCGGTGCGCTGCTCATGTGGGTCGTCTGGATCGTGGGCGTCGTCTTCTCGATCATCGCGTTCCTCCAGGCCAAGGACGGCAAGCACTACCGCTACCCGTTCGCCATCCGCCTCATCAAGTAGGCGCACGCCGGCAAGATCGATCGGCCCGTCGCGGGAGCGCCTATTCCCGCGGCGGGCGTTGCTGTGCCAGCATGAACCTGAACGAGTCTCGCCGAACGGACGAGCCCGGAGAAGGAGACCGCCATGTCCGACCAGACCCCGCCTCCCCCGCCGCCGCAGGGACCGCCGCCGCCGCCACCGCAGGGGCCGCCCGCACCGCCGCAGAACCCCTACGGGCAGAGCCAGCAGCTCAGCCCGAGCGATGAGAAGCTCTGGTCGACGCTCGTGCACATCGGCGGCATCTTCTTCAGCTTCGTGCCGGCGCTGCTGGGCTACCTCATCCTCAAGGACAAGGGCCCCTTCGTGCGCGAGCACACCGCGACCGCGCTGAACTTCCAGATCACGATGGCCATCGCCTACGTGGTCGGCATCGTGACGACGTTCATCGTGATCGGCATCTTCATCCTGATCGCCGTGTGGGTGCTCGTGATCGTCTTCAGCATCATCGCCGCGGTGAAGGCCAACCAGGGCCAGCTCTACAGCTACCCGCTCACGATCAAGTTCGTGAGCTGAGCCTCACTCCTCGAGCAGGCGCCGCACGACGGCGTCCGCGAGCAGCCGCCCCCGCCTGGTGAGCATCAGCACACCGGCGAGGGCGGCTTTCGCGTCCACGAGGCCGTCCGCGATGAGACCGGCCACGGCGTGCCGGCCGCCGGCGTGCAACGACTCGATGCGGATGCCCTCCCGGATGCGGGTCAGCAGCAGCACCCGTTCCGTCTCGCGGGTGCCGGCGTCGAGCACCTCGCGTCCCACGGCCGGCGAGAGCTCCGCCGTCACGCGATCCGCGTAGGCGGCCGGGTGCTTCGCGTTCCACCAGCGCACGCCGCCGACATGGCTGTGCGCGCCAGGCCCGACGCCCCACCAGTCGTCGCCGCGCCAGTACCCGAGGTTGTGGCGCGACCGCTGTGAGGCATCCGTCGCCCAGTTGCTCACCTCGTACCACTCGTACCCGGCGGCGGCGAGCAGGTCGTCGGCGAGCTCGTACATGTCGGCCTCGAGGTCGTCGGAGGGCGTCGCGAGCTCCCCGCGACGGATCTGGCGGGCGAGCTTCGTGCCCTCCTCGACGATGAGCGCGTAGGCGCTGACGTGGTCGGGCCGCTCGGTCACCACCGCCTCGACGCTCCGGCGCCAGTCGCCCAGTGACTCGCCCGGCGTGCCGTAGATGAGGTCGAGGCTCACGTCGAGCCCGGCGTCGCGCGCCCAGCGCACCACGAGCGGCACCCGCGCGGGATCGTGCGTGCGGTCGAGTGCCGCGAGCACGTGCGGCACCGCCGACTGCATGCCGAACGACACGCGCGTGAACCCCCCGTCGGCGAGACGACGCAGGTCGTCGGGTCCGACCGAGTCGGGGTTCGCCTCGGTCGTGACCTCGGCGCCCTCCTCGAGTCCGAACTCGTCGCGCACGGCGCCGAGCATGCGCACCAGGTCGTCGGCGGGCAGCAGTGTCGGCGTGCCGCCCCCGAAGAACACGGTCGAGGCGAGGCGATGCGGCACTCCGGATGCCTCGAGCACCCGCCGCGACATCCGGATCTCACCGATCGCGTGGTCGGCGTAGTCCACCTGCCGCGCCCCCCGCAGTTCACCGGCGGTGTACGTGTTGAAGTCGCAGTAGCCGCAGCGCACGCGGCAGAACGGCACGTGCACGTACACGCCGAACGCCCGGTCGTCGGCGCCCACCGCGGCGGATGCCGGGAGGAGCCCGTCGAGCGGCGCGGGGTCGCCGAGCGGAAGGGCCGAGCCCACCGGCTACACGCCGCCCGCGGGGTGCAGGGCCCGCAGCTCGACGCGGGTGAGCTCCCGGCGCTTGCGGCGCTGGCGAGGAGCCACGAGTCGACGGATGCCGCCGGCGGTGCCGAGCAGCGACCGGATGGTGAGCCACACGGTGTCGTCCTCGCGGTGCTCGAGGATGAACGACTCCTCGCCGCTCTCGGGGCCCTCGGCCGTGGTGCCGTAGGCGAAGCCGACGCGGTCGGGCTCGTCGATCACGTAGACGACGAGCACCGGGGTGTCGTGGTGGCGGAAGCGGCCCGAGCGGCGCAGCGTCGCGGTCATGCCGGCGGCGATGTAGGGCGTGCCGTCGGCGCCGAAGCGCTCCTCGGTTCGCGGCGACGGCTGTTCGGCGAGCGGGGCTCCCTCGGCGTCGTAGACGATGCCCGGGTACTGCGCGCCCGTGCCCGTCGACACGTCGACGACCTCGAAGCCGGCGCCCTGCTGGATGCCCCAGGTCATGAGCGACTCCGCGGCGCGCTCGAAGCGCTCGATCCCGCTGCCGAGGCGCACCGAGTCCTCGGCGGGGCGATAGCCCTCGGGCGGGTAGCGCAGCAGGTCGGGGGCGAGCGTCGCCCCGATCGCCCCGTAGGTGACCGACTGGTCGGTGAACGTGCTTCGTCGGGTCATCGGGAACCTACTTCTTCGCGTCCTTCTTCTCGGTGTCGCCCGAGAGCGCGGCGATGAACGCCTCTTGGGGGACCTCGACGCGGCCGACCATCTTCATGCGCTTCTTGCCCTCCTTCTGCTTCTCGAGGAGCTTGCGCTTGCGGGTGATGTCACCGCCGTAGCACTTGGCGAGCACGTCCTTGCGCATCGCGCGGATCGACTCGCGTGCGATGATGCGGGCGCCGATCGCCGCTTGGATGGGCACCTCGAACTGCTGCCGCGGGATGAGCTCGCGCAGCCGCCCCGTCATGAGCACCCCATAGGCGTAGGCCTTGTCTCGGTGCACGATCGCGCTGAACGCGTCGACCTGCTCGCCCTGCAGGAGGATGTCGACCTTCACGAGGTCGGCGGCCTGGTCGCCGGTGGGCTCGTAGTCGAGCGACGCGTAGCCGGCGGTCTTCGACTTCAGCTGGTCGAAGAAGTCGAAGACGATCTCGCCGAGCGGCATGTTGTAGCGGATCTCGACCCGGTCCTCACCGAGGTACTCCATGCCGAGCAGGGTTCCGCGGCGCGACTGGCAGAGCTCCATGATGGTGCCCACGTAGTCCTTCGGCGCGAGGATCGCGGCGCGCACCATGGGCTCGCGCACCTCGGAGATCTTCGCCCCGGTCGGGAACTCGCTCGGGTTCGTGACCGTGACGGTCTTCCGGTCCTCCGTGGTCACCTCGTAGACCACCGACGGCGCGGTGTTGATGATGTCGAGCCCGAACTCGCGGCGGAGCCGCTCGGTCACGATCTCGAGGTGCAGCAGGCCCAGGAAGCCGGCGCGGAAGCCGAAGCCGAGGGCGACCGAGGTCTCGGGCTCGTACACGAGCGCGGCATCCGACAGCTTGAGCTTGTCGAGTGCCTCGCGCAGCTCGGGGTAATCGCTGCCGTCGATCGGGTAGAGACCGGAGAAGACCATCGGCAGCGGCTCGGTGTAGCCGGGCAGCGCCTCCGTGGCCGACTTCGCCGAGGTGGTGACGGTGTCGCCGACCTTCGACTGGCGCACGTCCTTCACGCCGGTGATGAGGTAGCCGACCTCGCCGACGCCGAGCCCCTTCGTGGGCGTGGGCTCGGGCGCGCTCACGCCGATCTCGAGGATCTCGTGAGTCGCCTTCGTCGACATCATCTGGATGCGCTCGCGCGGGTTCAGCTGGCCGTCGACCATGCGCACGTAGGTGACGACGCCGCGGTAGCTGTCGTAGACCGAGTCGAAGATCATGGCGCGCGCAGGGGCATCCGATCGGCCGACGGGAGCCGGGATGCGCTCGACGACTCGGTCGAGGAGCTCCTCGACGCCGACCCCGGTCTTGCCCGACACCTTGAGCACGTCGTCGGGCGAGCCGCCGATGAGGTCGGCGAGCTCGCGCGCGTACTTCTCGGGCTCCGCCGCGGGCAGGTCGATCTTGTTCAGCACGGGGATGATCTCGAGGTCGTTCTCGAGGGCGAGGTAGAGGTTCGCGAGCGTCTGCGCCTCGATGCCCTGCGCGGCGTCGACGAGGAGGATCGCGCCCTCGCAGGCGGCGAGCGAGCGGGACACCTCGTAGCTGAAGTCGACGTGGCCGGGCGTGTCGATCATGTTCAGGGCGTACGACGTGTCGCCCACCTGCCAGGGCATGCGCACGGCCTGGCTCTTGATCGTGATGCCGCGCTCGCGCTCGATGTCCATGCGGTCGAGGTACTGGGCGCGCATGTCGCGGTCGGACACGACCCCGGTGATACCGAGCATCCGGTCGGCGAGGGTGGACTTGCCGTGGTCGATGTGGGCGATGATGCAGAAGTTGCGGATCAGCGCGGGGTCGGTGGCAGCAGGCACCGGCGGATTGGCGGCTCGAGGGGACATCCCCACGATTCTCCCATGACTTTCGGTTCGCACTTTCGACGGATGCCGCCGTCGGTGCCCCCGGGCTACGCTGACAGCATCATGACCGTGATGGAAGACACCGACGCGCGCGTCGCGCCGTCCGCGCTTCGGCCGGTCTTCTTCACGCTCCGGCTCGGCCTGCACCTGCTCGTCGTCGGGCTCACGCTCTTCGTCGTCGTGCGTGCGCTGCTCGAGGACGCACCGACCGAGGTGCCGGTCACCATCCTCGCCGTGGCGTTCCTCGCCTGGTACGGCGCCGGCGTCGCCGTCGCGCACCGCCACTTCCCGACGTGGGCCCGCGTGCTGTGGCTCGTCGGCCTCCTGCTCCTGTGGCTGGCGATGTCGTTCCTCACGCCGGATGCCGCGTTCCTCGCGTTCCCCCTCTTCTTCCTCGAGCTGCACGTGCTGGCGACGCCCATCGCCGTGCCGCTCGTCGTCATCACGTTCGGGCTCTCGGTCTGGGGCACGGCGTCGCACCTCGGGTTCGAGGTGGGCACCATCCTCGGGCCGATGATCAGCGCAGGCGTCGCCATCGTCATCGGCTCGGGCTACCGCGCCATGTCGCAGGAGACCCGCGACCGGCAGGCACTCATCCTCGACCTGCTCGCCACCCGCGAGGAGCTCGCGGCGGCGAGCCGCGAGGCCGGCACGCTCGCCGAGCGCGAGCGCCTCGCCCGCGAGATCCACGACACCGTCGCCCAGGGCCTCTCGAGCATCCAGATGCTGCTCCACGCCGCCGAGCGCGACATCACCGACGAGCCCACGCGCGAGAAGCTGCGGCTCGCGCGCGAGACCGCCGCCGACAACCTCGGCGAGACGCGTCGCTTCATCCGGGAGCTCACTCCCCCGTCGCTCGACGAGCAGACGCTGCCCGCCGCGCTGCGCCGGCTCACCGACGCGATCAACGACCAGGCCGAGCAGTCGGGGTCGTCGACCCGGGTGAGCTTCCGCCTCAGCGGCGACGCGGTCATGCTGCCGATGGCGATCGACGCGACCCTGCTGCGCATCGCCCAGGGTGCGCTCGCCAACGTGCTGCGTCACTCGGACGCCGATCGCGCGGAGCTCACGCTGAGCTACCTCGGCGACGAGGTCGCGCTCGACGTCGTCGACGACGGGATCGGGTTCGATCCGCGCGCCGCGCAGCGCGAGGAGACGGAGGGGGTCGCCTTCGGCCTGCGCGCCATGCGGCAGCGCGCCGAGCGGCAGGGCGGGTCGATCGAGATCGAGTCGGCTCCGGGCGATGGCACCGCGGTGTCCGTGCGCATCCCGGTGGTGCCCGCATGATCCGGCTCCTGCTGAGCGACGACCACCCCGTCGTGCGGGCCGGCATCCGCGCCCTGCTCGAGTCGGAGGCCGACCTCGAGGTGATCGCCGAGGCGGCGACGGCCGAGGACGCGGTTCGCCTCGCCGCGGCATCCGACGTCGATCTCGTGCTCATGGACCTGCAGTTCCCCGGCGCCATGCAGGGGGCGGAGGCGACGCGCCGCATCCGCTCGCACCATGGCGCCCCGCGCGTGCTCGTGCTCACCAACTACGACACCGACGCCGACATCCTCGGTGCGATTGAGGCCGGCGCGAGCGGCTACCTCCTGAAGGACGCGCCGCCCGCCGAGCTCGTGGCCGCCGTGCGCGCCGCGGCCGTCGGCGAGGCGGCGCTCGCGTCCTCGGTGTCGTCGCGCCTCGACGCCTCCCAGGGCGCCGAGCGACTCACCGTTCGCGAGGCCGAGGTGCTCACGCTCGTGGCCGACGGCCGGTCGAACCGCGACATCGGTCGCGAGCTGTTCCTCAGCGAGGCGACCGTGAAGTCGCATCTCGTGCACATCTTCACGAAGCTCGGGGTCGGCTCCCGCACGGCGGCCGTGGCGCGGGCCCGCGAGCTCGGGGCGATCCGGTCGGGCTGACGGATGCCCCGCGCCCGCGTCGTGCTCGTGCACGGACTCCGCACCTCGGCCACGATGTGGCGGCGGCAGCTCGCCGCGCTCGCGCGTCACGACATCGACGCGGTCGCGATCGACCTCCCGTCGCACGGCACGCGCAGCGGCGAGCCGTTCACCCTCGACAACGCCATGCGGGTGATCGGCGAGGCGGTCCCCGAACGTGAGGCGGACGCGTCGAGCACGCCGACGCTCCTCGTCGGCCTCAGCCTCGGCGGGTACCTGTCGATCGAATTCGCCTCGCGGCATCCGGGGCGGATCGAGGGACTGGTCGCCGCCTCGTGCGGCACTCGGCCACGGGGTGTCGGACTCGAGGGCTATCGGCGGATCGCCGCGATCATCGCCCGGCTCCCCGACCACGGGCGCGGGCTGAACGAGCTCACCGCGCGCATGTTCCTCTCGCCCGAGGGGGTCGCGGACGTGCTGGCCGGGGGCGTCGCCCTGCACGCCATGGCCCCCGTGCTCGGTTCCATCGGCGGCCTCGACGTCGAGGCCGCGCTCGCGCGCATCCACGTGCCGGTGTGGCTGGTGAACGGCCGCCTCGACCACTTCCGCATCGAGGAACGGCGGATGCTCCGTGCCGCACCCCGCGCACGCCTGGTGATCGTTCCCGGCGCGACGCACCTCGTGAGCCTCGTGCGCCCCGAGGAGTTCACCGCCGTCGTACTCGGCGCCGTCGCCGAACTGGAGTGGGAGCAGGTGCGGCGCCGGCGACGTCGAGCACGGTCCGACGCGTCGGCATAGCGGCGGAGTCGATGGTCCGCCACCCCTTGCGGCTCGCCCCGACGCGGACGAGCCTCGTGCGCAGGAGTGGACGGAGGATCGACATGCAGCGCACGTATCCCGAGGGCGTCCCGTCGTGGATCGACCTCGAGGCGCCCGACCTCGACGAGGCCCAGCGCTTCTACGGCGGTCTCTTCGGGTGGACGTTCGAGGCCGCCCCAGGCCCTCAGGGCGACGCGGCGCACGTCGTCGCCCGACTCGACGGCCGAGCGGCGGCCGGCCTCGGCGCGGCTGCGGCCTCCGCGCCGGCGGTGGACCCCCCGACGTGGAACACGTACGTGGCCGTCGCCGACCTCGATGCCGCCGTCGCACGGGTCGCCGGAGCCGGCGGCCACGTCATCGCCGGGCCGGCCGACGTGGGGCGGGCCGGGCGTGCGGCCGGCGTGGTCGATCCGGCCGGTGCACCATTCCGGCTCTGGCAGGCGGGCGCGCGCGTGGGCGTGCAGGTCGTCAACGAGCCCGGCGCGTGGAACTTCAGCGACCTGCACACGTCCGATCCCGAGCAACCCGGGTTCTACGAGGAGGTGTTCGGCTGGGAGTTCGCCGACCTCGGTTTCGCCACCCTCATCCGCTGCCCCGGCTACGGGGACCACCTCGCGGCCACGGTCGACCCCGACATCCGGCAACGCCAGGCGAGCGCGATCACGCCGCCCAGGTTCGAGGACGCGATCGGGTGGCTGGCGCCGTCCCATGACGGCGAACCGCCGCACTGGCACGTCACCTTCACCGTCGCCGACCGTGACGAGGCCGCATCGACCGCCGAGCGCCTCGACGGCACCGTGCTGGCCTCGACCGACACGGACTGGACCCAGGAGGCCCTCATCCGCGACCCCCAGGGCGGGGTGTTCACGGCCAGCCGGTTCGTGCCGCCCGAGCGGTGAGCCCAGCGCCGTCGAACCCTGCGCCGTCGTACCCCGCCGACCCGCCGCTTTGGCGGGTCGAAGGCGAACTGGTATCGTTGTCTGTTGGCTTCCGTGTGGGTCCCACCCCGCACGATTCGCCGGTGAGGCCCCTCTACCTTCATCGGCACATCCGGTACCCACACACGAACGAAAGATACCCACGTGGCAAACATCAAGTCGCAGATCAAGCGCATCCGCACCAACCTGAAGGCGCAGGAGCGCAACAAGGCCGTCAAGAGCGAGGTCAAGAGCGCCGTGCGCGCCGCCCGCGAGGCGATCGCCACCGGCGACAAGGACAAGGCGACGACCGCCCTCCGCAACGCGACCCGCAAGCTCGACAAGGCCGCCAGCAAGGGCGTCATCCACAAGAACCAGGCCGCGAACCGCAAGTCGGCCATCGCGAAGCAGGTCGCCGCGCTCTGACGTACGACCGTTGACGAAGGCCCCGCACATCGTGCGGGGCCTTCGTCGTTTCCGGCGCCGGCCGTGCACCCCGTGCATGGCCTCGACGGCCGCGGTCGGATGCTCCGTCAGGACGACGTGCGCCCGCGAGCGGCGATGACGCCGACCAGCCGTTCGAGCGCGAACACGGGATCGCGCTCGGCGCCCTTGACGGCGGCGTCGGTCGCGGCGAGCGACTCGATGGCTCGCTGGAGGCCCTCGTCGGTCCAGCCGGCGAGGTCTCGGCGGGCGCGGTCGACCTGCCACGGCGCGAGCCCGAGCGACGATGCCACCTGGGGGCCGCCTCCCCTGACGCCCGACACCTTGGCCATCGTGCGCACCTTCATCGCGAACGCGGCCACCATCGGCACCGGATCGGCGCCGCTGTCGAGGGCGTGCCGGAGTGCCACCAGCGCTTCGCCGTGGCGCCCCGCGATCGCCGCATCGGCGACGGCGAAGGCGTTCGTCTCCACACGCCCGCCGTAGTAGCGCCCGACGACGGCCTCGGTGATCTCTCCCGGTGCGTCGGCGATGAGCTGACGGCATGCGGCCGAGAGCTCGGCCAGGTCGTCGGCGAACGCCGCGACGAGCGCACGCAGCGCCCGGGCGTCGATCCTGCGTCCGGCGGCACGGAACTCCGCCGCCGCGAAGTCCTGCTTCTCGGATTCCCGCTTGAGCTCGGCGCAGACGATCTCGACGCCGGCGCCCGACCCCGCGCGGATGGCGTCGAGGAGCTTCTTGCCGCGCTGACCCCCCGCGTGCCGCAACAGCAACGTGGTGCCGTCGGCGGTCTGCTCGAGGTACTCGAGCGCGTCGATGAGGAAGTCGTCGCTGGCCCGCTCGACGGCGGTGACGCGGATGAGTCGTGGCTCACCGAACAGCGACGGGCTGGCGAGGGTGAGCAGCTCGCCACGGCGGTAGCCGTCGGCCTCGAGATCGCTCACCTCGAGCGCGGGGTCCTCGGATCGAAGGAAGTCGCGCAGCATCGTGCTCGCGCGTTCGGCGAGGACCGTCTCGGCGCCGCTGACGAGCACCACCGGTGCCGGGCGGATCTCGTTCCACGAGAGCTGCGGGATCGTGGCCGCCTTCGCTCGCGTCGTACCTGCTCGCGTCGCACCTGCTCGCGCTGCCACCGCACCTCCCCGTCCGGGTGCAAGTCTACGGGCCGGGTCCGACGTCGCCCCGCTCGGCCCAGACGTCGAAGCCGCCCTCGGCGGCGGCGATCGTGATGGTGCCCGAACGGTCGGTGCGCACCACGGAGGTGCCCTCGTCGCCGAGGATCCCCAGCAACCGATCGGTGGGATGACCGTACCCGTTGTCGAGGCCGACCCCGATCACGCCGATCGTGGCATGCAGGCGCTCGTACAGTGACGCGCTCTGGTCGGCGGATCCATGGTGCGCGACCTTCACCAGGTCGACCGCCCCGAGGTCCGCCGACCGGAGGAGCCGGTCCTGCGCCCCCTCCCCGAGGTCGCCCAGGAAGAGCCCGCGGAACGCCGGCGCATCGACCTCGACGACGACGCTCGCGTCGTTGCCGGGCGCCGCGCGCGGCAACGGCCAGAGCACGCGCCACTGGGCCTCGCCGAGCACGCCTCGGTGGCCGGCGACGACCTCGGCGGAGTCGGCTCCGCCCAGCACGAGCGGGTCGAGCACGCGGTCGCTGCGGTCGCCGTCGAGCGGGCCGTGGACGACCGTGCCGACGCGCCCCACGACCGCGGCCGATCCCCCGACGTGATCGGCATCCCAGTGCGTCAGCACGAGCAGGTCGATGCGGTCCACCCCGAGGAGCGCGAGGCAGCGCGCCAGGGCGGCGGGATCGGGCCCGGTGTCGACGAGCGCGGTCGCCTCCGCGGAGCGGATGAGCACCGCATCGCCCTGGCCGACGTCGCACGCGGCGACATCCCAGCGGGCCGGCCGCGTCGAAGCCGACACGACGGGCGCGCCGAACGACACGCCGACGGGCACCGCCAACCCGATCGCGAGGAGCGCGACGCCGGCCGCACGCAGTCGTGTCCGGGATGGCGGCGCGAACGCGACGGCGAGGGCGAGTGCGGTGCAGGCGGCGAGCAGGGCCGCGCCCGGGGCATCCGGAAGCCAGGCGAGCCGGCCGCCCGGAAGTCCGGCGGTGCCGTGCGCGACGAGGGCGATCCACGTGGCCGGGACCCACGCGACCTGCAGGAACGCCGCGCCGACGGAGGGCAGGACCGGCAGGACGAGGCATCCGAGGAGCCCGACGACGGTGGCGACCGGGGCCGCCGGCGCGGCGAGCAGGTTCGCGGGCACGCCGTAGACGGCGATTGCCGGGTCGAGCAGCACGAGGATGGGCTGGCAGGCGAGCTGCGCGGCGACCGGCACGGCCAGCACCATGGCGAGCGGTCGTGGCATCAGGCGGCCGAGGACGACGGCCAGCGGCGCCGCCAGGAGCAGGAGTCCGGCCGTCGCGGCCGCCGACAACGCGAAGCCGTAGTCGCGCGCCAGCCAGGGATCGAACACGAGCAGTCCGACCACCGCGACCGACAATGCGGCGACGCCGCCGCCCGGGCGGCCAGACGCGATGGCGATGAGCACGACGACGGCCATCGCCCCGGCCCGCACGACGCTCGGCTGCGGCGTCACGAGCACGACGAACCCCGCGAGGGCGACCAGCGCGAGCCCGACGCGCACGCCGCGACGCAGCCCGCACGCCGCCGCGAGGGCGAACGCGGCAGCCGTGATGATGGCGCAGTTCGCACCGGAGACCGCGGTGAGGTGGCTGAGCGAGCTCGCCTTCATCGCCGCGTCGAGCTCGACGCCGACCGCGGCCGTGTCGCCGATGGCGAGCCCGGGCACGAGCGCGCCGCCGTCGCCACCGAGGTCGGTCGACGCCGTCGCGAGTCCCGATCGGAGCGCCACGGCCCAGCCGAGCCACGGCGGCGGCGCGATCACGCGCGCGTCGCCAGTCGGCCGGAGCTGGAAGCCGTGCTGCTCCGCGCCGGGCAGGGCCACCACCCGCGTGGGGAAGGACAGGCGGGTGCCGAGTGAGAGCTCCTCCCCGGGGAGCTCGAGCATCACGGTCGAGGAGACCGCCGGAACCTCGACGCCGTCCACGCCGATGACCTGGGCGTCGACCCGGAAGGTCGGAGCCGCTGCATCGCCGGATGACGCCCACGGCGGCGCCCGCACCGGCCGGGGGCCGGAAGCCACCTCGATCAGGACGTCGACGACGACGTGGGCATCGGCGGCCGCGGCAAGCGGCGACTCGGCGCGCCGTTCCAGCGCGAGCGCCGCCGACGTCGCGACGAGCCCCATCGCGGTCGAGGCGATGAGCGCCGCAGTGAGCGCGGCCCGGAGCGCGTCGGCGGCCGACGACCCGCGTCGGGCCCCGGTCAGGACGAGCAGGGCGACCGCGAGGATCACGCCGAGCGACCAGCCGAGCCACGCCACGACGGCCGGATCGACCCCGACGTCGGGTGACGCGACGGCGCACCAGGCAGCCAGCCAGGCGGCGCCGGCCGGCGGCAGGAGCCTCAGGTCGCGCACGTCAGAGCGCGACCTTGTCGGCGAGGCCGGAGAAGACCGCGTCGCCGATGCCGGCCACATCGAGGAGCTGGTCGACGCTCGTGAACGGACCGTTCGCGGCGCGCCAGTCGATGATGCGCTGGGCCAGCGCAGGCCCGATCCTGGGCAGGGTGTCGAGGGCCGCCACATCGGCGGTGTTCAGGTGCACGAGGCCGTCGGCAGGGCCGCCGCCCGCCGCGCTTGCCGCGCCCGCGCCGCCCGGGGCGGACGGCGGCGGAACCTGGCCGACCGCGAAGACCACGAGCTGCTCGCCGTCGGCCACTGGCCGGGCCAGATTGACGCCGGCGGGGTCGGCATCGGGGGTGAAGCCGCCCGCCGCGGCCACGGCGTCGACGACGCGGTCGCCGGGGTGCAGCTCGACGAGCCCGGGGCGCACGACCGCTCCGAGCACATGCACGAGCAGGGGGGTCGTCTCGATCCCGACGGCGGTCGATGCCTGCACGGACCCCGACGCGGACCTCGACGCCGACGCCGACGCCGATCGTGACCCATCGCCGGCGCCCGGCCCGCCCGTCGCCACGACGCGTTCCTGCACGCCGCCGCCGCCCGCGGCGAACGACATGAGCGCTGCTGCGGCGACCGCCGCGATGAAGAGCACCACGGCCGCCCCGATGGCCACCCGCGCGCGTGGCGTCGCGCGACGGGCGGCCGGGTCGAGTGCGTCGAACGGGTGGTCTCGGCTCGCGGGCATGCCCGCACGCTACGAGGGCGACCGCCTCATCCGGTCGAGCAGCGCTCCCGCCCGGCAGCGCTCAGCGAGGCCGATTGCTGTCGAGGAGGAGTCCGCAGGTCAGCCGCGCGTCGCGATGTTCACGAGCCGGGGGGCGCGCACGATGACGTTGACGATCTCGCGCTCGCCGACGGCGCGAGCCACGGCGGCCGACGCCCGCGCGAGCGCTTCGAGCTCGTCGGCCGCGATCTTCGGCGACACCTCGAGCCGGTCGCGCACCTTGCCGTCGACCTGCACGATCGCGGTGACCGACTCCTCGACGAGGAGTGCCGGGTCGGCCTTGCGCCACGGCACGAGCGCCACGCTCGGCTGGTAGCCCAGCCGCTCCCACATGTCCTCGGCGGTGTAGGGAGCGAACAGGTCGAGGATCATGGCCGTCACCTCGGCGGCCTCGCGCACGGCAGCGTCGGCGGGACCGGCGCCCGAGTCGATGACCTTGCGGGTCGCGTTGACGAGCTCCATCAGGCGCGCCACGACGACGTTGAACTTGAACGCCTCGACCAAGCCGGGGGCATCTGCCAGCAGACGGTGCGTCAGCCGGCGGAGCCCGGCGTCGCCCGTCTTCCACTCGACGTCTGGGGTGGACGAGACCTCGCCCGAGATGCGCCAGGCGCGGGCGAGGAACTTCGCCGCCCCGACGGGCGAGACATCCGCCCAGTCGATGTCGTCCTCGGGGGGCCCGGCGAACGCCAACGTCACGCGCAGCGCGTCGGCGCCGTGCGCGCCCAACTCGCTCGCGAACTCGACCAGGTTGCCCTTGGACTTCGACATCTTCGTGCCGTCCATGATGACCATGCCCTGGTTCAGCAGGGAGGTGAACGGCTCGGTGAAGCTCAGGTACCCCAGGTCGAAGAGCACCTTGGTGATGAAGCGGGAGTAGAGCAGGTGCAGGATGGCGTGCTCGACGCCGCCGACGTACTGGTCGACCGGCAGCCACTTCTCGGCTTCTGCCGTGTCGAACGGCTTCGTGTCGTCGTTCGGGTTGAGGTAGCGCAGGTAGTACCACGAGCTGTCGACGAACGTGTCCATCGTGTCGGAGTCGCGACGGGCCGCCCCGCCGCAGTTCGGGCAGGCGACGTTCACCCAGTCCTCGGCCGCGCCGAGCGGGCTGGTGCCCTTCGGCTTGAGGTCGAGGCCGGCGGCGTCGGGCAGGCGCACGGGCAGGTCGCTCTCGGGCACCGGGACCTCGCCGCACTCGGCGCAGTGGATGATCGGGATGGGCGTGCCCCAGTACCGCTGGCGTGAGATGAGCCAGTCGCGGAGGCGGAAGTTCTTCGCGGCGCGGCCGGTTCCGCGCTGCTCGAGCACCTCGATGATGCGGCGGATCGCGTTCGACTTCGAGAGCCCGTCGAGCGGACCCGAGTTGATGAGGCGCCCTTCTCCGGCCAGCGCGATGCCGGTCGAGGCGGGGTCGACGGCGGGCAGGTCGTCGGGCAGGATCGGCTCGCCCTGCTCGTCGAGGTGGATCACCGGGATGACCCCGGTGACGGGAGCGTTCGTGTCGACCACCACGCGCACGGGCAGGTCGAACGCCCGTGCGAAGTCGAGGTCGCGCTGGTCGTGGGCCGGCACCGCCATGATCGCGCCGTGCCCGTAGTCGGCCAGCACGTAGTCGGCGGCCCAGATGGGCAGGCGCTCGCCGTTCACCGGGTTCACGGCGTACCGCTCGAGGAACACGCCGGTCTTGGGCCGTTCGGTCGACAGGCGGTCGATGTCGCTCTCGCCCCGCACCGAGTCGAGGTAGTCCTGGAACCGGCCGCGCACCGCGTCGGACGCCCCCGCCGCGAGCTCGGCGGCGAGCTCCGAGTCGGGTGCGACGACCATGAACGTGGCGCCGTACAACGTGTCGGGGCGCGTCGTGAACACCGTCACCCGCGCGTCGCGGCCCTCGATCTCGAAGTCCACGTCGGCACCCGACGACCGGCCGATCCAGTTGCGCTGCATCGTGACGACCTTCGACGGCCACGAGCCCTCGAGCTGGTTCAGGTCGTCGAGCAGGCGGTCGGCGTAGTCGGTGACACGGAAGTACCACTGCGTGAGCGCCTTCTTCGTCACGATGAAGCCGCAGCGCTCGCAGTGCCCGTCGACCACCTGCTCGTTGGCGAGCACGGTCTGGTCGTTCGGGCACCAGTTCACGAGGCCGGCCTTGCGGTACGCGATGCCTTTCTCGTAGAGCTTCAGGAACAGCCACTGGTTCCACTTGTAGTACTCGGGATCGCTGGTGTGCAGCTCGCGCGACCAGTCGAACGACGGCGCGTACTGGCGGAAGGAGCGCTTCTGCTGCTCGATGTTGTCGTAGGTCCAGCCGCGCGGGTCGATGCCGCGCTTGATGGCCGCGTTCTCGGCGGGCAGGCCGAACGAGTCCCAGCCGACGGGGTGCAGCACGTCGAAGCCCTGATGGCGCCAGTACCGCGCGACCGTGTCGCCGTAGCCGAACGCCTCGGCGTGGCCCATGTGCAGGTCGCCGGACGGGTAGGGGAACATGTCGAGGATGTACTTGCGCGGCTTGGTCTCGCCGGGGCGGCCTGCGCGGAACGGCTGGAGTTCGTCCCACACGGGAAGCCACTTCGCCTGGATCGCGGCGAAGTCGTAGGCGCCGGTCTCGGCGTCGGCGTGGGCGGGGTCGTGATCGTGTGCCACGTGACTCTCAATCGTGTGTGTGCTGCGGGGGGATCGCTCCGCACATCGTGCTGCGGGCGCGCCGGAACGCGACGCACCGAACCTTTAGCCTACTCACTCCGTGGGAGCGGACGCCCCGAGCAGCACGGCGAGCAGCGCACGCGCCTTGACGCGGGTCTCCTCGATCTCCTCGGCCGCGACGGAGAGCGCCGTGATGCCGCCGCCGGTGCCGATGCTCGCGCCCGACGGCGTGAGCACGATGGAGCGGATGACCATCGCGAGGTCGGCGGTGCCGTCGATCCCGAGGTAGCCGAACGTGCCCGAGTACACGCCCCGCGGACCCGCTTCGAGCTCGTGCAGGATCGACATGGCGCTCCGCTTCGGGGCGCCCGTCATCGAGCCGGCGGGGAAGGCCGCCCGCACGACGTCGAGCGCGGTGAGCGGATGCCGCAGCCGAGCCTGCACGGTCGAGACGAGCTGGTGCACGTGGGCGTACTCCTCGACCTCGAGCAGGCTCGTCACCGTGACGGTGCCGAGTTCGGCGACGCGACCGAGGTCGTTGCGCATGAGGTCGACGATCATGAGGTTCTCGGCGCGTTCCTTGTCGCTGGCGAGCAGCTCCCGGCGCAGCTCGTCGTCGCGTCGCGGATCGGCTCCCCGCGGACGCGTGCCCTTCATCGGCTTCGTCGAGACGATCCCGTCGGCATCGACGTGCAGGAACAGCTCGGGCGAGGCGCTGACCAGGGCGACGTCGCCGAACCGCACATACCCGCCGTGGTGGCTGGGGCTCGATTCGCGCAGCGCGAGGTAGGTCGCCGCCGGGTCGGGCCGGGCGKCGACGTCGACGCGGTTCGTGAGGCACAGCTGGTAGGCGTCGCCGCGCACGATCGCGGCCTGGCAGTCGGCGATGAGCTGCGCGTATCGGTCGGGTTCGTGTCGCCAGCGCACGCTCGCGGCGCGGCCGGCGCCGGTCGCGGCGCGCCCGGCCGGCGTGTTGCCGGACGACGGTCCGGATGCCGCGGGCAGCGCGTCGAGCGCCGCGGCGAGCTGCTCAGCCCACGCCGCGCCTGCGCCGGCGGTCTCAATGCCGTCGTCGGCGATCCAGGCGAGCTGCACGCTGCGCGCCGCGTGATCGAACACGATGGCGCGGTCGATGAAGAGGAACGCGGCATCCGGAGTGTCGGCCGTCGACGCCGGCACGTCGTTCAGGCTCGCGCCGAGTTCGTAGCCGAACCACCCGAACCAGCCCAGCGGTCCCGCATCGCGCGCAAGCACCCCGGACCCGTCCACCGTGCCGGGCAGCCGCTCAGCGAGCACGTCGAACACCGACCCGGTCGAGGTGGTGCCGGAGGGAGCCCGGCCGAGCGGCGTCGACCGGGTGACCGTGCCCGCCGCGGCATCCGCCGTCACGAACACGCTGCCGCTGTGCGCCGCTGCGATGACGCTGATGCCGGTGATGGCATCGGCGCCGCCGTCGAGCCACACCGCGTACGGGGCATCCGCGTACCGGGCGCGGAAGACCGCCTCGGGGTCGCGCCACGCGGCGAGCGGGCGGGTGCGGATGCAACGCGGCATCCCCTCAGCCTATGGCTCGCGCGCGGCTCCCCCTGAGGCGGCGAGGAGCGGCCCTGGACCACGAGACGTCTCGATTGCGCGACCGTCGCGGAGCTCGATCGTGCGATCCACGAGGCGCTCATCGACCGCGCCGTGCGAGATCACGACGACCGTGCGCCCCGATCGGCCCGCGGCGTCGGTCAGGTCGCGCAGCAGCGCATCGGCACGTGCCGGGTCGACGCTCGCCGTCGGCTCGTCGAGCACCAGGATCGGGAAGTCGGCGAGCATCGCCCTCGCGAGCGCGAGTCGTTGCGCCTGTCCGCCCGACACGAGGGCGCCGCGCTCCCCCACCTGCGCACCGAGGCCGCCGCGCTCATCGAGCCACTCGCGCAGGCCCACCCGATCGAGCACGTCGAGCAGGTCGTCGTCGGTCGCGGTGTCGCGGGCGAACAGCAGGTTCTGGCGCACGTCCTCGTCGAAGAGCCACGGTCGCTGCTCGACGAGGCCCACCATGCGGCGTACGCCCGCTGGTTCCAGCTCGGATGCCTCGACGCCGCTGATCCGGTACGACCCCTGGTACGCGAGGAACCGCACGAGCACGTGCGCGAGCGTCGTCTTCCCTGCGCCCGAGGCGCCGCGTACGAGCAGCCGCTCTCCCGGCGCGATCGTCAGGTCGAGTCCATCGAGGGCGGCGGGGCCCGCGGATGCCGCGGACGGCTCGTCGCCCGGCTCGGAGCGCTCCTCCACCGCGGGCCACCCGGCCCGGAGGTCGCGCAGCTCGATCGCCGGGGGCGACATCTCAGGCGCCGCGAGGGGATGCAGGGGCGGCACGGGCACCTCAGGAGGCACCGTGGCCGGAACGGCGTACGCCACCCGCTCGGCGCTCGCCCTGCTGAGGCGCCGTGCGGTCACCGCCAGCGGCACGGCCCCAGCGACCTCGGCGATGGCGAGCGGCAGGAGGCAGAGCACCGCGAAGGTCGGTCCGTCGATGCGGCCGCCTTCCAGCAGGGGTGCGGCGGCGGCGAGACTCGCGGCGACCGCGATCCCTCCCACGGCCGACATGGCCGCGGAGGCCGCTCCGCTCGCAGCGGCCCTGGCGCGCGTCGCCCTCGCGAGCCGTTCACCGAGCTGCGCGATGCGTCGGCGCCCCGCTCCTGCGGCGTCGAACGCGATGAGCACGTCGAGCGCCCGGACGTGCTCGACCACGGCGGCCTGGAGCTCGCCGCGCAGCGGAGCGAGGTCGCGTTCCGCGCGTCGCGCCGCGCCCCGCTGCACGAGGAGGGTCGCCCCGATGCCCGCCACGAGGCATCCGAGCACCGCCAGCGCCGACGCCGGGGCAAGGAACGCGATCCCTGCCACTGCGACGGCGAGCACGACGAGGGCGCTCACCAGCGGCTGCACCACGCGGAGCGGCACGTTCTGCAGCTCGTCGACGTCGTCGACGAATCGCGAGAGCAGGTCGCCCCGGCGGCTGGATGCGAGCGCGTCGGGCGCGAGGGGCAGCATCCGTTCGAAGATGCCGGCCCTGATGGAGGCGAGTTGGCGGAAGGACGCGTCGTGGCCGGTGAGCCGCTCGAGGTAGCGGAAGGCGGCACGTCCGAGGGCGAAGGCGCGCACGCCGACGATGCCGAGCGAGAGGTAGAGCACGGGCGGCTGCTCGGCCGCGCGGGCGATGAGCCACGCCGAGCAGGCGAGCAGCGCGACGCTCGACGCCGCCGACGCGATGCCCAGGAGGATGGCCGGGAGCAGCCGTCGCGGGGGCGGCACGGCCCGGCGCAGCATGGCGCGCGTCGCGGCGGCGGTGTCCGACGACGATCCGCCCCCGATCGCGGCCGGGTGCAGGTCGGAGGCCGCGTCACGCATACGACACCGCCAGGTCGATGGTGCGATCGGCGGACCCAGCCAGTGCCGACCGATGCGTGGTCACGAGCACGACCCGGCCGTCGCGGGCGAGCTCGCGGAGGTGCTCGCCCAGGGCCGCCGCGCGGTCGGGGTCCTGCGCGGAGGCGGGCTCGTCGAGCAGCAGGAGTCGGCCGTCGCGGGCGAGGAGGCGATGGATCGCCCGCGCGGTCGCGACGCGTTGCGCCTGGCCACCCGAGAGGCCGCCGCCGTCGGGCCCGAGCACGCGGTCGGGGTCGAGTTCCACGCCGGCGAGCCCGAGCGCGCGCCCGAGCAGTCGCGGGTCGGCGTCCTGGTCGCCGAGTCGCACGTTCGCGGCGATGGACCCCGCGAGGAGCGTCGGCGCCTGCCCCGCCCAGGCGATCCCCGATCGGTCGCCGTCCAGTCGTCGCCCGTCGAGCCGCAGGTGTCCGTCGGCGTCCGCGAAGCCCAGGAGCGCGGCGAGGAGGCTCGACTTGCCCGATCCGCTCTCCCCTGTGACCGCGACGACCTCGCCGGGCCGGACTGCGAGGTGGAACCCGTCGAGCACCAGCCGGTCTCCACGCCGCACGCGGAGATCGTCGATGACGAGGCCGCGATCGTCGGTGCTGACGGAAGCGTCGTCGACGGCCCGCCGCGACCGCTCGGCCACCGCGCGAGGGTCCGCCGGCCGCTCGGCGGCGGCCAGGAGGTCGAACGCGTCGCCCGACGCCGCGACCCCTGCCGACGACGCGTGGAAGGCCGCGCCGACGTTGCGCAGCGGCAGGAAGACCTCTGGCGCGAGCACGAGCACGAAGAGGCCGGGCGCCAGGGTGAGGTCGCCGGCGACGAGCCGCAGGCCGATCGACACGGCGACGATCGCGACCGAGAGGCTCGCGGAGAACTCGAGGGTGAACCCCGAGAGGAAGGTGATCCGCAGCACCGTCATCGTGCGCCGGCGGTAGTCGTCGGTGACCGCTCGGATCCGCTCGACCTGGCGATCGGCGCGGCCGAAGAGGATGAGCGTCGACAGCCCGCCGACCATCTCGAGGAACCCGCGCGAGAGCGAGGCGAGGCTCTCCCACTGCCGGCGTTGCACGGCACCGGTCGCCATGCCGATGAGCGCCATGAAGACCGGGATGAGCGGCAGCACGATGACGAGCACGAGGCCCGACAGCGGGTCGGCGACCCACACGGCCACGACGCAGGCCGAGGTCGCGACCACGGTCAGCACGAGCTGCGGCAGGTAGCGGCCGAAGTACTCGTCGAGCGCCTCGAGGCCCGGCCCGAGCAGCGTGGCGATGCGCGACGTCGGGAACCCCGGGACGCCACCCGGCCGTGTCTCGAGCGCGCCGAGCAGGTCGCCTCGCAGTTCCGCCTTGACCCGCATCGCGCCGGCTGAGCCCACGACGTCCCAGCCCCAGGCGCCGACGGCCCGGGCGGATGCCGCGACGACGAGGATCCCGATGAGGGGCCGCGCCTGCGGCATCCGCATGCCGTCGATGAGGCCGGCCACCAGCGACGCGAGCGCCCAGGCGAAGGCGATGATGGCGGCGGCCTGCACCGCCGCGAGCAGCGCGCCGGCGACGAGGAACCGCCGCGCGGCATGCGACCGGCGGATGAGACGGGGATCGAGGGGCTTCACGAGCTCAGTGCACCGCTGCCTCGATGCCGGCACGCGTCACGCGCTTCCGGAACACCCAATACGTCCACCCCTGGTAGGCCAGCACCAGCGGGAGGGCGACGAGGGCCAGCCAGCTCATGACGGTGAGCGTGTAGTCCGTGCTCGACGCGTTGGCCACCGTGAGGCTGTTCGCCGGGTCGTTCGAGGCGGGCATCACGTCGGGGAAGAGCGACGCGAAGAGCGCGAACACCGCCGCCGCGATCGTCACGGCGAGCATCGTGAACGCCACGCCCTCCGCACCGCGACGGTTGGCCAACCACCCCGCGACGAGGGCGACGGCCGCGACCGTCGCCAGGATCCAGAACCACGGCGTGCCCGACGCGAGGCCGGTCCAGAGCAGGAAGACCGCGGCGACCACGATCGTCGCGACACCCGACCGCCCCGCGAGCCGGCGTGCGCGCTCCCGCAGGTCGCCCTCGGTCTTGAGCGACACGAACACGACGCCGTGGGTGAAGAAGAGCAGCAGCGTGGTGAGCCCGCCGAGGAGCGCGTAGGGATTGAGCAGGTCGAACAGCGTGCCCGTGTAGTTGTGGTCGGCGTCGAGCGGCACGCCCTGCACGATGTTCGCGAACGCCACGCCCCAGAGGAACGCGGGCACCGCCGAGCCGACGACGATCATGCCGTCGAACCACCCCTTCCACCTCGACTCGGGCCGCTGGTGGCGGTACTCGAACGAGACGCCGCGCGCGATGAGCGCGAGGAGGATGAGCAGCAGCGCGAGGTAGAAGCCCGAGAACAACGTGGCGTACCACTCGGGGAAGGCCGCGAACAACGACGCACCCGCCACGATCACCCACGTCTCGTTGAGGTCCCACACCGGACCGATCGTGTTGATGAGCACGCGCCGGTCGGTGTCGTCCCTGCCGAGGAACGGAAGCGACATGCCGACCCCGAAGTCGAAGCCGTCGAGCACGAAGTAGCCGACGAAGAGGAAGCCGACGATCCAGAACCAGAGCACCGAGAGATCCATGGTCACGTCCTCCTAGTACACCGTGGCGGCGGGTTCGATGCGGCCCGACTCGGGATCGGGCTCGCCGACCTCGGGCGGACCCTTCCGGATGGCCCGGATCACCAGGCGCACCTCGACGACCGCGAGCGCGCCGTAGATCAGGGTGAAGGCGACGAGGGAGATGAGCACCTCGAGGCCCGTCACGTTCGGCGACACGGCCGAGGCGGTCGGGAGCAGGCTGAAGACGATCCACGGCTGCCGGCCCATCTCGGTGAAGATCCAGCCGATGATCATGGCCGCGAGCGAGAGCGGGAAGCTCCAGATCGCCGCCTTCCAGATCCACGGATGCCGCGGCATCCGGCCCTTGCGGGTGAGCCACAGGCCGACGACGGCGACGAGCACGTGGAGCATGCCGAGCCCGATCATCCAGCGGAACGCCCAGTAGGTGACCCAGATGATCGGCGAGTAGTCGCCGGGACCGTAGAGCGCCGTGTACTCGGCCTGCAGGTCGTTGATGCCCTCGACGCAGCCGTCGAACGTATGCGTCGAGAGGAATGAGAGGAGGTACGGCACGCGGATCGAGAAGAGCTCGGTGCTGCCGTCGGGCGTGCCGAGGGTGAACAGCGAGAAGGAGGCGTCCGCGCCGCAGACCGTGTCGTAGGTGGCCTCCGCGGCGGCCATCTTCATCGGCTGCGTCGCGACCATCGCGAGGCTGAGCTGGTCGCCGAACAGCGTGGTGAGGATGCCGGCACCGACCATCACCCAGAGGCCGAACTTCAGCGCGGGGCGCATGGTGTCGAGGTGCTCGTTCCGCGACAGGTGCCAGGCGGCGGCGCTGATGATGAGCCCCGCGGCCACCATGAAGCTGGCGGCGATCGTGTGCGGGAACGCCGCGAGGGCGACCGGGTTGGCGAGCAGTGCCCAGATGTCGACGAGCTCGGCCCTCGCCTTGTCGGCGTTCATCTCGTAGCCGACCGGATTCTGCATGAACGCGTTCGCCGCGATGATGAAGTACGCCGAGAGGATCGAGCCGATCGCGGTCGCCCAGATCGTCGCGAGGTGCAGGCCGCGTGGCAGCTTGTCCCACCCGAAGATCCAGAGGCCGATGAAGGTGGCTTCGAAGAAGAACGCGAGCAGGCCCTCCATCGCGAGGGGCGCCCCGAACACGTCGCCGACGAAGCGCGAGTACTCCGACCAGTTCATGCCGAACTGGAACTCCTGCACGATGCCCGTGACCACGCCCATGGCGAAGTTGATGAGGAAGATCGACCCGAAGAACCGGGTGATGCGGAGGTACTCCGCCTTGCCGGTGCGGTACCACGCGGTCTGGAAGATCGCGGCCGTGCTGGCGAGGCCGATGGTGAGTGGAACGAAGAGGAAGTGGTAGACGGTGGTGAGGCCGAACTGCCAGCGAGCGAGCAGCAGCGGGTCGAGCAGTTCGTTCACGGATGCCCCTTCCCAGTCGTTCCGTCATGTCTACTACACGACGTAGAACATCCTTCTACGTAGCGTAGAACAATTCGGCGGAAGCCGGTAGTCTGGACGCATGGCGAGTCTCGGCGAGTTGGAACGCTCCGTGATGGAGGTGCTCTGGACGAGCGACGTCGCGCTCACGGCGAACGAGATGCGCGACGCGCTCGCACTGCGCGACGACGCCGCCCGCATGGTCGCCACCACCACGGTGCTCACCGTCCTCTCGCGCCTCGAGCGCAAGGGGTTCGTGTCGCGCTCGCGGGACATGCGGCCGCACCGCTATCGCGCGCTGCTCAGTCGCGAGGAGCACACCGCCGAGCTCATGCACGAGGTGCTCGACCGTTCAGCCGACCGCGACGCGGCCCTCGCCCGCTTCGTCGGCACCGCCAGCGCGGGCGAAGCGGCCACCCTGCGCCGCCTGCTCGACGAGCTCGCGCGCCACTGACCATGCTCGCCGTCTCGGCGGTGCTCGGCGCCCTCGCGGTCGCCCTGGCGTGGCCGGTGCCGGTCGTCCTGGCCCGTGCCGACTGGCCGTCGCGCGCACCCGCGGCCGCGCTCGCGCTCTGGCAGGCCATCGCCCTCGCCGGGGGGCTGTCGATGATCGGATGCCTCCTCGCCTTCGGTGCCGCACCGGCCGGCTCTTTGCCGGCAGCCGTCGCGGCGCTCGCCCCGTACCTGCTCACCGGCCCCCTCCCCGCCGGCTTCGGCGTCGCCGAGGTCGCCGCCCTCACGCTCGCGGTGGCCATCGCCCTGCTGCTCACCCTCAACCTGGCGCTGACCGCGGTGCGCGCCGAACGGGAGCGGCGACGGCAGCACCAGCTCATCGGCCTGCTCAGCCACCCGATGCCCGGCGACCCCCGTACGCGCGTGCTCGCGCACCCGGTGCCGCTCGCGTACTGCGTGCCGGGCATCCGCACCGCGACCGTGCTCACCGACGGGCTCATCGACGCGCTCACGGCCGACGAGCTGGCAGCCGTGATCGCCCACGAGCGCACGCACCTCGATCAACTCCACCACCTCGTGCGGCTCTCGTTCCGCGCCTGGCACAGCGCCATCCCCTGGTTCCCGATCGCGAACCGTGCCGAGCACGCCGTCATCACCCTCACCGAGATGCTCGCCGACGACGGCGCCCGGCGGGCCGTCGGCACCGCATCCCTCCGCGGGGCCCTCGAACGCGTCGGTGACGCCGGCGAGTCCGGCGCATCCCTCGACGGCGCATCGGGCGCCGACGCCGACGCCGCGATGCTCGCCGCGCGCCTGCGTCGACTGGACGAGCCGGGCTCGTCTCCGGTCGCCGACCCGCGCGGCGCCCGGACGGCGGCGCTCGCGGCATCCGCGGTGCTCGTGGCGGTCCCCCTGGTGGGGTACGCCGTGATCCTCGGAATCGTCCCCTAGTCTGACGCGCCCACCGGAGCGCGTCGATACGCTCGGAGCGTGAACGAGCTCCTCGACTGGATCCTCGACGTGGTGCAGGCCGTGGACCCGGTGGCCCGCACCCTGCTCGCCGGGGTCGGGATCCTCCTCGAGACGTCCGTGCTCATCGGCCTCGTCGTCCCGGGCGACACGATCGTGCTCGTGGCATCGACCGCCGTGGACGGCGTCGGCCAGTACTTCGCCCTCGTCTTCGCCGTGATCGCCGGGGCCCTCATCGGCGAGAGCATCGGCTTCGGCCTCGGGCGCTGGTTCGGGCCGCACATCCAGCGGTCGCGGCTCGGGCGCCGCATCGGCGAGGAGAACTGGGCGAGGGCGCAGCGATACCTCGATCGACGCGGCGGACCCGCCGTGTTCATCTCCCGCTTCCTGCCCGTGCTGCATTCGCTCATCCCGCTCACCGTCGGCATGAGCACCATGCGCTACCGCAAGTTCATGGCGTGGACGGTGCCCGCCTGCGTGATTTGGGCCTTCGCCTATGTCTCCGTCGGATCGGCGGCCGCCGGCGGATACCGCGAACTCAGCCGGGACCTGCACTGGGCCGGCTACCTCTTCGTCGCGGTGATCGCAGCATTCCTGCTCGTCGTCTGGGGCGCGAAGAAGCTCATCGTTCGCGTGGAGTCTCGGCACATGGCCGAGGGGCCGGACACCGAAGCATCCGACCCCCCGAGTGCAACGCGCGAGCCCTAGAAGAGCGCCTTGTCGGCGAGCCAGTCGCTCGCGATCTGGTCGGCGGACTCCTGCTCGTTGACACTGAGTGCGTTCAGTGCCACGAGGTCCTCCGCGGTGAGCGCGGCGCTGACCGTGTTGAGGATCTTCGCGATCTTGTCGTCGACCTTCTCGCTCACGACGGGCACGACGTTCGACGCGAGGAAGAGGCCCTCGGGGTCCTCGAGCGTGACGAGGTCGTTCGCGGCGATGTTCGGGTCGGCGCTGTAGATGTTCACCATCTGCACCTGGTTGTCGACGAGCGCCTTGAGCGTCAGCGGGCCGCCGCTGTCTTCGATGGGCGTGAACGCCACGTCGACGCCGTAGACCGACTTCAGGCCCTCGGGTCCATAGGGACGCGTCGCCAGCTCCGAGTTGCCGCCCAGCGTGATGGGCGTCGACACGTTCTTCAGGTCGGCGAGGCTCGTCACGTCGTTCTCCTCGGAGAACGTCTTCGTCACGTTGTACGAGTCCTGGTCGGTCGCCGGCGACTGGTCGAGCACGCGCAGCCCGTCGGGCAGCGAGGTCTCGAGCTCGGCGTAGACGTCGTCGCTCGTGGTGGCGGCGGTGTCGGGCACGTAGTACTGGAGGAGGTTGCCCGTGTACTCGGGGAACACGTCGATCGAACCGCTCTCGATCTCGGGGATGTACACCTCGCGCTGGCCGATGCGGAGGTCGCGCTCGACGGTGTAGCCGTTCTCCTCGAGCGCCTGGGCGTAGAGCTCGGCGATGATCTCGTTCGAGTAGTAGTCCTGCGAGCCGACGACGATCGTCTCGGACGAACCGCCGCCGTCGGAGGATCCGCTGTCCAGCGGATCGCCCGATGAACACCCTGCCAGGGCCACTGTCGCCCCGACCACGACCGCTGCCAGGGCAACGAGCCGGCCTTTTCCTGCTGTGATCATTCCTGATTCCCTTCGGTGATGGGTCGCCCCACGGCCGCCCTGGACCGGGACGGCCCTGGGCGGAGCTCTGCACCTCGCGCCGCCCGCACGCCATGCGGGACGACGAGGCGTTGCGTGATCGCGAACAGGCCATCGATGGCCAGCGCGAGGATGATGACGAGGATGGAACCGCCGAGCATCTCGGCGTAGTCGCGGGTCTTCAGGCCGGCGAAGATGTACCGGCCGAGCCCGAAGTCGGCCACGTAGGCGGCGAGCGTGGCCGTCGCGATGATCTGCAGCGTGGCCGAGCGGATGCCGCCGACGACGATCGGCATGCCGAGCGGCAGCTCCACCTTGCCGATGATCTGGTCTTCGCGCATGCCCATCGCACGGGCGGCGTCGATCGTGCGCCGATCCACGGACTCGAGGCCCGCATAGGCCCCGGCGAGCAGCGGCGGGATCGCGAGGATGACGAGGGCGATGATCGGCGCCTGCAGGCCGATGCCGAGCCAGAGCGCGAACAGGGTGAGCACGCCGAGGGTCGGCAGCGCCCGAAGGCCGCCCGAGACCATCACCGCCGGCTCCTTGCCGCGCCCGGAGTGGCCCACCGCCACTCCGGCCGGCAGGGCGATGACCGACGCGATGACGAGGACGATGGCGGAGATCAGCAGGTGCTGTCCGATGCGCTCGGGAATGCTGCCGACGCCCGTCCAGTTCGCGGGATCGAGGATCCAGGCGATGCCGTCGAGGAAGAGGTTCACGCGGCATCCACCCGCTCGACCCGCTCTACCGACCGCCGCCGCTGCGCCGCGTCGGGACGCGACCACGGCATGAGCAGGCGCCCGATGCGGACGCAGGCCCAGTCGAGCGCCAACGCCAGCACGATGGTCGCGACGATGCCCGTGAAGATCTCGGCCTGGATGCCGCGCTGGAACCCGTCGGTGAACAGGCTGCCGAGGCTCTGCACGCCGATCACGGCACCGACGGTGGCGAGGCTCACCGTGCTCACGATGACCACGCGGAGACCGGAGACGAGCACCGGCCCGGCCAGGGGAAGGTCGACGCCCCAGAAGCGGCCGGCCGACGAGAAGCCCATCGCCGTCGCCGACTGGCGCACGTCGGGCTCGACCGAGTCGAAGGCGTCGGCGGCGGTGCGCACGAGCACCGCGATGCCGTACAACGTGAGGGCGATGACGAGGTTGAGCGGCGACCGCAGGCTCAGGCCGGTGATGGGCGGGAGCGCCACGAACAGCGCGAGCGACGGGATGGCGTAGAGCAGCCCGCAGAGGGACAGGAGCACGCCTCGCGACCACCGGTAGCGGTGCGCGAGCCATCCGATGGGGACCGACGCCACGAAGCTCAGTATGATCGCGGGCACCGACAATGCCAGGTGCACGAGCATGAGCTCGCCGACGAGGTCGAGGTTCGACCAGAGCCAGTTCACGGGGCGAGGACCCCCGCCGGACGTCCGTCGGCGTCGACGACCACCCTGCGGCCGTCGACGTCCGTCAGGTGCAGCGCGCGCTTGCCGCGGTCGGCGCCCACGAAGTCGGCCACGAACGCGTCGGCCGGACGCGCGAGGATCTCGCTCGGCGAGGCGGCCTGCGAGATCTTCCCGCCGCGCTGCATGATGACCACCTGGTCGCCGAGCAGGAACGCCTCGTCGATGTCGTGGGTCACGAAGACCACCGTCTTGCCGAGCTCGCCCTGCAGCCGCAGCAGTTCCTGCTGCAGCTCCGCCCGGACGATCGGATCGACCGCGCCGAACGGCTCGTCCATGAGGAGGATGTTCGGATCGACGGCGAGCCCGCGCGCGACGCCGACCCGCTGCTGCTGGCCTCCCGAGAGTTGGCTCGGGTACCGGTCGGCGAGCGAACGATCGAGGCCCACGGTGTCCATGAGCTCGAGCGCGCGATCATAGGCCTGGCGCTTGCCGGTGCCGCGGAGCAGCGGGACGGTGGCGACGTTGTCGATGACGGTGCGGTGCGGGAGGAGGCCCGAGTTCTGCATGACGTAGCCGATGCCGCGGCGCAACTGCACCGGATCGACCGTGGCGACGTCGGTGCCGTCGATGAGCACCTGGCCGCCGCTCGGGTCGACCATGCGGTTGATCATCCGAAGGAGCGTCGTCTTGCCCGATCCAGACGACCCGACGAGCACGGTCGTCTTGCGCGGCGGGATCACGATGTCGACGTTCTCGACCGCGACGGTGCCGTCGGGGAACTGCTTGGTGACGCGGCGGAACTCGATCATGGGCTGCCTCACTCGTCTCGGGTCGTCGCCCGGAAGCCGGAGTCCAAGCCAAACACCATTCCCCCGTCAGGGCAACGCGTTGACACTCGGCGCGTCACATGAAGGTCGTGCCGCGCCGGAGCCGGTGGTTCAGGCCGCGGAACTGGCGGCGAGCGCCCCGCCGAGGTGCTCGGCGAGGTAGTCGTGCACGAGGCGCTTGGCCTCGGCGAGGTAGCGGTCGTCGCCCACGGGCTTGCGCTCGAAGGCCCGGCTGATGAGCGCGTCGCCGAGCTCGATCGCCACGCCCAGGCGGAAGCGAAGCTCCTCGGGGTCGGGGACCCCGCCGAACTCAGCCTCGATGAGGCTCGCGAGGCGGTGGGCGAACTCGGGCTCGATGTCGCCGTCGGCCGTATCGCGTCGCCCGGCGTGGACCACGCTGAAGCCGGGCTCGTCGCGGTAGAGGGCGGCGAACGCATCGAGCGAGACGTCGACCACGTCCCACCACGTCGTGAGCGCCGTGCGCTCCATGTCGTCGGCCACCCGCTCGCGGAAGCGCCGGATCGACCGCTCGCGCAATGCGTGGAGCACCGCGACGCGGTCGGGGAAGTAGCGGTAGACGGTGCCGATCGACGCGCCGGCGCGCTCGGCGACCATCTGGGTGGTCAGCCGCTCGAACCCGGTCTCGTCGACGATCTCCGCGGCAGCGTCGAGCAGCGCGTCGAGCCGCTGGGTGCTGCGCCGTTGCGTCGGCTCGGTGCGCACCGCCACCCTCCGGTTCGGATCGGCCCCCAGGATCAGGTCGACATTCGGCACGGAACCTCCCTCATTTGCGGGGTCCACTCTACCGGCCGGGCCGACATCCGTCCGACCACCGCGAGGCCCGTGTTTTCGGCCGGTACCGCCCGCGTGACAGACTGAGTGGATGCCGGCGAGTCCCCCAACCCCGGCCGGATCTCGAGAGCGCCAGGTCCGGCACCGTGCCGCGCGCCTCGAAGACTGGTTGCACGACATCCGGGAGCGCTGGGCGCGCCGACGCGGGCACGTCCCGACCGTGGTGCCTTACACGGGCTACGGGTCCACCGAATGGGTGCGCGTACTCTGCCGCGTGCTGCTCAGCCGGCCGATCGCGGCCGACGAGCCGTCGAAGCGACGGCGCAAGCGCCGCGAGCAGGGCATCCGGGGTTGGCGGAGCTTCACTAGCGTGCCCGTCGGCGACGTGCCGGTCGTCATCGAGGTCGGCGGTGAGCGCATCGAGGTGCTCGCCGACCGGGGCGGCGTGGTCGACACGCGCGTCCCCGTGTCGCTGGCCCCCGGATGGCACCAGGCGACGCTGCGCACCGAGGGATCCGAGCCGGTGGAGGCGCCGATCTGGATCGTCGGCCCCGACGTGCACTTCGGCATCATCTCCGACGTCGACGACACCGTGATGGTGACCGCGCTCCCCCGCCCCTTCGTCGCCTTCTGGAACACGTTCGTGCTCGACGAGCACGCGCGCATCCCCACCCCCGGGATGGCGGTGCTGTACGAGCGGCTGGTGCGGGCCCACCCCGGGGCGCCCGTGATCTACCTCTCGACGGGCGCGTGGAACGTGGCGCCGACGTTGACGCGCTTCCTCTCGCGCAACCTCTACCCCGCCGGGCCGCTCCTGCTCACCGACTGGGGTCCGACGCACGACCGGCTGTTCCGCAGCGGCAGGGCGCACAAGGAGGAGAATCTCCGCCGCCTGGCCGAGGAGTTCCCCGACGTGCGCTGGCTCCTCATCGGCGACGACGGGCAGCACGACGAGGAGCACTACGCGAACTTCGCCGCCGAGCATCCCGGACGCGTCGCCGCGGTGGCCATCCGCGAGCTCTCCACCGGCGAGGCCGTGCTCGCGGGTGGTCGCTCCAAGGCGGAGCAGCACGGGGCCGACGTGCCCTGGGTGTCCGCGAGCGACGGCTCGACACTGGCCGACCGTCTCGGCGAGCACGGACTGCTCTGACCCGTCGCACCTCCCGCGACCTGTCGGCGCGGCGGACCACGACGGATGTCGGCGGACGGCGTCCGAGGACTCAGGCGCCGGACGGCGCCGCGGTTTCCGATCGACCGGCGGCTCGGCGGATGCGCGCAAGTCCGCGATTGACTTGGCGCGCCCAGAGCGGGCCGCGGTAGATGAAGGCCGAATAGCCCTGCACGAGCGTGGCGCCCGCGTCGAGACGGGCCTGCACGTCCTCGGCGGTCTCGACGCCACCCACCGAGATCACGCAGAGCTCGGAGGGCACGTGCGCGCGAACGAGGCGCAGCACCTCCAAGGAGCGCGCGGCGAGCGGCGCGCCCGAGAGCCCCCCGGCGCCGATCCGCTCGACCTCGGCCGCCGAGGCCGTGAGCCCCTCGCGGGAGATCGTCGTGTTCGTGGCGATGATGCCGTCGAGGCCGAGACGCGTCACCAGCTCGCAGATGCGCACCACCTCGTCGTCGGCGAGGTCTGGGGCGATCTTGACGAGGAGCGGGGTGGTGCCCGCGATCGCCCGTACGGCCTCGAGCAGCGGCGCGAGCGCGTCGAGCTCCTGCAGGCCGCGCAGGCCGGGTGTGTTCGGCGAGCTGACGTTGACGACGAGGTAATCGGCGAACGGCGCCAGCACTCGGGCGCTGCGTTCGTAGTCGGCCACGGCGTCCTCGACCGCGGTGACCCGGCTCTTGCCGATGTTCACGCCGAGCACGGGGCGGTGCGGTAGGCGGGAGAGCCGCGACAGGCGGCCGACCGCGGCATCCGCCCCGCCGTTGTTGAAGCCCATGCGGTTCACCAGGGCGCGGTCGCGCACCAGGCGGAACAGCCGGGGCCGCTCGTTGCCGGGCTGGGCGACGGCCGTGATCGTGCCGACCTCGACGTGCCCGAAGCCCAGGTTGCCGAGCCCGCGCACGGCGAACCCGTCCTTGTCGAATCCCGCGGCGACGCCGAACGGCGACCCGAACGTGCGACCGAGCGCGTGCACCGCGAGCGACGGATCGGGCCGAGTGGCGAGTTCGACGAGCCGGCCGAACCCGAGCGCCGGCAGCATCCGGATGACCCGGAATGCAAGGTGGTGCGCGTCTTCGGGGTCCATGCGGGACAGGACGAGGGAGAAGAGGAGTCGATACATGCCGGGACTCAGGCTATCGGAGGTGCACGGACGCGCCGGACGATGCGGAACCGTCGACGTCATGCTGCGACGCCGCGGGGCACCTCACTCGACGGGTCGCGCCGGCAGCCGGCCGTGCTCGGCGCGGAGCTGGCCGATCGCCGACTCGAAGTCGTCGAGCGACTCGAACGCCTGGTACACGCTCGCGAAGCGCAGGTAGGCCACCTCGTCGAGCTCGCGGAGCGGCGGCAGGATGGCGAGCCCGATGTCGTTCGCCTCGATCTGCGACGCGCCCGTGGAGCGGATGGTCTCCTCGACCTTCTGCGCGAGCACGGCGAGGTCGGAGTCGGTGACCGGTCGACCCTGGCACGCCTTCTTCACGCCCAGCACGACCTTCTCGCGGCTGAACGGCTCGATGACGCCGCTGCGCTTGATGACCGCGAGGCTCGCGGTCTCGGTCGTGGAGAACCGGCGGCCGCACTCGGGGCACTGCCTGCGGCGCCTGATCGAGAGTCCGTCATCACTCGTGCGCGAGTCGATGACACGGGAATCGGGGTGACGGCAGAACGGACAGTACATGGTGCTCCCAGCCTAGCGGCGCGGCGACGCCCGGCCTCCGCGCTCAGCGCTCGAAGCGCGCCGTGACCGCCTCGCCGTGCGCGGGCAGGTCCTCCTCGGCCGACAGCGCGGCGATGACCGGGGCGACCTCGCGCAACGCACGCTCGTCGTAGCGGACGACCTGCTGCGGACGCAGGAACGTCGCGGCCGAGAGGCCGGCGGTCGACCTGGCCTGCCCGCCGGTGGGCAGCACGTGGTTGGAACCCGCGGCGTAGTCGCCGAGGCTCACCGGCGAGTACGGGCCGATGAAGATCGCGCCGGCGTTCTCGATGCGAGCGAGCACGGCGTCGGTGTCGCGCACCTGGATCTCGAGGTGCTCCGGTCCGAACGCGTTCGAGAAGTCGGCGGCGCCCTCGAGGTCGTCGACGAGCACCACGGCCGACTGCACGCCCTCGACGGCCGTGCGCACGCGCGCCGCGTGCTTCGTGGCGGCCACGCGCACCTCGAGGCGCTCTCGAACGAGGTCGGCGAACTCGGCCGAATCGGTGACGAGCACCGATGCCGCGAGCTCGTCGTGCTCGGCCTGGCTCACGAGGTCGGCGGCGACGAGGTCGGGGTCGGCCGCATCGTCGGCGATGACGAGGATGTCGGTCGGACCGGCCTCCGCGTCGATGCCGGTGACGCCCTGCACGAGCCGCTTCGCCGCGGCGACGTACACGTTGCCCGGGCCGGTGACGCGCTGCACGGGATCGAGCCCGATCTCGGGGACGCCGTATGCGAAGGCCCCGATGGCGCCCGCGCCGCCCATCGCGTATACCTCGGTGACGCCGAGGAGCGCCGCCGCCGCCGCGATCGTCGGGTGGATGCGGCCGCCGAACTCGGCCTGCGGGGGTGAGGCGAGCGCGATCGACCGCACGCCGGCGACCTGCGCGGGGACGACGTTCATCACGACGCTCGACGGGTAGACCGCCTTGCCGCCCGGCACGTACAGGCCGACGCGGGCCACGGGCTGCCACCGCTGCTCCACGATCGCGCCGTCGGCCAGTTCCGTGCGCTCGGGCGCGGGCACCTGTGCGGCGCTCGCAGCCCGGACGCGGGCGATCGTCGACTCGAGGGCCGAGCGCACGTCCGCCTCGAGCGCGTCGAGGGCGGCCTCGAGCTCCGCCGCCGGCACCCGCACCGCGGCTGGGCGGACTCGGTCGAACCGCTCGGCCTGGTCGAGGAGCGCCGACTCGCCGCCCTCGCGCACGGCGTCGATGAGCGCTCGCGCCGGGTCGAGCGCCGCCGTGACGTCGGTCGCGGCGCGTGGCACGAGTGCGAGCAGTTCGCTCGCCGATGGACGGGTTCCGCGCAGGTCGATGGTTCGCAGCATGAGGCGACCAGCCTACCGAGCGGGGCGCGGTGCGACGTCGGCCACGGTCACACGAGGCAGTTCGGACCGAGGAGGCTCTTGATCTCGCCGTAGAAATCCGCCGTCACCTTGACGGGGTACGGGAGCTCGAACACCCGCGCGGTGCGGCCCTTCACGAGCTTCAGCCGCACCTCGGTGTCACCGGCATGCCGGATGAGCACGTCGCCGAGGGCCGAGATCGTGTCGGTGGTCGCGCGGATGTCGGGCAGCGAGATGACGACCGGCCCCGACTCGTCGCCCTGCCCGAGCTCGGGCGAGAAGACGCTGTAGGCGTGCAGGTTCATGCCGTCGTCGCGAAGGCTCACCCGGCCGCGCACGACCGCGATCGAGTCGGCCTTCAGTCCCGGCGCGAACTCCTGGTACGCCTTGCCCATGAACATGACGGTGATCTCGCCCGAGAAGTCCTCGACCTGGATCATGCCGTACTGGTTGCCGCTCTGGCGTGCGACGCGGTGCTGGACGCTCGTGACGAGACCCGCGATGGTCACGGTGTCGCCGTCCTGCGTGGCATCCGAGGAGAGGAGCTCGGTGATCGTCGTCGAGGCGTGCTTCGCGAGCGGCACCTCGAGCCCGGCGAGCGGGTGGTCGGAGACGTAGAGCCCGAGCATCTCGCGCTCGAACGCGAGCTTGTCGCGCTTGGCCCACTCGGGCCGGTCGGGCACGAGCGACGGGACCGCGTCGCGCTCGTGGTCCTCGAAGAGGCTGTCGAAATCGAAGCCGACGTCGCCGACCTCCTCGGCCCGCTTCTCCTTGACGGCCGACTCGACGGCGCCCTCGTGGATCTCGACGAGCGCCCGCCGGGTGTGGCCGAGCGAGTCGAAGGCGCCCGCCTTCACGAGCGACTCGACGGTGCGCTTGTTCGCGACCTGGATCGGCGACTTCTTGAGGAAGTCGTGGAACGACTCGAACCGGCCCTTCTGCTCGCGCGCGGCGCGGATCGCGTCGACCACGTTGAAGCCGACGTTGCGCACGGCGCCGAGCCCGAAGCGGATGTCCTCGCCCACGGCGGCGAAGTAGCCGATCGACTCGTTCACGTCGGGCGGGAGCACCTTGATGCCCATGCGGCGGCACTCGTTGAGGTAGAGCGCAAGCTTGTCGCGGGCGTCGCCGACGCTCGTGAGGAGCGCCGCCATGTACTCGGCCGGGTAGTGGGCCTTGAGGTAGGCCGTCCAGTAGCTCAGCACGCCGTAGGCGGCGGAGTGCGCCTTGTTGAAGGCATAGTCGGAGAACGGCAGCAGGATGTCCCACAGCGTCTTGACCGCGGCATCCGAGAACCCGTTGGCCTTCATGCCGCCCGAGAAGCCCTCGTACTGCTTGTCGAGCTCGGACTTCTTCTTCTTGCCCATCGCGCGCCGGAGGATGTCGGCCTGTCCGAGCGAGAAGCCGGCGACGCGCTGGGCGATCGCCATGACCTGCTCCTGGTAGATGATCAGGCCGTAGCTGGTGTCGAGGATGTCCCGCAGCGGCTCCTCGAGCTCGGGGTGGATCGGCGTGATCGGCTGCAGGCCGTTCTTGCGCAGGGCGTAGTTGATGTGCGAGTTCGCGCCCATCGGACCCGGCCGGTAGAGCGCGATGACGGCCGAGATGTCCTCGAAGTTGTCTGGCTTCATCTGCCGGAGCAGCGACCGCATCGGGCCGCCGTCGAGCTGGAAGACGCCGAGCGTGTCGCCGCGGGAGAGGAGCGCATAGGCCTCGGGGTCGTCGAGCTCGAGGTCTTCGAGCACGGGACGGAAGCCGCGGTTGGCCTCGATGTTGTCGAGCGCGTCGTCGATGATCGTGAGGTTGCGCAGCCCCAGGAAGTCCATCTTGATGAGGCCGAGGGACTCGCACGCGGGGTAGTCGAACTGCGTGACGATCTGGCCGTCCTGCTCCCGCTTCATGATCGGGATGATGTCGATGAGCGGGTCGCTCGACATGATGACGCCGGCGGCGTGCACGCCCCACTGGCGCTTCAGGTTCTCGAGGCCGAGGGCCGTCTCGAAGACCGTCTTCGCCTCGGCGTCGGTCTCGATGATGGCCCGGATGTCACCGGCCTCCTTGTAGCGCGGATGCGCCGTGTCGAGGATGCCCGACAGCGGGATGTCCTTGCCCATGATCGCCGGCGGCATGGCCTTGGTGAGCTTCTCGCCCATGCCGAACGGGAATCCGAGCACGCGGCTCGAGTCCTTCAGCGCCTGCTTGGCCTTGATGGTGCCGTAGGTGACGATCTGCGCGACGCGCTCGTCGCCGTACTTCTCGGTGACGTACTTGATGACCTCGCCGCGACGACGCTCGTCGAAGTCCACGTCGAAGTCGGGCATCGAGACGCGGTCGGGATTGAGGAACCGCTCGAAGATGAGCCCGTGCTGCAGCGGGTCGAGATCGGTGATGCGCATCGCGTAGGCGGCCATCGACCCCGCGCCGGAGCCACGACCCGGGCCGACGCGGATGCCGTTGTTCTTCGACCAGTTGATGAAGTCGGCGACGACGAGGAAGTACCCGGGGAAGCCCATCTGCAGGATGACGCCGACCTCGTAGTCAGCCTGCTTGCGCACCTCGCCGGGGATGCCGTCGGGGTAGCGCACGGCGAGCCCGCGATCCACCTCCTTCACGAACCAGCTCTCCTCGCTCTCGCCCTCGGGCACGGGGAAGCGGGGCATGTAGTTGGCGTTGGTGTTGAACTGCACGTCGGCGCGCTCGGCGATGAGCAGGGTGTTGTCGCACGCCTCGGGGTGGTCGCGGAAGAGGTGCCGCATCTCGGCGGCGGTCTTCAGGTAGAACTCGTCGGCGTCGAACTTGAACCGGTTCGGGTCGTCGAGCGTCGAGCCCGACTGCACGCAGAGCAGTGCCGCGTGGCTCTTCGCGTCGTGCGCGTGCGTGTAGTGCAGGTCGTTCGTCGCGACCAGCGGCAGGTCGAGCTGCTTGGCGAGCCGCAGCAGGTCTTCCATGATGCGGGTCTCGATGCCGAGCCCGTGGTCCATGATCTCGGCGAAGTAGTTCTCCTTGCCGAAGATGTCGCGGTACTCGGATGCCGCGCGCACGGCCTCGTCGTACTGCCCGAGCCGCAGGCGGGTCTGCACCTCGCCCGACGGGCATCCGGTGGTGGCGATGAGGCCCTTCGAGTACGTCTCGAGCAGCTCGCGGTCCATGCGCGGCTTGAAGTAGTAGCCCTCGATCGAGGCGCGGCTCGAGAGCCGGAAGAGGTTGTGCATGCCCTCGGTCGTCTCCGACAGGAGGGTCATGTGCGTGTAGGCGCCCGAGCCCGAGACGTCGTCGCCGCCGCCGTTCCCCCATCGCACCCGGGTCTTGTCGCCGCGGTGCGTGCCCGGCGTGATGTACGCCTCGGTGCCGATGATCGGCTTGATGCCCGCGTCGGTGGCCTGCTTCCAGAAGTCGTATGCGCCGAACACGTTGCCGTGGTCGGTGACCGCCACGGCGGGCATGCCCTCGCCCTGCGCCGCCTTGATGAGCTCCCCCACCCGGGCGGCGCCGTCGAGCATCGAGTACTCGCTGTGCACGTGGAGGTGGACGAAGGAATCGGCGGCCACTGGGCTCCTCTTCGGGATGCTGCGAGTCGGTTCTGGGGGTGTTCGAATTCTACGGCCGGCCACCCACGCCGGGGACCGGACGCGCCCGCTCAGTCCCCGCGGAGCAGGTCGAGCGCGTGGGAGAGATCGGCCGGGTACTCCGACTCGAACGTCGTCCAGGAGCCCGTGCCGGGATGCGTCAGCGACAGCTGCCTGGCGTGGAGCCACTGGCGGGTGAGGCCGAGTCGCGCCGAGAGGGTGGGGTCGGCCCCGTACATGGCATCGCCCGCGCACGGATGCCGCTGCGCCGCCATGTGCACTCGGATCTGGTGCGTGCGCCCCGTCTCGAGGTGCACCTCGAGCAGCGACGCGTACGGGAACGCCTCGATGGTCTCGTAGTGCGTGACCGCGTGCTTGCCGTCGGCGGTCACCGCGAACTTCCACTCGGAACGCGGATGCCGCCCGACTGGTGCGTCGATCGTACCGGCGAGCGGATCGGGGTGCCCCTGCACGACCGTGTGGTAGATCTTCTCGACCTCCCGGTCGTGGAACTGGCGCTTCAGCTCGGTGTACGCCCGCTCGGACTTCGCGACGACCATGAGGCCGCTCGTGCCCGCATCGAGCCGGTGCACGACGCCCTGGCGCTCGGGCGCGCCCGAGGTGGAGATGCGGAACCCCGCGGCGGCGAGGGCGCCCACGACCGTGGGACCGTTCCAGCCGAGCGACGGATGCGCGGCGACGCCCGCCGGCTTGTCGACCACCACGAGGTCGTCGTCGTCGTGCACGATGCCGAGATCGGGCACCGGGATCGCCTCGACCTGCACCGTGCGCGGCGGCTCCCAGCTCACCTCGAGCCAGCCCCCGGCGCGCAGCCGGTCGGACTTGTCGACGGATGCCCCGTCGAGCACCGCCCCGCCCGACCCGGCGATCTCCGCCGCCTGCGTGCGGGAGAAGCCGAGGAGCTTCGCGAGGCCCTGGTCGACGCGCACGCCGTCGAGCCCGTCGGGCACGGGGAACGAGCGGTGCTCCATGCTCAGGACTCGGCCGCGAGCGGCGCGCCCACGCGAGGCGTTGTCGTACCCTCACCGGTCGCCGGTGCGCCGTTCGCCCCATCCGCCGTGGCGGCGCCCGGAGCGGTGGGCGCTGCGGGTTCCGCGTCCGCAGCGGGATCGCCGCCGGCCTCGGCCGTGGCATCCGCTCGCTTCGACTCGCGAGAGCCGTCGAGGCCGACGCCGCGGATCGTCAGGATCATGAACAGCACCATGCTCGAGACGATCGCCATGTCGGCGACGTTGTAGATCGCGGGGATCAGCCATGGCGTCGAGATGAAGTCGACGACGTGCCCGAGGCCGAAGCTCGGCTCGCGGAGGAGCCGGTCGGTGAGGTTGCCGAGCACCCCGCCGAGCAGCAGCGCGAACACGAGCGCCCACGCGACCGAGCGGATGCGCCGCGCGAACCAGATGATGAACGTGATCACGCCCGCGGCGAGGATCGTGAAGATCCACGTCATGCCGCTGGCGAGCGAGAAGGCCGCGCCGGGGTTCCGCACGAACTGCCACTGCAGCACGGTGCCGAGCACCGGCACGACCTCACCCTCGGTGAGGTTCGTGACGACGAGGTACTTGCTCAGCTGGTCGAGGCAGTACACCGCGAGGGCGCCGCCGACCAGGATGAGGAGTGCAGTGGTGGTGCCGACCTTCGCGGCCCGCTCAGCCGCCAAAGCCCTGGAAGGTCGGTGCCGGCGTCTGGTCGCCCGCGCTCACCGGGGCGGAGAAGCCCTGGTTGCCCGAGACCTGCACCGGCGCTGCGGTGTCGAGCTCGCGCAACTGGCCCTCGATGTAGCTCTTCAGCTTGAGGCGGTAGTCGCGCTCGAAGATGCGGAGCTCGTCGACGCGCTTCTCGAGCGCGAGGCGCTCCTGGTCGAGGATGCCCATCTGCTGGCGCTGCTTCGCCTCGGCCTCGGCCACGACGCGCGCGGCGGTGGCGTGACCCTCGGCGATCAGCGCGTCGCGCTTCTCGATGCCCTCTCGGACATGCTCCTCGTGGAGGCGGCGCGCGAGCTGGAGCAGGTTCGTCGTGGACGTCTGCTCGTCGAGCTCGGACTGCGGCTGCACGGGTGCCTGCGTCGGCACGGCGACCGTGGGAGGCGGCGCGGCCGGCTCCGTGTACACCGCGGCGGGGGCCGGCGCGGCGGGAGCGGCCTTGCCGGCCTCCGCAGCACGGGACTCGGCCGCGGACAGACGCTGGCGCAGCTCCTCGTTCTCCTGGTTCAGTCGGCGCAGTTCGACGACCACCTCGTCGAGGAAGTCGTCGACCTCGTCCTGGTCGTAGCCCTCCCGGAACTTCGTCGCCTGGAAGCGCTTGTTGACCACATCTTCCGGAGTTAGCGCCATGGCTTCCCACCCTCAAATCTGTCGAGCTGTTCGAACGTTCTGCTAACGGTAGCAAAGACCTCCACGCGACCGCAGTGCCGAACGTCACGGCCCGCCACCTCGCAGGAGATCATCAGGCGGATGCCGCGGCGCCCGCCGCCAGCCAGGACACCACGGTCATGGCGACGATGACCAGCAGCATCGCCAGGCTCCACCCGAGATCGAGTGCGACCTGGCCGATGCGGATCGGCGGCACGATTCGCCGGAAGAAGCGCACGGGCGGATCCGTGACGCTGTAGACCGTCTCGACGACGACGAGCCAGGCGCCGCGCGGCCTCCACGAGCGGTTGAACGTGCGGACGAGGTCCAGCACGAACCTCGCCCACATCACGAAGAAGTAGACGAGGAGCAGCGTGTAGAGGATGTTCCAGACGACGGCCAGTGCGCCCACGGCGGCTACGCGTGCGTGAAGAACGACGCGTCGACGTCGCCTTCGGCCTCGCCGGCCTCGCCCGAGACGACGACGTGCGCCGGCGAGAGCAGGAACACCTTGCTCGTGACGCGCTCGATCTTGCCGTAGAGCCCCTGGGACAGGCCGCTCGCGAAGTCGATCAGGCGACGCGCGTCGCCGTCCGACATCTGCGAGAGGTTGATGATCACGGGGACTCCCTCGCGGAAGGATTCGGCGATCACCTGCGCGTCACGGTACTGACGCGGGTGCACGGTGAGGATCTCGTTCATCTCCGCCTGCGGTGTAGTCGGTTGGACCTGGTGCTTGCGAAGCGGCGTGACGGCCGCTCCGGTCTTCGGGGCGGCGGGAGCCGCGTGCACGATGGGTGCAGCGGGCGCCGGAGCCTGCGGGGCCTCCTGCTCGAACTCCTCATCGGCGAGTCCGAGGTAGACCATGGTCTTCTTGAGCGGGTTGGACATCGCTGCCTCCGTCTGTGTTCCGTCTGTTCGAGGCTAACCGGCGTCCGGCCGATTCCCGGTGATTGCGGTGCCGATCCGCAGGTGTGTCGCGCCCTCCAAGATCGCCTCACGGAAATCGTGCGACATCCCCATGGACAACGCCTGTGCGTCGGGTGCCAGATTCTGCACCCGCTCGGAGAGCAGGTGCATCCGTGCGAACGCCGGACGGGGCGGCTCGCCGAGCGGCGCCACGGCCATCAGGCCCCGCAGGCGCAGGCCGGGAGTCGCGAGCACCTGCTCCGCCAGCCGGTCGACCTCGTCGGGCTGCACGCCGCCGCGGCCGGGGTCGTCGGTGAGGTTGACCTGCACGAACGCGTCGATGGTCGCGGCATCCGATCGAAGGGCGTCGACGAGCGACGCGCGGTCCACGGAATGGATCGCCGTGGCGTAACCGCGGACCTGCCTGGCCTTCTTGCTCTGCAGTTGCCCGACGAAGTGCCACCGGACTCCGAGGGAGGCGAGCTCTGCGGCCTTCGCCTGCGCCTCCTGGTGCCGGTTCTCGCCGAAGTCCTCCACGCCGAGCGCGGCGAGCTCCGCCACGAGCGACGCCGGCTGGAACTTCGTCACCACGATGGTCGTGATCTCGTTCGGATGCCGCCCGGCGTCGCGCGCGGCATCCGCGATGCTGCCTCGGACGGACGCGAGTCGGTCGGCGAGCTCGCTCATCTGCTCCCCCGTTCGGCCGACACGGCCCGGCTCACTTCAGGAAGTCGGGGATGTCGAGGTCGTCGCCGTCGTCGTCGAACGCGGGGTCGGAGACGATCTGGTCGGCAGCGGCTGGCGACGCCTCGCCCCAGTTCGCCGTCTCGACGAGCTCGTCGATGTCGATCTCGCCGATCGCCTCGGACACGGCTTCGGCGCCCGGACCGCCGAGCGACGACCCGCCGACCGCCGCGCCGACGCCCACGGCCGCGGGCACGAAGTTCGTGCGCCGCGCCTCGACGGGCTGCTTGGCGTTCGGCTCGCCGCCGTCGAAGCCCGCGGCGATGACGGTGACGCGCACCTCGTCGCCGAGGGTGTCGTCGATGACGGCGCCGAAGATGATGTTGGCCTCGGGGTGCACGGCCTCCTGCACGAGGCGGGCCGCGTCGTTGATCTCGAAGATGCCGAGGTTCGAGCCGCCCTGGATGGAGAGCAGCACGCCGTGGGCGCCGTCGATCGACGCCTCGAGCAGCGGGCTCGCGACGGCCAGCTCGGCCGCCTTGATCGCGCGATCGGCACCCCTCGAGGAGCCGATGCCCATGAGCGCCGATCCGGCGCCCTGCATGACCGACTTCACGTCGGCGAAGTCCAGGTTGATGAGGCCGGGCGTGGTGATCAGGTCGGTGATGCCCTGGACGCCGGCGAGGAGCACCTGGTCGGCCGTCGCGAACGCCTCGAGCATCGAGATGCCGCGGTCGCTGATCTCGAGCAACCGGTCGTTCGGCACGACGATGAGGGTGTCGACCTCCTCCTTCAGGCGTGCGACGCCCTGCTCCGCCTGCGTCTGGCGGCGCTTGCCCTCGAATCCGAACGGCTTCGTGACGACACCGATGGTGAGGGCGCCGATGGACTTCGCGATGCGCGCGACGACGGGCGCACCGCCCGTGCCGGTGCCGCCGCCCTCGCCCGCGGTCACGAAGACCATGTCGGCGCCGGCCAACGCCTCCTCGATCTCCTCGGCGTGATCCTCCGCGGCACGGCGACCGACCTCGGGGTCGGCACCCGCGCCGAGGCCACGGGTCAGATCTCGGCCGACGTCGAGCTTGACGTCGGCATCGCTCATCAGCAGTGCCTGGGCATCGGTGTTGATCGCGATGAACTCGACGCCGCGCAGGCCGAGTTCGATCATGCGGTTGACGGCGTTGACGCCACCGCCGCCGATGCCGACGACCTTGATGACGGCGAGGTAGTTCTGGTTAGACGACATGTCCGGCCCTCCGTGCGAACTCTGAACCCTGAACCTCAAGTCGAAGGTTAAAGTCTTGCTGAGTATGCAATTCCTGATCTGACGGTAGGTGCCCGCCGCCCCACGCTCCGCAAGGCGCTCCCGCGTGTCGCGAACCGCCGCCGGGATTGGCGCCGAGCGCCGCCGCGCCGCACGGTGCGTCGAGCGCCGACGTCACTCGGTCACGGGGCTCGTGGGTGCCGAGACGTCGTACAACGCCACCGTGTCGGGTGGCGCCGCGCGCATCAGCCCGGCGAGCACGTCGGCCTTCAGCACCGAGTCCTCGGCACTCCCCCAGACCACGCTCGCACCGCCCCCCAGCTCGAGGCGCACGTCGTCGGCCGTCGCCGCCGTCGCACGGGTCAGCTGTCCGCGGACCTCGGCCGGAAGGCTGCGCACGACGGAGGCGACGGCACGGAAGCCCTCGTCGGCGATGCCGCCGTCGACCTCGATGAGCGGCTGGCCGGCGGGCACCGTCTCGGGCCGGTCGATGACCACGCCGGCGGCATCCACCAGTTCGAGGCCCGACCCCGTGTCGATCACGCCGACCGGGGTCCGCTCGACGATGCGCACGACGAGCGTGCCCGGCGGGATCGTCTCGGTCACGTAGGTCTCGATGAGCGGGAATCGCGCGAGCGCCGCCTGCACGTCGCCGGAGTCGATGAGCGGGAGCGGGGTGCCCATCACGCCGGCGAACGCGGCCTGCACGTCGGCGGCGGGGATGCGCTGCGCACCTTCGACACGCACGTCGCGCAGCGCCATGAGCGGCGAGTACGCGCCCACGCCGATGACCGCCACGAGTGCGAGGACCGCGCCGATGACGACCGCCCACGTGATGCGGCGTCGGCGCGACCGCTTCGTGAAACGGCGCACCTCCTGGCGCTCGTAGCGCCGGCGTTCCCGGGCCGCCGCGGCGATGGCGCGCTTCGAGGCGCGCGCGTCGGCGGGCGCATCGGTCGGCGGGTCGATGGGCACGACGTCGGACGCCGCGGGCGACGTCGGAGCGACCGCGTCGCCCGGCGATCCGGCGGTGGGCCCGGCGACCACGGGGATCGGCTCGGTCACCACCCGGTCGCGGTCGACCGGCCGGGCGGCGGTGACCACCGGGGCATCCGCCGACGAGGCACCGGCGGTCGCGGCATCCGCCGACCGACGCGCGTCGGTCCGGCCATCCCCCGCCGACGACGCGGCGGCCTGCGCACGTGCGGTCGCCCGCGATGCGGGCGGCCGGTCGAAGCCCTGGGGCCGCTTCACGCGCGGCGGGCCCTCATCCGCGCTCCCGCTCGAGCGAGCCGAGCAGTTGCGGCACGATGCGGTACACGTCACCGCAGCCGAGCGTGATCACGAAGTCGCCCTCTTCGGCGATTCGCGCCGTGTAGTCGGCGGCCTCCTGCCAGTCGGGCACGAACGCGACGTGCGACGCGTCGGCGAAGCGCTCGCTCACGAGCGCTCCGGTGACGCCCGGGACGGGGTCCTCACGGGCGCCGTAGACATCGAGCACGACGGTCTCGTCGGCGTACTGCTCGAGCACCTCGGCGAACTCCTTCGCGAACGTCTGGGTGCGGCTGTACGTGTGCGGCTGGTGCACGGCGATGATACGTCCGGAGCCGACCACGGTGCGGGCCGCCGACAGCGCCGCGGCCACCTCGGTCGGGTGGTGCGCGTAGTCGTCGTACACGCTGACACCGCCCACCGTGCCGTGCAGCTCGAAGCGACGACCGGTGCCCGCGAAGCGCGCGATGCCGGCGAGGGATGCCGCGGGGTCGAACCCGAGGCCGACGAGCACCGCGAACGCGCCGGCCGCGTTGACGGCGTTGTGGCGCCCTGGGATCCGCAGGGTCGCCCGATGCGTCACGCCCTCGTGGTCGATGGCGAACGACACGGGTCCGTCGGTCTCGATGGAGTGCACCCGCACCGTCGCATCCGCCGCCTCGCCGAAGCTGACGACGCGCTCGTGCGAGAGGCGGGCGGCGACGCGCGTGGCTCCGGGGTCGTCGGAGGAGATGACGACGAGCTCGCTCGCACGGTCGGCGAAGTCCACGAAGGCCTGCTCGAAGGCCTCCCGCGAGCCGTAGTGGTCGAGGTGGTCGGGGTCGACGTTGGTGATGAGCGCGACCGAGGTGTCGTAGAGCAGGAACGACCCGTCGGACTCGTCGGCCTCGACGACGAAGAGCTCGCCGGTGCCGGAGGCCGCGCTGACGCCGAGCTCCTCGATGACGCCGCCGTTGACGAAGCTCGGGTCCTCGCCCAGCTCGAGCAGCCCGGTGATGATCATGCCCGTGGACGTCGTCTTGCCATGCGCCCCGGCGACCGACACGAGGCGCTGGCCGGCGATGAGCCAGGCGAGCGCCTGGGAGCGGTGCAGCACCGGGAGGCCGCGCTCGAGCGCGAGCTGGTACTCGGGATTGTCCTGCCACAGCGCGCCCGTGACGACGAGCGCCTCGGCGTCGCCGACGTTCGCGGCGTCGTGCCCGATCGCGATCTCGGCACCGAGCTCACGCAGCGCCGCGATGTTCGCGGAGTCGCGCACGTCGGATCCGGTGACCCGGTGGCCTGCGCCGATGAAGAGCCGGGCGATCCCGCTCATGCCCGAGCCGCCGATGCCGACGAAGTGCACGGCGCCGAGCTCGGCGGGGATCTGGGCGTTCAGGTCGGGCTTGATGGTCACGTGCTGCGGCTCTTCCTCGGGGGTGATGCGTTCGGGTCGGCGTGCCGCGGATGCCGCGGCATCCGCTCACTCCACGTTACGCGCTGCGCGTGGCGGCGCCGGCACCCCCGCCGAGCGCGGCGTCGACGAGGGCGATCATGCGGTCGGTGCCGTCGCGGTGGCCGACGGATGCCGCGGCCGCGGCCATGCGCGCCACGCGCTCGCGGTCGGCGAGCAATGGGACGAGCTCCCGGCTGACCCAGTCGGGGACGAACCCGGCGTCGTCCACGAGCAGGCCGCCGCCCGCGGCGACGACCTCCGCGGCGTTGAACCGCTGCTCGCCGTTGCCCACCGGGTACGGCACGTAGACGGCGGGGATGCCGAGGGCGGCGAGCTCGCTCACGGTCGCGGCGCCGGCGCGCGAGACGGCGGCGTCGGCGACGGCGAGTGCCAGGTCCATGCGGTCGGCGTACTCGACCATGCGATACCCGGGAATCGCCGGGTCGACCACGTCGGAGGACGCGCCCGTGATGTGGAGCACCTGCCAGTCGGAGCCCGTGAGAGTGCTCGCGCTCTCGATCATCGTGCGGTTGATGCGGCGGGCGCCGAGCGAGCCGCCGGTCGCGAGGAGCACCGGGCGCCGCGGATCGAGGCCGAAGAACGCTGCCGCCTCCTCGCGAAGCGCCCGGCAGTCGAGCGTCTCGATCTCCCGGCGGAGGGGCATGCCGACGACCTCGGCGCCACGGAGCGGCGTGCCGCCGAAGGCGACGCCCACGGATGCCGCCCAGCGCGCACCCAGGCGGTTGGCGAGTCCCGGCTTCGCATTGGCCTCGTGGATGGCGACCGGCACGCGGGCCCTGCGCGCCGCCAGGTAGGCGGGGGTCGAGACGTACCCGCCGAAGCCGACGACGACATCGACGCCGCGCTCCGCGATGATCGCGGCGACATCGTCGATCGAGCGGCGGAATCGCGAGGGGAACGCGACGGCGGTGCGGTTCGGACGACGCGGGAAGGGCACCTTGGCGATCGTCAGGAGCTCGTAGCCGCGCGCCGGCACGAGCCGCGCCTCGAGTCCCTCCGCCGTGCCGAGCACGAGCACCTCGTCGTCGGCCTGGCGATCGCGCAGGCGGTCGGCGACGGCGAGCAGGGGATTCACGTGGCCCGCGGTCCCACCGCCGGCCAGCAGGTAGGTCGTCATCGGGCGGGCCGCCCCGAACGCGCGGCCGCGCGGGCGACCGCGCGGGCCTCAGCACGCGAGGCCGCTTCGGGGTCGCGTGCGACCGAGAGCACCACGCCGATCGCGAACAGCGTCGTGAGCAGGGCGGTGCCGCCCGCCGAGACGAGGGGCAACGGCACGCCGAGGACGGGGAAGACTCCGAGCACGACACCGATATTGACACACGCCTGGCCGACCACCCACACGAGGACCGCCGCGGTGGCCGCCTTCGCGAACGGCGTCCTGGCCGCACGCAGCACCCGGGCGAACGCGACGGCGAGCACCACGAACAGGGCGATGACGACGATCGCGCCGATGAGCCCGAGCTCCTCCCCGATGATCGCGAAGATGAAGTCGTTGTCGGCTGCGGGCAGCCACGACCACTTCGCCGTGGAGTTGCCGAGCCCGACGCCGAAGATGCCGCCGTTGGCCAGCGCGAACCGGCCATGCTGGATCTGCCAGCAGTCGGCCTCGTCGATGGTGGCGCAGTTCTCCTGCAGGAACGCGGTGATGCGCCGCATCCGGCTCTCGCTGGACACCGCCACGAACGCGAAGAGGGCGGAGCCGAGGAGCACCGGCGGCAGCAGCAGCCGGAAGCGCACGCCGATGAGGAACAGCGCCCCCAGCAGCATCCCGCCCATGACCATCACGGTGCCGAGGTCGCCGCCGAGGAGCACCAGGCCGATCGCCCCGCCGCCCACGAGGAGGATCGGGAGGATGCCGTGCACGAAGTCGCCGAGCTGCGCCTGCTTCTTCGTGACGATGAGCCCCAGCCAGATCACCAGCGAGACCTTGATCAGCTCCGAGGGCTGGAAGGGCGGAATGGGACCGAGCTGGAGCCAGTTCGTGTTCCCGCCGACCGTGACGCCCAGTGGCGTCGCGACCACGAGCAGCTGCAGCACGCACGACACGATGAGCAGCGGCCACGCCACCCGCATCCACATGCGTTCGGGCACGCGGCTCGCGATGAGCATGATGGGCAGCCCGAAGAGGGCGTAGAGGCCCTGCCGGGAGGCCTGCACGAAGAATCCGCCGTCCTCGAGGTTCGACTCGACGGATGACGACGAGAGCACCATCACGAGTCCGAACACGACGAGGAAGACCGTCGTGCCGAGCAGCAGGAAGTAGTCCTTGGACTCGACCCGGAAGACGCGGCCGAGGCGGATGCGGGCGGCGGAGACGCCCGCGGGCTCAGCCGTGGCCGGTCGGGCGGTGCCGGTCGGAGTCGCCATCCGCCTCGCCTCCCAGCCTTGCTCTGACCGCCTCGTGGAACCGCCGGCCCCGCTCGGCGTAGTCGGCGAACTGGTCCATCGACGCCGCCGCCGGCGCGAGGAGCACGGTGTCCCCCGGCTCCGCCACCGACGCCGCCAGTGCGACCGCGTCGGGCATCACCGTCTCAGTGTCGTCGGTGACGACCTCGAAGAGGGGCAGCTCCGGCGCGTGTCGCTGGAACGCCGCGACGAGCGCGCTGCGGTCGACGCCGATCACGATCGCCGCGCGCAGCCGCCCGGCGTGCGCGGCCACGAGCGCGTCGGCATCGACCCCCTTGAGGAGCCCGCCGACGATCCACACCACCCGGCCGAACGCGCGCAGCGACGCCTCGGCCGCGTGCGGGTTCGTCGCCTTCGAGTCGTCGATCCAGCGGATGCCGCCGGCCACCGCGACCGTCTCGATCCGGTGCGCGTCGAGGCGGAAGTCGCCGAGCGCATCGTGGATGACGCCGACCGGCACGCCGTAGGACCGCGCGAGCGCGGAGGCGGCGAGGATGTTCTGCACGACGTGCGGAGCGTCGAGGCCGTGCGGCTCGAGCTCGCCGAGGGTGATGATCTCGAGCGCGGCAGTGCGACGCTCGTCGAGGAAGGCGCGGTCGCAGAGGATGCCCTCGACGACGCCGAAGTCGCTCGGCCCCGGCACGTCGAGGCCGAAGCCGATGGCGCGCGCGCCCTCCTCGACCTCCGCGTCCTCGACCATGTGCATGGTCGCCTCGTCGGCACGGTTGTAGACGCAGGCCACCTTCGTGTTCGCGTACACGGTGGCCTTCGCGGCCCGGTACGCCTCGGCGGAGCCGTGCCAGTCGAGATGGTCGTCGGCGATGTTCAGCACGACGCTGGCCCACGGATGCAGCGCACCCGGGCCCGCCGTGGGCAGGTGGTGGAGCTGGTAGCTCGACAGCTCCACGACGAGCACGTCGAAGCCGCCGGGATCGCGCACGGCATCCAGCACGGGCACGCCGATGTTGCCGCACGGCGCCGCCCGAAGGCCGTTGGCCGCGAGGAACGTCGCCGTCATCTGCACCGTCGTCGTCTTGCCGTTGGTGCCGGTGACGAGGATCCAGTCGGCGGCGTTCACCTTGTCGCGGACGCGCCACGCGAGCTCGATGTCGCCCCAGACGGCCACCACCTGCTCGGCCGCCCAGTCCAGCACGGGATGGTCGGGGTGGAAGCCCGGGGAGGCGACCACGAGCTCCGGTGCGAAGGCGACGAGCTCGTCAGGCACCGAATCGAGCGGATGCCGCACCAATCGCGCCCCGATGACCTCGAGGATGCGCGCGCGATCGTCGTCAGCCGCGGGTGCGAGCACCAGCACGTCGGCGCCCAGCTCGGTCAGCGTGTCGGCGACCGCGAACCCCGTGACGCCCAGGCCGAGCACCGCCACCCGGAGGCCGCGCCAGTCGGCGTGCCAGCTGGTGAGCGTCTCGAGGCGGTCGGCGACGGACGCGGCATCCGACCCGCTCAACTCTGCAGCCATTCGAAGTAGAAGCTGCCGACCCCCGCCGCCACGAACAGGCCGCCGATGATCCAGAAGCGCACGACGATCGTGACCTCGGCCCAGCCCTTGAGCTCGAAGTGATGGTGGATCGGGCTCATCAGGAAGATGCGCTTGCCGCCGGTGAGCTTGAAGTAGGCCCGTTGCACGATCACCGAGCCGGTCTCGATCACGAAGAGGCCGCCGATGAGGAGCAGGAGCAGCTCGGTGTGGCTCACGATGGCGAGCGCCGCGAGGGCGCCGCCGAGGGCGAGCGACCCGGTGTCGCCCATGTAGATGTGGGCCGGGTTCGTGTTCCACCAGAGGAATCCGATGAGCCCGCCCACGATGGCCGTGGCGACGATGGCGATGTCGAGCGGGTCGCGCACGTCGTAGCACCGGTAGGCGTCGCTCTGGTTGAGGCTCTCGCTGAAGCACGACTGGTTGAACTGCCAGAAGCCGATGACGACGAAGGACCCGATCGCGAGGATGGAGGCGCCGCCGGCGAGCCCGTCGAGGCCATCGGTGACGTTCACCCCGTTCGACGCGCCGGCCGTGAGCAGGCAGATCCAGATGACGTAGAGGATCACGCCCACGATCGTGCCGAAGACCATGAAGTCGAGCGGCAGGTCGCGGATGAACGAGATGCTCGTGTTCGCGGGCGTGACGCCGTCGTCGTTCGGGAACTGGAGCGCGAGGAGCGCGAACGCGGTGGCCACCACCACCTGCCCGAGTACCTTCGCCCACCCGCCGAGCCCGAGGCTCTGCTTCTTGCGGGTCTTCAGGAAGTCGTCGATGAAGCCGACGACGCCGAGGCCCACCATCATGAAGAGCACGAGCATGGCGGATGCCGTCGGCGGCTCGTTCGACACGAGCAGCGTCGAGGTGAAGTACCCGAAGAGGCTGCCGAGGATGAAGACGATGCCGCCCATCGTGGGCGTGCCGCGCTTGACGTGGTGGCTCTTTGGCCCGTCGTCGCGGATGAACTGGCCCCAGCCCAACCGCGTGAACAGCCGGATGAAGAGCGGCGTCAGGAAGAGCGTGAAAGCGAGCGACAACGCCCCGGCGGTCAACAGTGCTCTCACGAGAACCATTCTCCCAGTCGGTCGCCGAGGTGGCGGAGACCCGCCGAGTTCGAGGATTTCACGAGGATCGTGTCACCCGGGCGGGCCAGGCCCGTCACGAGGTCGTAGGCCTCGTCGGCCTGCTCGACGTACGTCGATTCGCCGTCCCATGAACCCTCGTTGATGGCCGTGATGTGCAGGCGCCGCGCGCCCTCGCCGACGACCACGAGCTGCGAGATGCCGAGGCGCACCGCGAGCAGGCCGATGCGGTCGTGCTCCTCCCCCGAGAACTCGCCGAGCTCGCTCATCTCGCCGAGCACGGCGATCGCCTGCGAGCCGGCTGCGCGCACCTGGGCGAGCGTCTTGAGCGCCGCCGCCACCGAGTCGGGGCTGGCGTTGTACGCGTCGTTGATGACGGTGATGCCGTCGCGGCCGCCCATGAGCTGCATGCGCCAGCGCTCGGCGAGCGTGACGGACTCGAGCGCCGCGACGATCTGGTCGAGGGGCACGCCGAGCTCGGTCGCCGCCGCGATCGTCGCGAGGGCGTTCATCACGTGGTGCTCGCCGAGCACCCCGAAGCGGACCCGGGAGGACTCGCCGCCCGCAAGCTCGACGGTGAAGTCGGTGCCGCGCGCGTGCGCGGAGATGTCGACGGCTCGCACGTGCGCGTCGGCGCCGAGCCCGAACCAGACCACGCGCGCGGCGGTGAGGCCCGCCATGGGAGCGACGCGCGGGTCGTCGAGGTTCAGCACCGCGACATCCGTGTCGAGCAGGTCGGTGACCATCTCGGACTTCGCACGCACCGTCTGCTCGATGCCGCCGAACTCGCCGGCGTGCGCCAGGCCGACCTTCAGCACGATGCCGATGTCTGGGCGCGCCATGCGCACGAGGCGGGCGATCTCGCCCACGCCCGACGCACCCATCTCGGCGACGAGGTACCGCGTGTCGGCAGCGAGTTCGAGCATCGTGATCGGCGCGCCGACCTCGTTGTTGTACGAGGCTCGCGCGGCGACCGTGGGGCCGACGCGCTCGAGCACCGCGCGCAGCAGGTTCTTCGTCGTCGTCTTGCCGTTGGACCCGGTCACGCCGACGATCCTGAGGTCGCCGCCGGCCCGCACGCGCGCCACGACCTCGGTCGCGAGGGCGCCGAGCGCGTCGACGGTGTCGGCGACCACGATCTGCGGGGCGGGAAGGTCGAGCGGGTGCTCCACGACCAGCAGCGCGGCGCCCCGCTCGACGGCGGCCGGCGCGAACCGGTGCCCGTCGTCGAACTCTCCGCGCTTCGCGAAGAAGACATCGCCCGACTCGATCTCACGCGAGTCGGTCGTGACGGTTCCGTCGACGACCGTCTCGCCCGTGGCATCCGTGCCGCCCAGGTGCAGGCTGCCGCCGACCACCGAGGCGATCTCGGCGAGGGTGAGCGCGATCATGCGCCCCAGCCCGCCTCACGCAGTGCCTGCTTCGCGTCGTCTCGCGCTGAATAGGGGATCTTCACGCCCTTCACCTCGTGGTAGTCCTCATGGCCGGGGCCGGCGTAGAGGATCGCGTCTCCCTCGCCGGCCATGGCCAGCGCCGCCCGGAACGCCTCGCGGGGATCGGCGATCTCGTGGATCTCGCGCTCGGGAACGGCCTCGCGCGCTCCGGCGATGAGCGCAGCGCGGATCGCGGCCGGGTCCTCCCACCTGGGGTGGAAGTCGGTGATCACCACGACGTCCGCGCCCCGCGCCGCGATGGCGCCCATGTCGGCGCGTTTCGTGGTGTCGCGGTCGCCGTCGGCGCCGAACAGCATGATGACGCGCCCGGCGGTCGACCGCCGGATCGCTCCCAGCGTCTGCAGGAAGGCGTCGGGGCTGTGCCCGTAGTCGATGTAGACGATCGGCCCGCGGTCGCCCGAGATGCGCTCGGCCCGGCCCGGGATGTAGGCGTCGACACCGCCGTCGCGCTCGAGCACCTCCGCGATCTGCTCGAGGTCGTAGCCCGATTCCACGAGCATCACGATGGCCAGGGCCGCGTTCGCCGCCATGTACCAGCCGAGCAGGGGAACCCGTGTCTCGAGCCGGCGACCCGCCGTGCCCTCGAGCACGAACGCGGTGTCGGTGGGGGTCTCCTCGAGCACGGTGAGGCGCCAGTCGGCCTCGATCGCGGGGTCGGTCGACAGCGTCGTAACGGGCACGCGCGACTCCGCGAGCAGGCGACGGCCCCACTCGGAGTCGATCGTGACCACGCCGCGCCGGGCGCGCTCGGGCTGGAACAGCTCGCGCTTCGCTTCGAAGTAGACGTCCATCGACGCGTAGTCGTCGAGGTGGTCGTGCGTGAGGTTCGTGAACCCGACCACGTCGAAGACGAGGCCGTCGACGCGGTGGCGCGAGAGCGCCTGCGCCGACACCTCGACACCGACGGCGCGCACGTCGACCTCGCGCATGCGGGCGAGCAGGGCGTGCAGTTCGCTCGCCTCGGGGGTCGTCAGCGAGCTGGTGACCGCCTCGTCGCCGATGCGCCGCTCCGCCGTCGACGTGAGGCCCGCGGTAACGCCGAGCTGGCGCAGGATGCCGTAGAGCAGGTACACGACGCTCGTCTTGCCGTTCGTGCCGGTCACGGCGAACAGCGTCGCGGGGTTCTCGGCCGTGCGGTGGATCCACGCGGCGACTTCGCCGAGGGCGGCGCGGGCGTCGGGAGTGACGAGCACGGGCAGGCCCGAGTCGCGCGCGAGCTCGGCGCCCGCGGCATCCGTCATGACGGCGACGGCACCGGCATCGCGCGCGGCATCGGCGTAGCGAGCGCCGTGCGCGTTGCGCCCCGGCACGCCGACGTAGAGGTCGCCGGGCCGCACGGCCGACGAGGCGAGCACAACGCCCGTCACCTCGAGGTCGTCGATGTCGCCGTGCACCTCGAGGCCGAACGTCTCGGCCAGGCCGTGGAGCGATCGGGGGCTCGGATGCTGCGGCCGGAGGGCCGCGGGGGGCGATCCGGTCACGAACCCAACTTTCTCACCAGGTTGCTGGCAGCTCGGGCGCCGGGGCGCCGGATGGAACGGTCCGATACTTCTTCAGCACCTGGCTCATCACCTGTTGGAAGACGGGAGCGGATGCGGCGGACGAATTCATCTTAACGGGATTCATGATGCTCACCGAAACGACGAACTGCGGATCGTCCGCCGGCGCGAAGCCCGACACGGAGACCAGGTAGCCGTGGAGATAGTGGCCGTTGCCGTCGGGCACCTGCGCCGTACCGGTCTTCGCGGCGACCCGGTACCCGGGGATCTCCCACTTGTCGGCAAGCCAGCCCTCGAGGTACACGCGCTCGAGCATCTGGCTGGTCTGGTCGGCCGCCTGCTCGGAGACGACCCTCGCGCCCTCGGGCTTCGCCGTGGCGTCGTCGCCGCAGCCGTCGACCAGGCGAACCGGCATGCGCACGCCGCCGTTCGCGATCGTCTGGTAGGCGCTCGCGATCTGCACCGCCGTCGTGGTGAGGCCCTGGCCGAACATCGTCGCGTACTTCGTCTGGTTGTCCCAGTCGTCGGGGTCGCCGTGCAGGTCGCCGGAGGCCTCCGCGGGGAATCCGACCTCCGTCTCCTGGCCGAGCCCGAACTTCAACATGTCGTCGTACCGCTCGCGGTCGGTCATCAGCTCGCCGAACTTCGACATGCCGGTATTCGACGACTCGATGAGCACGCCGGTGAGCGTCAGCCGCTCATCCTCGTGGAAGGCGCTGTCGTTGATGTCAGCCTCGTTCGGCGGCCGGTAGCGATAGGGGGCCACGATCTGGCTCAGCGGGTCCGCCTTGCCGGCGTCGATGACGGATGCCGCGGTGAGCGCCTTGAACGTCGAGCCGGGCTCGAACGGCGCGGTGAACGAACGAGAGCCGCGGTCGGCTTCCGCCGTCGACGACGGGTCGTTCGGATCCACCGTGGGCACGTCGGCCACCGCGAGGAGCCGCCCGGTCTTCGCCTCCATGACGGTGACCGTCGCCCAGTCGGCGCCCACGGCCTGCACCTGCGCCTCGGCGATGCGCTGCACCATCCACTGCAGGTCGGAGTCGATCGTGAGCTTCAGCGTGCCGCCGTCGTGCGCCTGCTTGTGGATCACCTGCGTGCCCGGGATCTGCACCCAGTCCTGCAGGCTGTGCAGGTAGCTGAGCTCGCCGTCCTCGCCCGCGAGGCACTCGTCCTCGGAGTACTCGAGGCCCGCCACGGCGTTGCCGTCGGGATCGACGAAGCCCAGCAGGTTGCCCGCGACGGCGCCGTTGGGGTACCGCCGGCTGGGATGCTCCCACGGCACGACCCACGGGATGTCGAGCGCCTTCACCTTCTCGTAGGTGTCGGTGTCCACGAGCTTCGCGACGAACGCGAAGTCCGATTCGGGGTCGCCGGCGAGGGCGTCGGTGATGATCGCCTGCACCTGCTCGCCCGTGAGTCCGACCACGGCGCCGAGCTCGGCGGCGGACTGCTCGAGCGGCACCTTCACGCGCTTGGTCTTGTCGGGGTCGGCGGGATCGGGCTCCTCGCGGATGATCGGACCCGCGCTCGCGTTCTTCGGCGAGAGGGCGATGTCGTACCGCATGACGGTGTCGGCGAGCACGATCCCGTTCGCGTCCACGATGTCGCCGCGCGACCCGTACACCTTCACGTCCGTCGACCGCCGGCCCTCGGCCTCGGCGCTGAGCTCCGCCGCCCGCACGACCTGGATGTCGACGAGTCGCACGACGAACACGCCGACGAGCGCCACCAGGATCACGCCGGCCAGGAGGATTCGCCGCATCGGGTGTCGGCTCGTGCGGTTCATTCGCGCCTTCCTCGTCGGGTGCTGGTCAGTGCGTCGCGGGCGTCGGCAGGCCGTCGGCCGGTGGCGGGACCACGGCCGCGGCGTCGGGCGCCGCTGCCGCACCCTCCCCCGGTGTCGTTCCGTTCGGAGTCTCCCCCGTCGCCTGCTCGGTCACGAGCGGCACGCCGTCGATGAGCGCATTCGGCACGAGCGGGGCGGATGCCGCGGCGCCGCCGCTCGCGGGCGTGGGCTGCCCGAGCACGGCCCCGTCGGAGAGCCGCAGGTAGACCGGGTTGGCGTTGGGCACCATGCCGAGCGCCTCCGCGTTCTTCGCGAGGTACTGCGGTGACTCGACCCGGTCGAGGTCCTCCGCGAGCTTCTGGTGCTCTCGTTCCAGTTCGGCCTGGCGCACCTGGTAGCCGTCGATCTCGTAGGCGCCCTGCGCCACCGCGATCGAGAGGAGCAGTTGCGCGACGACGATCACGGCGACCCCGCCCAGCGCGATGACGGCGTAGGCGAGCCGCGGCTTGGCGCGCCCGTTCGGCTGCGGCGCCGGTCGGAGTCGCCGTTCGGGTCGTGGTGCCGGGCTCCGCCGTGGGGCCGGAGCGCCGTGGGCCGGCAGTGCGGTCATGACGGCCTCCTCACTCGTTCGGCGGCACGCAGCCGCACGGGCTTGGCGCGCGGGTTCTCGGCCTGCTCCGACTCGCTCGCCAGTTCGGCTCCGCGCACCAGGAGCCGGAACTGCGGACGGTGCTCGGGCAGCTCCATCGGGAGCCCGGCGGGTGCCGTGGAGCTCGAGGCGGCCTGGAGCACGCGCTTCACGATGCGGTCCTCGAGGGACTGGTAGGCGAGCACGACGATCCTGCCGCCGACCGCCACCGTGTCGAGCGCCGCGGGCATCGCCCGCTGCAGCACGGACAGTTCCTCGTTCACCTCGATGCGGAGGGCCTGGAAGACGCGCTTGGCCGGATGCCCCTGTCGCTGCACCGCGACGGGCGTCGCCGCCGTGATGACGGCGACGAGTTCGGCCGATCGGGTGATGGGGGCATCCGCCCTCGCCTTGACGATCGCCCGGGCGTACCTGGCCGACAACTTCTCTTCGCCGTAGTCCTGGAAGATGCGTCGCAGCTCGTCTTCGCTGGACTCGGCGATCACCTCGGCCGCGGTGCGGCCCTGGGTGAAGTCCATGCGCATGTCGAGCGGGGCATCCTTCGAATAGGCGAACCCTCGCTCGGCACGGTCGAGCTGGAGCGAGGAGACGCCGAGGTCGAACAGCACGCCCTGCACCTCGTTGAAGCCCTCCGACCGCACGGCCTCGGCGATGCCGTCGTAGACCGTGTGCACGAAGCGCGCCCGGTCGCCGAACGGCGCGAGACGCTCCCGCGCGATCGCGAGGGCGTCGGTGTCGCGGTCGAGCCCGATGACCGTGAGCTTCGGGAAGCGGGTGAGGAAGGCGCTCGCGTGCCCGCCCATGCCGAGGGTGGCGTCGACGAGCACGGCGCCGTCGGCCTCGATGGCCGGGGCGAGCAGCTCGAGCGTGCGCTCGAGCATGACCGGGGTGTGGATGCGTTCGATGTCCATGATTCCTTCGGGACTGGTCCCGGATTCCGATCCCCATCCGTTCGTCCTGATGCGGGGAAGTGCATCAGGCGCGCACGGCTGGGAGTCGCAATCCGGGACTAGAAGAGTCCCGGGATCACCTCCTCCGCCGTGTCCGCGAAGGCCGCCTCCTGCTCGGCGAGGTATGTCTGCCACGCCGTCGCATCCCAGATCTCCACTCGGCTGCCCGTGCCGATGACCGTGAGGTCCCGGTCCAGGCCCGCATACGCGCGGAGCGTTGCGGGGATGGTGACGCGATGCTGCTTGTCGGGGGTCTCCGCGGATGCCCCCGAGAGGAAGACGCGCATGTAGTCGCGCGCCTGCTTGCTCGTTACCGGGGCCTGGCGGATCTTGTCGCTCATGCTCTCGAACTCGCGTGCGCTGAACACGTAGATGCAGCGCTCCTGCCCGCGCGTGAGCACGAGGCCGCTCGACAGCTCCTCCCGGAATTTCGCCGGAAGAATGACGCGGCCCTTCTCGTCGAGCTTCGGCTCGTAGGTCCCGAGGAACACCGCACCACCCCCTTTCCTCCGGCCAGAATCCAGGTGACCCCACTTTACTCCACTCTCATCCACCAATCAACGACATTCGCTCGTTTTCAGCGCCTCCGAGGTGTGAGATCCCTGTGAATACGCGCGAGAGAGACGGTGGAGGCGAGTGGAGGGAATGCGCGATCCATGGAGTCGCGGGCACGCGCTCGCTCCGCCGCGGGTCGCAGGAATGGACGGTGTGGAGACGCACAGAGGGAAACGGGCGCCCCGGATCAGCGTCGGCGCAACGAAAAACGGGCCGATCCGAAGATCGACCCGTTGCGGTGGTGCGAAGTGGAGGGCTTAGTCGTGACCGTCCTGGCGACGGTCCCAACGCTCGTTCAGGCGGTCCATGAACCCGCCCGAGCGTCGAGCCTTGCCCGAGGCCGATGCCGGTTCGGCGGGTGCGGGCGTCGCCGCCCCGCGCTTGCTGGGCGTGATCGCGATGAGCACGCCGGCGAACATGAGGGCGAAGCCGAGGATGCCGACGATGAGCAACTGCAGGGCGACGCCAGCGATGAGGGCACCGACGCCGGCGACCGCGACCAGCACTCCGAGCACGATCGCCCGGTAGTTGGGTCGTCGACCACGTACGCCGCCGACGGCATGCACGAAGTCCGCGTCATTGCGGTAGAGGTTCCGCTCCATCTCCTCGAGAAGACGTTGCTCCTGCTCTGAAAGCGGCATCTCATTCCCCTCAGGCTCGGGATCGACGCATCCGAGCTCATTCTAGCCCCGCCCCGCCTCGCTAGGCTAGGCGGGTGGCTCACGGTTCCCGGCTGGTCGATCTGGTGCAAGCGCGCATCGAGGAGTTCCTCTCCGAACGCACCTCCATTCTCCGCTCGATCAGCTCCGACCTGGACTCCCTCGACGAGTTCTCAAGGCGGTTTCTCAGCGGCGGCAAGCGCTTCCGGGCGCGGTTCTGTTACTGGGGGTGGGAGGCGGTCGGCGGACGTGGCTTCGATCCCTTCGAATCGGAGGCCGGACGCGACTGGTTCCCCGTCGTGTCGGCGGCGTCCGCCCTCGAGCTCTTCCACGCGGCGGCGCTGGTGCACGACGACATCATCGACAACTCCGACACCCGCCGCGGCGCCCCGGCGGCGCACAAGCTGTTCGAGCAGCTCCATGCCGACTCCGGGTGGGCCGGAAGCCCGGCCGACTTCGGGCGGGCCTCGGCGATCCTGCTCGGCGACCTCCTGCTCGGCTGGAGCGACGAGCTCCTCGACGAGGGGCTGCAGGCGCTTCCCGACCGACAGGACGCCCGCGCGGCACGCGCCGAGTTCATGCGCATGCGCACCGAGGTGACGGCCGGCCAATACCTCGACATCCTCGAGGAACGGGCCTGGGTGGTCCAGTCCGACGCCGACCAGCGGACGCGCGCCGAGCGCGTCATCGTCTACAAGGCAGCCAAGTACTCGGTCGAGTCGCCGCTCGTGATCGGCGGGGCGATCGCCGGTGCGTCGTCAGCCCAGGTGGCCGCGTTGCGCGGGTTCGGGCTGCCGCTCGGCATCGCGTTCCAGCTGCGCGACGACCTGCTCGGGGTGTACGGCGATCCCGAGGTCACAGGCAAGCCCAGTGGCGACGACCTCCGCGAGGGCAAGCGCACCCTGCTCGTGGCGATCGCCCGTGAGCGTCTCGCCGCCGGACCGCGTCATCTGCTCGACGAGCTCCTCGGCGACGCCGATCTCGACGCCGAGCAGGTGCGGATGCTGCAGCGCACCATCTCGGACTGCGGCGCCGTCGACGAGATCGAGCGACTCATCGCCGAGCACGTCGCGCGCGCCACCGCGGTGCTCGCCGATGCGCCGATCAGCCGCGACGCGCGCGCCGAGCTCGGCTCACTCGCCAAGGCGGTCTCGCGGCGCACGAGCTGACCGCCCGTCGGCCTGCCGCTCGTGGCGTCAGGCGAGCGCCTGCGCGACTCGCCGCACCTCGGACTTGCGACCGGCGCGCAGGGCCGCGATCGGCGTGGTGCCGAGGCTGTCGTCCTCACCGAGCAGCCACTCCAGCGCCTCGGCGTCGGAGAAGCCCGCATCGGCGAGCACGATGGCCGTGCCGTGCAGCTCGGGCAGCGGAGCGGCGTCGCGGAGGAAGGTCGCCGGAACCTTCAGCACGCCGTCCACGCGGGCGGCGAGCAGGTGGCGGTCGTCGATGAGCCGTCGGATCCTGCTCGGGCTCTGCCCGAGCAGCTCGACGAGGTCGGGAACAGTCAGCCAGTCGGTCTGGTCGGCGTCGGTCACGGCTCCAGCCTGCCAGACGAACCCGCGACTCGGAAAGCCGTCGGCCGTTCCGAGGCCCGCCGGCCGCCGCGTCCACCGTCCGCGTGCGGTTCGCGCACGGAGTCCGCGGACTCGCGGCGAGGTCGTTGACTCGGCTTACCCCCTGTGCGACCGTGGCGACGGACGAGGATGTCCGACGCCGACTTCAGGGGGAACGATGGCGAACGAGACGGACGCATTCCGGGCCGCGGGCGGCGGCGACGCCGGCGCGGCCGCGCGACCGCGCCGCCGCGGCATCCGGGTGCTCCTCGGGGTGCCCATCGCGATCGTGAGCACCGTGGCCGTCACGCTCGGCATCGCCCAGCCTGCCGACGCGGCACCACCGCAGGTCAAGCGGCAGGCGAAGCCGAGGGCCCAGGGCGCCGACGTGCACCGGGTGGTGAGGGCCACCGCCGCAGCGCAGGCACCCGGCGAGTACGTCGTCGCGGAGGGTGACACCATCAGCGGGATCGCCGAGCGATTCGGCCTCGCGACCGCCGAGGTGCTCGCGGCGAACGGACTGGGGTGGTCGAGCCTGATCTTCCCCGGCCAGCGACTGGCGTTGCCCGGCGGCCTCGCGCCCGATGCGGTCCCGGCGCCGATCGCCGTCGCCCCTGAGATCGCCCGCCACGTCGTGGCGGAGGGAGACACGGTCAGCGGCATCGCCGCCGCGTACGGGCTGACGCTGGCGGACGTGCTCAGTGCCAACGGGCTCAGCTCGTCGAGCCTCATCTTCCCGGGCCAGGCGATCGTGCTGCCGCTCGCCGGTCCGGCCGGCGAGGCGGCGCCACCCGCGGCAGAGCCGTCCCCGGCACCCGTGCCCGCTCCGGACCCCGCGCCCGCGCCTCCCGCCTCGCCGCCCGAGCCCGGCGGCGAAGAGCACGTCGTCGTCGCCGGTGACACGCTCTCGGGGATCGCCGCGGCCGCCGGTCTGAGCGTCGCTGAGCTCGACACCCTGAACGGCCTCGGCGGGTCGACCCTCATCGTCCCGGGGCAGGTGCTCGTCACGCGGCGGCCTGAGCCGGTCGTGGCCGTCGCCGTCGCCATCGCCGCGGTGAGCATGCCGCTGACCGACGAGACCCGGAGCAACGCGCAGCTCATCGTCGACATCGGCCGATCGCTCGGAGTGCCCGACCAGGGCATCGTCGTCGCCCTCGCCGCCGCGGCCCAGGAGTCGGGCCTGAAGAACGTGCACTCCGGCGACCTCGACTCGCTCGGCGTCTTCCAGCAACGGCCGAGCCAGGGCTGGGGCACGCCCGAGGAGGTGCTCGACCCGGCGCGTGCGGCGACGGCATTCTACGGCGGCCCGACGAACCCGAACCCGGGCCGCACGCTGGGTCTCCTCGACATCCCCGGATGGGAGTCGATGAGCGTCACCCAGGCCGCCCAGGCCGTGCAGCGGTCGGCGCATCCCGACCACTACGCGAAATGGGAGGCCCAGGCGCGCGCCTGGCTATCGGAGCTCGGCTGACGGCGAGCATGCGCACGCGGCCGGCACGCGGCATCCGTCGGTCACGAAGGCGTTTCGATCTCGGCGTTGCACGGCGTTTAGTCGGCGGCGGGCATACACCTCTTCGTACACTCGAACGGTGACCACCGCGCCCGCCGACCCCATGATCGGCCGTCTCGTCGACGGCCGCTATCAGGTGCGCTCGCGGATCGCCCGCGGCGGCATGGCCACGGTGTACCTCGCGACCGACCTCCGCCTCGAGCGACGGGTCGCGATCAAGATCATGCACGGCCATCTCGCCGACGACAACACCTTCAAGACCCGGTTCGTGCAGGAGGCCCGCTCGGCGGCCCGCCTCGCCCACCCGAACGTCGTGAACGTGTTCGACCAGGGCCAGGACTCCGACATGGCGTACCTCGTCATGGAGTACCTGCCGGGCATCACCCTCCGGGAACTGCTGAAGGACTACAAGAAGCTCACGCCCGAGCAGACCGTCGACATCATGGACGCCGTGCTCTCGGGCCTCGCCGCAGCACACCAGGCCGGCATCGTGCACCGCGACCTCAAGCCCGAGAACGTGCTGCTCGCCGACGACGGCCGCATCAAGCTCGGCGACTTCGGGCTGGCCAGGGCGGCCAGCGCGAACACCGCGACCGGGCAGGCGCTGCTCGGCACGATCGCGTACCTCTCCCCCGAGCTCGTCACCCGCGGCGTCGCCGACGCACGCAGCGACATCTACGCGGTCGGCATCATGATGTACGAGATGCTCACGGGCGAGCAGCCATACGTGGGCGAGGCGCCCATGCAGATCGCCTACCAGCATGCGAACGACACCGTTCCGACGCCCAGCTCGAAGAACCCGGGCGTGCCGGTCGAACTCGACGAGCTCGTGCTCTGGGCCACCGCACGCGACCCCGAGGAGCGCCCGAACGACGCCAGGGTCATGCTCGAGCGCCTGCGCGAGGTCGAACCCGACATCCGCTCGCCCCGGCCGCACGGGCGCACCCAGGCGACGATGGTGCTCGCGGGCGGGGCCATGGCAGCGGGTGCCGCCACGGCCGAGACGACGGTGCTCGGCGGAGCGGTCGCCGCTGCTCCGGTGACAACGCTCGAGGCATCCGGTGGCGACGACGGCGACGACGCCGCAGCGCTCTCGACGAGCGCCGACCGCCGCAAGCGCCGCGGCTACTGGATCTTCGCCCTCGTGCTCCTCCTCACCGGACTCGCGGCCGGCACCGGATGGTACTTCGGGGCGGGCCCCGGGGCGCTCGCCACCGTGCCCGACACGGCGACGTTCCTGCCCGAGAACGCCCAGCAGGTGCTCGAGGAGGCCGGCTTCGAGGTCGTCGCCGCCGAGCGCAACGACCCGACGGTGCCGGTGGGGCAGGTGTCGGGCACCGACCCGGCGGGCGGCGAACAGGCGCGCAAGGGCTCCGAGGTGACGATGTTCGTCTCGCTGGGTCCGCGCATCCTGGCCGTCCCCGACGTGATCGGCCAGCCCGAGGCCGACGCACGAGCCGCCCTCGCCGACTTCACCGTCGCCGAGCAGAGCGCGCAGCAGTTCTCCGCCGACGTGCCGCCCGGCTCCGTGGTGGCGGCGCTCGGCGCCGACGGCAATCCGCTCGGAGCGGAGTATCCCGAGCTCGGCGACGTCACGCTCGTGGTCTCCGTCGGCGGCGTCCCCGACGTCACCGGCATGCCCGTCGCCGACGCCGAGGCGGCCCTCGCCGGCGTCAACCTCGCGGTCGACTACGCGGAAGCCGAGTTCAGCGACGACGTGCCGCTCGACCACGTCATCTCGGCGACGCCCGCCACCGACCCGGTTCGCCCGGGCGACACGGTCGTCCTCACCCTTTCCAAGGGCGAGGACCTCGTCGAGGTGCCCAACGTCATCACCGGCGGCACCATCGCGCAGGCGCGCGAGCAGCTCGAGGCGCTCGGCTTCACGGTCACGTCGAACGTGCCGGCCTTCCTCGAAGGCGCCGTCGTGGCATCCGTGCAGACCCCGGCCGCCGGCGAGAAGCTCAAGCGCGGCGCGGAGGTCACGGTCAACTTCGGCTGAACCGGCAGCGCGTCGTCTGGCCGACGGCCGCGAGCACGCGCGACGTGGGACACCCGCACGGATGCCCCACGCCGAACGCTCAGCGAGCGGTGAGCTCCTCGGCCACGAGGAACGCCAGCTCGAGCGACTGCATGTGGTTCAGGCGCGGGTCGCACAGGGACTCGTACCGGGTCGCCAGCGTCGCCTCGTCGATGTGCTCGGACCCGCCGAGGCACTCGGTGACGTCGTCGCCGGTGAGCTCGACGTGGATGCCGCCCGGGTACGTGCCGGCCGTACGGTGCGCCTCGAAGAAGCCGCGCACCTCGTCGACCACGTCGTCGAAGCGGCGCGTCTTGTAGCCGTTCGGCGTCGTGATGCCGTTGCCGTGCATCGGGTCGGTGACCCACAGCGGGTTGGCGTCGCTGCGCTTGATGGCCTCGAGGAGCGGGGGCAGCGCGTCGCGGATCTTGCCCGCGCCCATGCGCGTGATGAACGTGAGGCGGCCCGGCTCGCGATCGGGATCGAGCTTCTCGACGAGCTCGAGCATCGTCTCGGGCGTCGTCGACGGGCCGAGCTTCACGCCGATCGGGTTGCGGACGCGCGACAGGAAGTCGACGTGCGCGCCATCGAGGTCGCGCGTGCGCTCCCCGATCCAGATGAAGTGGCTCGACGTGTCGTACGGCGTGCCCGTGCGGGAGTCGATGCGCGTCATGGGCCGCTCGTAGTCCATGAGCAGCCCCTCGTGGCCGGTGTAGAACTCGGTGTGCTTCAGCGCCTCGAAGTCGGCGCCGCAGGCCTCCATGAACTTGATCGCGCGGTCGATCTCGCGTGCGAGCGACTCGTAGCGGGCGTTCGCCGGGTTCACCGAGAAGCCCTGGTTCCAGGAGTGGACCTGGCGCAGGTCGGCGAATCCGCCCGTGGTGAATGCGCGGATGAGGTTCAGCGTCGACGCGGCCATGTGGTACCCGCGCACCAGTCGCGCCGGGTCGGCCGCGCGGGACTCGGACGTGAAGTCGTAGCCGTTGACGATGTCCCCGCGGTACGCCGGCAGGGTGACATCGCCGCGCGTCTCGGTGTCGCTCGACCGGGGCTTCGCGAACTGCCCGGCCATCCGGCCCATCTTCACGACCGGCATCGACGCGCCGTAGGTGAGCACCACGGCCATCTGCAGCACGGTCTTCACGCGGTTGCGGATCTGGTCGGCGGTCGCTCCGGCGAACGTCTCGGCGCAGTCGCCGCCCTGAAGCAGGAACGCCTCGCCACGCGACGCGGCGGCGAGCCGGGTGCGCAGCATGTCGACCTCGCCGGCGAACACGAGCGGCGGCAGGGTCGCCAGCTCGGCGGATGCCGCGTGCGCGGCCTCGGCGTCGGGCCACTGCGGCTGCTGCTTGATCGGCAGGGTGCGCCAATAGTCGAGGCCGTCGATCACGGAGGGATCTGCACTGATGACGGGCTCGACGAGCTGTACCACGGAAGTGTCCTGAGGGGTGCGGGGCGCGGTGCGCCGGGAATGGGAACGCGGCGCCGCACGTCGCGCCGCCGCTGCATCGAGCCTACCCCGAGGTCGTCGCGCGTTGCTCCCGCACGGAGCTCGCGTAGACGTCGACGTACTGCTGGCCGCTCAGCGCCCGGAGTTCGTAGACGAGCTCGTCCGTCACGGAGCGCAACACGAAGCGATCACCCTCGAGGCCCTCGAACCGGGTGAAGTCGAGCGGCTCGCCGATGATGATGCCGATGCGCCGGATCTTCGGCAGCCTCGTGCCGATCGGCATGACCTTCTCGGTGCCGATCATCGCGACGGGGAGCACCGGCACGCCGGCCTCGAGCACCATGCGCGCGACCCCGGTGCGGCCACGGTAGAGCCGCGCATCGGGGCTGCGGGTGCCCTCGGGATAGATGCCGAGGATGCCGCCGTCGCCGAGCACGCGGAGGCCGGTGAGGAGTGAGGCCTCCGACGCCTTGCCGCCCGAGCGGTCGATGGGCAGCTGCCCCGCCGCCTGGAAGAACGTCTTCGTCGCCCAGCCCTTGAGGCCCTTGCCGGTGAAGTACTCGCTCTTCGCGAGGAACACCACCGGACGGTCGACGACGAGCGGGAGGAAGATCGAGTCGATGAACGAGAGGTGGTTGCTCGCCAGCACCACCGCGCCCTGCTTCGGCACGTGCTCGAGGCCGACCACCCACGGCCGGAAGATCGCGAGGAGGATCGGGCCGATCACGATGTGCTTCATGATCCAGTAGAACACCGGCGGACTCCCCTCCCGTGCGGACGAACGCTTCAGCCTAGCGCCGGGCGCGTGTCAGGCGTGTTCCTGCACCCAGACGCGCGCCAGGTCTGCCGCGCCGACCACTCCGGCGTCGTTGACGAGCTCCGCGATCACGAAATCGGGCTCGGGGTGGTAGCCGCGCGCCGGGAGGTGCTCGAAGAAGGCTTCACGGATGGGAGCCAGCAGCAGCTCCCCCGCCACCGCCACGCCGCCGCCGAACACGAAGCGCTGCGGGTCGAGCACGGCCGCGAGGGACGCCGAGGCCTGCCCCAGCCAGTGGCCGAGCTGGCGGAGCGCGGCGACCGCCCCCGGGTCCTCGCCCTCGATGAGCGAGCCGACGAGCCGACCGTCGAGGGCCCCGTGCTCGTCGCGCACCCGCGCGAGCGACTGTCCGATGCCGCCCGCGTCGGCGATCTCGTTGGCCATGCGCAGCAGCGCCCGACCTGAACCGTACTGCTCGAGGCATCCGTGCTGCCCGCAGCCGCAGGCGATGCCGCCCGGCACGACCCGGACGTGGCCGAGCTCGGCGCCCGCGCCGAAGCCGCCGCGGAACAGGCGGTCGCCCGCGACGATCGCGCCGCCGACGCCCGTGCCGATCGTGAGCATCACCATGTCGCTCACGAGGCGGCCCGCACCGAACCGGAACTCGGCCCACCCCGCGGCATTCGCGTCGTTGTCGACGACCACCGTCGTGCCGACGCGGGCCTCGAGCTTCTCGCGGAACGGCTCGTTGCGCCAGTTGATGTTCGGCGCGTAGTAGACCGTCGACTGGGCGGCGTCGATGAACCCCGCGGCGGCGACCCCGACGGCGGCGACGTCGCCGTCGGAGGAGAGCGACCGGATCATGTCGACGACCGCGTCCTCGAGGAGCGCCGGATCGCCGGCCGCGGTGGGCACGCGCTCGCTGCGCACGATCGCGCCGAACTCGTCGACGACCGCTCCTGCGATCTTCGTCCCGCCGATGTCGATACCGATCGCGTGCACCAGCGAGCCGCCTTTCGAACTGGGTGAGGCCGAATGATCCCGGGGCCTCAGGGCCGCACGAGCAACGACTAGAGTGTAATCGACCCCAACGCCGAGGTTCGCGCGCCCTGAGGCAGCGCGGCCTCCTCCGGTGCCGAAGGAGCTACCGTGATCCAGTTCGATACCCCCGCCCTCGTCCCGGCCGACCCCGACGCGAATGCGACCGACCTCCTCGTCGACCGGGTCGCCGCCACTCCCGACTCGGTGCTGTTCTCCCTCCCGACGGCCGACGGCGGCTGGTCGCCGGTCACGACCCGCGAGTTCTACGACCAGGTCATCGCCCTCGCGAAGGGCCTCGTGGCCGCGGGCATCCAGCCGGGCGACAAGATCGGGCTCATGTGCAAGACCCGGTACGAGTGGACCCTCATCGACTTCGCCACCTGGTTCGCCGGCGCGGTGCTGGTTCCGATCTACGAGACGAACTCCCCCTCCCAGGTCAAGTGGAACCTCAGTGACTCGGGCGCCATCTCGGTGATCCTCGAGACGCCCGACCACTTCGCGCGCTTCGACGAGGTGCACCCCGAACTGCCCGCGATCCGCAACGTCTGGCAGATCGACCTCGGCGACCTCGACAAGCTCGCCGCGTCGGGCACCGGCGTGGCCGACGAGGAGATCGAACGGCGACGCAACCTCGCGGTCGGCTCCGACATCGCGACCCTGATCTACACCTCGGGATCGACCGGCAAGCCGAAGGGCTGCGTGCTCACCCACTCGAACTTCGTCGAGCTCTGCCGCAACTCCGCCGTGGCGCTCAAGGAGGTCGTGTCCGAGCCCGGCGCGTCCACCCTGCTCTTCATCACGACCGCGCACATCTTCGCGCGATTCATCGCCGTGCTGGCGGTGCATTCCGGCGTGCGGGTCGGGCACCAGCCCGACACCAAGCAGCTGCTGCCGAGCCTCGGCACCTTCAAGCCGACGTTCCTCCTGGCCGTCCCGCGCGTGTTCGAGAAGGTCTACAACGTCTCCGAGCAGAAGGCCGAGGCGGGTGGCAAGGGCAAGATCTTCCGCTCGGCCGCCGAGACCGCCGTCGCCTACTCGATGGCGAAGGAGGCGGGCGCCGTGCCGTTCGGCCTCAAGGTCAAGTTCGCGATCCTCGACCGGCTCGTGCTCTCGAAGCTCCGGCACGCCATGGGCGGCAACGTGAAGTACGCCGTGTCGGGCTCGGCGCCCCTCGGGCCGCGCCTCGGCCACTTCTACCACGCCCTCGGCATCACGATCCTCGAGGGCTACGGCCTCACCGAGACGACGGCGCCGGCGACCGTCAATCTGGCCACGAAGTCGAAGATCGGCTCGGTCGGCCCGGCGCTTCCCGGCGTCTCGGTCCGCATCGCCGACGACGGCGAGATCGAGGTCAAGGGCATCAACGTGTTCAAGGAATACTGGAAGAACCCCGAGGCGACCGCCGACACCTTCAACGGCGAGTGGTTCAAGACCGGCGACCTCGGCTCGTTCGACAGTGACGGCTTCCTCTCGATCACGGGGCGCAAGAAGGAGATCATCGTGACGGCCGGCGGCAAGAACGTGTCGCCCGCCGCCCTCGAGGACCCGATCCGCGCGAACCCGTTGGTGGGGCAGGTCGTCGTCGTCGGCGACAAGAAGCCCTTCATCTCCGCGCTGGTCACCCTCGACCCCGAGATGCTCCCCGTCTGGCTCAACAACAACAACGAGGACGCGGGCATGAGCCTCGAGGAGGCCACCACCAACGCCGCGGTCCTCGCCGAGGTGCAGCGGGCCATCGACGCCGCCAACGAGAACGTGTCGCGCGCCGAGTCGATCCGCAAGTTCACGATCCTGGCCACCGAGCTGACCGAGGCGAGCGGGCACCTCACCCCGAAGCTGAGCATCAAGCGCAACGTGATCCTCGAGGACTTCTCGGGCCAGATCGAGTCGATGTACTCGGGCGCCCCGGCCACCGAAGGCCACTCCATCGTGCACTGAGCCCACGCATCGTCGATCGCACGAAGAAGGGCCCCGCGGCATCCGCGGGGCCCTCTCTCGTCATGCGTGTCACAGCCGGGTTGGCCGGGCGCGGTCAGAACCAGTCCGACTCGCGCACCTCCTTCATCGCGACCCGACGTTCGGCCTTCTCGAGCCGGTCGAGGTAGAGGATGCCGTCGAGGTGGTCGGTCTCGTGCTGCAGGGCCTGCGCCATCAGGCCCGAGCCCGAGAGCTCGACCTCGTTCCCGTCGAGGTCGATGCCGCGCACCCGGGCGAACGGATGCCGCGGCGTCTTGTGCCAGAGCCCCGGAACCGACAGGCACCCCTCGTCGATGGCCTCGACCTCACCCGACACCTCGACGATCTCGGGATTCAGGATGTATCCGACCTCGCCGTCGACGTTGTAGCTGAATGCGCGCAGGTTGACCCCGATCTGCGACGCCGCCACCCCCGCACGGCCCGGGAGCTTCACGCTGTCGATGAGGTCGGCGACGAGCGCGCGCACGCCATCGTCGATCTGTTCGACGGGGGCGGAGACGGTCTTCAGGACAGGGTCGCCGAACAGGCGAATGGGGCGTTCCGGCACGTGCGCTCCGATATCAGTACCCGCGGTCGGCGGGCAGGCCTTCCACGACGAGCGCCGCGAGTTCGCGGGCCGCGTGCTTGGTCACGGGACGCAGCTCGTGCCAGTTCACGACGGATCCGGCGGCGAGCTGCGGGTCGTAGGGGATCCGCACGATCTCGCGCACCCGCGACGCGAAGTGCGCCTCGATCTCGTCGACCTTGACGAGGTGGGTGCCCTGGGTCGCCAGGTTGATCGCGACGACCGCGTTCCGCACGAGCTCGCCATAGCCGTTGGCCTCGAGCCAGGTGAGCGTCTCGGACGCGAGCCTCGCCTCGTCGACGCTGCCGCCCGACACGATCACGATCGAGTCGGCCCGCTGCAGGGTGGCGCGCATCACCGAGTGCACGATGCCGGTGCCGCAGTCGGTGAGCACGAGCGAGTAGTACCGGGCCGCGAGCCCGGCGACCACGTTGTAATCGTTGTCGTCGAAGGCCTCGGACAGCGTCGGATCGGTGTCGGACGCGAGGATGTCGAGCCGCGTCTCGTCGCGGGAGACGAAGGCGGAGAAGTCGGTGTAGCCGCCGATCGACGAGGCCTTCGTGACGACGTCGCGCACCGTCTCGCGGGTCTGGCGATCGACGCGCTCGGCGAGCGTGCCGCGGTCGGGGTTGGCGTCGATCGCGATGATGCGGTCGTCGCGCGCATCGGCGAGGGCCATGCCGAGCAGGGCGGTGATCGTCGTCTTGCCGACGCCGCCCTTGCGAGTGAGGACCGGCACGAAACGGGCGCCGCCCTCGAAGCGCTTCTGGATGCGGGCCGTCAGCTCCTTGTACGCCCGCGCCTTGGCCGAGTCGCCGAGGTTGACGAGATGCAGCGACGCCTCGTAGAGGAAACGGTTGAACCCGCCGTGCGGCGCGGGCCGCGTGGTGCGGTTCAGGTCGATGAGCCGATCGGCGGTGAGGGACTCGGACGGCTCGGGCAGCTCGGAGGGCGTGAGCTGGTCGGTCGGCACGTCGACGACGGCGACGTGGCTGCCGGTGTCGGTGCTGACGCGCTCGCGCCGGAGCTTGGAGGCGTCGGAGGCGAGGAGCGCACTGTAGGGCGACGCGTCGCGCCGGTAGGAGCTCCGATATCCGGCATTGGAGAGCGCCGGCGTGACGACCTCGACCGAGGTGGTCGAGGGCCCGCCGCCGACCACGGTCCCCGGATTCACGGCCACGTCGTCGATCGCGACGGCGACCTCGTCTTCGGGCATCTCGGGCCGCGGCGCGGGAGGCAGGTCGACCCGGATGTTCAGGCTCTCGGGGAGGGCACTCGCTGCATGCGCGCCCGTCGTCGGCTCGAGCTCACCGTGCTCGTCGGGGGTTCGACGCGCTCCGGTCGCCCGACGTGTCGTCATCTCGCGATCACTGCTGTCGTCAGCCACGGATAGCCCTCCTCACCAGTGCGAACACATCGACAGCCTAGCGCGGGCGCACCACCACGAGCAGATCGCCCGCCTCCACCTGCTGCGTCTTGGGGATGGCGAGCCGCTCCACGACACCCGCGACGGGCGAGGTGATCGCCGCCTCCATCTTCATCGCCTCGATCGACGCCACGCTCTGCCCGGCAGCGATCTCCGCCCCCGGCTCGACCTGCAGCGTGACCACGCCCGAGAAGGGCGCGGCCACCTGGCCGGGCTGCGAGGCATCCGCCTTCTCGGCCGCGCGGGTCTCGACCACGATGCTGCGGTCGCGCACGAAGACGGGTCGGAGCTGGCCGTTGAGGATGGTCATGACCGTGCGCATGCCCTTGTCATCGGCCTCGCCGATCGCCTCGAGGCCGGCGTAGAGCCGCACGCCCTTGTCGATCTCCACCACGTGCTCGGATCCCTGGCGCAGCCCGTAGAGGTAGTCGGAGGTGTCGACGACCGACAGGTCGCCGAAGAGCTCCCGGATCTGCTCGAACTGGCGCGTGGGTGCCGGGAACAGCAGGGCGTTGAGCGTCGCGCGACGGGTGACGCTGTCCCCCTCGAGGGCGCTGCGCTGGTCGTCGGTGAGCTCCGTCACGCCGATGCGCACGTCACGGCCGGCGAGCACCTTCGTGCGGAAGGGCTCGGGCCAGCCGCCCGGGAGGTCGCCGAGCTCTCCGGCCATGAAGCCGACGACCGAGTCGGGCACGTCGTACTTGTCGGGGTTCTCCGCGAAGTCGGCCGGATCCGCCTTGACCGCCGCGAGGTGCAGCGCGAGGTCGCCGACCACCTTCGACGACGGCGTCACCTTCGGCACACGGCCGAGGATCTTGTTGGCCGCGGCGTACATGTCCTCGATGAGCTCGAAGTCGTCGGCCAGGCCGAGCGCGATGGCCTGCTGGCGCAGGTTCGAGAGCTGGCCGCCGGGGATCTCGTGGTGGTACACGCGCCCGGTGGGGCCGGGCAGGCCGGACTCGAACGGCTTGTAGAGGCGGCGGACCGATTCCCAGTAGGGCTCCAGGTCGGCCACCGCCTGCAGCGACATGCCGGTGTCGCGCTCGGTGTGCGCGAGGGCCGCGACCAGCGACGAGGCCGACGGCTGGCTGGTGGTGCCGGCCATCGGGGCACTCGCCACGTCGACCGCGTCGACGCCGGCGCGGCTGGCCGCGAGCAGCGTGGCCAGCTGACCGCCGGCCGTGTCGTGGGTGTGCAGGTGCACGGGCAGGTCGAAGCGCTCGCGCAGTGCGCTCACGAGGCGCTCGGCTGCGGCCGGACGGAGGAGGCCGGCCATGTCCTTGATCGCGAGGATGTGCGCGCCCGCGGCGACGATCTCGTCGGCGAGCCCGAGGTAGTAGTCGAGCGTGTAGAGGTCTTCGGCGGGGTCGAGCAGGTCGCCCGTGTAGCAGAGGGCCACCTCGGCCACGGCGTGGCCGGTGGCCAGCACTGCGTCGATCGCCGGACGCATCTGGTTCACGTCGTTGAGGGCGTCGAAGATGCGGAAGATGTCGACGCCCGTGGCCGCCGCCTCGCGGATGAACGCGTCGGTGACCTCGGTCGGGTACGGCGTGTAGCCGACCGTGTTGCGCCCGCGCAGCAGCATCTGGATGTTGACGTTCGGCAATGCCTCGCGGAGCGCGGCGAGGCGCTCCCACGGGTCCTCGCCGAGGAACCGGAGCGCCACGTCGTAGGTCGCGCCGCCCCACGCCTCGACCGAGAGCAGCTCGGGCGTCATGCGCGCCACGTAGGGGGCGACGGCGACGAGGTCCTTGGTGCGGACGCGGGTGGCGAGCAGCGACTGGTGCGCGTCGCGGAACGTCGTCTCGGTGACGGCGAGCGGTGTCTGCGCGCGCAGGGCTGCGGCGAAGCCCGCCGGGCCGAGCTCGAGCAGGCGCTGACGCGACCCCGCCGGCGCCGGCTTCGAGAGGTCGAGCGCCGGGAGCTTCTCGGCCGGGTTCACCGAGGTGGGGGCCGGTCCGTTCGGCTGGTTCACCGTGACATCCGCGAGCCAGTTGAGGATCTTCGTGCCGCGATCCTTGGAGACGCGGCCGCGGACCAGCTGCGGGCGCTCCTCGATGAAGGAGGTGCTGAGGTCGCCGGCGACGAACGCCGGGTCCTCGAGGACCGCCTGGAGGAAGGGGATGTTCGTGGAGACGCCGCGGATGCGGAACTCGGCGAGGGCGCGCTTCGCCCGGGCCACCGCGGCCGGGTAGTCACGACCGCGGCACGTGAGCTTCGCGAGCATCGAGTCGAAGTGCGGGCTGATCTGGGCGCCCGGGTTGATCGTGCCGCCGTCCAGGCGGATGCCCGCACCGCCGGGCGACCGGTAGGTGGTGATCTTGCCCGTGTCGGGCCGGAAGCCCGCCGTGGGGTCCTCGGTCGTGATGCGGCACTGCAGCGCCGCGCCGCGCAGGCGGATCTGGTCCTGCTCGAGGCCGAGGCTCGCGAGGGTCTCTCCCGCCGCGATGCGGATCTGCGAGACGACGAGGTCGACGTCGGTGACCTCCTCGGTCACGGTGTGCTCGACCTGGATGCGCGGGTTCATCTCGATGAACACGTGCTCGCCGGCACGCTCGCCCGCGGTGTCGAGGAGGAATTCGACGGTGCCCGCGTTGACGTAGCCGATCGACTTCGCGAACGCGATGGCGTCGCGGTAGAGCGCCCTGCGGACGTCGTCGGACAGGTTCGGCGCCGGCGCGATCTCGATGACCTTCTGGTGACGGCGCTGCACCGAGCAGTCGCGCTCGAACAGGTGGACGGTCTCCCCCGAGGCATCCGCCAGCACCTGGACCTCGATGTGGCGGGGACGGAGCACCGCCTGCTCGAGGAACATCGTCGGGTCGCCGAAGGCGCTGTCGGCCTCGCGCATGGCCTCTTCGAGCGAGCCGCGCAGCTCGTCCTTCGTGTTGACCCGGCGCATGCCGCGACCGCCGCCGCCGGCGACGGCCTTGGCGAAGATGGGGAAGCCGATCTCGTCGGCCTGTGCCACGAGCGCCTCGATGTCGCGGGAGGGCGGCGTGGACCTCAGCACGGGCACGCCCGCGGCGATCGCGTGCTCCTTCGCGGTGACCTTGTTGCCGGCCATCTCGAGCACGTGCTTCGGCGGGCCGATGAAGGTGATGCCGGCCTCGGCCGCGGCCTGCGCGAGCTCGGGGTTCTCGGAGAGGAACCCGTAGCCCGGGTAGATCGCGTCGGCGCCCGACTCGCGAGCCACCCGGATGATCTCGGCCACGTCGAGATACGCCCGCACCGGATGTCCGGGCACGCCGATCTGGTACGCCTCGTCCGCCTTGAGGCGGTGCAGGGAGTTGCGGTCCTCGAACGGATACACGGCGACGGTCTTCGCGCCGAGTTCGACGGCTGCACGGAACGCCCGGATGGCGATCTCTCCGCGATTGGCTACCAGGATCTTCGTGAACATGCAGGCCTTTCCGACGGGTTTCCGCACAGCGAACATTTAGGTATCGCCCGAGGACTAAAGGTAACGTATCTGTTCGTGCACGTACTCAGCGTCAGTTCCCTGAAGGGCGGTGTCGGCAAGACGACCGTCACCCTCGGACTGGCCTCAGCGGCCTTCGCCCGAGGGGTTCGGACGCTCGTCGTCGACCTCGACCCGCAGTCCGATGTGTCGACCGGCATGGACATCCAGATGGCCGGCCACCTCAACGTCGCCGATGTCCTCGCGTCGCCGAAGGAGAAGATCGTCCGCTCGGCGATCGCCCCGAGCGGCTGGACCAGGTCCAACCCGAGCTCGACGATCGACGTCATGATCGGCAGCCCCTCGGCCATCAACTACGACGGCCCGCATCCGTCGATCCGCGACATCTGGAAGCTCGAGGAGGCGCTCGCGAACGTCGAGGCCGACTACGAGCTCGTGCTCATCGACTGCGCGCCCTCCCTGAACGCGCTCACCCGCACGGCCTGGGCCGCGAGCGACCGCGTCGCCGTGGTCACCGAGCCCGGCCTCTTCTCCGTCGCCGCAGCCGACCGTGCCCTCCGCGCCATCGAGGAGATCCGCCGCGGCCTCTCCCCCAGGCTGCAGCCGCTCGGGATCATCGTGAACCGCGCCCGCGTGCAGTCCCTCGAGCACCAGTTCCGCATCAAGGAGTTGCGCGACATGTTCGGTCCGCTCGTGCTCTCGCCCCAGCTGCCCGAGCGCACGTCGCTGCAGCAGGCGCAGGGTGCGGCGAAGCCGCTGCACATGTGGCCGGGCGAGAGCGCGGAGGAGATGTCGAACCACTTCGACCAGCTCCTCGACCGGGTGCTCCGCACGGCGAGGATCGCCGAGTACGCCGGCACGCCCCTGGAGCTCGAGTCCCCCGTCATCTGACGTCATCTGGGACGCCCGGGCGTGGCGCGACCGTTGCGATGGGCTCGACGGCGAGCAGTGGAGCGGTCAACCGATCCGTGGCACGGCGTGATCGCCGAGACCGCTGAAGGTCAGGAGATCTTGCGCGAACGCGCGCCGCGGCGCGCGGCCAATTCGTCCATCGGGTCGGCCGGATGCGTGTCGAGCTCGACCAGCGTGGACTCGACCTCGCGGAGGACCTTGCCGACGGCGATGCCGAACACGCCCTGTCCGCGGTTCACGAGGTCGATGACCTCGTCGTCGGAGGTGCACAGGTAGACGCTCGCACCGTCGCTCATGAGCGTCGTCTGCGCCAGGTCGTCGATGCCCGCCTCGCGGAGCTGGGTCACCGCGGTGCGGATCTGCTGGAGCGAGATGCCGGTGTCGAGGAGCCGCTTGACGAGCTTGAGCACGAGGATGTCGCGGAATCCGTAGAGTCGCTGGGAACCCGAGCCGGCCGCGCCGCGCACGGTCGGTTCCACGAGCTGGGTGCGCGCCCAGTAGTCGAGCTGCCGGTAGCTGATGCCTGCCGCGCGGGCGGCGACCGCTCCGCGATATCCGGCAGCGTCGTCGTGATCGGGGAGCCCGTCGGTGAACAGCAGGCCGAGGTCGTAGCGATCTCGTTCACTCCGGTCGAGCTCGCTCATCCGATCGCCCCTCACTCTCACGCCCGCACCCCGATGGCGCGAGTCCCACGCTACCGACGCCGGGGGTCCGCGCCAAACACATCGGGCCGAACGTCACGGCGTGTCGCGGATCAGCGTGCGAGTCGCGCGAGCGCGTCCCTCACCACGGCGCTGCGCACCGTCTCGAGCTGTTCGGCGAGCTCACGTGCGCGCTCGGCAGCACGCGCCTTGTCGGCCGGGTCGGAGCGTCGCGACGGGGCGATCGCCCGCTCGACGAGTGCGGCCTCCCGTTCTGCGGCGGCGCGCAGGCCTCTCAGGTGGCGGGTCTCGATGCCGACCTCGCGCAGGGCGACGAGCGCCCGGAGCACGGTCAGCGCCTCCTCGCCGTAGGGTCCGGCCGCCGGCAGGAGCGAAGCCGAGACGGCGTCGTCGAGCAGGGTCCGCGTCGCACCGGCGACCTCCACCAGCTCGTCACGCCCGTATCGGCGCGCCCCGGCGAGGAATGATGCCGCACTCGCCGCTCCGGGCAGGGCGGGCGTCTCACCGGCGTCGATCGCCTCGAGGTGCGCCCGGATGACCTTGAGCGGGAGGTACTGGTCGCGTTGCATCGACAGCACCACGGTGATGCGCTCCACGTCGGCGTTCGAGAACTTGCGATAGCCGGACGGCGTGCGCGCCGGCGAGACGAGGCGCTGCTCCTCGAGGAATCGCAGCTTCGACGGCGTCAGCTCGGGGAACTCGGGCTGAAGCAGCGCGAGTACCTGGCCGATGCCGAGCAGTTGGGCCTGGCCGCTCGCGTGCGTGGAGGCGGCGGTGCCCGGCACTAGCTGCTCGCCAGCGGCGCCAGGTCGCGTCGGGAGGCGTAGAAGGTGAGCCGGTACTTGCCGATCTGCACCTCTGCGCCGTCGCTGAGGAGGGCCGTCTCGATGCGCACGCCGTCGAAGTACGTGCCGTTCAGCGAGGACAGGTCCTTCACCTCGAAGGCCGTGCGGTGACGGAGGAACTCCGCGTGCCGCCGGGAGACGGTGACGTCGTCGAGGAAGATGTCGGCGTCGGGGTGACGGCCGACCGTCGTGACGTCGGTGTCGAGCAGGAACCGGGCTCCGCTGTTCGGACCGCGGCGCACGATGAGCAGCGCCGACCCCGAGGGCAGCGCGGCGATCGCCTCCTGCTCCTCGGCCGTGATGTCGCCGTCGAGGGCGGAGAGCTGCGCGGCCGCCTCACGGCTGAATCCGATCGTGGTGTCGGTGGAGCCGTCGCCGACGGCGCCGTTCGACCGCGTAGCCGGAGACTCGCCGTCGTCCGACCCCACTGCGCCAGCCTGAGTCATGTCGTCATCCGCCACGGCTAACCTCCCTGTTCCAGCGTATCGGATCGGGACTTGTCCGCCACACGGGGAATGCGGATGACGCGTGCCGTCTCGATCGCGTAGATGATGCCGGCCCACCAGTAGAGGAACGCCCCCCACATCGTGATGGCCCAGCCGATCGGCTCGCTCACCGCTTCGACGGCGGGGAACGCGAGTCCGAGCATGATGACGGGCAGGCCGAAGAAGAGCGCGAACGTGGCGACCTTGCCGAGCTGGTGCACGGGCAGGGGTCCGTAGCCGTGGTTCGCGAGCACGATACCGAGCACGAGGAGGAACACGTCTCGGGCGACGATGACGAGCACGATCCACCACGGGACGAGCTCGTTGGCCGCGAGTCCGACGAGCGCCGCGAAGATGTAGAGCCGGTCTGCGGCGGGGTCGAGGAGCTGCCCCAACCGCGTCACCTGACCCAGCCGCCGGGCGAGGTGGCCGTCGAGCGCGTCGGTGAGGCTCGCGACGACGAGCACGATGAGTGCAGCCACGTAGTCGCCGACCACGATGAAGGCGAGGAACGCCGGGACGAGCGCGAGCCGGAGCATCGTGAGGACGTTGGGGATCGTCCAGATCCTCGTACTCACCGGCCCCGCATCGTCCCCGCCCACGGTGCGATCCTATCGACCCCTAGAATGCGGCCATGGGTCCCCTCCTCGTGTGTCTCGTCATCTGCGCGATCGTCATCGCCGCAACCTGGGTCGCGTCGCTGCTGACCCGCGAGTACTCGTGGGTGGACCGCATCTGGTCCGTCGTGCCGGTCGTCTACGTCTGGGTCTTCGCGGTGGCGAGCGGATTCGACGCGCGGCTCGTGCTGATGGCCGCCCTGGTCACCGCATGGGGCATCCGGCTCACGTACAACTTCGCGAGGAAGGGCGGCTACCGCGCGGGCGGCGAGGACTACCGCTGGGCGGTCCTGCGCGAGCGGATGTCGCCCACGGCGTACCAGCTGTTCAACCTGTTCTTCATCTCGATCTACCAGAACGCGCTGATCCTGCTGTTCTGCCTCCCGGCGTTCACGGTGTTCGAGGCGGGCGGCTCGCCGCTCGGCGTCTGGGACCTGGTGCTGACGGCGGTGTTCGTGGCGTTCCTCGTGGGCGAGAGCGTCGCCGACCAGCAGCAGTGGGTCTTCCACCGGTGGAAGGCGGCCGAGCGCGCCGCGGGGCGCGCCCCGCGTCCGGGCTTCCTCACGACCGGACTGTTCCGGGTGTCGCGGCACCCCAACTTCTTCTTCGAGCAGGCCCAGTGGTGGGTGTTCTACGGCTTCGCCGTCGCCGCCACCGGGGTGTGGCTGCACTGGACGATCGCCGGGGCGGTGCTGCTCACGCTCCTCTTCATCGGCTCGACCGTGTTCACCGAATCCATCTCGCGGGCGAAGTACCCCGACTACGACGAGTACCGTGCGCGCACCTCGCCGATCGTGCCCTGGTTCCCCCGCTCGCATGCGGCGGCTCGTGAGGAGCGCACCGCCTGAAACGCGGCGGCTCGTGCGGCGGCCCGTTGCGTTCGTCGGCGGGTTCGTCAGAGCCGGCGGCGCAGCCCTGGCCAGGACTCGGCGAATCGCGGATGCAGCGGCAGGGCGTCGACGTCGGCGACCGGCACCCACCGAAGGGCGATGCTCTCGGGGTCGCTGACGACGGGCGTGAAGCGCGACGACGCGTCGGCGACCACGGTCGTGTACGACCAGTAGCCGAGGTCGAGCACGGTCGTGAACCGCACGTCGAGGGAATCGGCCGGCACCCCCGCCTCCTCCCCCGCCTCGCGAACCGCCGCGGCGACCGCCGTCTCGCCTTCGTGCCGCGCCCCGCCGGGCACGCCCCACGTGCCGCCGAAGTGACTCCACTCGGCACGGTGCTGCAGCAGCACCTCGAAGTCGGGGCTCACCACGAGGAGGCCGGCGGCACCGAAGCGCCCCCAGTACCGATCGCCGTCGGGACCCTCGACCCACGCATCGCCGCTCGCACCGCTCATCTCTCAAGCATGGCGCACGCCGGCGGTCAGGTTGCGGGAGGTGACGACGGCGAGGGCGGCGATGCGCCGACGTCTGGGGCGTCCTCGACGATCTCCGACAGGCGGTCGAGGAAGCCGACGACCACCAGCCGTTCCGCTGCGCTGAGGGACGACGCGAGGCGCAGCATCCGCTCGTGCATCGGACCGAGCGCACGCCGAAGCCGTTCGTGCGCACCGGGCAGGGTGCCGAGGAGCAGCGACCGCCGGTCGGTGGGATGCTCCTGGCGTTCGACGTAGCCGCCGGAGACGAGCCGGGCGACGAGCTTCACGGTCGCAGCGCTCGTGATGCCGAGCTCTCTGGCCAGGGCCGCGCTGGTGGCGAGCCGGCCCGACCGCTCCTGGCGGATGATCCAGCGCAGGGCGGCCAGGTCGGTGTCCCCCATGTCCATGTCCTCGCGGGTGCGCCGACGCATGGCCGCCTCGGCGTCGCGATGCCGGCGGATGGCCTCGAGCACCTCGAGTGCCGACGGGTCCGAGCGGTCGTACCAGTACCCCTCGTCACTCGAACTTTCGGTTGTTCCCAACGCCATAGCGCGATGATATCTTCGGATCACTAACTTGGTTAGCAAATTCGGCGGATCTGGAGGAAGCCATGTCGCAGACGATCGAGGCGATCGAGGACGAGGTCGTCCTCCTCGACGAGTCGGGCGCGCCCATCGGCCGTGCCCGAAAGAGCGCCGCGCACGGGCCCGACACGGCGCTGCACCTGGCCTTCTCGTGTCACGTGCTGAACGCGCTCGGCGAAGTGCTGGTGACGCGCCGCGCACTCAGCAAGCAGGCGTGGCCCGGCGTCTGGTCCAACTCCTTCTGCGGGCATCCGAAGCCGGCCGAATCGCTCACCGCCGCCGTGCGGCGACGTGCCGAGTTCGAGCTCGGCATCGAGCTCACCGAGCTGGAGCTGGCGCTCCCGCTCTTCCGGTACCGCGCGATCGACGCCAACGGCACGGTCGAGAACGAGGTGTGCCCGGTCTACGTCGCATTCACCGACGACCAGCCCGACCCGAACCCCCGTGAGATCGCCGAGTACGCCTGGGTGTCGCCGCAGGAGCTCGGCCGCGCCGTCGAGGCCGCACCCTGGGCCTTCAGCCCGTGGCTGGTGCTGCAGGCACGAGAACTGGAGCTCTTCCGTGACTGACCTCGTGCACTCGGCGATCGACGACGAGTTGCGCGCCGTCTTCGCTGACGCGCGTGCCCGCGCCGACGAGTTCGGGGCGGACTACGCGGCCCTCTGGGAGTCCCTCGAACTGCAGAGCGCCGGCGGCAAGCGGATCCGGCCCCACCTCGTGAATGCGGCCTACCTGGGACTCGGCGGAACCGACCGCGCGCTCGCCACTCGCGTGGGCGTGGCGTTCGAGGTGCTGCACACCGCCTTCCTCATCCACGACGACGTGATCGACCGGGACACCGTGCGCCGCGGCGCGCCGAACGTCGCCTCCCGGTTCGCCGGCCGTGCCCTGGCGCGCGGCGCGGGAGACCGTGCGAGCGAGGTGCTCGGCGAGACGGCCGCCGTGCTCGCCGGCGATCTCGCGCTGAGCCTCGCCCACCGCGAGATCGCGATGCTCTCGATCGAGCCCGAGCGCCGTGGCCGGCTGCTCGACATCCTCGACCGTGCCGTCTTCGTCTCCGCGGCTGGCGAACTCGCCGATGTCGTGCACGCGGGTTCCGTCGAGCCGCCGGAGGTCGCCCGCGTGCTGGCGACGCTCGAGCAGAAGACCGCCGTGTACTCGTTCGAGTGCCCGCTCACCGCCGGGGCAGTGCTGGCCGGGGCCGACGAGGCTGCGGTCGGCGCGCTCGCCCGGTACGGTCGCTTCGTGGGCGTCGCGTTCCAGATCACCGATGACATCCTCGGCGTGTTCGGCGATCCGGCCACGACCGGCAAGTCCACGACATCCGACCTGCGCGAGGGCAAGCAGACCGCCCTCACCGCGCACGCGGCGACCACCGATGCCTGGCCGTCGATCTCGGGGCGGCTGGGCGACCCCGAGCTCGACGATTCCGGCGCCGACCTGCTCCGTGAGGCGCTGCTCGGCTGCGGCGCACTCGATGCCGCACGCCGGCTCGCCGACGAGTACGTGACCCTCGCCCGGTTCGAGCTCGACACCGCGGAGCTGCCCGAACTGCTCCGCACCGAACTCGGCGAGCTCGCCGGACGAGCCGCGGAGCGTGCGCGATGACCGACGACCCGACTCTGCTCGGCCGCTACGACGACGCCGCCGAGGCGAGCGCCGCCGTGGTGATCGGCCGGTACTCGACCTCGTTCGGCGCGGCGGCGCGGCTGCTCGACGAGAGCTCGCGGCGACGCATCCGCTCGATCTATGCGCTCGTGCGGGTCGCCGACGAGGTGGTCGACGGCACGGCACGCGAGGCCGGCCTCTCGGACGCCGAGCTGCTGACCGTGCTCGACGACCTCGAGGCGGAGACCGAGATCGCGGTGCAGCGAGGCTACTCGGCGAACCTCGTCGTGCACGCGTTCGCGAAGACCGCACGCGAAGCCGGGATCGACGAACGCCTCACGCGCCCCTTCTTCGCCTCGATGCGCCGCGACCTCGACCCGGCGCCGTTCACGGCCGATGAGATCGCGCCCTACATCCACGGGTCCGCAGAGGTGGTGGGACTCATGTGCCTCGCGGTGTTCCTCGTCGAGGACCCGGTCGACGCCGCGGAGCGGGCGGGCCTGGAGGAGGGCGCGGTGCACCTCGGCGCCGCCTTCCAGAAGATCAACTTCCTTCGCGACCTGGCGGTCGACTGGCACGAGCTCGGCCGCAACTACTTCCCGTGGCTCGACCCCGACGCCTTCACGGAGGCCGACAAGGCGAGGATCCTCGACGACATCGACCACGACCTCGAGATCGCGGGACGCACGATCCGCCGCCTCCCCCGACGGGCCAGGGCCGCGGTCGCGGCCGCGCACGGACTCTTCTCGCACCTCGCGGCACGCTGCCGACGGACTCCCGCCGAGCGGCTCATCGCCACCCGCATCCGGGTTCCCGACGGCGAGAAGCTCGCCATCGCGCTGCGGTCGGCACTGACGGCGGGCGGGATCGGGCGATGACCGCGTCGTCGGAGCGCATCGTCGTGATCGGCGGCGGCATCGCGGGCCTGGCCTCGGCCGCGCTGCTCGCGCGGGACGGACACCGCGTCACCCTCCTCGAGGCGCGCGGAGAACTGGGCGGGCGTGCCGGCACGTGGGAGCGGCGCGGCTTCCGGTTCGACACCGGCCCGTCGTGGTACCTCATGCCCGAGGTGTTCGACCACTTCTTCCGGCTCTTCGGCACGAGCGCCGCCGAGCAGCTCGACCTCACGCCGCTCGACCCCGGCTACCGGGTCTACGGCGACGGCTACGACGCCCCGCTCGACCTGCGCGCCTCCCGCGCCGAGAACGTGGCGCTCTTCGAGTCGGTCGAGCCTGGCGCGGGGGCCGCGCTCGAGCGATACCTCGACTCCGCGGCGTCGACGTACGACATCGCGCGGCGCCGCTTCCTCTACACGAACTTCGACGACGTCCGGGCCTTCGCTGCGCCCGAGGTGCTCGGGGGGGCGATTCGCCTGGGCCGCCTCCTCGCGACGCCGCTCGACCGCTTCGCCGCCCGGTCGGTGCACGACCGGCGCCTGCAGCAGGTGCTCGGCTATCCGGCGGTCTTCCTCGGCGCCTCGCCGTCGTCGGCGCCCGCGATGTACCACCTCATGAGCCACATGGACCTCGAGCAGGGGGTGCTGTACCCGCAGGGCGGGTTCGGCACCGTGATCGCACGCATCGCCGCGATCGCCGAGGCGGCCGGGGTCGAGATCGTGACCGGCGCCGAGGTGCAGGCCATCGAGCTCACCGACGACTCCACGCCGTCGGTCACCGGCGTTCGCGTGACGGATGCCGCGGGCCACTCCCGGCGCGTCCCGGCGCACCGCGTCGTGTCCGCCGCCGACCTGCACCACACCGAGACCGAGCTGCTGCCGCGGCGGGCGCAGACCTACCCCGAGACCTGGTGGGACCGGCGGACCTCGGGCCCCGGCGCGGTGCTCGCGATGCTCGGCGTGCGGGGGGCCCTGCCCGGGCTCCTGCACCACACCCTCTTCTTCACGGAGGACTGGGAGGAGAACTTCGACCAGATCTTCGGCGACGATCCCCGTATCCCCGACCCCGCGTCGTTCTACGTGTGCAAGCCCAGCGAGACCGACCCGACGGTCGCCCCGCCGGGCGACTCCAACCTGTTCGTGCTCATCCCCGTGCCCGCCGACGTGTCGATCGGCCGCGGCGGCGAGGACGGCACGGGCGACCGGCTCGTCGAGCAGGCCGTCGACCGTGCGGTCGCACACATGGCCGTCGCGGCCGGGGCGCCCGACCTCGAACGACGCATCGTCGTCCGCCGCACCGTCGGTCCCGCCGACTTCGCCGACGACCTGCACTCGTGGAGCGGCGGCGCCCTCGGCCCGGCGCACACGCTGCGGCAGAGCGCCTTCCTGCGCGGCACCAACCGGTCGCGCCGGGTGCGCGGACTGCTCTACGCAGGCGGTTCGAGCGTGCCGGGCGTCGGCCTGCCGATGTGCCTCATCAGCGCGGAGAACGTGCTGAAGCGGGTGCGCGGAGACCGTACCAGCGGCCCGCTGCCCGAACACGCGGTGCACGCGCCCGCCGAGGCGACGGCCGAGGCACCGTTGGAGCGATACCCGCAATGACGCCGTTCGCCTACCTCGCGGGCCTGCTGCTCTCGCTCGCCGCGATGGCGCTCGTCGATGCACGGTGGCGCCTCGCCTTCTGGCGTTCACCCGGCGCGTCGGCGCTCGCGGTGGGCACGGGCACCGTGCTGCTGCTCATCTGGGACCTGACCGGCATCGGCTTCGGGGTGTTCTTCCGCGGCGACTCGCCATGGGCGACCGGCGCCGTGCTGGCGCCCGAGCTGCCGATCGAGGAGCCCGTGTTCCTGCTCTTCCTCTGCTACCTCTCCTTGGTGTGCGTGCTCGGCGTCGAACGGATGCTGCGCCATGGCGGACGCCGGCGTGCGCGTTCGGGCGGGTCGGCCACGGTGGCACCGCCGACGGGCGATGCCGCGGGCACGCCCGGCGGGAGGCATCCGTGACCTACGCGCTCATCTGCCTGCCGTTCCTCGCCGCCGCCCTCGTCGTGGCTCTCGTCGCGACGCGCACGCTGCCGCCCGGCGAGCGACGCCGCCGCTGGGCGGCGACCGGGATCGCGGCGGTCGTGCTGCTCGCGCTCACCGCGGTCTTCGATTCGGTGATGATCGCCGCGGGGCTCTTCGGCTACGCCGACGGCACGCGACTGGGACCGGTCGTCGGGCTGGCGCCGATCGAGGACTTCGCCTACCCGATCGCCACGGTGCTCCTCGTGCCCGCCGTGTGGACGCTCGCGCGGCGGCGGGGCGCGAAGGCGGCGCATGATGAAGACTGAGACGGTGCAGCCGGGAATCCTCCACACCGTCGCCCAGGTGCTGCTCTCGTCGCGGCCGATCAGCTGGATCAACACGGCCTTCCCGTTCGCCGCGGCCTACCTGCTGACGGCTGGCACGGTCGATGCCCTCTTCGTCGTCGGCACCCTGTTCTTCCTGATCCCGTACAACCTGGTGATGTACGGCGTGAACGACGTGTTCGACTACGAGTCCGACCTGCGGAATCCGCGCAAGGGCGGCAGCGAGGGGGCGCTCCTCGAGCCGCGCCTGCACCGGCTGGTGGTGTGGGCGGGCATCGTCACGGCGACTCCGCTGCTGGTGGCGATGGTCTGGCTCGGCGGCACGGGGCATCCGTGGTCGTGGGCGGTGCTCGCGGTGAGCCTGTTCGCCGTACTCGCCTACTCGGTGCCGGTGCTGCGGTTCAAGGAGCGGCCGGTGCTCGACTCGATCACGTCGAGCACCCACTTCGTGAGCCCCGCCGTCTACGGGCTCGCGGTGGCCGGAGCGGTGGCGACTCCGCAGCTGCTCGCGCTGCTCGCCGCGTTCTTCTGCTGGGGCATGGCCAGCCACGCGTTCGGCGCGGTGCAGGACGTCGTGCCCGACCGCGAGGCCGGCATCGCGTCGATCGCGACCGCCTTCGGCGCCCGTGCCACCGTGCGCATCGCGCTGGGGCTGTGGGTCGTCGCCGGTCTCCTCATGCTCGCGACCGAGTGGCCGGGGCCGCTGGCCGCGCTCCTCGTGCTGCCGTACCTCGCCGCGGCATGGCCGTACCGGTCGGTGAGCGATGCGGAATCGGGACTCGCGAACCGCGGCTGGCGGTGGTTCATCGCCATGAACTACGGGGTCGGATTCCTCGTGACGATGCTCCTCATCTGGTGGGCGCTCATCCGGTCGTAGGCTGGACGCATGCCCGACGGACCCGTGCGCATCGACGCCTGGCTGTGGGCCGTGCGCCAGTTCAAGACGCGCTCGGCGGCCACGGCGGCCTGCCGTGCCGGACACGTGCGCGTGAACGGCGAGCGCGCCAAGGCCGCCCAGTCGGTGCGCCCGGGCGACGAGGTGCGCGTGCGGGTCGACGGCTTCGATCGACGGCTGGTCGTGCGCCAGACGCTCGTGAAGCGCGTCTCGGCGACGGTCGCCGCCACGGCCGTCGAGGACCTCACGCCGCCGCCGCCCCCGCGCGAGACGGTGGCGATCGTCCCGGTGCGCGACCGCGGCGCCGGGCGTCCGACGAAGCGCGAGCGACGCGACCTCGAGCGGCTGCGCGGCCGGTGAGCCGCCGTGGCGACCTCCCGGGCGTAGCCTGAAACGGTGCAGAAGGAACTCACCCACGAACCCGATGCCCGTCGCTACGTACTGAGGCTCGGAGGCGACATCGCCAGCGTGCTCGACTACCGGGTGCTCGGCGACTCCGTCGCCTTCACTCGCACCTTCACCAATCCCCGGTACCGAGGCAGCGGCCTGGCCGGCGAGCTCGTCGAGTTCGCGGTCGACGACGTCGAGGCGACCTCCGATCGCCGCATCATGCCGAGCTGCTGGTACGTCGGCGAGTGGTTCGACCGGCATCCCGACCGGGCCGCGATGCTCGACCCCCGAACGGCCTGACCATGGCGGCCGGGTACTCCGCCGCGCAGGTGCGCGCCGCCGAGGCGCCGCACCTGGCCGCGGGTGAACCGCTCATGCTGCGGGCTGCGGCGGCACTGGCGGAGGTGATCCGCCGTGAGTCGGCGCGGTCGGATGCCACCGGCGGGCCGGTGGTGCTCCTCGTCGGCTCGGGCGATAACGGCGGCGACGCGCTGTTCGCCGGTGCGGAGCTCGCCGGCGACGGCATGGCGGTGACCGCGATCCCGGCTTCGGAGCGGATGCACGCGGACGGCGCCGCGGCAGCTCGGACGGCGGGCGTGCGGTTCCAGGGCGGCGACGACGCGGCTGCGGTCGACCGGGCGCTCCGTTCCGCGGCGCTCGTCGTCGACGGACTGCTCGGCACGGGGACGAGCGCCGCGCCCGCCCTCCGGGGCACCGCCCGCGACCTGGTGGCCGCCGCGATGCCGATCGTCGAGGAGCGCGGCATCCCGGTCGTCGCGGTGGACCTGCCGAGCGGCATTCATCCCGATGACGGGTCGGTGCCCGATCCGACGGTGCTGCGCGCCGATGTCACGGTCACCTTCGGCGCGGTGAAGGCGGGGCTCCTCCTCGAGCCGGGCGCCAGCCGGGCCGGACGCATCGAGCTCGTCGACCTGGGGCTCGCGCCCGAGCTCGCCGCGATGACCCCGCTCGTCACGACCGACCGGTCCTAGTCGCGTCGGCGTCGACGTCGGCGCCAGCGCGTCGCGTCAGCGCTCAGGTGCCGTCGTCGATCTCCTCGTCGGTGATCACGCCGGTCTCCTCGCTCTCGACCACGACATGTCGGCTGCCGAGCTGCGCCGCGAGCGAGCGTCCGGCGTCGATCGCCTCATCGCGGCTGCGGAAGCTCTGCGAGAGCTCCTCGCCGCCCACCACGCGGTTGACCCACTGGCCGCGCTTGGACATCGTGATCACGTCGCCGTCGTCCATGCGAATTCCCCGTTCCGCGGTGCGCGGTGGCATCCGCCCCACCAGTCAAGCGCAGGGCGTGGGGATTGGGAACCGGGAGATCAGTACCAGTTCATCGACTGCGAGTGCGACCAGGCGCTGCAGGGGCTGCCGTACGAGCCCTTGATGTAGCCGAGGCCCCACTTGATCTGCGTGGCCGCGTTGGTCTCCCAGTCGGCGCCGGCGCTGGCCATCTTGCTGCCGGGCAGCGACTGCGGGATGCCGGTGGCGCCGCTGCCCGCGTTGAACGCGGTGTACGACCAGCCCGACTCCTTCTGCCAGAGCTTGTCGAGGCACTGGAACTGGTCGGCGCCCCAGCCGTACTGCGACGCGG
>NZ_JBFUDH010000006.1:0-205670 GCF_056404815.1 Agromyces sp. P2_B3 | reverse complement strand
CGCAGCGGCAGCCGCGGGCGACGCCGCAGCGGCAGCAACAGGCGCAGCGACACCAGCAGCGGCAGCAGCAGGCGCCGCCGGCTCGGGCATCGGCGCCACGTCGAACAGGCGTGTGTCCTCGCCGCGCAGGTAGAGCACGGGCGTGACCCACTCGAGCGTGCCGCGGCCGATGCCGAGGATGCCGATGCGTCCGCTGCGCACCGCCTCGTCGATGCCGCGCCCGTACGAGAGCGCCGTGTAGAAGCCGCGCGCGAACGCGATGGCGGCGACGTCGCTGATCGAGAACTGCATCGCCGCGACCGCGCGGATACCGCTGTGGGCGAGGGCGGCCGCGGTGCCCGAGAAGAGATCGGTGGTGCCGGATGCCGCGGACTGGCACGAGTTGAGCATGACGAGCCGAGGCGTGGGCTCCGCCTCGTCGAGCAGGTCGGCGAGGCTCGACGCCGTCACCTCGTCGGCGCGGCCGTCGCGGCCGACGAACGCGAGCACGCCCTCGTCGGTCTCGGCGTCGTACGAGCCGTGGCCGATGAAGTGCAGCACGTGCCACTCCTTCTCGAGGAGCTTGGCGTGCACGCCGTCCCAGGTCACGTCGTCGAGCCATTCGAGCTCCACGCGGCCCGAGTCGAGATGGGGGCGCAGCGCCTCCTCGAGGCGCTCGCGCTCGCCGCCGACGTCGAGCGCCGGGAGCCCGCGCGGCGACGCGATCATGCCGAGGATGCGCATGGGCGGCTCGAGGGCGAGCACGGGAGGCGTGAACGAGGCCGGCACGCGACGGACGAGCGGCTCCTTGCGGCACAGGTAGGCGCCGGTCTCGGCGTCGAAGAGGGTCTCCCACGGCAGCGACGAGAGCTCGGGCGCCGTCAGGCGCAGCGCGATCTGCACGCTGGTTCCGCGTTCGGAGGCGACCGCGAGGCTCGTGCGGTAGGCGGCGAGCACGTCGCCGTGGAAGGCCGCGTCGAACAGGCGGCGGCCGACCTCCTGCACCGTCGTCTCGGTGTCCGACATCACCCGTCGCGCGGAGACCGACGACGAGAGCACGCTGGCCTCGAGGAGGGGTCGCTGGTCGACGAGCGGGGCGAGGTCGAGCGTCATCGCCTGGGTCGGCTGGCCGCCGCCCACCGACTGCAGCACCCGCACCACGTAGGAGCCTGGCTCAGGGCCGGGCCCGATCTCCAACTCCATCACCGTGTCCATGCGCGAATCCTCGCCCTCGCACGTCGGCGCGCCAACAGTGGCTGCACTGATCTGACGCTGCGGGAGGGTCCGGAACGCGTGGACGGGCACGCAGGCGTTCGGTCGGCTCACACGATACTCCCGAACGCGGCCGGCCGCGCCGCCGAATGCGGCCGACTGCGCCGCCCAACGCGGCCGGCCACGCCGTCGGGTCGCCGCCGTTCCGGTCAGTCCGCGCCGGCGACCACCGCGTTGTGCAGCTCGTCGATGTCCACGCCGAACTGCCCGATGCCGCCGCCCACGCTCGTGAGCAGCACGAAGCACACCCCGCGCGACGGCGTGACGGCGAACTCGCTGCCCGCCCAGGCGCCGTGGCTGAACGTGTCGGCGGCGAGCAGCCCGGCCGCCGAGTGCCGCAGGTTCCACGTGAAGCCCCAGTCCTGGCCGCGCGACTCGGGGTACGGTTCGAGCTTCGGCAGCCCGGCGGTGAGCGGGCGCAGCATGGCGTCGTAGCCCGCCTTCGACACGAGCGACCCGTCGTTGCGCAGCAGTGCGCTGCCGATGGCGAGCAGGTCCTTCGCCCGGCCCAGCAGACCGGCGCCCGGATGCCGCAGCGCGGCGAACGCCGGGTAGTCGAGGCCCTGCGCGGCCGCGTCGACGACCTCGTGCGGGCTCGCCGCGGCATCCGTCGTGAACCCGCTCGCGCCGGCCCGGGCGGCGACGGCGTCGACCGCCTGCTCCCAGGAGGCGCCGCCCGCGTGCTCGATGAGCGCGGCGATGCCCTCGAAGGCGATCGTGGAGTAGCGCGACGCGGTGCCCGCGGCGAAGTCGCGACCCGGGGCGAGCAGCGACGGGCGCAGGCCCGCCGGCGTCTGCAGGTCGGGCTCCACGATGCCCGACGTGTGGCTCACGAGGTGCCGCAGGCGCACGACGTCGTCGCGTCCCTCGCCGAACTCGGGCACCGCCGTCGTGAGCGGGGTGTCGGGCGTCATGCGCCCCTCCTCGATCAGTCGCAGCGCGGCCAGCCCGACGAGCGGCTTGGTGATCGAGAAGAGGGCGTAGTGGTCGTCGACGGATGCCCCGCCGAACGCGTCGAGGGCGACGATGCCGTCGGCGGTGGCGATGCCGAGCACGGCGCTGGGCATGGGGCCGTCGTCGACGTGGCGGCGGGTCCAGTCGAAGGCGTGGTCGAAGCTCGGCATGGGGTCCTCTCGGTAGGGCTGGGGAACAGGATCAGGGGTCGGCGGTGTGCAGGTCCTCGTCTGCGCGTCAGCTGCGCAGCACGACGTTCTCGGGGGCCTCGCCGCGCAGCATCCGCTCGATCTGGCGCTGCAGGAGGCGCGCCATGCGGGGCATCATCGCGGTGGAGGCGCCGCCCACGTGGGGGGAGACCAGCACGTTCGGCAGCGCGAAGAGCGGATGCCCCTGCGGCAGCGGCTCGGGGTCGGTGACGTCGAGGGCGAACCGAAGCCGGCCGGAGCGGGCCTCGGCGAGGATCGCGTCGGTGTCGGCGACCTTGCCGCGGGCGATATTCACGACGAGGGCGCCGTCGGGCAGTGCCGCGAGGAAGGCGGCATCGACGAGCCCGGTCGTGGCATCGCTGAGGGGCAGGCCGACGATCACGATCTCGGCGTGGGGCAGGAGCCGCGGCAGCTCGTCGATGCCGTGGATGCGCCCACGCTCGTCGTCGCGGGCGCGGCTGGCGACCCGGGTCACCTCGACCTCGAAGGGCGCGAGCCGTTCCTCGATCGCGCGGCCGACGCCGCCGTAGCCGATGAGCAGCACGCGCCGGTCGGCGAGGCTCTCGTGCCGGGCGGGCGCCCAGCGGCCCTCGGATGCCGCGCGGACGAAGTCGGGGATCCCGCGCTGCGCCGCGAGCACCAGTGCCAGGGTGAGCTCGGCCGTGGACGTCTCGTGCACGGTCGCCGCGTTCGCGAAGACGTGGCCCGGCGGCAGCGCGTCGGCGATGTCGTCGTAGCCGATCGACTGCGATTGCACGAGACCCACGTCGACGCCGGCGAGCGCTCCGAGCCGGGCGGCCGCGCCCATGTACGGCGGCACCACGAGGTCGATGCGACGGCCGGATGCCACGGGCGGCGGCCCCTCGAGGTCCCACTCGAGCACCTCGACGCCGTCGGGCACCCCGCCGGGGGTCCGCTCGAGCGCGCGACGCAGGGTCGCGCCGGGCACGGTCACGAGGAGCCGGGGCGATTCGGTCATGGCTCGATCCTTCCAGAGCCCGGGCGGCTGGTAGCCTCCGGCGCATGGAGCATGATGGGCGACCGCGGCGGGGACCACGCGACCGATTCGCCGGCCGGCCCGTCGAGGAACGCGCCGAAGCGCTGAAGGAGCGCGTCTACGCCACCTTCACGGGCCTCGCGATCGTGCTCGTGCAGGCAGGGAACGTCGAGCACCTCACGGCCCGGCAGGCGACGCTCGCGCTGCTCGTGGGCATCGTCGGCATCACCGTGGCCGGCTTCGTCGCCGACATCGTGTCGCATCTCGCCGTGCACGCGGCCTTCCCGAGCCGGGCCGAGCTCGGGCGGATGGCGCGGGTCGCCGGCGAGGCGCTCGCCTCGGCCGGCGTGCCGCTGATCCTGTTGGCTCTGGCCTGGCTTGGCGTCTTCGAGCTGGCGGGCGCGCTTCGCGCCGCGAGCATCGTCTACATCGTCACCCTCGCGCTGATCGGCTTCCTCGCGGTGCGTCGCACCCGCCTGGAATGGTGGAAGCAACTCCTCGCGCTGGCGATGCTCGTGGGCTTGGGGCTGGCCGTCATCGGCCTCCAGCAGCTCGCGCACGCGCACTGAGCCCGCCTCCGAACTCACCGTGGGCTCCGGCTTCACTGCCGCCTCCGACTCCACTCCGCTCCGTCGCAGGCCTCAGCGGGCGACGGGCTCGTACCGCTTCGGCGGGAACGCCGTGGCCACGATGGCGCGCAGCGCCTCCAGGTCGCCGCTCGCGTAGCCCTGAGCCCGCGCCTGCACGAGCACGTTGCCGATGGCCGTCGCCTCGACGGGGCCGGCGAGCACGGGGAGGCCGGCTCGGTCGGCGGTGCGCTGGCACAGGAGCTCGTTGAGCGCACCGCCGCCCACCACGTGGATCGTCTCGACGTCGACGCCCGACAGGATCGACGCGGTGCGCACCGCCCCGGCGAACGCGTCGGCCAGGCTCTCGATGATCGACCGGGCGAACTCGGCCCGCGTCTGCGGTGCCGCGACGCCCTGCTCGGCGCACCACTCGGCGATGCGGCCGGGCAGGTCTCCGGGCGCGAGCAGCCGGGGGTCGTCGGCGTCGAACACGGCGACGGGCGCAGTGACGGATGCCGCGGCCGCGAGCAGCCCGGGCAGGTCGATGCGCTCCCCGTCCCGCTCCCACCAGCGCACCGACTCGCTCAGCAGCCACAGGCCCATGACGTTGTGCAGGAACCGGACCCGTCCGTCGACGCCGCCCTCGTTCGTGAAGTTCGCCGCGCGCGCGGCATCCGACGTCACCGGATGCTCGAGCTCGACGCCCACGAGCCCCCATGTGCCGCACGAGATGTACGCGGCGGACTCGGCGCGCATCGGCATGGCGACGACGGCCGAGGCGGTGTCGTGCGAGCCGACCGCGACGACCTCGAGGCCGGCGGGCGCGCCGAGCTCGGTCGCGACAGCCGGTCGCAGCGCGCCGAAGGACTCGCCGGGGCTGACGAGCGGGGCGAAGACGGATGCCGGGAGCCCGAGCCGCTCGATGAGCTCGTCGTCCCACTCGCCGGTCTCGACGCCGAGCAGCCCCGTGGTCGACGCGTTGGTGCGCTCCGACAGCCGCGCGCCGGTGAGCTGGAACCCGATGAGGTCGGGCACCAGCAGGAGCGAGTCGGCGAGGCCGAGCCATCCGCCCGCCGCGTCCCGTTCCACCGCGAGCTGGTACACCGTGTTGAACGGCAGGAACTGCAGGCCGTTGCGTCGGTACAGCTCCTCGAACGGCACGACGCGGTGCACGGCCTCGACGCCGCGGTCGTTGCGCTCGTCGCGGTAGTGGAACGGCTCGCCGAGCAGGCGGTCGCCCCGCAGCAGCCCGTAGTCGACCGCCCACGAGTCGACGCCGACCGACGCCACCGCCGGGTCGCGCCGGAACGCCTCGGCGAGTCCGGCGGTGAGGTCGCGGTAGAGGCCCGTGAAGTCCCAGTGCAGGCCCGACGCGAGGCGCACCGGGCCGTTCGGGAACCGGGCGACGTGGTCGAGCTCGAGCGTGCCGGCGCGACCGTCGACGCGGCCGAGGATGACCCGCCCGCTCGTCGCCCCGAGGTCGACCGCGGCGACGGTGCCCGCGCGTCCGCCCGACGTGCTCATCGCCCGCGCTCCGCGTGCCGAAGCCCCGTCGACACCGCAGAAACCCACGCCTCAGCGGCGCCGTTCCGTGGGCGACTGCTGAGTGGCCGCCGCGCCGCGATGGTGGGACTCATCGCAGGAAGGCCGCGGCGACACCCGCGTCGACCGGGATGTGCAGGCCGGTCGTGTGCGAGAGCTCCGGCCCGGTGAGCACGATCACCGCGTTCGCGACGTGCTCGGGCAGCACCTCGCGCTTGAGGATCGTGCGCTGGGCGTAGAACTTGCCGAGGTCCTCCTCCTCGATGCCGTACGTCTTGGCCCGGTTCGCGCCCCAGCCGCTCGCGAAGATCCCCGAGCCGCGCACGACGCCGTCGGGGTTGATGCCGTTCACCTTGATGCCGTACTCGCCGAGCTCGACGGCGAGGAGCCGCACCTGGTGGGCCTGGTCGGCCTTCGTCGCCGAGTAGGCGATGTTGTTCGGCCCGGCGAACACCGAGTTCTTCGAGGAGATGTAGATGATGTCGCCGCCGAGCCCCTGGTCGATGAGCACGCGCGCCGCCGCCTTCGACACGAGGAACGAGCCCTTCGCCATGACGTCGTGCTGCAGGTCCCAGTCCGCCTCGGTCGTCTCGAGCAGCGGCTTCGACAGCGACAGGCCCGCGTTGTTCACCACGAGGTCGAGGCCGCCGAAGGCGAGTACGGCGTCGTCGATCGCGCGTTGCACGGCCGCGGCATCCGTCACGTTCGCCTGCACGCCGATCGCGACATCCGTGTTGCCCAGCTCGGCGGCGGCTGCCTGCGCCTTCTCGAGGTCGAGGTCGGCGATGACGACGCACGCGCCCTCGGCGGCGAGCCGGGTCGCGATGGCCTTGCCGATGCCGGATGCCGCGCCGGTCACGAGTGCGATGCGGGTGGCGTGCTGCTTGGGCTTCGGCATGCGCTGGAGCTTCGCCTCCTCGAGCGCCCAGTATTCGATGCGGAACTTCTCGGCGTCGGAGATCGGGGAGTAGGTCGAGACCGCCTCGGCGCCGCGCATCACGTTGATGGCGTTGACGTAGAACTCGCCGGCCACCCGCGCGGTCTGCTTGTTGGCGCCGTAGCTGAACATGCCGACGCCCGGGATGAGCACGATGAGCGGGTCGGCGCCGCGGATCGCGGGCGACTCGGGGGTCGCGTGGGCGTCGTAGTACGCCTGGTAGTCGGCGCGGTAGGCCTCGTGCAGCTCCTTCAGGCGGGCGACGGATGCCTCGACGTCGGCGTCGGCCGGAAGGTCGAGCACCATCGGCTTCACCTTGGTACGCAGGAAGTGGTCGGGGCAGCTCGTGCCGAGTGCGGCGAGGCGCGGGTGCTCGGCGCGGGCGAGGAAGTCGAGCACCTCTGGGGCATCCGTGAAGTGGCCGACCACGGGTCGGTCGTGGGAGGCGAGCCCACGGATCGTCGCGGCCAGCGCCGCGGCCTTCGCGCGACGCTCGGCGGGCTCGAGCGGGCCGTACCCCTCGAGCTCGGCGCCGAACGGCTCGGCCTTCCCGTGCTCGGCGATGTAGGCCGCGGCCGTGTCGATGATCCAGAGCGAGTTGCGCTCGGACTCCTCGGAGGTGTCGCCCCAGGCCGTGATGCCGTGGCCGCCGAGGATGCAGCCGATCGCCTGGGGGTGCTGCGCCTTGATCTCCGCGATGTCGAGTCCGAGCTGGAAGCCGGGTCGGCGCCACGGCACCCACACGACCTGGTCGCCGAAGATCTTCTGCGTCAGCTCCTCGCCGTCGGCGGCCGTCGCGATCGCGATGCCCGAGTCGGGGTGGAGGTGGTCGACGTGCGCCGCGTCGACGAGGCCGTGCATGGCCGTGTCGATCGACGGTGCCGCGCCGCCCTTGCCGTGCAGCGTGTAGTCGAACGCGGCGACCATCTCGTCCTCGCGGTCGACGCCCGGGTACACGTCGACGAGAGCGCGCAGTCGGTCGAGCCGCAGTACCGCGAGGCCCTGCTCGGTGAGGGTGCCGAGGTCGCCGCCCGAGCCCTTCACCCACATGAGCTCGACGGGCTCGCCGGTGACCGGGTCGGTCTCGGTGCCCTTCGCCGACGTGTTGCCGCCGGCGTAGTTCGTGTTCTTCGGGTCGGCGCCGAGGCGGTTCGACCGCGCGATGAGGTCGGCAGCTGCCTGGTTCGTCATGGGGTGATTCCTTCGGTGATGCGGAGGGTGGTCTGGTGGTGCGCCGCGAGCCAGGCGATCCAGCGCACGACGCGCTCGATCGAGGCGGATGCCGCGGGCTCGGCTGGTCGGTTCAGGTGGCCGTGCTCGGTGCCCGGCTCGGTCGCGACGTCGACGGTCGCGCCGGCCGCGCGGAGCGTCGCGGCGAACACCTCGCCCGAGACGCGCAGCTCGTCGGCCTCGCCGTTGACCATGATCACGGGCGGGAAGCCCGCGAGGTCGGATGCCGCGGCCCGGCCGGGCACGGCGGCGAGCGGGGCCTCGTCGGTCGGTCCGCCGAGGTACTGCTCGTACATCTCACGGACGGCGTCCGGGCCGAAGCGGTCGGCGCCGGGATTCGCGTCGAGCAGCGCCCGCAGCGCGGCATCCGGAGCCGGCTGCACGTCGAGCAGCGTGGGGTAGGCGAGGAACACGCCCCCGGGCAGGGGCGCTGCCTCGGTGACGGGCTCGTGGCCGAGGAGTCGCAGCACCGCGCCGGTCACGAGGTTGGCGCCCGCGCTCGCTCCGCCGATCGCGACCCGATCGGGGTCGAGGTCGAGTTCGTCGGCGTGGGCGAGCGTCCAGCGCCACGCGGCGAGCACGTCGTCGGAGCCGGCCGGGAAGCGCCCCGAGCCGTCGCCGACGAGGCGGTAGTCGATGGAGACGACGGTGATGCCGCGTTCGGCGAGCGTCCGCGCGACCCAGTCGGCCTCGGGCATGTCGAGGTCGCCCGCGACGAAGCCGCCTCCGTGCGCCCACACGAGCGCGGGCGTGCGGCGCTGCGCCGCGGCATCCGTCACCGCGTTCGCGTCGGCGCTCGCCGCGCCGCTGCTCGCCGAGTACACCCGCACGAGCCCGCCGGCCGCGCCGTACGGTGCCTGCTGCGTCATCCGCTCGCTCCCCTCGCTCGTCTCGCGTGCCGTCATGTCGTGGTCAGTCCCGCGAGTGGGCGATCCTGGCGATTCCAGGCGGAGGTCGCCGCCAACTTCGCCCACTCGCGAGTATCTTCGGTCGGTCGGTCAGGCGCCCCAGCCCGCCTGCACGCCGCCGACGCGGTCGGCCGCGATGCGCTGCAGGTAGCCGGATGCCGCGAACGCCGCCATCGGGTCGGCGGGGAGGCCCCGCGACTCGCGCCACTCGGCGAGGGCGGGGCGCACGTCGGTGTAGAACGCGTCCATGAAGATGCGGTTCGCCTCGAGCACGTCGCCCGACACCTGGGCGGCACGCAGCGCGTCGGTGTCGACGAGCAGAGCCCGCGCCGTCATCTCCTGCACGTTGAGCACGGAGCGGATCTGGCCGGGGATCTTGTCCTCGACGTTGTGGCACTGGTCGAGCATGAACGCCACGTCGGGGTGGTTGAAGCCGCCGCCGCGGATGACCTCGAAGATGATGCGGAACAGCTGGAACGGGTCGGCGGCGCCCACGATGAGGTCGTCGTCGGCGTAGAACCGCGAGTTGAAGTCGAACGAGCCGAGCTTGCCGAGGCGCAGCAGCTGCATGACGATGAACTCGATGTTCGTACCGGGCGCGTGGTGGCCCGTGTCGAGGCACACCATGGCCTTGTCGCCGAGCGCCGCGACCTGGGCGTAGCTCGTGCCCCAGTCGGGAACGTCGGTGTGGTAGAACGCCGGCTCGAAGAACTTGTACTCGAGCACGAGGCGGTCCTCGTCGCCGAGCCGCGCGTAGATCGTGGCGAGCGACTCGTGCAGGCGGTCCTGGCGGCCGCGCAGGTCGGCCTGGCCGGGGTAGTTCGAACCCTCGGCGAGCCAGATCTTCAGGTCGCGGCTGCCCGTCTCGTGCATGATGTCGATGCACTCGAAGTGGTGGTCGATCGCCTTCTGCCGCACGGCCGCGTCCTCGTGGGTGAGGGCGCCGAACTTGTAGTCGTCGTCCTGGAAGGTGTTCGAGTTGATCGTGCCGAGCGCGACGCCGTGGTCTTCGGCGTGCTTGCGCAGGTCGTCGTAGGAGTCGACCTTGTCCCACGGGATGTGCAGTGCCACGGTGGGCGCGAGCGCCGTGTAGGCGTGCACCTGCGCGGCATCCGCGATCTTCTCGTAGGGGTCGCGGGGCGTGCCCGGCGTGGCGAACACCTTGAAGCGGGTGCCCGAGTTGCCGAACGCCCACGAGGGGAGCTCGATCGACTGCAGCTCGAGCTGGTCGAGGACGGTGCTGGGAATGTTGCTCACGAGTCGCTGCTTTCTGTGCGGAGGTCGTTCGTGGTCGGGGCGCCCGTGAGGGCCTGGTCGGATGCCGCGTGGCCGGCGTCGGCTGCGGCGGTGGTGGCTTCGGGGCCGGCGGATGCCGCGCCGTGGTCGAGCGCGGCGAGCTGGTCTTCGAGGTGGAACACCTCGGTGAGGCGCGGGGCGCCCTGGTCGGGACGCGCGCCGTCGAGGGCGACGAAGAACCCGGCCATCTCGGCCTCCCACGCGGCGGTGCGAGGGTCCTGCTCGAGCGCGGCCTGGGAGGCCGCGTCGTCGTCGGTCTCGTAGTAGCCGATCAGCAGGCCGTCGGCGCGCAGGAACAGCGAGTAGTTGCGGCGCCCGGATGCCTCGATGGCGCGGAGCATCTCGGGCCAGACGCCCCCGTGCCGTTCGGCGTACTCGTCGAGGCGTGCCGGGTCGACGTGCAGCTGGAAGCACACGCGCTCGATGCCGCGCGGCGTGCCGTGTGTGCTCACCATCGAGCTGCTCCGTCCTGTGATGAATCGTTTCAAAGCCTAAGGCAGGATCGCGGAGGCCGCAACCCGGAATACGCTTTCCTTCCCAGCGTAGGCAGAACGGCCTCGCTGCGGAAGACGTGAAAGGCCCGGCCGCGCGTGTGTGCGCCCGGCCGGGCCCGTCATCCGCGACTCCTAGAAGTCGAAGTCGCCGATGTTGTCGGCATCGAACACGAACGGGTCGCCGAGGAGCACGACGCCATCGGCGCCGACCTCGAAGTCGCCGAGCTTGCCGGCCTTGAACGAGTCGCCTTCCTCACCCGTGATGTCGCCCTCGATGAGCGCCTTCGCCGCGTACGCGGTGAGGTAGCCGAGGTCGGCCGGGTTCCACAGCGCGAACGAGGTGACGGTGCCGTCTTCGACGTACTCGCGCATCTGGTTCGGCGTGCCCAGCCCGGTGAGCGCGACCTTGCCCTTGTACTCCGAGGTGGACAGGTAGCGCGCGGCCGCCGCGATGCCGACCGTGGTGGGCGAGATGATGCCCTTCAGGTCGGGGTGCGTCTGCAGCAGCGCCGCGGTCTTGTCGAACGACGTCTGGTCGTCGTCGTCGCCGTAGACCGTGTCGACGAGCGTGATGTCGGGGTAGTCGCTCGCGAGGTACTCCTTCATGGTCTCGATCCACGCGTTCTGGTTCGTCGCGTTGGCGGATGCCGAGAGGATCGCGATCTCGCCGGAGCCGCCGATCTGGTCGGCGATGAGGTCGACCTCGACCTTGGCGATGCCGTCTGCGGTGGCCTGGTTGATGAACAGGTCGCGGCAGTCGGGGTTCGTGTCGGAGTCGAACGTGACCACCTTGACGCCCGCGTCGCGGGCCTCGTTCAGCGCGTCGCAGATCGCCTCGGGGTCGTTGGCCGACACGGCCATCGCGCCCACGCCCTGCTGGGTCAGCGTGTTGATGTAGCTGACCTGCGCGTCGGGCGTCGCCTCGGCGGGACCGACCTCGGCGAAGGTGCCGCTGAACTCGTCGATGGCCTCCTTCGCGCCGGCCGACGAGGTGTCGAAGTACGGGTTGCCGAGGTTCTTGGGCACGAAGGTGATGGAGAGGTCCCCGTCGCCCCCGCCACTGCCCTCGCTGCTGCCGGAGCCGGAGTCGACGGCGCAGCCGGTCGCGAGGAGCGCGACACTCACCGCCAGCGCCGTGAGTGCACCGGCGCGGTGCTTCTTCTGAAACATCGTTGTTCTTCCCTTCATCGGATGAGGTCGATGTGTGATCGCATCGACGGGTCGCGCGGCCCGGTCACCCTGCTGTGGAGGCCTCGACGCGCGGTGTTCCCCCTGGTGCCCTCCGGCGCTTGCGCAGCCAGGCCAGGAAGCTCGATGCCACCACCGAGAGCACGAGCAGCACTCCGGTGATGATGTTGATGACGTCGGACGTGACGTTCGCCAGCCGGAGCGCGCTCGCGAGCACGCCGATGAGCAGCACGCCGGCGATGACGCCGTGGATCGCGCCGCGGCCGCCGAAGATCGAGACGCCGCCGAGGAGCACCGCCGCGATGACCTGCAGCTCCAGGCCCGTGGCGTTGTCGCCGCGGGCGTTGCCGTAGCGGAGCGTGTAGTAGATGCCGGCGAGCGCCGACACGGTGCCCGAGAGCACGAAGAGGATGAGCTTCGTGCGCTCGACGCGCACGCCGGAGAACCGCGCCGCCTCGCTCGCAAGGCCGATCGCGTAGATGCCGCGGCCGAACGGCGTGAAGTGCAGCAGCACCGTGAACACGACGAGCAGCACGAGGAACAGGAACAGCACGACCGGGATGTTCGTGTTGCCGACGCGGGCCTGCGCGAGGTCGGTCCAGAACTCTGGGAAGTCCGTGACGGCCGTCGTGCCGAGGAGGCCGATCGCAAGACCGCGGTAGAGCGCGAGCGTGCCGATGGTCACCGCGAGCGACGGCAGGCCCACGACGGTCACGAGGAACCCGTTGAGCGCACCGCCGAGCGCGCCGACGACGATCGCGGCGATCGCCGCCATCTCGAAGGGCACGCCGGCCCGGGTGAGCACGCCGGTCAGCACGCTCGCGAGGCCCACGATGCTCGCCACCGACAGGTCGATCTCGCCCGTGATGATGATGAGGGTCATCGGCAGCGCGATGAGCAGGATCGGCATGACGTCGAGCAGCAGGTAGGTCAGCGTGATGGGCTGGCCGAACCCGCGCACGGCGACCGAGGCGACGACGGCCACGATGGCGAGCAGCGCGATGATCGCCATCTCGCGGGTGAGCAGCACGCGCTGCCACAGGGGCTTGTCGTAGTCGCGGTAGGTGCGCGTGGCCGTGGTGCCGGTGGCGGTCGCGGTCATGACTCGTCCTCCCTCGCCTCGAGGAGCTTGCGTTTCTGCCGGATCGCGAGCACGCGGTCGAGCACGATGGCGCCGATGATGAGCACGCCCACGACGGCCCGCTGCCAGAAGTCGGGGATGCCGAGGATCGGCAGCGCCCGGTTGATCGTGAGGAGCAGCACCGCGCCGAGGGCCGCGCCCCAGACCGTGCCGCTGCCGCCGAAGATCGCGACGCCGCCGATCACGGCCGCGCCGACCGCGTCGAGCTCCCAGCCCGAGCCGGCCTGCGAGCTGATCGTGCCGTAGCGCGCCGCGTAGAGCACGCCGCCGAGGCCCGCGAGCGCGCCCGAGAGCACGAATGCGGTCAGCAGCCGCCGGGTGACGCGCAGGCCGTAGAGCTCCGCGGCCGCCGGGTCGGATCCGATCGCGTAGAACTCGCGCCCGGCCCTGGTGTTCTTCATGACCCAGCCGGCGATCACGAGCACCACCAGGGCGATGATCGTCAGGATCGGGATGAACAGGATCTGCCCGGTGCCGAGGGCGAGGAAGTCCTTCGGCAGGTCGGAGGCGTTCACCCGGTCGCTGCCCGTCCACAGCACGTTGATGCCGCGGTAGGCGTAGAGCGTGCCCAGGGTGATGACGAGCGAGGGCACCTTCGCGAAGGCGACGAGCGCGCCGTTCACGAGCCCGAGCAGGCCGCCGAAGACGATCACGATGAGGAACACCGCGACGATCGGGATGCCCTGCAGGTCGATGAACAGCCGCCCGGTGAGGTAGGCCGAGAGGCCGAGCACCGAGCCGACCGAGAGGTCGACGTTGCGGGTGATGATGACGATCGCCTGGCCCACGGCCAGCAGCACGAGGATCGAGGGGGTGAGCAGCAGGTCGCGCCAGCCGTCGGAGCTGAACAGGAAGTTCGGGTTCGCGACGGTGGCGGCGAGGATGACGAGCAGCAGGGCGATGAGGATGCCGAACTCGCGCGCGGCTCCCACCGCCCGCAGTCGCTTGGTGACGTCGGACTTCTCGATGGTCGGGGCGGTCACGAGTGGGCTCCGGTCGCGTGGGTGGCGGCGAACATGACGTTCTCGGACGTGGCATCCGCTCGCTCGAGCTCTGCCGTGATGCGGCCCTCGCGCATGACCAGAACACGGTCGGCCATGCCGAGCACCTCGGGCAGCTCGGACGAGATCATGAGGATGCCGATGCCGCGCCCCGCGAGCTCGGAGAGCAGGCGGTGCACCTCCGCCTTGGTGCCCACGTCGATGCCGCGGGTGGGCTCGTCGATGATGAGCACCTGCGGCTCGGTGGCGAGCCACTTGCCGAGCACGACCTTCTGCTGGTTGCCGCCCGAGAGCGTCGCGGCGATGGTGCTCATGGCGGTGGTCTTCACCTCGAGCCGGCTCGCCCACACCTTCGCCGCGCGGTTCTCGACCCCCGACGTGATGAGGCCGGCCTTCGCGAGCTGGGTGCGGATGGCGAGCGTGAGGTTGCGGTCGACGGATGACTCGAGCACGAGTCCCTGCTTGCGCCGGTCTTCGGGCACCAGCGCGATGCCCCGACGCATGGCGCCCGCCGGGTCGCGCTTGGGCACGGATGCCCCGGCGAGCCGCACGGTGCCCGCGTCGTAGCCGTCGACGCCGAAGACCGCCCGCGCGACCTCGCTGCGGCCGGCGCCGACGAGGCCGGCGAGCCCCACGATCTCGCCAGAGCGCACGGTGAACGAGATGTCGTGGAAGACGCCGGCACTCGACAGGCCGTCGACCTCGAGCAGCGCGTCGCCGATGACCGTCTCCTGCTTGGGGAACAGCTCGGTGACGTCGCGGCCGACCATCTGGCGCACGAGCTCGTCGGGCGTGGTCTCGTCGATCGGCGTGGTGCTGATGTAGGCGCCGTCGCGCATGACGGTGACCGTGTCGCAGAGGTCGAACACCTCGTCGAAGCGGTGCGAGATGAACAGGAGCGCACGACCCTCGTCGCGGAGGCTCCGGGCGATGGCGAAGAGGCGGTCGACCTCGACGCCCGAGAGGGCGGCGGTCGGCTCGTCCATGATGAGCACGCGGGCGTCGAGCGAGACGGCCTTGGCGATCTCGATGACCTGCTGGTCGGCGATGGAGAGTCCCTCGGCCGGACGGTCGGGGTCGATCCGAACGGCGAGGCGCTGGAAGAGCGCCTCGACCTCGTGGCGCATCGCCTTGCGATCGATGCGTCCGAACCTGCCCACAGGCTGACGGCCCATGAACACGTTCTCGGTGACCGAGAGGTCGGGGAAGAGGGTGGGCTCCTGGTAGATCACGGCGATACCCGCGGCCTTCGACTGCGCGGTGGAGGTGAAGTCGACCTCCTCGCCGTTCAGGCGGAAGTCGCCGGCGTCGCGGCGGTAGAGCCCGGCGATGATCTTCACGAGCGTCGACTTGCCGGCGCCGTTCTCGCCGACGAGCGCGTGGATCGAGCCGGCCTCGAGGCGCAGGCTTCCCGAGCGCAGTGCGACGACCGCGCCGAACGACTTGACGACCCGTGACAGCTCGAGCATGGGCGGTGCGGCTGACGGCGGCGTGTCGGTCACGTGCGGTCCTCCTCGTTGAGGTGAATCTGATATGAATCGATTCAGGAGCGATTCAGGACTACTGTAGGGACGTCCCGGTGAACGGTCAAGCCCGGGACATCCTGACGCCGACCATCGATGACGAGGAGCGCGAATGCCAGCCGCGAGCATCCGTGATGTGGCGCAGCATGCCGGCGTCTCGGTCGGCACCGTCTCGAACGTGCTGAACCGCCCCGACGAGGTCTCGGCCGAGTCGATCGCCCGGGTGAGCCGCGCCATCGAGGAGCTCGGGTACGTGCGCAACGACGCCGCCCGCAAGCTCCGGGCCGGCGTGAGCACCACCGTGGGCTTCGTCGTGCTCAACGGCCAGAACCCGTTCTTCAACGACGTGGTGCGTGGCGCCGAGGACGAGGCATCCCGGCACAACATCGCCGTGCTCTACGGCAACACCGACGAGGATGTCGCGCGCGAGCGCCTCTACCTCGACCTCTTCGAGGAGCAGCAGGTGCGCGGCGTGCTCATCTCGCCGTACGGCGACATCCAGCCGCGGCTCGAGCGGCTGCGCGCCCGCGGCATCCCGGCCGTGCTCGTCGACCGGTTCGGCGGCAGCAGCCGGTTCAGCTCGGTGTCGGTCGACAGCGTCGCGGGCGGCCGCATGGCCGTCGAGCACCTCATCGACACCGGACGGCGCCGCATCGCGTTCGTCGGCGGCCCGTTCGACATCCGCCAGGTCAACGACCGCCTCGCCGGCGCGCGGGTCGCCGCCGAGAACGCCGCCGTGCCCGTCGAGGTCGAGGTCGTCGCGACCGGCGCCATGACGGTCGACGAGGGCGTCGCGGCCGGCGCCCGCATCGTGTCGCGACCGCGCGGCGAGTGGCCCGATGCGCTGTTCGCCGCGAACGACCTCATCGCGCTCGGCCTCCTGCAGTCCCTCGTCGTCGGCGGACGGATGCTCGTGCCCGACGAGATCGCGATCATCGGGTTCGACGACATCTCGTTCGCGTCCGCCGCGGCGGTGCCGCTCTCGTCGATGCGCCAGCCGAGCGGCATGATCGGCCGCACCGCACTGCGCATCCTGCTGGAGGAGACGGCCGACCGCGAGCTGATCCCGCGGCAGACGGTGTTCCTGCCCGAGCTCGTGGTGCGTCGCTCGACCGACCCGGTGGCGGAGCGGCGCCGGGCCTGAGCCGCGCCGATCCGAGCGGAGGCGGGCGCGGCCTGCACCGCATGAATCGATTCAGGGGAGAATGGATCCTGACGGCCGGTACGGTCTGCCATCATGTGGATGCCGCACGGGAGCGGGGCGGCTCGAAGGGGAGGTCAGCAGATGTCGGTGAGCGTGCGCGAGGTCGCGGCCGCGGCATCCGTGTCGGTGGGCACGGTGTCGAACGTGCTGAACCGGCCCGACAAGGTCGCGCCCGCCACGGTGGAGCGCGTCATGGCGGCGATCGCCGACCTCGGCTTCGTGCGCAACGACGCCGCCCGCCAGTTGCGCGCCGGCCGGAGCCGCTCGATCGGCCTCGTCGTGCTCGACGTGCGCAACCCCTTCTTCACGGATGTCGCCCGCGGCGCGGAGGATCGCGCGGCCGAGGACGGCATGACGATCCTGCTCGGCAACAGCGACGAGAACCGCGACCGCGAGGGCGCCTACCTCGACCTGTTCGAGGAGCAGCGGGTGCACGGGGTGCTCATCTCGCCGCTCAGCGACGACCTTCCGCGGCTCGCGCGGGTGCGCGAGCGCGGCACGCCCGTCGTGCTCGTCGACCGTGAGGCCGCCGACCGCAGCTTCTCGTCGGTCGCGGTCGACGACGTCGTGGGCGGCGAGCTCGCGGTGCGGCACCTCGCCGAGATCGGGCGTCGCCGGGTCGCCTTCGTCGGCGGGCCGCTCGGCATCCAGCAGGCCGCCGACCGGCTCGCGGGTGCGCGCCGCGCCGTCGAGGCCACCGAGGGCATGTCGCTCGAGGTCGTCGAGACCGACTCCCTCACGGTGCTGGCGGGCCGGGCCGCCGGCGAGGCGATCCGGGAACGACCGGCCGCCGACCGGCCCGACGCGATCTTCGCTGCGAACGACCTGCTCGCGATGGGCGTGCTCCAGGCGCTCATGATGCAGGGCAGCATCCGGGTGCCCGACGAGATCGCCCTCATCGGCTACGACGACATCGACTTCGCCTCCGCCGCCGTGGTGCCGCTCTCGTCCATCCGCCAGCCGGCGTCGCTCATCGGCTACACCGCGGTCGACCTGCTGCTCAAGGAGGCCGCCGTCGGGGCCGACGTCGAGCGCGAGCAGGTCGTGTTCCAGCCCGAGCTCGTGGTGCGCGCCTCGACGCGGGGCTGACGGGCTCGTTCGTCCGTGCGAGCACGCACGGCCGGGATTCAGGCGAACGGCCGCCGCTCAGGCTGGAATCGCCGAAAACGTCCTGAATGGCGTGCGTCTGCCGGAATCGCGGCCGACAGGTCGCGTTCGAGCCACCCGACCGGGTCGCTCAGTCGGTGGCCGGCGTGCCGCGCGCGCCCGACGGGCGACCCGAGGGCTGACGGACTGGCGCCCCGTCGCGGGCCGGATGTGGGTGCGGGTGCGGATGCCGCGGCAGCGGGATCGGCGACGTGAGGGCGACCTCCTCCGAGAAGTCCGCGGGCACGAGGCGGTCGTTCGACACGGGCGGCACGAGCCGGTCGTCGGGCACGACCGGGATCGCACGCGTGGGCACGACCGCGATCGCCGCCGTCGGGGCATCCGCGAATCGCAGGACGGGACGCCAGCGGGCGTGCGGATGCCGCGCCAGGTGCATGCCGCGGGCGAAGACGAGCCAGCCGACGCCGATGAGCGCGGCGACGCCCGCAGCCACTGCCGCGACGCCGAGCGCCCAGCGCGGGCCCCAGCCGTCGGCGACGGCGCCGACGATGGGAGCGCCGATCGGCGTGCCGCCGGCCAGGATCGCCATGTACAGCGCCATCACGCGGCCGCGCAGCTCGGGGGCGGTCGTCGTCTGCACGTAACCGTTGGCCGTGGTGAGCAGCGACACCGCGCCGAAGCCGATGAGGATCGTCGACGCGGCGAACATCCAGTACGTCGGCATGAACGCCGAGATCAGCACGGCCGCGCCGAAGAACGCGGCGGCGAGGATGATCACCCGCATGCGGGCGCGCTCGCGCCGGGCTGCGAGCAGGGCACCGGTCAGCGAGCCGATCGCGAGGATCGAGTTGAGCACGCCGTACTCGCCCGCGCCCCGGCCGTACTCGACGGCCATGGTCGACGAGAAGATCGGGAAGTTCATGCCGAATGCGCCGATGAGGAAGACGATCACGAACACGATGAGCAGGTCGGGCCGCTTCGCCACGTAGCGGAACCCGGCGACGAACTGGCCCGAGCGGCCGGCCCGCGGCATCCGCTTCACGACCATGTTGCGCAGCATCACGAGCGCGACGAGCACGGCCACGAACGTGATCGCGTTGATCACGAACACCCAGCCCGAGCCGACGAGCACGATGAGGAAGCCGGCGAGCGCCGGGCCGATCATGCGCGCCGCGTTGAACGACGCCGAGTTGAGCGCCACGGCGTTCGACATGTTCGAGCCCGAGACGAGGTCGGCGACGAAGGTCTGGCGCGCGGGCGTGTCGACGGCGTTCACGATGCCGAGCGCGAGGGCGAAGCCGTAGAGGTGCCAGAGCTGGGCGTGGCCGAGGATGAGCAGCAGCCCGAGCGCGAGGCCGAGCACCATGAGGCAGCTCTGGGTGACCATGAGGATCTTGCGGCGGTCGAACCGGTCGGCGATGAGTCCGGTGACGGGCACGAGGAGGAGCTGGGGCGCGAACTGCAGTGCCATGGTGATGCCCACGGCGAGGGCGTCGTTCGCGGTGAGTTCGGTGAGCACGACCCAGTTCTGGGCGGTGGCCTGCATCCACGCTCCGATGTTGGAGACGAGGGCGCCGATGAACCAGATGCGGTAGTCGCGCACGGCGAGGGAGCGGAACATGGCACTCACTGGGTGATGAATCCTCCCATCAGCTCGGCGGCGCGGGCCAGGACGGCGCGGTCCTCCTTGGAGAGCTCGCGCAGGCGGGTGGTGAGCCAGGCGTCGCGCTTCGACGTGGTCGCCTTCACGACCTCGCGCCCCGATTCGGTGAGGGCGATGTTGACCTTGCGCCGGTCGACGTCGTCGGCCACGCGCGTGAGGTAGCCGCTCTCCTCGAGGCAGTTCACCGTGCGGTTCATGGAGGGCGCCGACACGCGCTCCTGCTCGGCGAGCTCGGTCAGCGTGCTCGGGCCGTGCCGGAAGAGCAGGCCGAGCACCGCGAACTGGGCGTCGGACATGGCCTGGTCGGCCTTGTGCGCACGGAGCCTGCGGGCGAGACGGAAGGTCGCCATGCGCAGCTCGGTGCTCTGCTCCGCGATCGATGCCATGGCTATTTAGTTTAGCTCATTAGTCTTGCTAAGTAAAATGGATGGCCGGCCGATAGGGCTCCGGATGCCGCGGGCCCGACGCACGGCGGAAACACCCCGGTAACCGTCTGCTGGCACCCTTCGGTGATGGGAACGCTCTTCGACGGGTACACGACGACGCGGTCGGATGTCGCGGCGCGCCGCGCCGGTCGGCCGTGGGACGAGATGTTCCCCGCCGACGCCGGCTCCGCCGTGCGTGAGCCCTACCGCGAGCTCTACCCGGCCCTCGCCCGCATGTCGCAGGACGAGCTGCGCGGTCGCACCGACGCGCTCGCCAGCTCCTACCTCGCGCAGGGCGTCACCTTCGACTTCGCGGGGGAGGAGCGGCCGTTCCCGCTCGATGCGGTGCCCCGCGTCATCGCGGCCTCCGACTGGAGCCTCGTCGAGGCGGGTGTCGCGCAGCGCGTGCGAGCGCTCGAGCGGTTCCTCGCCGACGTCTACGGACCGCAGCACGGCGTGCGCGACGGCGTCATCCCCGCCGCGCTCGTCACCTCCTCCACCCACTACCACCGGCAGGCCGCCGGCATCGTGAGCGCGAACGGGGTGCGCATCCAGGTGGCCGGCATCGACGTGATCCGCGACGAGCAGGGCGCCTGGCGGGTGCTCGAGGACAACGTGCGCGTGCCGAGCGGGGTGAGCTACGTCATCTCGAACCGGCGGGTCATGGCACAGACCCTGCCCGAGCTCTTCACCTCGATGCGCGTGCGCCCGGTCGGCGACTACCCGAACAAGCTGCTGCAGGCGCTGCGGGCGAGCGCACCCGAGGGCGTCGACGACCCGACCGTCGTGGTGCTCACCCCCGGCGTCTACAACTCCGCGTACTACGAGCACACGCTGCTCGCGCGGCTCATGGGCGTGGAGCTCGTCGAGGGCCGCGACCTGTTCTGCTCGGGCGGCCGGGTGTGGATGCGCACGACCGCCGGCCCGACGCGCGTCGACGTGATCTATCGCCGCGTCGACGACGAGTTCCTCGACCCGCAGCAGTTCCGGCCCGACTCGGTGCTGGGAGCCCCCGGGCTCATGCTCGCCGCCCGGCTCGGGCACGTCACCATCGCGAACGCGGTCGGCAACGGCGTCGCCGACGACAAGCTCGTTTACACCTATGTGCCCGAGCTCATCCGTTACTTTCTCGGCGAGGAGCCCATCCTGCCGAACGTCGACACGTGGCGGCTCGAGGAGCCCGAGGCGCTCGCCGAGGTGCTCGACCGCCTCGATGAGCTCGTCGTGAAGCCCGTCGACGGGTCGGGCGGCAAGGGCCTCGTCGTCGGCCCGGATGCCTCGCGCGACGAACTCGCCCAGCTGCGCTCCCGGCTCGTGGCCGACCCCCGCGGCTGGATCGCGCAGCCCGTCGTGCAGCTGTCGACCATCCCCACCCTCGTCGAGGACGGCATGCGTCCGCGCCACGCCGACCTCCGCCCCTTCGCGGTGAACGACGGGAACGACGTGTGGGTGCTCCCCGGCGGGCTCACCCGCGTCGCCCTGCCCGAGGGCCAGCTCGTCGTGAACTCGAGCCAGGGCGGCGGCTCCAAGGACACGTGGGTGCTCGGCGGCGGCCTGCCCACCGGTCCCATCGCCGCGCCCATAGCGGCGCGAGCGGATGCGCGGGTCGGCACGCTCGTCGCCGACCAGGCCGCGCCCGCGGCAGCGGCGGCCGCGGGATCGGCCGGATCCACCGGGTCCACCGGGTCCGCCGGGAGCGAGCCCACGCGGCATCCGCCCACCGCGTCACCGCAGGACGAGGACGCCCCGATCCGCCAGCAGCAACAACAACAGCAGCAGGCGAGACGGATGCCGCGGCATCCGCTGCCCGATGGAGGAGGCCGGTCATGCCCATGCTGAGCCGCATCGCCGAGTCGCTGTTCTGGATCGGCCGCTACATCGAGCGGAGCGACGGCACCGCGCGCATCCTCGACGTGCACCTGCAACTGCTGCTCGAGGACCCGTGGATCGACGAGGACACGGCGTGCCGTTCGCTGCTGTCGGTCATGGGCAGCGAGGCCGACCCCGACGTGGCGCTCGGGCGCGACGATGTCATCATGCTGCTCGCGGTCGACCGCACGCACCCCGCCTCGATCGCGCACTCGATCGCCTCGGCCCGCGAGAATGCGCGGCGGGCCCGCGAGATCGTCTCGACCGAGCTGTGGGAGGCGCTGAACCAGACCAACGCACGGATGCCGCGGCGCGTCGCCTCGGACAAGACGCACGAGTTCTTCCGCTGGGTGCGCGACCGCTCGGCGCTCGCCATCGGCGTCGTGGACTCCGCGACCAGCCGCGACGAGGCGTGGCACTTCTTCTCGCTCGGCCGGGCGATCGAACGCGCCGACATGACCGCGCGGCTGCTCGCGACCCGATCGCTCACCGAGGCGAGCGGGCCGAGCTGGACCACGATCCTGCGCAGCTGCGGCGGCTACGAGGCCTACCTGCGCAGCTACCGCGGCGTGCCGTCGAGCCAGTCGGCGGCCGAGTTCCTGCTGCTCGACCGGCTGTTCCCGAGGTCGATCATCTCGAGCGTGATCCGCGCCGAGGAGTCGCTGCGCGAGATCGACCCGCGGGCGGGACGAGTCGGCGTCACCGATCCGTCGCGGCGCCTGCTCGGGCAGATCCGCTCGGAGCTCGAGTACCGCCCGATCGCCGACCTCCTCACCGACCTCTCGGGGCACATGGAGCACGTGCAGGCCGTCACCTCGTCGGCGAGCGAGGCGATCCGCCAGCGCTACTTTCCGGCGAGCGTCGCGCCGGTCTGGATCGGGGAGGTCTCGTGAGCCGCATCCGCATCGTGCACCGCACGGGCTTCTCCTACGAGGAGCCCGCCACGGCGTCGTACAACGAGGCGCGCATGCTGCCCCACTCGGGCGGCGAGCAGTTCGTGCTCCAGGCCGGGCTCGACATCCGTCCGGGCGCGACGCAGCACTCCTACCTCGACTACTGGGGCACGCGCGTGTCGACGTTCGAGGTGCTCACGCCGCACCGCGAGCTCTCGGTGACGGCGACGAGCCTTGTCGAGGTACGCCCGTCACCCGTGCCGGGCAGCGAGCTCGAGTGGGACGAGCTGCGCGCGGCGTCCACGTCGACGGTCGGCCTCGTCGAGGCGTCCACGACGTCGGCGTCCACCGTGCCGCCCGACGAGGTCGCCGCGCTCGCCGCCGAGATCGCCGCCGAGGGGGCGCCCGTCGGCGAGACGGCCCTGGAGATCTGCCGGGCCGTCGGCTCCTCGATGGAGTACATGCGCGGCGTCACCGGTGTGCACTCGACCGCGGCCGAGGCGTGGGGCGAGCGCAAGGGCGTCTGCCAGGACATCGCGCACGTCGCGCTCGGCGCGCTTCGGTCGGTCGGCATCCCCGCGCGGTACGTCTCGGGCTACCTGCACCCCGATGCGGGCGCCGCCGTCGGCGAGACCGTGATCGGCGAGTCGCACGCCTGGGTCGAGTGGTTCGCGGGGGAGTGGCGCGGGTACGACCCCACGAACCTGGCCGAAGTGGGCGAGCTGCACGTGCTCGTCGGCCGCGGCCGCGACTACAGCGACGTGCCGCCGCTCCGCGGCGTGTACGCCGGGCCTGGTGCCTCGGAGCTGTTCGTCAGCGTCGAGGTGACGCGGGTCGCATGAGCGCCGAGGAACGACGCCGGGCCACGGCCGAGGGCCCGCCCCGCCGGATGGCGGAACGGGCCCTCGGGTCGCGCGATGCGGCATCCGCTCAGTCGCAGCTGAACCTCGCGTCGCCCCACACGCCGTGGGCGCCGTTGATGCTGCCGGGCGCCTCGACGATGAGGTCGACGTACTGCACGCCGGTCAGGTCGACGTTCACCGACTCCGGCGCGAATCCGGGCGTGAACGTGCGCGACTGGTAGCGGTTGGCGCCGTCGGCGTCGACCTTGAAGATCACGTTGCCGCCGAACCCGGCCTCGAGGCCGACCTGCGCCGTGAACGCCGAGCACTCGCCACCCACGTAATACGTGATCTTCGACTGCGCGTGGACGCCCAGGCCCTTGGCATACACCGGCGACTGCCCGGTGGCGGGGTCGGTGTAGTTGATCTTCAGCGGCAGGTCGGGCGAGTTCGCGGCGTCCTTGTTCGCCACGTCCTTGCCGATGACCCCCCAGCCGTTGGTCGAGCTGAGCCAGTTCAGCTCCGACGCCCACCCCGACGCGGTGGGTGCCGGCGGCAGCGGCTGGTCGACGACCTGCCAGTCGAAGATCTTCAGCCGGCTCTCGTTCGGGAGCACGATCGACGCGAGCTCCTTCGACGGGTTCAGGCGCACGAGGTTCGAGTACACCTGGTAGCCGTACGTCGGGTACTCGTAGACGTTCGGGTTCGTCGAGCTGTTGCGCCCGAGCGACTTCACCGCGACCGTCGCCCCGCCGAGCCCGGATGCCTGGGGCAGCCAGTTCGGGAAGAACACGTTCTGCTTCGAGACCGTGCCGTCGGTGTAGGTCAGCGTCAGCTCGGGGTTCACTCCGCCGCCGGATGCCGCGGACGCGAGGATCGCGAGGTGCGTGCCCTGCCCGCCCACCGCGATGGTCTGGCCCGCGGGCGCCACCGAGTTCGGCGTGCCGACCGGCTCGGGCCACGTGTACGCGATCGTCGCGTCGCCCGTGCCCACCGTGACCGTGCCGCCGGGCGTCGCGCCGGCCGCCGCCAGCGCCGCCGCCGAGAAGGAGGCGCCACCGCCGTCGAAGTTGCCGGCCTTCGCGGTGGTGAGGTCGGTGATCGACACGGCGTTGAACGCGCCCGCGAGTGATCCGTACGCGACGTAGAGCTGGTTCGCCCCCGACACCGTGCGCGGTTGCCGCTGCGACGTGTACGCCGCCGTGACGGTGACGGTCTGCAGGTCGGCGGCCGCGGCATCCGTCACCTCGAAGGTGAACTCGGCCGTGGCCTCGCCGCCCTTCTTCACGGTGCCCACCTGGTCGCCCGTCGCCGAGACGAGCGTCCAGCCCTCGGGGGCCGTCGGCGTGAGCACCACGTCGTCCTTCGCCTTGGTGCCGGTGTTGCGGAAGGTCGCCGTCACGGTGGTCTGCTCCCCCTGGAACACCCGATCGGCGAGTTCGACGGCGACGGATGCCGCGGCGGCATCCGCTTCCTGACCGCCCACGCCGCTCGTGGCGGTGAGGGTGAGGCGAGCGGATGCGTCGGACGCGATCGCCCCCGTCGAGATGAGCACCACGCCGCCGGCCCGGTCGGCCTCGTACGTCCAGCCGGGGCCGTCGTCGAGGGCGGCCGCGTCGTCGACGCGGGGGAGGGTGGTGCTGCCGAGCTTGACGACCTTGGGCTCGGAGCCGGTGTGGGCCTCGACCCGGTAGGGCCGCGCGTCGGCCTTGCCGTCGTAGTCGCCGTCGCGCTTCCCGAGCTCGATCTTCACGGTGCCGGTCTTGCCCGCCTTCGGCGCGTCGACCGCGAACCGCTGCCTGCTCGACTCGCCGTCGGCGTAGGCGCGGGTCACCTCGTCGTCCTCGTAGAGCGAGAACTCCGACTCGCCCTGCGGGTAGGTCACGAGCGTGATGGGCGCGTCCTCGGGCACGAGCGACGCGTTGCGTTCGACCACGCCCTGCGGGATCACCGCACCGGCGCGCACGAAGATGGGCAACCGGTCGAGCGGCGCCGGGTGCCCGTTGAGCACCGTGCCTCCCTCGTGGAGCGCTCCCGTCCAGTAGTCGACCCACTGGTCGCCCGCGGGCAGGTAGATGCCGTTGCGCACGTCGGTGTCGGAGGAGACGGGCGCGACGAGGTAGTCGTCGCCGAGCAGGAACTCGTTGTTCGCCTCCACGCTGTAGGCGCCGGGGTCGCTCGGGTACTCGAGCGCGACCGACCGCATCATGGGCACGCCCGTGCGGTGGGACTCCTCGGCGAGCGAGTAGATGTAGGGCATCAGCCCCTGTCGGAGCTGGAGGTACTCGCGGTTGATCGCGGTCGCCTCGTCGCCGTACATCCACGGACGCTTGTCGGTCTGGGCCCAGCCGCTCATCGAGTAGAGCGCGGGCGCGAACGCCTTCCACTGCAGGTCGCGCACGTAGCTCTCGGCCGAGCCGCCGAAGATGCCGTCGACGTCACCGGTCGTGAAGGCCAGACCCGAGTTGCCGGCGCCGGTGAGCGCCGAGACCTGCCAGCGCACCGCGTCGAGGTTGCCGCTGTGGTCGCCCGTCCACTGCATGCCGCAGCGCTGGGCGCCGGCCCAGCCCTCGACCATGAGGGCGGTGCCGCGCGCGTCGGAGTACTGCTCGATGCCGTCATGGGCGGCCTCGCAACCGGTCAGCGCCTGGCGGTAGCCCGAGCCGACCCAGGCGACGTCGAGCTTGCGCAGGCGGACGCCGGCTTCGCCGACCTCGAACTCCTGGTTGGTGAGCGAGCGCTGGGTCCAGAGGCCGACCTTGAGATCGGCCTGGTCCTCGATCGAGTCGACCGTCTCGGGCAGCTGCTGGTACTCGCATCCGTAGCCGTCGTTCACGAGCATCCAGCCCGCCGGCATGTCCTGCTCGACGAACTGCTTCGCGATGTTCAGGGCCTGCGGGGTGCGCTGCTTCGTGTTCTGCGGATCACCGTAGCCCGACGAGCTGTAGCCGGGGTTCGAGCGGTTGTAGCAGTCGGCGTCGCCGTACTCGAGGGCGTACACCGGCGGCAGCAGGGGGCGGCCGGTGAGCTGCGTGTACGACTCGAGCGACGCCTTGTAGTCGCCCACGAAGTAATACGCGTCGAAGCGGCGCTCCTCGTGCGTCGTGGTGTGCGCCGCGAAGTCGTACGTGCCGCGCGCGAAGGTGTTGCGGAGCACGCCGTAGCCGTTGGACGACATGTAGTACGGCACCGCGTTCGGGTAGCCGTCGTCGTCCCAGTCGAAGTTGCGCGCGATGTTGATCATTGCGCCCGTGTGGACCGACCGGCCGTTCTGCATGCCGCCGCCGATGAACTGCTCGCCGTCGACCGTCGCCAGGTGCTGCGTCGCCGACGCGGCGCCGAAGGTGATCGGCGCGGACTCCGACCAGATGACCGTGCCGTCGGCGCGGGCTGCCGAGGACTGCCCCGTGGTCCGGTCGATCGAGACCGTGACGTCCGCAGTGGCGATGGTGATCGGCCCGCCGTCGGTCTCGGATCCGGTGACCGTCACGTCGGCGCCGTCGAAGCTGCCGTCGCCGACGACGATGTCGGCGGTGCGGGCCGGGTCGCCCTGCGGGGTGTTCGCCGGGTCGGTGAAGCTGCCGCTCGGGTCCGCCTCGAGGCGGAACGTGCGGTCGTCGAGGAACGTGATGCGCATCGCGCCGTGCTCGGCCGTGAGGGTGACGCTCGCGCCGTCCTGCTCGACCGCCGACACGGCGCCGAGGGGCGTGCCCGCGGGGTCCACCGGCACCTCGGGGGTGACGGCCTTGGGCACGATCGGTGTCGTGGCCGGCGCCGTCGCCGCGGCTGAGGCGGTTCCGGATGCCGCGGCGGCGGCGCTGCCCGTGGCGTTGGCGCTCGTCGCGGCATCCGTCGCCATCTGCGTCGCAGCGAGGGCCGAGGAGACGCCGGCCGTCGCGAGGAGGCCGGCCCCGACGAGGGCGCAGACACCGGCGAGCGCCGTTCTGCGGCGCCCTCCGGGAGGTGGTGTTCGGTGGAGGATCATCGTTGCTCGCTTTCACCAGAATGATTGATAGTGATTTGTATGGCGCAGGAACGCTCATATAAGATCAGTTCTGTTTCACCCCGGTCAAGGGATTCAGCGGATTTCGATGACGTTTTCGCGTGGGGTCGGCGTGTCGTCCGTCGGGCGCCCCCACGCCGTCCGTCGTGCCGTCGCGTCGCCGGCGCGGGAGATGTCACCGGTGAGGGCGGTCGGCGACTGCGCGACTGCCACAATGGCCGCATGCCCACGTTCACCGACGCGCACGGGATCCGCATCCACTACGAGAACTGGCGGGTGCCCGAGCCGACGGCGGTGGTGCAGCTCGCGCACGGAATCGGCGAGCACATCGGCCGCTACCGCGAGCTCATCGAAGCCCTGAACGCCGCCGGCTACTCCGTGTGGGCCGACGACCATCGCGGACACGGGCGCACCGGCGTCGACCAGCACGGCGGCGACCTCGCCAGGCTCGGCCGGCCCGGACCGGGCGGCATGCGCGCGGCGATCGCCGGCGTCGAGCGCTTCGGCGAGGTCATCCGCGAAGCCGAGGGACCCGACCTTCCGCTGGTCATCCTCGGGCACTCCTGGGGCTCGTTCATGACGCAGCACGTCGTCAACCGGAATCCCGACCGCTATGACGCAGTGGTCCTCACCGGTACGGCGTGGCTGCAGCTCGGCTACACGAACATCGGGAACCTCAACAAGCGCTTCGCGCGCCCCGGCGGCACCAACGTCGAGTGGCTCAGCCGCGACCCGGCCGTAGCCGAGGCGTGGGTGGCGGATCCGCACACCACGGATCGGACCCTCCAGCAGCTGTTCGGCTGGCCGCAGTCGTTCTCGCTCATCACCCGGCCGTCGAAGCGCATCCCGCCCGAGTTGCCGTTGCTCATCCTCATCGGGTCGGACGACCCGGTGGCGGGGGAACGGAGCGCGCGGGCCCTGTTGAAGGACTACCTCCGACGCGCGCATCTCGTCGACGCGACGCTCATCGTGTACGAGGGCGCCCGGCACGAGGTCTTCAACGAGACGAACCGCGAGGAGGTTCGCGCCGACCTCATCCGCTGGCTCGACGAGCGGTTCGCCGTCGACTGAGGGCGCGCACGCGGCATCCGCTCGCTTCGGTTGGGCGCGAGCCGGGCGACCCCTTGACACCGGCGGCGCGGAGGACGAGTCTGGTACTCGGGTCGCTCGTGAGAGCGCTCTCACCCTCGACACCGCCGTCGACCACGGTCGACGCCGACCACCGGAGGAACCGATGCAGCTTCCATCCCTCGCGAGACGAACGGCGCTCGGCGCCGCCGCCGCCCTCACCCTGGCCCTGCTGGCCGCGACACCCGCGCAGGCCGCGAACGACGTGCTCTCGCCCGACGCCGAGCTCTGGACCAACCCGTCGAGCACCACGCTCGAGGCCGCCGCCTCGCTCAGCGGCGACGCCCGCGCCGACGCGCTCCTGCTCGGCTCGTTCCCGAGCGCCACCTGGATCAACGGCGGCACCCCCAACGAGGCCAAGCGCGACGTGAAGCGCGTCGTCGCCGCAGCCCATGCCGCCAAGCAGGTGCCCGTGCTCGTCGCCTACAACCTGCCGTTCCGCGACTGCGCCCAGTACTCGGCGGGCGGCGCCACCTCGGCGGCCGAGTACACCGCGTGGATCGACGGCTTCGCCAAGGGCATCGGCAACAAGGACGCCGTGGTCATCCTCGAGCCCGACGGCCTCGGCATCATCCCCTGGTACACGACGGTCAACGGCCAGCAGGAGTGGTGCCAGCCTCCCGAGGCCGACGCGGCCACCGCGGCATCCGACCGCTTCGCGATGCTGAACCACGCCGTCGACGCCTTCGCCGCGCTGCCGAACACCGCCGTCTACCTCGACGGCACGCACTCCGCGTGGCTCGGGGTCGGCGACATCAGCGACCGGCTCATCAAGGCCGGCGTCGAGCGCGCCGACGGGTTCTTCCTCAACGTCTCGAACTACGAGACGACCGAACGGCAGCAGAAGTTCGGCACGTGGATCTCGGACTGCATCAACCTCTCGGTGAACTCGTGGTGGCAGCCCGAGTGGTGCGCCAGCCAGTACTACCCGGCGAATCCGGCCGACTTCTCGACCTGGGGCCTGACGGATGCCGCCTACGACCAGGCCTACGCGGACACGGGCGTCGTCCGGGACCCCGCGAACCAGGCGCACTTCGTCGTCGACACGAGCCGCAACGGCGTCGGACCGTGGACGCCCACGGCCGTCTACCCCGACCCGCAGGTGTGGTGCAACCCGCCCGACCGCGGGCTCGGCCTGCGCCCCACCACCGACACGGGCGACGAGCTCATCGACGCCTACCTGTGGGTGAAGGTGCCCGGCGAGTCCGACGGGCAGTGCCTCCGCGGCACTCCCGGTCCCGAGGATCCCGAGCGCGGCATGCTCGACCCGGCTGCCGGGCAGTGGTTCCCCGAGATGGCCGACGAGCTGATCGCCAACGCGGTGCCGGCGGTCACGCCCTAGCGGGAGTCAGATCGCCCGCCACGGCGGCACGTCGAACCCGAGCAGGCGGATGCGCGGGTGATGCATCGCGCGCGACTCGGTCGCCCACGGGTACTCGATCGTCGTCAGGTGGCAGTTGCCGAGCACGGGGAGCAGGTCGCGATATCCGTCGGGGTCCATGCCCGCCAGCTCGGAGAACAGTAGGCGGATCAGCGTCGCGTGACCGACGATGAGCACCCGCCCGTCGGGGAACTCCGCCACCAGGTCGTCGAGCACGGGGAGGGCCCGCGCGATGCCGTCACGACCACGTTCGCCGTCGGGCAGCGGGTTGCTCGCCGGCGCCTCCATGAAGGCCTTCCACTCGTCGGGGAACCGCTCGGCGATCTCGTCGGGAGTGAGCCCTTCGGCCGCCCCGAAGTCGATCTCGACGAGGCGCTCGTCGATGCGGAGCTGGAGGCCGGTCGTCTCCACCGCGGGCGCGGCCGACCGACGGGCACGGTCGAGCGGCGAGGCCACGATCGCGTCGAGCTGCGCCTCGGCGGCCCAGGCGCCGAGTGCGGCGGCCTGTCCGAGACCGCGTTGCGTGAGCCCGACGTTCGAATTGCCGGCGTACCGATGCTCCGCGTGCCAGACCGTCTCGCCATGCCGCGCGAGGAAGAACGTCGTCATCCGAGCACCCCCGATTCCCTGTTCCGATCGTAGGCGGTGGCGCCCGACCCTAGGCTGGAGCCCATGCACGGTGAGTACAAGGTTCCCGGTGGCAAGCTCGTGGTCGTCGACTTCGACGTGGTCGACGGCGTCATCCGCAGCCCGCGGGTCGCGGGCGACTTCTTCCTCGAGCCCGACGAGGCGCTGGCCGACATCGACGCGGCGCTCGACGGCCTGCCCGCGGCATCCGACGCCAAGCAGATCGCCGCGGCCGTCACGGGCGGCCTTCGCGACGGCGCGGTCATGCTCGGGTTCTCGGCCGAGGCGGTCGCCGTCGCGGTGCGACGGGCGCTGACGGATGCCACGACCTGGTCGAACTACGAGTGGGAGATCGTGCACGACGAGGCCGTGCCGCCGCGCCTGCACCTCGCCCTCGACGAGGTGCTCGCCACCCGGGTCGGCGAGGGGCGGCGCAAGCCCACGCTGCGGTTCTGGGAGTGGGACGAGTCGGCCGTGGTGATCGGCAGCTTCCAATCGGTGAAGAACGAGGTCGATCCCGAGGGCGCCGAGAGGTACGGCTTCGACATCGTGCGACGCATCTCGGGCGGCGGCGCGATGATGATGGAGCGGGGCAACGTCGTCACGTACTCGCTCTACGTGCCGTCGGAGCTCGTGCAGGGCATGAGCTTCGCCGACTCCTACGCCTACCTCGACGACTGGGTGCTGCAGGGCCTGCGCGCCATCGGCATCGAGGCGACGTACCAGCCGCTCAACGACATCGCGAGCCCGCTCGGCAAGATCGGCGGCGCCGCGCAGAAGCGCCTCGGCTCGGGCGGCGTGCTGCACCACGTGACCATGTCGTACGACCTCGACAACGCCAAGATGCTCGAGGTGCTGCGCATCGGCCGCGAGAAGATCAGCGACAAGGGCATCGCCTCGGCCGCCAAGCGCGTCGACCCGCTGCGGTCGCAGACCGGGCTCAGCCGCGCCGCGATCATCGAGAGCCTGAAGCAGACCTTCGCCGGCCTGTACGGCGCGACGCCCGGCACGGTATCGGCCGACGAGCTCGCCGAGGCCGAGGCGCTCGTCGAGTCGAAGTTCGCGACCCGCGAGTGGCTCTACCGCGTGCCCTGAGCGAGCGGATGCCGCACAGCGCCCTCCGTTGAGCTGCCGAACTGTCTCGATCGGCGGATATACGATCGGGCGCGCCGGCCTGCAGGCGAGAACCGCGGCGTGGCGGATCGTATATCCGCAGAGTGTGACGGATGCCGCGGGCGCGGGCTGTGGGCGGGCGCGAGGAAGGCTCATCGTCGCCGGGTAGACTCGCCGGGTGGATTGGTGGATCTGGCTCGGCATCGCCGTGCTCGTCGTGGGCTTCGTGTGGCTCGCGGTGCGGCGCGGCTGGATCGACCTGTCCGACAAGACCCGTCGCGGCGGTGGCGGTGGCGGCGTCATGATGATCGGCGACGAGGTCTTCGCCCCGCGCAAGCACGAGGCCCAGGTCGAGCTCGACCGCCAGAGCCGCCTGCCCGCGCCGGCCCCGGTGCCCGGCGACGGCGACCAGGGCATTGCGTTCGCGGCGGCGGATGCCGACGACGACGACCCCGACCGGTTCCGGGGCCGCATCCGGCTCGACGTCGACCGCGGCTGACCGCCTGTCGGGCTGACCTGCTGAGCTCGGGCGGCTCAGCGCCCCGCGAGCGCCCGCGACGCCACCACGGCGACGATGGCGAGGGCGCCGAGCCCCGCTGCGGCGAACGCCGCGAGCACGAGGTTCGACCCGTCGTCGAAGAGGCCGCCGAGCGTCGCGCCGAGGGCGATGCCGCCGTTGAAGAAGACGACCATGAGCGCGCTCGCCGTGCCGCGCAACGCGGGTGAGGCCACGCCGAGCAGGCGCGACTGCAGCATGGCGGGCAGTCCACCGATCGCGAGGCCCCAGACGAGGAGTCCGGCGATGACGGCCGGGGTGCTCTGCGGCGCGAGGCCGAGGACGGCCAGGGCGACCGCGAACAGCACGGTCATCGTGGCGAGGGAGGCGACGGGCCAGCGGTCGGCCGTGAGCGCGGCGGCGACGAGCCCGCCGATCCCGGCCACGCCGAACCCGAGCAGCAGCGGCCCGACCCAGGCTGCGGGAAGGCCGGCGACCTCCGTGAGGTAGGGCGAGATGTAGGTGAAGAGCGTGAAGCTCGCCGCCGCCGTGAGCGTGCAGGCGACGGCCGCTGCCAGCACCGGCCGGATCGAGTGGTCGACCCGACGACCGCGGACCGCAGCAGCTCCGCCAGCGGCATCCGCTGGGCTCGGCGACGCCCCCGGCGAGGACGGCAGCCGGAGCCGGATGACCACCGCGATCAGCGCGAGCGCCAGCGCGAGTGCGCCGAACACGAGCCGCCAGTCGGCCACCTGTCCCACGACCGTTCCCAGGGGGATGCCCGCGACGGTGGCACCCGAGGCGCCGGCGCTCACGATCGCGACGGTGCGCCCTGCTGCGCTCGCCGGCACGAGCGACGTGGCGTAGACCATGACGACCGACCAGAACGCACCGTGCGCCATCGCCGCGATGATTCGCGACGCGAGCGCGAATTCGTACCCGGGTGCGATGGCGGTGAGCGTGTTGGCGACGGCCATCACCGCGAGCGCGCCGACGATGAGGGTGCGGCGGTCGACGCGGGCGGTGAGCCGCACGATCGGCAGGCTCGCCACGATGATCGTGACCGCCCAGAGCGACACGAGCAGGCCGATCGACGACGGCGAGACGCCGAAGTCGGCGCTCATCGCCGGCAGCAGCCCGGCGGGAACCATCTCGACGGTGACGGTCGCGAACACGGCGAACGCGAGGGTGAGGAGCGCGAACCACGGCGTGCGCTGCCCCGACGCGACAGCCGGCTGGAGGGTGGTGGTTTCCGTCATACCGCGAGGCTAGACTTTGACATCTATGTGAAGGTCAAGCGGTCTGGAGCATCCCATGAGAATCGGCGAACTGTCGCAGCGCACGCAGGTGCCGACCCGCATGCTGCGGTACTACGAGGAGCAGGACCTGCTCCGATCCGACCGGCAGGCCAACGGGTATCGCGACTACCCCGAGTCGGCCGTCGCGCAGGTCGAGCTGGTGCGCGGGCTCATCTCGTCCGGCCTGCCCACTCGGCTGATCAAGACGATGCTCCACATGGAGGGCGTGCAGGGCGAGGAGCTCGCGCGCACCTGCACCCGCAACCTCGCCGAGGATCTCGCGCAGGAGCTCGAGACGCTCGAGTCGAAGATCGCGTGCCTCACGCGCAGCCGCGACACCGTTCGCAGCTTCCTCGCCCGCACGCGTCACGCCGAGGTGCTCGGCGACGCCAGGGCCGTGCTTGGCACCGTCGCCTGAAGCGCGCCGCTCGGCCCGCGCGGCCTGGCCGGGAACGCTCCGCCCACCCTCACGACGCCGACGAGGTCGGACACCCGAGCTGGTCGGCGACCGCGCGCATCGCCGCAGCCGCCTTGGGCACCGTCATGAGCGCGTTGCCGCCCACGATGTGCAGGCCGTAGGCGTCTTCGAGGGCCACGAACGTCATCGCGAGTTGATCGTCGGGCAGGCCGGGTGAGAACACGCCGGTCGCGCGGCCGGCGGCGAAGATGCGCGTGTAGGTCTCGACCTGGCGCAGGTAGAGCTTCTGCACGAGCTCGTCGTGCAGCTCGGAGTTGCCGGCGAGCACGTCGAACTCGTACAGCAGGCTCATGAGCGCATCGTCGGGTCCGCTCGGGAGTCCGGCGTCGATCGCCGCGCCGAGCCGGTCGCGCGGGTCGTCGAGTGCGGCGACGGTGGCGTCGCGCTGGTCGCAGAACCGCTCGACGCCGGCGCCATGCGCCTCGACGAGCAGGGCGTCGAGGTCTTCGTAGTAGTAGAGCACCGCGCCGCGGCTGAGACCGGCCTGCTCGGCGACATCCGTCAGCGACAGCGACCGCAGCCCGTGCTGGCGGCCGGCCGCGTACGTCGCCTCGATGAGTGCGGCGCGTCTCGCTTCCTGTCTGCGCGGCCGTGCCATGTCCTTGACACTACTCGACCCCCATGTCACACTTCTGGAATTCTTCGACACTGATGTCGAAGAATTCCGAGCAGCATCGGACCCCCGACCGAGAGCGACCACCACATGCCTGCGAACAACCCGACTCCGACCCTCGACACGGCCGCGATGACCACCCACGGCGGCGAGCTCTCGCGCTCGCTCGGGGTGGGCGGCAACGTCCTCATCACGCTGTCGGGCATCTCGCCCGCGTCCAGCGTGTTCATCCTCGGCGGCGCCGCGCTCGCCGGCTACGGCACCGGTGTCTTCTGGGGTTTCGCGCTCGCGGGAGTGATCAGCCTCCTCATCGCGTTCTGCTACGCCGAGCTCGCGTCGCGCCATCCGATCGCCGGCGGCGACTACTCGCTGGTGAGCCGCGTGCTCGGCCCGGCGGCCGGATCCGCCGTGTTCTTCATCGGCCTCGTCTCGCTGCCGCTCATCGTCGCGATCTTCGCGCTCGGCGTCGCCGACTACCTGGGCGTCGCCATCGCGGGGCTCGGCCCGCTCGTGACCGCCCTGGTCGTGATCGTGCTGGCCACCGTGACGGCCTGCTTCAACATCCGCACGAACGCCTGGGTCACCGGCGCGTTCCTGTTCCTCGAGCTCGCCGCCCTCGCGCTGCTCGCGGTACTCGGTCTCGTGCACGTCGAGCGGCCGCTCACCGACCTGCTCGATCCGCAGGCGCTCGATGTCGCGACGGGCGGCCTCGCCCCGCTCGGCGTCGCCGGCCTCGTGCTCGCGGTGACGCAGGGCATCTTCTCGTACAACGGCTACGGCGGCGCGGTCTACTTCGCCGAGGAGACCAAGAACGCGAAGCGTGCGATCGCGCGGGCCGTGCTCTGGAGCGCGATCATCACCGTCGTCGCCGAGCTCGTGCCGCTCACGGCCGTGCTGCTCGGAGCCTCCTCGCTCGAGGAGCTCTTCGGTGCCGCGCTGCCGGTGGAGTCCTTCCTGGCGGAGCGCGCCGGCGACGGCGTCACGGTCGCGGTACTCATCGCCATCGCCCTGGCCATCGTCAACGCGATCATCGCGATCGCCCTGCAGTCGGGCCGCCTGCTCTTCGCCGCCGCCCGCGACGGGGCCATGCCCGAGCGCATCGCCGCACCGCTTGCCCGCGTCTCGGACGCGACGCGGATGCCGGTCGTCGCCACCGTGGTGATGGGAGTGCTCGCGCTCGCCGCCTGCTTCATCCCGTTCGACGTGCTGCTCAACGCCACGGGGTCGACCCTCGCGTTCAGCTACGGATTCATCGCCGTGGCCGCGCTGGCGGTTCGCCGCAGGAGCGCCGCAGCCGCGCCGGGCACCTACCGGATGCCGCTCTGGCCGGTGCCGCCGCTGCTCGCCGTCGTCGCGATCGCGACCATCTTCGTCATCGGCATCCTCGACCCGGCGCAGTGGCTGAGCCTCGGCATCGCGTTCGCCATCGTGGCCGCCGGCTTCCTCTACTACGCCCTGTACCTGCGTGCGCACCCCGGTCTCCTGCACCTGGTCGGCCCCGAGGGCGATGAGACGGACGGACCCGCAGCATGACCGTCGACCTGCTCATCACCGGCGCCCGAGTGCGCACGTTCGACCCCGCCGCCCCGTGGGCCGAGGCCGTCGGCGTCACCGGCGACCGCATCAGCTATGTCGGCAGCGCGGCGGATGCCCCGACCGCCCGCCGCACGATCGACGCCACCGGCCGGCTGGTGACCCCCGGCATCATCGACAGCCACAACCACCTGCTGCTCGGCTTCGACGAGGACGCGGTCACCCTGGAGGGCGGGCACGACCTCGGCGAGGTGCGGCGCCGGATCGCGGACTTCGCCGCCCGGCGACCCGACCTCGACTGGATCTGCGCCGAGAACGCCGTGTACTCCATCGTCGAGGATCGCCGCCCCGAGGCCGCCGACCTCGACGGGCTCACCGACCGTCCGGTCTTCGTGACGACCTACGACCAGCACTCGGTGTGGCTGAACCGGGTGGCGCTTCGGGTGCTCGGCATCGCCGACGGCGGCGACATCGCCTGGGGTCGCCCCGAGCGGCATCCGGTCAGCGGTGAGCCGACGGGCTGGGTCACCGACTTCTACACCAGCGCCATGACGCAGGCCGGGCTCGCGGAGCTGCAGCGCGACATCCCGATGTACTCGCCCGAGCGCCGGTACCGCAAGCTCCGGTCGAGCATGCGGATGGCGACGTCGCTCGGCATCACCACCGTGGTCGAGCCGCAGGTTCCGCTCGCCGAGCTGCCGCTGTTCGAGCGGGCGCTCGCCGAGGGCGTGCTCTCGTCGCGCGTGATCGCCGCGCTGTTCCATCCGGTCGGGGCGGATGCCGCGTTCCGCGCGCAGCTCCGCGACGCCGTCGACTCGGCGCCGGCGCGCGACCGCCTGCGCCTCGGGCCGGTCAAGCTCTACGCCGACGACGTGATCGAGCCGCACACGGCGCTCATGCTCGAGGACTACGCGAACCGGCCGGGGCAGCGCGGCCGCCCGAGCTACGCCGACGGAGAGCTCGGTGCCGTGATCCGCGAGCTCGACCGGCTCGGCTTCCAGACCCACACGCACGCGACGGGCGATGCCGGCATCCGGCTCGCGCTCGACGCGATCGAGGGCGCGGCCCGGGCGAACGGAACCCGGGACCGGCGTCACGGGATCGTGCACGTCGAGTGCCTGCATCCCGACGACCTCCCGCGGTTCCGCGCCCTCGGCGTGACCGCCGCGATGCAGCCCAGGCACTGCTCGCCCGACCTCGTCGCGGGCACCTGGATGGAGAACGTGGGGGAGGAGCGCTGGGATCGCGCCTGGCGGTTCCGGAGCCTGCTCGACTCGGGGGCGACCGTCGCGTTCTCGAGCGACTGGCAGGTCGGCGAGATGGACCCGCTCGTGGGCATGTACTCCGCCGCGACCCGCGCCGGCCTCGACGGTTCGGATGCCTGGACGGTCGGGGAGCGCGTCGGCCTCGACCGGTCGCTCGAGGCGTACACGGTGCACGGCGCCCGCGCCTGGCACGCCGAGGCCTCGCTCGGCCGGATCGCACGGGGGATGCTCGCCGACCTCGCCGTGTGGTCAACCGACCTCTCCGGCCTCGAGCACGATCCTGCGGCGCTCCTCGACGCGCACGCCGAGCTGACCGTCGTGGGCGGGGGGATCGCCTACTCGGCGGGCGCCCTCGCCGAACCCGCAGGAGGCGAGGCGGCGGCCGACCCCGTCGCGGCGCGAGGCGGGCAGGACGACGCCCACGTGCACGCGCACTGACGCGGCGTGCCTCCGCCACGGCACGCATCCGCCCAGCGCACCACGCACCGCTGGGGCAGACTGGACCCGTGCCAGCCGACGAGCCCGACCGCATCATCCACGCGGACAACCTCGACGTGCTGCCCACCCTGCCCGACGGCTCGTTCACGCTCGTCTACCTCGACCCGCCCTTCAACACCGGGCGCGCGCAGGCCCGGCAGGCGATGCGGCACGAGCGGGTGCTGCCGACGGATGCCGCCGAGCCCGCGGCATCCGGAACCATCACCGGGTTCGCGGGCAAGCAGTACCGGCGGGTACGGGGCGACCTGCTGCGCTACGACGACCGGTTCGAGGACTACTGGGGGTTCCTGGAGCCACGGCTCGCGGAGGCGTGGCGGGTGCTCGCCGACGACGGCACGCTCTACCTGCATCTCGACTACCGCGAGGCGCACTACGCGAAGGTGCTGCTCGACGCGCTCTTCGGCCGCGAGTGCTTCCTCAACGAGATCGTGTGGGCCTACGACTACGGCGCCAAGGCGAAGCGGCGTTGGCCGACGAAGCACGACACGATCCTCGTGTACGTGAAGGATCCCGACCGGTACTGGTTCGACTCGACCGCGGTCGACCGCGAGCCCTACATGGCACCCGGGCTCGTCACGCCCGAGAAGGCCCTGCTCGGCAAGCTGCCCACCGACGTGTGGTGGCACACGATCGTGTCGCCGACGGGTCGCGAGAAGACCGGCTACCCGACGCAGAAGCCCGAGGGCATCCTGCGCCGCATCGTGCAGGCCTCGACGCGCGAGGGCGACTGGGTGCTCGACTTCTTCGCCGGATCGGGCACGACGGGCGCGGTCGCGGCCACGCTCGGGCGCCGCTTCGTGCTCGTCGACGAGAACCCCGAGGCCATCGCGATCATGCGCGCGCGGTTCTCGGAGATCGCGGGCGTCGAGTTCCAGGAGGGGGTCCGCAGGGCGGGCTGAGCGGATGCCGCGGCGCGGCGTCGTGGCCCTACGCCGACGCGCGCCGCACGAGGTGCGTGGGCATGATGTTGCGGCGGGGCACGTCGGCATCGCCCGAGAGATGCCGCAGCAGCAGGTCGGCCATCTCGAAGCCCATCTGCTCGGACGGCTGGTGCACGGTGGTCAGCGGGATCGCCGACGACCTCGCGGCGGGACTGTCGTCGAAGCCCACCACGGCGATGTCGCCGGGCACCGATCGTCCGCGTTCGCGCAGCACGGACAGCGCGCCGGTGGCCATGAGGTCGCTCGCGACGAAGATGCCGTCGAGGTCGGGCACCCGGTCGAGCAGCCGCCGGGTGGCGGCGACGGCGCCGGCCGCCGTGAAGTCGGCGGTCTCGACGGCGTCGGTGGGCAGGTCGGCCTCGCCCATGGCGCGGCGGAAGCCCTCGAGTCGGTCGACACCCGCGGGCATGTCGAGGGGGCCCGAGATCGTGCCGATGCGACGGCGTCCGACGTCGACGAGGTGCCGCGTGCCGATGGCACCGCCCTCGACGTTGTCGACGTCGACGAAGATGTGGTCGCCGGGCTGCGACGGCCGGCCGCCGTACACGAGGGGAAGCAGCATGTCGGCCTCGTGCTGCAGGTCGTCGCCCTCGTGGTGCGAGATCACGAGCGCGCCGTCGACGACGCCCGAGCGCAGGTACCGCACGGTCTTGTGGCCGGGATCGGTCGAGGCGACGAGCAGGTTGAGCAGGTACTCGCTCTCGTCGAGCCGCCGGGTGATGCCCTGCACGATCGCGGCGAAGTAGGGGTCGCCGAAGAACATGGCCGTGTCCTCGGGCACGATCAACGCGATCGCGCCCGAGGTGCGGCTGGCCAGCGACCTGGCGGCCCGGTTCGGCACGTAGTTCAGCTTGGCGATCGCCGCGTTCACGGCGGTGACCACGTCGGGGCTCACCTTGGGGGAGCCGTTGACGACCCGGCTCACGGTGGCTCGCGAGACGTTCGCCTCGCGCGCGACCGCTTCGAGCGTCGGCGCGGTGGGTCGCGTCCGGATACCACTTCCCCCCTGCTGCATGGCGTTCAGTCTATTTCCGTCTCGGGGTGATGGCTGGCGGGGCTGGCCGTCAGCTCGACGGCAGCGCGCGGTCGCGGATGACGGCGGCGTACGAGCGTCCGCTGTCCTTCACGGTGCGCTGCTGCGTGTCGTAGTCGACGCGCACGAGGCCGAAGCGCTTGTCGTAGCCCCATGCCCACTCGAAGTTGTCCATGAGCGACCAGTAGAAGTACCCGTGCACGGGCACGCCCTCGTCGATGGCGTCGAGGATCGCCCCGAGGTGCGAAGCCAGGAACTCCGTGCGCTCCGCGTCGTGCACCACGCCGTCATCGCCGACGACGTCGTCGTAGGCGGCGCCGTTCTCGGTCACGAAGAGGCGAACGCCGGCGGATGCCGCGTAGTCCTGGTGCACGCGCACGAGCAGTTCGCGCAGGCCGTCGGGCTGCACCTCCCACTCCATCGCGGTCAGCGGCAGGTTCTGCGGGTGGTTGAACACGCCGTCGGCCGCGGGGAAGGGCGACCGGGTGGGCCGGTCGGTGGGCGCCTGGGCCAGCAGCGGGTGCTCGGCCGGGCGGTCGCTCACGTACTCGCCGTGGTAGTAGTTCACGCCCAGCGTGTCGATCGGCGTCGAGATCACCTCGAGGTCGCCCGGGAGCACGACGTCGCGGAGGCCGAGGTGGCCGACGTCGGCCATCAGGTCGCCGGCGTAGTGGCCGCGGAAGATCGGATCGAGGAAGAACCGGTTGAACTGGCCGTCGATACGCCGGGCCGCGTCCACGTCACCGGGGTGCGTCGGGTCGACGGGCTTGGCGACCGTGAGGTTCAGCGTGATGCCGAGCTCGAGCTCGGGGTCGCGTTCGCGCAGCGCCTGCACGGCGAGCCCGTGGGCGAGCAGCAGGTGGTGGCCGGCGGCGAGGCCGGCCGCGACATCCTGGCGACCCGGTGCGTGCGCGCCGCCCGTGTAACTGAGGAACGACGAGCACCACGGCTCGTTGAGCGTGGTCCACACGTCGACGCGGTCGCCCAGCGCCTCGTGCAGGTCGAGGGCGTAGTCGCGGAACAGGTAGGCGGTGTCGCGGTTGGCCCAGCCGCCGCGCTCCTCGAGCGCCTGGGGCAGGTCCCAGTGGTAGAGCGTGAGCCACGGCTTGATCCCGGCCTCGAGCAGCTCGTCGACGAGGCGCGAGTAGAAGTCGACGCCCTCTGGATTGACCGGGCCGCCGTCGGGCCGCACCCGCGACCACGAGGTCGAGAACCGGTAGGTCTGGAGTCCGAGCTCCTTCATCAGGGCGACGTCCTGCGGCATCCGGTGGTAGTGGTCGCAGGCGACATCGCCGTTGTCGGCGTTCACGACGGCGCCGGGCACGCGGCAGAAGGCATCCCAGATGGAGGCGGTGCGTCCGCCCTCGAAGGCGGCGCCCTCGATCTGGAAGGCTGCCGTCGCGGCGCCGAACAGGAAGTCGGAGGGGAACGGGCGCGTGAGCAGCGCGGGGTTCGCGAGGGTGTCGGTCATGGTGGTGGTGTCAGCTCCGAAGTCGATGGTCATCCCTTCACGGCTCCCGCCATGATGCCGCTCACGAGCTGCTTGCCCGCGAAGACGAAGAGGATGAGGAGGGGGATGGTGGACAGCAGCACGCCCGCGAGCACGATCGAGTAGTCGACGAAGTAGTTCGACTGCAGGAGCGAGAGCGCGACGGGCAGCGTGGGGTCGCTGCGGTCGAGGACGATGAACGGCCAGAAGAAGTTGTTCCAGGCCGAGACGAACGTGAACAGGCCGAGCATCGCGGCGGCCGGGCGGGCGGCGGGCAGCCCCACGGTGAGGAACGTGCGGAACGAGCTCGCGCCGTCGACCCGGGCCGCCTCGATGAGCTCGTCGGGCACGGCCTGCTGCAGGTACTGCGTCATCCAGAACACGCCGAACGCGCTGGTGAGCGCCGGGATGATGATCGCACCCACGTTGCCGGTCCAGCCGAGGTCGGCGAAGAGGATGTAGAGCGGCACGACGCCCAGCTGGGTGGGCACCGCCATCGTGGCGACCACGAAGACGAGCAGCCACTTGCCGCCGCGGAAGCGGAGCTTCGCGAAGGCCCAGCCGGCCAGCGTCGAGAAGAAGACCACCGAGAGGGCGATGAGCGCTGAGCTGTAGATGGAGTTCCACAGCGCCTTCCAGAAGTTCACCGCCGGATCGTTGACGACCGAGATCGCGTTCGCGATGAAGTTGCCGCCGGGCAGCCACGACATGTTCGGATCGCGGATGGTCGAGGCATCCCCCGAGCCGATCAGGAACGACCAGTAGAAGGGGAACAGTGCGGCGCCCAGCACGATCACGAGGCTCGTGTACACGAACCATCCGGGTCGCGACCCGCGCACGGGCCGGCGCCGGGCGGCCTTGCCGGCGTTGGGGATGTTCTCCTCGGCGATCGCGAGGGGAACGGGGTTCATGACGGTCATCGTGCCGCCTCCGGGGTCTCGAGGGTGGAGTCGGTGGCGCGGGCGGCGAGGTCGCGGCGGGCCGCGCGGGCGGCGGCGCGGCGCTGGCGCCCGCTCGCGGCATCCCGCCGGCCCTCGTCTCGGACCACCTTCTGCGTGACGAGCAGGTTGATGACGCCGATGGCCAGGATGATGAGGAAGAGGATCCAGGCGAGGGCCGCAGCCCGGCCGAAGTTCCACTGGCCCCAGCCGATGTCGTAGAGGTAGAGCGTGATGGTGAGCCACTGCGAGTCGGCGCCGCCGGTGCCGTACTGGTCGTACATGCGCGGCTCGTCGAAGATCTGCAGGCCGCCGATCGTCGACGTGATGATCACGAAGATGAGGGTGGGCCGGAGGCTCGGCACGGTGATGGCGAAGAACTGCCGGAACTTGCTGGCGCCGTCGATGGCGGCCGCCTCGTAGTAGTCGCGCGGGATGGCCTGCATCGCGGCGAGGAGGATGAGCGTGTTGTAGCCGGTCCAGCGGAAGTTCACCATGGTCGCGATGGCGATGTGACTGGCGAACGCGTCGCTGTGCCACATGACCGGCGGCAGGCCCAGGTCGGTCAGCACCGAGTTCACGAGGCCGAACTTGTCGCCGAACATGTTGCTGAAGATGAGGGCGACGGCGACGGGCGCCATCACGTAGGGGACGAGCACGCCCATGCGCCAGAAGGTCTTGGCGCGGATGTTCTGGTCGAGCATGGCGGCGATGAAGATCGCGGCGACCAGCTGGGGGATGCTCGAGAGCAGGAAGATGCTGAAGGTGTTGCGCAGGGCGATCCAGAACTTCGGCTGGGTGAGCACGTAGACGTACTGGTCGAAGCCGATGAACGTGCCCGAGTTGCGGACCAGGTCCCAGTCCATGAAGGAGATGACCGCCGTGTAGGCGATCGGGAACAGCCCGACGACGATGAAGAGGATGAAGAACGGCGAGATGTAGAGGTAGGGCGAGAGCTTCAGGTCCCACCGGCTGAGGCGGTGGCCGAACGCGATGCGCCGCGGATCCCTCGGCGCCGGTGCGCCGCCGGCCTGCTGCGGTCGTTCGGTGGATGACGGGGGCGCGGTGGCGGTGGATGTCACGGTCGTTCCTCTGCTTCCGGATGCTGTGGACGGGAGTCCGCGGGGGGCCGGGCGCGCCCGGCCCCCCGCGGRGGGCCGACTAGCCGATCGCCTCGACTTCGGAGACCCACTGGTCCCACGACGCCTGCTTGTCCTGCGTGCCGTCCTCGACACGGGTCAGGGCCTTCTGCATGGCGTCGTTGATCTGGAAGTAGTACTCGCCCTTGAACGGCGCCACCGAGACCGCCTTGGCACGATCCGTGAAGATCTGGCCGACGGGCGCGTTGTTGAAGTACTCGTTCACGAAGCCGGTGAGGGCCTCATCGGTGTAGGCGTCGTTCTGGCTCGGGAAGGTGCCGGCATTGACGAAAGCCTTGATCTGCTGCTCGGGAGCGGTCAGCCAGTCGGCCAGCTTCTGCGCCTCTTCGACGTGAGCGCCGTTGGCGGGAACGGTCAGGTACGAGCCGCCCCAGTTGCCGCCGCCGCTCGGGAAGACGTTCGCGACGTCCCAGCCGGTGACGCCCTCGGCGTTGCCGGAGATGACACCGAGCATCCAGCCCGGGCAGAGCATGGTCGCGTACGCGCCGTTGCCGACGCCGGCGAACCAGTCGTCGCTCCACTGGCCGAGGTGCGCGGACTGCGTGGCGCTCGCGTCGAGCACGGCGTTGTAGATGTCCTCGACGTCGGCGTTCTCGGTCGCGGTGATGTCACCGGAGTCGGGGTCCTCGTAGGCGGCCTCGACCTGGTTGATCATGCCCTGGTAGGTGCTGCCCGCCGAGTCGAACCAGGCCTTGCCGGTGGCGGCGGTGTACTGCGCGCCGACCTCGAAGTACTTGTTCCAGTCGCCCTCGAGCAGCGCGGCGACCTCTTCGCGGTCCGTGGGGAGCCCGGCGGCGGCGAACAGGTCGGAGCGGTAGCACACGCCCTCGGGGCCGATGTCGGTGCCGTAGCCGATGAGGCGGCCGTCGGCGTCGGTCGCGGCGTCGACCTTCCAGTCGAGCCAGCGGTCTGCGGTGCCCGCGGGCACCTCGGCGAGGAGGTCGGAGTACTTCATGACCTCGGGAAGCCAGTCGACCTCGATGGCCTCGACGTCGGCCAGGCCCTTCTTGCCGAGCTTCTGGAAGTAGTTGGCGCGCGCATCGTTCGACGTCGCGGCCTTGTTCTGCACGACCTTCACGTTCGGGTTCTCGTCCATGTACTCCTGGAGGAGCTCGTCGGTGTAGCCGAAGTCGTTGAACGTCGCGACGCTCAGTTCGATCGGGCCGTCGCTGGAGCCCGAGTCCGAGCTCGGGGAACAGCCCGAGGCGAGGAGGGCGATGGATGCGGCGCCGGCTACGGCGGCGATCGCCTTGGTGCGTCGTGAAAGCTTCACGGTCACTCCCTTGTGTGCGTGGTGGGGTTGCGGAATGGTCACGTGAGATCGCGCTCAGGCTTGAGGTGAGAGCGCTCTCACGATGCAGGCCGATGTTATGAGAGCGCGATCATCGCTGTCAAGAGAGCGCTCTCATTCTGGGCGTTCGTTACTGAGCTGTAACCAAATGCGAGCTGCATATCGGCGCGCGCGGGCGGCGCGGCGATGGCGCGACACGCGGTCCCTCCGCGACGCCGCGTACACTCGAACGGTGTCTGGAAGCGAGCGCCGGGAGCCGAGCGACGCCGTGCGGGAGCGGCGGCGCATGGTCATCGCACTGTCGCTGAGCGTCGTGCTGATCGCGATCGCCGTGCTCGTGGTCGGGTACGTCAGCGGCGCCGACCCGGCGGTCGCGGGGTCCTCGACCGGTTCCGGCGACAGCGCCACCGAGACGCCCCGACCGGCCCCCGAAGCCCTTCCCGCACCCGCCACCGTCGCGTCGTTCGACAAGGCAGCCCGCTCCATCGACGACCCGACGAGCATCTGGGTCGTCGTCAACAAGCTGCGTCCGCTCAACCCGCAGGACTACGAGCCCGACGACCTCGTCGCGGTGCCGGTGGAGCACACCTGGGAGCCCGAGCTGCGCCAGGAGGCATCCGACGCCGTGGTCGCGATGTTCGACGCGGCTCTCGCGGAAGCCGGCCTCGAGCTCGCCTCGAACAGCGCCTACCGCTCGTACTCCGCCCAGGAGGAGGTCTACGACGGCGACGACCTCACCACGGCGCGGCCCGGGTTCAGCGAGCACCAGACCGGCCTGACGATGGACATCGGCGCCGCCTCGGGCGACTGCTCGCTGGCCGAGTGCTTCGCGGACACCCCCGAGGGTGCATGGCTGCGCGACAACGCCTGGCGCTTCGGCTTCATCATGCGCTACCCGGCCGACAAGACCGACGTCACCGGCTATTCGTTCGAACCGTGGCACTACCGCTATGTCGGCACCGAGCTGGCCACCGAGATGCACGACACCGGCTTCACCACCCTCGAGGAATTCTTCGGCCTTCCGGCCGCGCCCGACTACGAGTGAGTCGATGACCGGTCAGGGCGAACGGATGCCGCGACGCGGCCTCGCGCTGACGGTGCTGATCGTCAACCAGCTCCTCGCCGGCGCCGGGGTCGCGACGGGCATGGCCCTTGCGGCGATCCTCACCGCCGACCTCACCGACACCGTGGCGATGGGCGGACTCGCACAGTCGTCGAGCGTGCTCGGCGCCGCGATCGTCGCCATTCCGCTCGCGCGCCTGGCCGTGCGCGCCGGCCGCCATGTCGCACTCGCGACCGGGTACGCGTTGGCCTTCGGCGGCGCCGTGCTCGTGGTCGCTGCGGCGACGAGCGGCATGCCGGCTCTCGTGTTCCTCGGACTCGCGGCGTTCGGCGCCGCGAGCGCCGCGGGCCTGCAGGCCCGATTCGCGGGGACCGAGGTGGCGGCGCCCGGGTTCGAGGCGCGCTCCATGTCGCTCGTGCTGTGGGCGACGACGATCGGCTCGGTCGCGGGGCCGCTGCTCTCGGAGTCGGGCGACGAGTTCGGCCAGGCGCTCGGGCTGCCGCCGCTCGTGGGACCCTTCGTCTTCTCGGCGGTCGCGTTCGCGCTGTCGGCCCTGCTCGTGGGCACGCTGCTGCGCACGCCCCGGGCCGGGCACCTGGCGGTGGATCCGTCGGCGCCTGCGGCCGATGAACCGAGTGCTCCGCCCGACCTCGGGGACCCGGCCGTCGCACTCGACGCATCGCCGGACGCATCGCCGGGCGCATCGCCGGACGCATCGCCGGACGCATCGCCGGGCGCATCGCCGGCCAAGGTCGGCGCGTGGGCGGCGCTGAGCGTGGCGCTCCGCAACCCGAGGGCGCTCGTCGCCTTCCTCGCGATCGTGTGCTCGCACACCGTGATGGTCGGCGTGATGGTGATGACGCCGCTGCACATGACCGAGCACGGGCTGTCGCTCTCGCTCGTCGGCGTCGTGCTCAGCATCCACATCCTCGGCATGTACGGGGCGAGCCCGCTCATGGGCTGGCTCTCCGACCGCATCGGGTCCGAGCGGGTCATCGCGATCGGCGCCGCGCTGCTCATCTCAGCGACGGTCATCGGCATCCTCGCCCCCGCCGACAGCCTGCTCGTGCTCATGCCGTTCGCGCTCGGCCTGCTCGGCCTGGGTTGGTCCGCCGGCCTGATCGGCGGGTCCACGCTGCTCACGACCTCCGTCGACGAGCCGCTGCGGGTGCCGTTGCAGGGAGCCACGGATGCGTCGATGAACATCGCCGCCGCGGCATCCGCTGCCCTGTCCGGCGTCGTGCTCGGCGTGGGCGGATTCGCGGGCGTGAACGTGGTGGCGATCTTCGTGCTCGTGCCCCTGGCGATCGCGGGGCTGCGCGCGCGCGTGCTCGCCCGCAGCGCCGCCGCCTGATCCCGCGGCCCGGGGCCCCGGCGGCCTCAGTCGTCGTCAGGCCGGCGGTCCTTTCGCGCCGCGTAGACCTTCTTCATCTTGACCGCGTTGCCGCAGCCGGCCATGGTGCACCAGCGGCTCGACCGGTTGCGCGAGTGGTCGTAGTACGCCCAGCGGCAGGAGTCGCGGGCGCAGGCCTTGAGCCTGGGCCACGTGCCGTCGTCGATCGACCGGCGCATGGCGTCGAGCAGGCCGCCGAGCGCTCGTCGGACGGGGTCGGCCCCGGCGGGTTCGAGCTTGAACGACTCGGCCTCGACGAACTGCACGTGCACCGGCAGCTGGGCGAGCGCCTCATTCAGTCGCGCGACGGCGGCGGGGTCGGGCTCGTGCCCGGCGTGGAGTTCGAGCACTCCGCGAAGCCCCTCGCGCAGTTGCGTCGCGACGGCGAGGTCGTCGGCGGTCACGCGCGCACCCTCGTCGAGGAGGCCGCGTGAGCCGAGCCAGGCTGCGAGGTCGGCAGGCTCGCCCAGCCGCTCGTCGTCGAGCTGGTACTCGACGGTGTTCACGAAGTCGCGCACGAGCCGAAGGGACGGGGGGATGACCTCGTCCTCCTTCTGGAACGCTAAGTCGGTCTGTGCACCCATGACACCAGCGTAATCCCTTGACAGGTGTGACGGAAGCGCGCACGGTAGAAACACCACTGAAAACATTTCACTGGTGTCAACGAAGGAGGATCATCATGTCGGGCATCACTGACACGGGCGCGCGCGACCAGCGGTTCGGCCGCGCGCCGGCGGTCGCGACGACGGGCACCGAAGTTGTGACCCAGACAGGACTCCGGAGCCGATTCTCAGTTTGGCGGGCACGTCGACGCGCGACGCGGTTCGAGCGGCAAGCCGCCCGCAGCGACTGGGTCGACCAGATCCCGCCGTGGGCGTTCGGCATCCTGCATCGGGGCGGCTGAGCGCTGAGGTCGGAGCGTGGCGCGACCGCGGGGCGCCGACGAGCGACGTGGCGGGCGAGGGGCTCGCGCGTGGTGCATCCGTGAAACCCGAACGCTCCGTGTGATCACGCTCTCACGGCTTTCCCAGTGTCCGAGAGGGATCCTCACAAAAACGCGTGATGGGCTGTCATGTCCCCCTTCCTGCCGACACGGAATCCCCTCGCTGTGCCCCACACTCCTGAACTGCCCCTGCTTCGCCGCGCCACCTTCCGCGCACCATCGACTCGACCCGACGCCGTTCCGGCGCTCGATGCCGGCGGCGAACCCGCCGACCTCGCCGTGCCCCTGCCGGTCGACCCTGCCCCGATCGCCCTGCAGACGCAGGAGCAGGAGCAGGAGCCGGAGCAGGAGCCCGAGCAGGCCCAGGCCCAGGCTCCCGCCCCCACGCCGCGCACCGTCTCGCACAAGCCCCGTCATCGGGCCGACCACGTGCGCAACCGCCGGGCGACGGGCGGCGCGTTCCGCCGCACGGTGGCGCTCGGCTGCGCCACGGCCATCATGGGCGTGAGCGCATTCGGCGCGGTCGCGGCATCCGCCGACGACGACCGAACCGGCTCCTCGACGATCGCCGCGGCATCCGGCACGAAGGCGACGACCGTCACCGACACCATCGCCGCACCCGACGTCGAGGTCGACGCCTACGACGGCCCGACCGTCACGAGCGACCTCTCGGTGGCGGCCGCGCCGTTCACCGGCGGCACGCAGGTCACCGTCTCGGGCGACCGGCTCGACGAGGTGGCCGCGGTCAGCGTCGGCGGCGTTCCCGCCACCATCGTCGCCGCCGCAGACACGCAGATGACCTTCGCGGTGCCCGCGGTCGCCGACACCGCGCTCGGCACCGCGGCCGTCGTGAGCTTCGCGGATGCCGCGGGCGCACCCGTGGAGGTCGAGACGCCGACCGCCGTGGTCGCCGCCGGCACCTCGGTGGTGCAGCCGCTCACGGGCGAGCTGACGGGCGCGGCGGAGCCGAAGGCGCCGATGGCCCCGCGCACGCTCAGCCTCACGTACACGAGCGACCCCGGGATCGACGCGCAGGTCGCCTACGTGCTCGCGCACTGGAGCGACTACAACTCGGGCGCCTACCCGGTGCTCTCGGGCAACGACTGCGCGAACTTCGCCAGCCAGTCGCTCGTCGCGCGCGGCTGGTCCATGGACGGCGGCTGGTACTACGACGGCGGCTCGGGTGGGATGTCGCCCACGTGGGCGAGCTCTACGGCGCTCGGCGACTACCTGCGCGGCCGCACCGACCGGGCCACCGAGCTCGACGACTCCCAGCGCACCCTCGTGAAGGTCGGCGACATCGCCCAGTTCGACTGGGACGGCTCGGGCGACCGGGACCACACCGCCGTCGTCACGCGCGTCGAGCACTCCGCCGCGGGCACCAAGGTCTGGGTCGGCGGCCACACCAAGGACGCCGACTACTGGGACGTGGACGAGGCGCTCGCCAGCGGCGGCGGCTCGGTGCACTACTTCTCGATCCGCTGACCGCCTCCGGGTCGATCGAGCGGCGCGTCCGCGGTATCGACCACCGTGACCGACCGTGCCGGCAGCACCAGCGAGGCGACCCGCGCCTCCGTGCCCCAGCCGCCGTCGGCCGAGCGGAGCAGGACCCGGCCGGCCGGCGGCACGTCCGCCGCGGCATCCGTGCCCAGGTTCACCGCGATCACGAGTGAACCCCGGTGGACGAGCACCGTTCGGGCCGCCTCGTCGACCTCGACGCGCGTGGCGAGCATCGACGGGTCGGTGAGCTCGGGCCGGAGCCGACGCAGCGCGATGAGCTGCCGGTACCACCGCAGCATCCGCGTGTGGATGGTCTCGCCGCCGCCGGCATCGGGGTACGGCTCGCTCCAGTCGAGCCTCGACCGCCGGAACGTCTCGGGGTCCTGCGGGTCGGGCACGACCGCCGGGTCCCACCCCATGCGCGCGAACTCGGCGATCCGGCCCTCGGCGGTGGCCCGGCCGAGCTCGGGCTCGGGGTGCGACGTGAAGAACTGCCACGGCGTCGACGCCGCCCACTCCTCGCCCATGAACAGCATGGGCGTGAACGGCGAGAGCAGGGTCAGTGCGGCGGCGATCGCGAGTCCGCCTTCGTCGACGGATGCCGCGAGCCGGTCGCCCGCGGCCCGGTTGCCGACCTGGTCGTGGTCCTGGTCGAACACCACGAGGCGCCAGGCGGGCGTGCGCTCCCGGTCGATGGGCCTGCCGTGCACCCGGCCGCGGAAGCTCGACCAGGTGCCGGCGTGGAAGAACCCGCGCTCGAACACATCGCGGAGCGCCGTGAGCGGCGCGAAGTCGGCGTAGTAGCCGACGGTCTCACCCGACACGGCGACGTGCACGGCGTGGTGGAAGTCGTCGCTCCACTGGGCGGTGATGCCGGTGCCGTGCGCCTCGCGCGGGCGGATCATCCTCGGGTCGTTGAGGTCGCTCTCGGCGATGAGGGTGAGCGGACGGCCGACATACGCCGACAGGGCGTCGACCTCGGTGGCGAGCTCCTCGAGCAGGTGCACGGCGCCGTGGTCGACGAGCGCGTGCGCGGCGTCGAGGCGCAGCCCGTCGACATGGAAGTCGCGCAGCCACATGAGCGCGTTGTCGATGATGAACCGCCGCACCTCGCCGGAGTCGGGGCCGTCGAGGTTCACCGAGGCGCCCCAGGTGTTGGCGCGCGCGTCGTGCAGGTATGGGCCGAACTCGGGCAGGTAGTTGCCGCTCGGGCCGAGATGGTTGTAGACGACGTCCTGGATCACGGCGAGCCCGCGCGCATGGCATGCCTCGACGAAGCGCTGGTACGCGTCGGGCCCGCCGTAGGCCTCGTGCACCGCGTACCAGAGCACGCCGTCGTAGCCCCAGTTGTGCGTGCCGTTGAACGCGTTGACGGGCAGCACCTCGACCAGGTCCACGCCGAGCTCGACGAGGTGGTCGAGCCGTTCGATCGCGGAGTCGAGGGTGCCCTGGGGCGTGAACGTGCCGACGTGCAGCTCGTAAATCACGCCGCCGGCGAGCTGCCGCCCGGTCCAGCCGCCGTCCTGCCATGCGTACGCGCCGGGGTCGAAGACGCGGGAGAGCCCGTGCACCCCATCGGGCTGGCGCCGCGACCGGGGGTCGGGCCGCGGGGTGTCGGCATCGTCGATGAGGTAGCCGTAGTCGCGTCCGGCGGCGGCGGTCGTCCACCAGCCGCCGCCGTCGTCGGTCATCGGATGCCGCGTGCCGTCGAGCCACAGGGTCATCCGGGTCGCCCGTGGCGCCCACACGCGGAACTCGGTCACGCGAGGCCTCCCTCTTCGACGAGCAGTGCCACCGGGTAGTCGTGCAGCACCTCGGCCAGCCGGAGCACGCCGCCCTGGTGATGGTGTCCGGTGAGCACGTCGGTCAGCGGCGCGCTCCCGACGTCGACGACGGTGTCGCGCCACCCGCCGCGCTCCGCGAGAGCGAGGGGCAACCGGGTGGCCAGCGTGATCGCGCCGCCGCGGTCGAAGGCGACGAGGTGATCGGCCGCAGTACCCGATGCCGCGAGCGGCATATAGTCCCCGAAGAGCTCGGGGCGGTCGCGTCGCAGACGGAGCGCCCGGCTCGTGACGAGGAGCTTCGCGGCGCCCGAGGCGTCGATCGGAGGCCGCGCGCCCGCGTCGAGCTCGGCCAGCATGCGTCGTCGCGCATCGAAGTCGATCGGGCGTCGGTTGTCGGGGTCGACGAGCGACTGCTCCCACAGCTCGCTGCCCTGGTACACGTCGGGCACCCCGGGTGCCGTGAGTTGCAGCAGCTTCGCGCTCACTCCGTTCGACCAGCCGGGCGGCTCGAGCCGCGCCACGAGTCGGTCGACCACCGCGCGCACGCGCTCGTCGTCGAACGCCGCGTCGACGAGGCCGTGCATCCGCTCCTCGAAGGCGGCGTCGGGCGCCGCCCACCCCGTCGAGTTCCCCGCCTCCCGGGCGGCCTTCTCGGCATAGGCGTGCAGGCGCTCCCGGCTCGCAGGCCAGGCGCCGACGACGGCCTGCCAGAGCAGGTTCGCGAGCGGCCGGTCGTCGAGCGGGGCAAGCTCGTGCAGCTCGTCGAGCGCCGCCGACCACTCCTCGGGCACCTCCGCGATCACGTCGATGCGGGCGCGCACATCCTCGCCGCGCTTCGTGTCGTGCGTCGACAGGGTGGTCATCGACCGTGGCATCCGCTCGTGCCGGGAAGCCGACCGGGCATGGAAGTCGGCGACCTCGATCGCGAACTCGGCCGGGTCGCCGCCGACTTCGGTCAGGCTGGTGAGCCGCGGGTACCGGTAGAACGCGGTGTCCTCCACGCCCTTGGCCATGACCATGCCGCTCGTCTGCTGGAAGCGCTGCGCCGCCGGGTGCTCCGGATCGGCGAGGATCGGCAGCAGTCGTTCGATCTCCGGGGCGAGGTCGGGCCGGTGCCGGGTCGCGAGCTCCGCGGCCTCGCGGAGGTGCTCCTCGCCGAACGGCAGGTACGACCGATAGACCGGGAAGCAGGCGAGCAGCTCGGCGACGGCGTCGGCGACCTCGGCCAGGTGCTCGGCGGCGGGGGAGGCCGCCGCGAGCTCGCGGTCGAGGCGCAGCACCTCGGAGCGGAGGATGCCGTCGGCCACCGCGCGCTTCGTGTCGTGGATGAGCTCGGCCCAGTCCACCGGCTCGCCGCCGCGCAGGCGGGTGTCGAGGTCGGTGAGCGGCGCCTCGCCGGCGGGATCGACGAGCACCCGGTCGATGTCGCCGAGGGCGTCGTACCCGGTGGTGCCCTCCGTGGCCCAGCCCCGCGGCATCCGCTCGTCGCCCTCGAGGATCTTCTCGACGAGCACGTAGGCACCGCCGGTCAGTTCGGCGAGGCGGTCGAGGTAGGCGCCCGGATGCCGCAGCCCGTCGGGGTGGTCGACCCGCAGGCCGTCGGCGAGGCCCGCCTCGAACCAGCGCGCGATCTCGGCGTGGCTCTCGTCGAACACGCGCGGCACCTCGACCCGGATGGCGGCGAGCGTGTTCACTGCGAAGAAGCGCCGGTAGTTGAGGTCGGCGTCGGCGCGGCGCCAGTCGACGAGCTCGTAGTGCTGGCGGGCGTGCACCGCCACGGGATCGTCGCCGTCGGCCGCGGTGCCCGCCGCCACGGGGAAGCGGTGGTCGAAGTAGTGCAGCTCGAACGCGGCATCCGTCGCCACGAGCCGCAGCGCGCCGAGGTCGTCGGCGCTGCCGAGCACCGGGATGCGCAGGCGCCCGCCGCCGAAGTCCCAGTCGATGTCGAACGCCTCGGCGTGCGCGGAATCGCGTCCGTTCGCCAGCACGTCCCACCACCAGGCCATCGCCGCGGGCGTCGCCACGCCGACGTGGTTCGGCACGATGTCGACGAGCACGCCCATGCCGTGGGCGCGCGCCGCGGCCGCCGCCCGTTCGAGGCCGTCGGCCCCGCCCCGCGCGGGATCGACGAGCGCGTGGTCGATGACGTCGTACCCGTGGTCGGAGCCGGACTCGGCCTCGAGGATGGGCGAGAGGTACACCCAGTCGGCGCCGAGCTCGTGCAGGTAGCCGATCACGTCGGCGACCGCGTCGAGGTCGAACGAGGGGCGCACCTGGATGCGGTAGGTCGAGACGGGTGCCTTCACGGATGTCCCTTCGGTCGTCGCTCGGTGGCGTGAGGTCGGGCGGCCGACGCGGGCCTACGTCGGCGGGTGCACGGTCGTGGACTGCACGCCGCCCGAGGTGCCCGGTGCGCCGCCCGGCAGTTGCGCCTGGCTGCCCTGCGACGTGCGCACCGCGAGGGAGGCGGCGACCGAGTGGTCGGGCTCGGTCTCGGGCTCGGTGTGCGCGCAGAGCACGAGCATCGACCTGCCCTCGAGCGTGAACGTGTCGCCGGCCGACTTCGGCTCGCTGTCCGCCGACCGGCCCGCCGTGTCGATCACGACGTCCCACATCTGATTCGTGCGGGGAGGGATGCGGAACTCGGCATCCTCGGGCTCGGCGTTGTAGAACAGCAGGAAGTCGACGTCGACGATGGGCTCGCCGCGCGCGTCACGCTGGCGGATGCCCTCGCCGTTGAGGTAGACGCCGACGGCCCGGCCGAGGGGGGCGTCCCAGTCCTGCTCCCGCATCTGCGTGCCATCGGGCCGCAGCCAGACGATGTCGGGCAGCGGAGCGCCCTCGGGGCTCTCCTCGCCGTCCTCGATCTCGACCGGCCGGCCGTCGAAGAACCGGCTCCGGCGGAACGTCGGGTGGTCCTTGCGCAGCCTGGCGACCGCCGCCGTGAACTCGATGAGCGGCTTGTCGGCCTGGTCCCAGTGCACCCAGCTCAGCTCGTTGTCCTGCGCGTAGGTGTTGTTGTTGCCATGCTGCGTGCGTCCGAGCTCGTCGCCGTGCAGGAGCATGGGCACGCCCTGCGACAGCAGCAGGGTCGCAAGGAAGTTGCGCTGCTGCCTGGCCCGCAGCGCGAGCACCTCTGGGTCGTCGGTGTCGCCCTCGGCGCCCGCGTTCCACGAGCGGTTGTGCGATTCCCCGTCCTTGCCGTCCTCGCCGTTCGCCTCGTTGTGCTTCTCGTTGTACGAGACGAGGTCGCGGATGGTGAAGCCGTCGTGCGCGGTCACGAAGTTGATCGAGGCGACCGGCTTGCGCCCGCTGTTCTCGTACAGGTCGGCCGAACCCGTGATGCGCGAGGCGAACTCGCCGAGGCTCGACGGCTCGCCGCGCCAGAAGTCGCGGACCTCGTCGCGGTACTTGCCGTTCCACTCCGACCACTGCGGCGGGAAGTTGCCCACCTGGTAGCCGCCGGGGCCGACGTCCCACGGCTCGGCGATGAGCTTCACCTGCGACACCACCGGGTCCTGTTGTACGAGCTCGAAGAAGCTCGAGAGGCGGTCGACGTCGTAGAACTCGCGCGCCAGTGTGGCCGCGAGGTCGAACCGGAACCCGTCGACGCGCATCTCGGTCACCCAGTAGCGCAGGCTGTCCATGATGAGCTGCAGGGCGTGAGGATGCCGCACGTTCAGCGAGTTGCCGGTGCCCGTGTAGTCGGTGTAGTACCGCTTGTCCTTCTCCTCGAGGCGGTAGTAGGCGGCGTTGTCGATGCCGCGGAACGCGATCGTCGGGCCGAGGTGGTTGCCTTCGGCGGTGTGGTTGTAGACCACGTCGAGGATGACCTCGATGCCCGCCTCATGCATGGCACGCACCATGCTCTTGAACTCCTGCGCCTGCTGGCCGAGCTCGCCCGTCGACGAGTACTCGTTGTGCGGCGCGAAGAACCCGATGGTGTTGTAGCCCCAGTAGTTGCGCAGGCCCTTCTCCTCGAGCGTCGAGTCCTGCACGAACTGGTGCACGGGCATGAGCTCGATCGCCGTGACGCCGAGCTTGCGCAGGTGGTCGATCACGGCGGGGTGGGCGACGCCGGCGTACGTGCCGCGCTGGTCCTCCGGGACATCCGGATGCAGCTGCGTGAGCCCCTTGACGTGCGCCTCGTAGATCAGCGTCTCGGAGTAGGGCGTGTTGGGGTGCCGGTCGCCCGCCCAGTCGAAGAACGGGTTGATCACGACCGAGTGCATGACGTGGCCGGCGGAGTCGTCGTCGTTGCGCGAGTCGGGGTCGCCGAAGTCGTACCCGAAGAGCGACTGGTCCCAGTCGAACGCGCCCGCCATCGCCTTGGCGTACGGGTCGAGCAGCACCTTGTTCGGGTTCGCGCGCTGCCCGTTGTTCGGGTCCCAGTGCCCGTGCGCGCGGTAGCCGTAGCGCTGCCCGGGCTGCACGTGCGGGAGGTAGGCGTGCCAGACGAACGCGTCGACGTCCTGGAGTTCGACCCGCGTCTCGGTGCCGTCCTCGTCGAACAGGCAGAGCTCGACGCGGTCGGCCGACTCGCTGAACAGGGCGAAGTTCGTGCCGCTGCCGTCGAACGTCGCGCCGAGCGGGTAGGCGGATCCGGGCCAGGCTTCCATCGCAGCTCCTCGTGGTCGGATGGGACTCGGGGTCGGCGCTGATCGAGCAGCGGGCGGATGCCGCGCATGGGCGATCCTCGCATCATCGCGGCGTTCGCCCGAATCCCGTGAAGGGGGTTGCACTCGGGCGTCGGCCTGCGGAAGGGCGTCAGCCCGCGGAAGTCAACGCCTCCGTGACGACGCGCTTCGCCTCCTCCTGCACGAGCGCGAGGTGCTCAGGCCCCCGGAACGACTCGGCGTAGATCTTGTACACGTCCTCGGTCCCGCTCGGCCGTGCCGCGAACCAGGCGTCGGCCGTCGCCACCTTCACACCGCCGATCGCCGCGTCGTTGCCGGGTGCGCGCGACAGCTTCGCCGTGATGGGCTCGCCCGCCAGTTCGGTCGCGGCGATCGCGTCGCCGTCGAGCTTGCCGAGGGCGGCCTTCTGCGCGGGGGAGGCCGCGGCATCCGTGCGCTGGTAGGCGGGGTCGCCGAACCGCTCGACGAGCTCCGCGTACAGCTGCGACGGCGACTTGCCCGTGACGGCGCGGATCTCTGACGCGAGCAGGCACAGCAGGATGCCGTCCTTGTCGGTCGTCCAGACCGTGCCGTCGAACCGCAGGAACGAGGCGCCGGCGCTCTCCTCGCCGCCGAAGCCCACCGAGCCGTCGACGAGGCCGGGCACGAACCACTTGAAGCCGACGGGCACCTCCCAGAGGCGTCGGCCGAGCGACTCGGCGACCCGGTCGATCATCGAGCTCGACACGAGGGTCTTGCCGATCGCGGCATCCGACCGCCAGTTCGGGCGGTGTGCGAAGAGGTACTCGATCGCCACCGCGAGGTAGTGGTTCGGGTTCATGAGGCCGCCGTCGGGCGTGACGATGCCGTGCCGGTCGGCGTCGGCGTCGTTGCCCGTGAGGATGTCGAAGCTGCCGCCGTGCTCGAGCACGGACGCCATGGCGCTCGGCGACGAGGGGTCCATGCGGATCTTGCCGTCCCAGTCGAGCGTCATGAACGCCCACCTGGGGTCTACCCGCTCGTTCACCACCGTGAGGTCGAGCTCGTAGCGGTCGCGGATCGCCGTCCAGTAGTGCACGGATGCCCCGCCCAGCGGGTCGGCCCCGATGTGCAGGCCGGCCTCGCGGATGGCGTCGAAATCGATGATGTTCGCGAGGTCGTCGACGTAGTTGCCCCGGAAGTCGTAGGTCTCGACGCCGCTCGGCTCGGCCTGGTTCACCTCGGCGAGCCCGCCGGCGATGAGCTCGTTCGCCCGGTTCGCGATCCAGTTCGTGGCGTCGGAGTCGGCGGGGCCGCCGTGCGGCGGGTTGTACTTGAAGCCGCCGTCCTGCGGCGGGTTGTGGCTCGGGGTGATCACGATGCCGTCGGCCTCGCCCTCGGCGCGCTTCGCCGGGTCGTTGTTCCACTTCAGGATCGCGTGCGACAGCGCGGGCGTGGGCACGTAGTCGTCGAACTCGTCGGCGAGCACCCGCACGCCGTTGGCGACGAGCACGTCGAGCGCGGTGGTCTGCGCGGGGGCGCTCAGGGCGTGCGTGTCGGCGCCGATGAACAGCGGACCGGTGATGCCCTGCGACGCCCGGTACTCGACGATGGCCTGGGTGATGGCGAGGATGTGGTCCTCGTTGAAGGCCGTGTTGAACGCCGAGCCGCGGTGGCCCGAGGTGCCGAACGCCACCCGCTGCTCGGCGATCGAGACGTCGGGTTTCCGCTCGTAGAAGGCCCTCACGAGGGCCTCGACGTCGATCAGGTCGGATTCGGTCGCCGGGGTTCCCGCTCGCTCGTGCATCTGCCCAGTCTGCCGAAGGAGGGCCCTCGCCGACACCCCTTGCCGCATCGGCGTCACATGAGCGATCGGATGCCGGTGGCCACCGTGTAGATCGCGAGCCCGGCGAGCGCGCCCACGACGGTGCCGTTGATGCGGATGAACTGCAGGTCGCGGCCGACCTGCAGTTCGAGCTTCTCGGTGGTCTCCTTCGGGTCCCACCGCTCGACGGTCTCGGTGATGACCCCGGCGATCTCGTGGCGGTAGTTGCGCACCACGTAGGCCGCGGCATCCGTCACCCACTCGTCGACCTTCGCCGCCAGCTCGGGGTCGGTGGAGAGCCGGATGCCGACCTCGACGACCGCCGACCGGAACCCCTGGCGCAGCTCGCTGTCGGGGTCTTCGAGTGCCGTGTCGAGGGTGTCCTTCACGCTCGACCACACCTCGCCGGCGAACTCGCGCACCCGCGGGCTCTCGAGCAGGTCGACCTTGAGCTGCTCGAGCCGGCCGATCATGAGGGGGTCGTGCTGCAGGTCGTTCGCCAAGTCGGCCAGATAGCGGTCGATGGTCTCGCGCATCGGATGCCCCGGATCCTCGCGCACCGCCCGCACGAAGCCCAGCACCTCCTTGCGCGCCCGCTCGTCGACCATCTTCTCGACGAAGTCGGGCATCCACCGCGGCAAGCGGCCGGAGACGATGCCGCCGATGGACTCGGGATGCGCCTCCAGCCACTCCTCGGCCTTCTCGAAGAGGGCGTCGACGGCGGCGCGCTGCTGGTCGGCGGCGACGAGCCGCTCGCCCATGCGCCCGATCGCGGGGCCCCACTCGGGTTCGAACAGGTGCCGGCGCGCGAGCTTCTCGATCACGTCCTCGACGTCGTCGTCGCCGAGCAGGGTCATCACGCCGCGGGCGGCGACGGATGCCTCGGCGGTGAGCCGCTCGGCGTTCCCCGGCCTCGACAGCCACTCGCCGAGCCGCGCGGAGATGCCGATCGAGCGCAGCTTGCCGACGACCACCTCGTCGGAGAGGAACTCGTCCTCCACGAACGCCCCGAGCGTGGCGCCGATCTCGTCCTTGCGGTTCGGGATGATCGCGGTGTGCGGGATGCGCAGCCCGAGCGGGTAGCGGAACAGCGCAGTGACCGCGAACCAGTCGGCGAGCGCGCCGACCATCGCGCCCTCGGCCGCCGCGCGCACGTAGGCGAGCCACGGCACCTGCTCCTGCAGCGCGAACGACACCGCGAACACGACTGCGGCGACGAGGAGCAGGCTCGTCGCGAGCCGTTTCATGCCGCGAAGCGCGACCCTGCGCTCCTCGTCGGTGGGTGTCGTGCGCACTGGCGTGGCACGGAGCTCGTCGATCGCCGTCATCTGCCGGCCCCCTCGCGTCGGGATTGCGGTCCGTTTCGACGCTAGCGCCTGCCGCCCGCCCGCTCACTAGGCTTGCGTGCATGACGGATGCCGCCTCCACGCCGCCCGAGCAGACATACTCCTACCTCGGACCGGCCGGCACCTTCACCGAGGCGGCGCTGAAGCAGGTGCCCGAGGCGGCCGGCAAGCACTGGCGGTCGGTGAACAACGTGGGCGAGGCATTGGCGGATGTCACGAGCGGGCGTTCGACCGCCGCGATGATCGCGATCGAGAACTCGGTCGAGGGCGGGGTGTCGGCCACCCAGGACGCGCTCGCGACCGTGCCCGGCCTCCGCATCGTCGGCGAGTACCTCGTGCCCGTGAACTTCGTGCTCGTCGCCCGGCCCGGCACCACGCTCGCCGACGTGCGCATCGTGAACGCGCATCCCGTCGCCTACGCACAGTCGCGGGGCTGGCTCGAGCGCGAGCTGCCCGACCACGGCCACATCCCGGCGACGAGCAACGTGCAGGCCGCGGCATCCCTCTTCGAAGGCAGTCAGGCGGATGCCGCGGTGGCCCCGCCCGGCATCACCGAGCACCTCGACCTCGCCGTGCTCGCCCGCGACATCGGCGACAACCCGAAGGCCGTCACGCGCTTCGTGCTCGTGTCGCGCTCGCGCGTGCTCGCCGAGCCGACCGGGGCAGACAAGACCAGCCTCATCGTCGAGCTGCCCGACGACGAGCCCGGATCGCTGCTCGCGATGCTCGAGCAGTTCTCGACCCGCGGCGTGAACCTGTCGCTGCTCGAGTCGCGGCCGATCGGCGACGAGCTCGGCCGCTACCGCTTCGTCGTCGACCTCGACGGGCACATCGGCGACGAGCGGGTCGCCGACGCCCTGCTGGGCCTCCGGCGCACCAGCCCCAACGTGATCTTCCTCGGTTCGTACCCCCGCGCCGACCAGCGCGCGATCGAGTACCACTCGAAGTTCGACGACGAGATCTTCATCGAGGCGCGCGACTGGCTGCGCGGGCTCCTCAGCGGCGAGCCCGACTGAGTCCCGGCAACCTGGGTCGGCCGGGGGCCTCGCGGCCTATTCTGGAGTTCGGTGCGGGCGCTGCGGCCCGGCCCGCGAAGGAGCTGCGAGTGAGCGAGGGTTCGGCGACGGGGATCGACCCGCGGTTCGATCCGAGGTTCCAGCGCGGCTACGCGCACGACCCGCCCGAGACGGCCCTCGGGGACGACGACGGGGCGCCGACGGATGCCGCGGCGCCACGGCCGCGCGAGGAGGCCGACCCGCGCGCCGCGCCCGCTGTCTCCTTCCCTCCCTCCGCGTCCCCGGCCGACACCTCCTCGTCCCCGGCACCCGCGGACCCATCCCTCGACGGGAGACCGTCGACCTCGCCCCTCGGGAGCGCGCCCGATGCCGCGGTCCTGGCAGAGGGCGGGCCGGTCGACGTCGACGACGCGCCCGACGACCCGCTCGTCGACCAGTCCCTGAGCCCCACGCGATGGCTGTGGATCGCGCTCGCCGCCTGCGCCGCGTTCGTCGTGGTCGGCTGCGTCGCGTTCTGGGTGCAGGCCTCCGACCCGTCGAACTACATCGGCGGCGTCCGCGCCGGCCTCGATGAGAGCGTCCGCCTCGTCATCAACGCGATGGCCCCCGCGCTGGTCGAGGCGGGACTGGTCGGCATCGTCGCCGTGCTCGTGACCTGGGCGGTCACGGGCCGCCGCGCGGCGAGCACCGAGGAGCAGCGGTGAGGCGGCCGCACCCCGCCGCCCTCGCGCTGGTCGGCTTCGGGACGGTGGCGCTGCTGGTGCTGTGGTGGGTCATCACCAGCATGCAGGCGATCGAGAGCAAGCTGCAGTGGTCGGGCGACTCGCCGTCCGCCGAGGTCGTGCAGGCGTGGGCGTTCTTCAACTTCGGCTACTCCGTGGCGCTGCCGGCGCTCGGGCTCGCCGTCGCGGCATCCGCCCTCGGCCTCGTGCTCGTGTGGTGCCTGCCGCGGCTGCGCCGGGCGCGGCATCCGGTTCATGCAGTGGAGGAGCAGGAGTGAACGAACGTACGGCGGGCATCGACCCCAGGTTCGATGCCCGGTATCAGCGCGGCTATTCGGGTGGGCATGCCGAGTCGCAGGCCGAACCGACCGTCTCGACGCCCGCGGATGCCGAGCGTCCGCAGCCGGCACGACCAGACCCGGAGGATGATCCGGCCGACCTCATCCGCGCACTCGTCGCCGACCCTGAGGCGTCCGATCCTCGCCCGACGACGATCCCGGAGTCGATGCCCCCCATCGACCGGCTCGATGAGGAGCCGGAGCCCGCGCGTGCTGATCGGGTACCGACGGGACGCCTCTGGATTGGCCTCGCGGCGAGCCTCCTGCTGGTCATCGCCGGGCTCGCGCTGGTGTGGAACGCCGCCACCGATCGTTCCGTGTATACCGGCACTTCGAGCGGCTCCGAGGGCGATGCCATCCGGTTCCTGGCCTCCGTCGCGCCCGGGTTCATCCAGGCGGGTGCGCTCGGCTGTGTCGTGGTGCTCGTCGTCTGGGCTGTCCTGGCACGGAGCACGGCGGCCGTCGAGGGGGAGGAGTGAGGCGCCGACGGGTCCACCCGACGGTGATCGCCCTCGGCGCGTTGATGGTCCTGCCCCTGCTGATCGCGGCGGAGCTGTACAACGCCTCCCGGCGCACCATGACCATGGGCTTCTCGTGGCAGGGCGAGCCGAGCGACGAGCAGGTGATGGCGATGGCCATGAACCAGCTCTCATGGACGCTCGGCCCGATCCTGGCGGCGACCTCCGCTGCGGCGGCTCTCGGCTTGGTGATGTTCTGGTGCCTCGCGCCGCGTCAGCGCGGCACGCGCACGACGAGCGACGCGGGGTCGACGCGGAAGCGCGCCGCCACGACGGTGCCGAACTCGTCGCCGTCGATCTCGAACTCCTCGGGCTCCGCCTCGATCTCGATGTCGACCGCCCGACCGCGCGAGTAGACGATCTCGCGACGGCGGCTCCCGCCCGTGAGGTCCATGAACTGCCGGCCGAGCGCCGACTTGCGCAGCACCCGGTTCTCCCACGTGACGCGTCGCCACACGAGCAGCCAGCCGAGCGCGTTCCGCGGTTGCAGCACGACGACGTCGAGCTTGCCGTCGTCGATCTCGGCGTCGGGGATGAGCTCGATGTTGCCCGGCAGGTAGCCGAGGTTCGCCACGAGGATGCTCGACACGCGCGACCGGTGCAACCGGCCCGCGTCGGTCCGGTGCACCACGCGGAACGGCTTGGACGCCGGGATGGCACGCAGCCCGGCGTCGACGTAGGCGAGCCAGCCCACCCGCTTCTTCAGGTCGGGATTCGTGTTCGCGATCATCGTCGCGTCGATGCCGATGCCCGACATCACGAGCGAGACGTGCGACTCGGGCCGGCCGTCCGGCCGGGTGACCTCGGCGATGAGCATGTCCACGGCGCGATCCATGCCCGAGAAGGCGAGCACGACGGCGTCGCCCTGGTCGTTGACGGGGATGCCGAGGTTGCGCGCGAAGAGGTTGCCCGTGCCGAGCGGCACGAGTCCCAGCGGCATGCCGCTGCCGCGCAGGCCCGCCGCCACCGATCGCACGGTGCCGTCGCCGCCGGCCGCGATCACGAGGTCGACACCCTGACGCAGCGCGGCCTTCGCCATGCCCTTGCCGGGGTCGTCCTCGGTGGTCTCGATCCACACCGACGGTGCGAAGTGCTGTCGGGACTCGGCTCGCGCCACGGCGGCTCGCAGCTCGGCGACGCCGCTCTTCGTCGGGTTGAAGATCACCGCGGCGCGCAATGCCGTGGCCGCGGCATCCGCAGCTGCATCCGTCGTCTCGTCCGTTCCGACCGCCGTCACCCTGCCAACGGTAGGCCATGTGCCCCGGGCTAGACTGGCTCGCGTGATCGACCCCGTGCTGCTTCGCGAGAACCCCGAGCTGATCAAGCATTCCCAGGAGCTGCGCGGCGAGTCTTCCGCCTTCGTCGACGAGGCGGTCGCAGCTGATGCCGTGCGCCGGGCCGCGATCACCGAGTACGAGTCGCTCCGCGCCGAGCAGAACGCCTTCGGCAAGCAGGTCGCGAAGGCGCCGAAGGAGGAGAAGGCCTGGCTCGTCGCGCAGGCGCAGGAGCTCGCGGCGCGCGTGAAGGACGCGAACCAGCGGGCGAACGACGCCGAGTCGGAGTTCCTCCTGGCCGTGCAGCGCCTCGGCAACGTCGTCATCGACGGGGTGCCCGCGGGCGGCGAAGACGACTTCATCGTGCTGCGCGAGGTCGGCGAGGTGCCGACGTTCGACTTCGAGCCGCGCGACCACCTCGAGATCGGCGAGCTGCTCGACGCCATCGACATGGGCCGCGGGGCCAAGGTCTCGGGTGCGCGGTTCCACTTCCTCAAGGGCATCGGCGCCCGCCTCGAGCTCGCACTCATGAACATGGGCCTCGACCGCGCGCTCGCCAACGGCTTCACGCCGCTCATCACCCCCACGTTGGTGCGACCCGAGATCATGCAGGGCACCGGATTCCTCGGCGCCCACTCCGAGGAGATCTACTACCTCCCCGACGACGAGCTCTACCTCACCGGCACGAGCGAGGTCGCGCTCGCCGGGTACCACTCCGACGAGATCGTCGACCTGTCGAACGGCCCGCTCCGCTACGCCGGCTGGTCCACCTGCTACCGCCGTGAGGCGGGAAGCCACGGCAAGGACACCCGCGGCATCATCCGGGTGCACCAGTTCAACAAGCTCGAGATGTTCAGCTACGTCGACCCGGCCGACGCCGAGGCCGAGCACGAGCGGCTGCTCGGCTGGCAGGAGGACATGCTCCAAGCTCTCGGGCTCAGCTACCGCGTCATCGACGTGGCCGCCGGCGACCTCGGCTCGAGCGCGGCACGCAAGTTCGACGTCGAGGCGTGGGTGCCTACGCAGGGCGCCTACCGCGAGCTCACGTCCACCTCGAACTGCACGACGTTCCAGGCGCGTCGCCTCGACATCCGGCACCGCACGGAGTCGGGCAGGACGGCGCCCGTCGCGACGCTCAACGGCACCCTCGCGACGACACGGTGGATCGTCGCCATCCTCGAGACCCACCAGCAGGCCGACGGCTCGGTCAGGGTGCCCGAGGCCCTGCGCGGCTACCTCGGCGGCCTCGAGGTGCTCGAGCCCGTCACGCGATGAGTGAGCGGATGCCGCAGCCGGCCCCGGACGGCCTGCCCTGGCTGGTGGCGCTCGACGTCGACGGCACGATCCTGCACGAGGACGAGTCGATCGACGAGCGCGTCGCCGACGCGATCGCCGCCGCGCGTGAGCGCGGCCACGAGGTGACGCTCGCGACCGGGCGGTCGTGGTCGACCACGGCGCCGGTGCTGCAGCGCCTCGGGCTCGCGCCCGAGTACGTGGTGTGCGCGAACGGGGCGATCACGATGCGGCGCGATGACGCGGCATCCGACGGCTACGTGCGCGAGCACGTCGAGACCTTCGACCCCACGCGCGTGCTCGAGCGGATCCGCGCCTTCCTGCCCAGCGGCCGGTTCATGGTCGAACTGCCCGACGGCTATCGCCTCTACACCGAGGGCATGACCGACTGGAACCTCGAGAACGCCCGCGAGGTGACGTTCGAGGGGCTGCTGGACCAGCGCGCCACCCGCGTGGTCGTGGTGTCGCCCGACCACGAGCTCGAGGACTTCCTGCGCATCGTCGAGGAGATGGGCCTGCACCAGGTCAGCTACGCGATCGGCTGGACCGCCTGGCTCGACATCGCGCCCGACGGCGTGAGCAAGGCCACCGCACTCGAGCGCGTGCGCGGCTGGCTCGACGTGCCCGCCGAGCGCGTGCTCGCCGTGGGCGACGGCCGCAACGACCTCGAGATGTTCGCCTGGGCCGGCGCCGTCGGCCGCTCGGTCGCGATGGGCCAGGCGCCCTCCGAGGTGATCGCCGCGGCATCCGAGACGGCCGACGACGTCGACCACGCCGGACTCGCGGCGGTGCTCGACTCGCTGCCGTGAGCTGTGCCGCATCCTCGAGCTGAGTAGCCCTGGCGCGCTGGAATGACAAGGGTCCTGCCGCCGCACGGTTGCGCCGGATAGGATCAGCGCGTCGGAGGGGGCTCGCCATGAGCGGTCGGACCGGGCAGCAGCCAGTGTCGCCGCCAGTCGTGCCGCGACACGGCCGATTGCCGCGTCACAGCGCCTGGGCCACCTACGGCAAGATCGCGGCATCCGTCGTCGCCGTGCTCGCGGTGAGCGCCGCGGCCATCGGCGCGTACGCCGCGGTCGACCTCGTGCAGTCGGTGAAGCCTGCCGTGAAGCTCGAGAGCGAGAAGGTGCTCGAGAACGTGCCCGACATCGGCGCGATGGAGGGCGGGTTGACCTTCGTGCTCGTCGGCAGCGACAAGCGGCCGGAGGACGGCGCGTTCGGCGACCCCGAGGAGGAGTCGGCGGTCCTGAACGACGTCACCATGCTGCTGCACATCTCGCAGGACCACTCGCATGTCGAGGTGGTGAGCTTCCCGCGCGACATGTACGTGTCGGTGCCCGAGTGCACCGATCCGAACGATCCCGAGGGCGAGAAGCTGTCGGCCATGTCGCAGGTGAAGATGAACGAGGTGCTCTCGTACGGCGGGCTGGGCTGCGTGGCGACGACGCTCGAGCAGCTCACCGGCGTGACGATCCCGCTCGGCGGCATCGTCGAGTTCTACGGCGTCGCCGCCCTCTCGTCCGCCGTCGGCGGCGTCGACGTGTGCGTGACCGACCGCATCGAGGACCCGTACACCGGGCTGTTCCTCGACCCGGGAACGCATTCCCTCTCGGGCATGGATGCGCTGGCGTTCCTGCGCACCCGACACGGGGTGGGCGACGGCAGCGACCTGGGCCGCATCTCGAGCCAGCAGACCTTCCTCGCCTCGCTCATGCGCACCCTGCAGAGCTCGGGCACGCTCGGCGACCCGGTCAAGCTGTACTCGATCGCGAAAGCCGTCTTGTCGAACATGACGCTGTCGACGGCGCTCCAGAACCCCACCCAGCTCATCTCGATCGCGAAGACCCTCCAGGACGTCGACCTGTCGAAGGTCGTCTTCCTGCAGTACCCGACCGGCTACACCGACGACAAGAGCGGCGTGGTGCCGAGCGACTCGGCGCAGATCGTCAATGCCGCACTGCAGGCCGACCTGCCGGTCGCGATCGACCCCGCAGCGACGGGGGAGTCGGAGTTCGGCACCGTCGCCGATCCCAACGCCGCGGCTCCCGCACCGCCCGCGGCCGATACCCCGGCCACGGGGGAGGCGCCCGCCACCGGTGACGCGTCCGCCCCGGCCGACCCGGCTGGGCCGGCGCCCGAGGTGCTGCCGGAGGACGTGACCGGGCAGAACGCCGCCGAGGTCCGCTGCGCGAGCGCGAACGCCGGCTGACGCGGCATCCGCTTCAGGACCTTCCCAGACTGTGCTGCGAGGCTCGTCGGAACTGCGCTTCGGCTAGAATCGGGGCCTGCCGTGCGACGTCGCCCCTCACGGGGCGTCAGCGTGCCGGCGAGGAGGGCTGTCCGAGCGGCCGATGGAGCTGGTCTTGAAAACCAGTGGGCAGCAATGCCTCGTGGGTTCGAATCCCACGCCCTCCGCACACGACCGACATGACTGGAACGAGAGGAACCGGGTGAACCAGGACTTGCGTCACAGCTCGCGTCGCGCGGCGAAGAACCCCTCCGTCGCCCGCCACGGCCGACTCAAGACCCACAGCGCGTGGTCCACCGTGGCCAAGGTCGCGGCATCCGTCGTCGCCGTGACCCTCATCTCCGGCTCCGCCGTCGCCGCCTACGCCGCCTGGGACCTCGCGAGCACCGTGCAGCCCACCGTCAAGCTCGAGAGCGAGAAGGTGCTCGAGGGCGTGCCCGACGTCGGCGCGATCGAGGGTGGCGTCAACCTGCTGCTCATCGGCAGCGACAGCCGCCAGGGCCAGGGCGAGGCCTTCGGCGATCCCGACGAGGAGACCGCCGTCCTCAACGACGTGACGATGCTCATGCACATCGCGCAGGACCACTCGCACGCCTCGGTCGTCAGCTTCCCGCGCGACATGCTGGTCGACGTCCCCGCCTGCACCGACCCCGAGGATCCGAGCAGCACGCTCGACGAGCTCTACGACGTGAAGATCAACACGGTGCTCTCATACGGGGGCATGGACTGCGTCGCGAAGACGGTCGAGTCGCTCACCGGCGTCACCATCCCGTTCGCCGGCATCGTGCAGTTCATGGGCGTCGCGGGCCTGTCGGAGGCCGTCGGCGGCGTCGACGTCTGCGTCGCCGAGCCCATCGAAGACGAGTACACCGGCACGTTCCTCGACCCCGGCACGCACACCCTGAGCGGCGTGGCCGCGCTGCAGTTCCTCCGCACCCGGCACGGCGTGGGCGACGGCTCCGACCTCGGCCGCATCTCGAACCAGCAGGTCTTCCTCTCGGCGCTCGCGCGCAAGCTGCAGTCCGACGGCACCCTCGGCGACCCGGTCAAGCTCTACTCGATCGCCAAGGCCGCGCTCGCGAACATGCAGCTGTCGAGCAGCCTCACCGATCCCACGCGCATGATCTCCATCGCCAAGGCGATGAAGGACATCGACCTCGCGAAGCTCGCGTTCATCCAGTACCCGACCTCGTACGTCGCGGGTGGTGGAGCCGTGGCGCCCAACGCCTCGGCGGAGCTCATCAACCAGGCGCTGCAGGCTGACCTCCCCGTGACGTTCGATCCCGACGCGCAGAACAACGACTTCGGCTCGGCCGCCGACCCGGCCGTGCAGCCGCCCGCCGAGGCTCCGGCTGAGGAGGCTCCCGCCGAGGAAGCCCCCGCTGAGACGCCCGCCGACCCGGCCGCTCCGGCTCCGACGGCCGAGGCGCTGCCCGAGGACGTCGCCGGCCAGACCGGTGCCGACGTGCGCTGTTCCGCGGGCCGCACGCTCGACGACCAGTAGGGCAGACCGGAGGCCCCGGCGCCGAATCGTCATCCGCGGCATCCGCGGGTTATGATGGCTGTCGCGTGTCCGCCATGGCGGTTCACGAGGAGACGTCGCATAGTCCGGTCGAGTGCACCACCCTGCTAAGGTGGAGTCCCCGTAAGGGGACCAGGGGTTCAAATCCCCTCGTCTCCGCTCTCGCTTCATCGAAGGCCTCCGCGTGCAGCGGGGGCCTTCGTTCGTCGTGATCGTGTCTCGTCGCCGGCCTGCCGGCTGTCACCAGGTGAGCTCGACCTCGAGCTCGTTCTCGCCCTCGTCACCGAGCTCCACCTCGACCTTGAGGTTGACCTGGTCGGGGATGTGCACGGTGATCTGCCGTCCCGCGCGGTGGAATTCGACCGAGTTGTTCTTCGCCAGGGCGTCGGCGAGTGTGCGGAGCTTGGCGGCTGCCTGCTCGCGGCTCATGCGCTGGGCGTCGTCGATGTCGAACAGGTCCATGGTGTCGCTCCCTGGTGTCGTGTTCTCGACCGTACCGACTCCACCCGCCGCCCACTAGCGTCTCGGTACGGATGCGGGCATGCCGGCCTCTGCGGATCCGCACCCGGGCGCCGGGGCACATGGTAGAACGGCGGGATGCTTGAGATTCTGACGTTCGCCGATCTGCTGCGGTTGGTCGACGAACGGTCGGCCGCCTTCGGCGCTGCGGTCGCCGCGGCGCCCGGCCTCGACGTTCAGATGCCGACCCATCCCTCGCGGACGCTGTTCGAGCACGTGCAGCACGTGGGCATGAGTCGCCGCAAGGCAGCCGCCATCGTCGCCGCCGGGCCCGCGGACGGTCCGCCGGAGGAGTCCGCATGGGGAGGCAGCGCGGGTGCGCCCCGGGAGCGCGAGGCTCTCCTGGCCTGGTGGGCCGAGTCCATCGAGCACCTCGAGCGTGTGCTGCACGGGGCAGGCCCGGATCGCAGTTGCTGGACATGGTGGGCGGACTCGCCGTCACCGCAGACCTCCGGGGAGTGGGCGCGGCGCCAACTCCACGAGATCGCCGTGCACACCTACGACGTCCAGCTCGCGGGCAGTGCCCCGCAGCCCATACCGGAGAAGATCGCCCTCGACGGTTTCGACGACTGCCAGTTCACCCTCTGCGCGACGACGGTCGCCTGGCCACACGACCCCGCCATCGTCGACTACCACGCCACCGAGGGCCACTCCTGGCGCCTCCGGCTGTCGCACGACGGCGCACAGGTCGGCCACCTCGCGTCAGCTGCCGGCCAGGACCGCGACACGGCCGACGCGTCCGCCCGGGGCACGGCCAGTGACCTGGTCCTGTTCTTCTACGGGCGCATACCGCTGGATTCGCTCAAGTTCAAAGGTGACCGTCGCATCTTCGACCAGCTCGCAGCGTGGGACCCGTCCGAGTGACAACCGACAACGTGCGATCTCCTGCATCAAGGCGATCTCCTGCACCAAAGGCCCGCCGGAAGCCAGGCGCCCGATAGCCGGTCCATGATCGCGCCCCGGCGAGACCGCCTGACCGGTCGGTCACTCGGCAGCCGGTCGCGACGGAAGCGGGGCGACGCCGCTCAGGCGGTGGCGGCGGCCTCGCGCAGCAGCTCCGCGGTGCGCGCGACCGCGGGGTGCGTGCGCATCGAGCGCTTCACCCGCAGCATGATCCGACGTCGTGCCGCGGCATCCTCGACGGGCAGCATCACGACGCCTTCGGGCAGCGCGAGCGCCCCGAGCCGGGGGAGCACGGTGATGCCGACGGCCTGGGCGACGTAGTCGAGGGCACTCGTGTAGTCGGGCGCCTGGATGCGGAACGGCGGTGCGAAGCCCAGCTCCCGGCAGGCGGTGAGCACGATCTCTCGGCACGGGCCGCGTGCGTGGTCGTTGTCGATCCAGGCTTCGCCCGCGAGTTCGGCGAGGGTCACCGACGAGCGCAGGGCGAGCGGATGCCGCGAGGGCACGACGGCCACGTAGCCCTCGGTGCGCAGCTCCTCGATGTCGTATCCGTCGGTGTCGCCCTCGGCCACGGCGGGATCGCGGTCGCCGCGCACGGCCTCGGCGATGTACAGCTCGACGTCGAGGTCGCCCGTCGACTGCGAGCCGCGCAGCTCTGCGAGGCTCAGCTCGAGCCGCAGGGTGGGGAACTGCTCGACGAGGGCGGCCACGACCGAGGGCATCCAAGCGCGGTTGGCCGACATGAAGCATCCGATGTGCAGGGTGCCGCTGCGACCGGAACGCAGGTCGTCGGCCATCGCGTCGAAGTCGGCGAGCTGGTCGAGCACCCGCGAGGCGCGGTCGGCGACCGCGATGCCCGAGGCGGTGGGCACGATGCCGCGGCCGCGCTTCTCGATGAGGGTCAAGCCGGTCTCGCGCTGCAGCGCGCTGACGTGCTGGCTGACAGCCGAAGGGGTGTAGCCCAGCCGTGACGCGGCTCGATTGATCGAGCCCGTCTGCACGACGGCACGGAAGACGCGGAGGCGGTGCGGATCGACCATGAAGCGATCGTACAGTCGCGCTGAATGGATAGGAAGGATCGTTCGCTTGTGCTCAGGTGATCATGGCAGGGAAGGTGGAGGGATGCAGCGACCCTCCCCGACCTGGCCCCCCGACGCCCCCGCCGTCACTCCGGCAGTCGCCAGGAACTGGAAGGTGCTCGCCGCGACCCTCGTGGTGCTCGTGCTCTGGGCCTCGGCGTTCATCGCGATCCGGGGCATCGGCGATGCCCTCTCGCCCGGCGCGCTCGCCTTCGGCCGGCAGCTCGTCGGCACCGTCGTGCTCGTCGCGCTCGCCGTGTGGCGTCGCCCACCGCTGCCGCGCGGTCGCGGGCTGCTGCTCGTCGCCGTCTACGGCGTGCTCTGGTTCGCCGGCTACACGGTCGTGCTCAACCTGGCCGAGCGCCACCTCGACGCGGGCACCGCGGCGATGCTTGTGAACATCGCGCCGTTGCTCGTCGCCGTCGCCGCGGGCGTGTTCCTCAAGGAGGGCTTCCCGCGTCCGCTCATGATCGGCATGCTCATCGCGTTCGCCGGGGTCGTGCTCATCGCGACGGGCGGGGTGGGCGTGCACAGCGACCCGCTCGGCATCGCCCTCGGCATCCTCGCCGCCGTGCTCTACGCGTCGGGCGTGCTCGTGCAGAAGGTCGCGCTGCGGCACACCGATGCCCTCAGCGCGACCTGGGTCGGCTGCGCGATCGGCGCGGCGGTGCTGCTGCCGTTCGCGCCGCAGGCCGTCGCCGAGGTCGCGGCGGCGCCCACGCCGGCGGTGCTCGCGATGGTCTACCTCGGCGTCTTCCCCTCAGCCGTCGCGTTCGTGCTGTGGGCGTACGTGCTGCAGCGCAGCTCCGCGGGCGCCACGGCCTCGGCGACCCTCGCGGTGCCGGCGATCGTCGTCGTGCTCTCGTGGCTCCTGCTCGGCGAGCTGCCGACGCTGCTCGGCCTCATCGGCGGAGCGCTCTGCCTCCTCGGCGTGGCCTGGAGCCGCCGGAGGTCCGGTCCCGCCCGCGAGCGCGATGCAGCAGACCGGGGCCGGTCGGTGCGAGCGACCCCGGCCGGCTGACGTCGGCGTGCGCGTCAGGTGAGGCCGTCCTCCTCGTCCTCGAGTTCCTCCTCGAGGGCGATCTCGAGGTCCTCGAGCTCGATCTCGGCCGCCAGGGCCTTCACGATGTTGCCGGTCGCCGCGGCGATCCGGGCGGTGCCGACGATCGGCGCGATCGCGGTGAGCACGCCTCTGAGGTCCTCGGCGTCGAGCCCGACCTCCCCGCCGACCTCGAGGTTGAGCGCGTAGGAGACGGGTGGCGCGTCGACCGCGACCAGTGCGGCGATGCGGACGAGCACCAGCGTCTCGGGGTCGAGGGTGGACGCGTCGAGGGAGTCGGCGGTCATTCGCGCGAGCAGGTCGAGCACGGGCGCGTCATCGTCGGGCGTATCGGACATGATGGATCCCTTCACCACTGGTGGAACCGGATTGTGCGCAGCGAGGCTGCAGGCTCATTGCACCCCGGTCTCCCGGCTGCGGCATCATCGAGATCGCATGAAAGGCGACGCCGAGCGGTCGGCTCGCGCGTCAGGGCGTCGCGGCGCCCCGGGCACCAGCGGCCGTTCGCTCGGCCGAGTCGAGCACCGACTCGACACCGAGCAGGAAGAGGTCGCGGTCGTCGAGAGCCCGAAGTCGGGGGCCGACCGACGCGATGAGCGGATGCCGCGCCGGGTCGACCAGCAGCGGACTCTCGATCCACGGGCTGGGCGCCGACGGCGCGGTGCCGCGCTCGCTGCGGCTGCGGGCGATGCCGGCCGCGCTGGAGATCACGTGCGACGCCATGAGCGCGTAGTGGTTGACGAGGTCATCGCCCTCGAGCCCCGCGCGGGCGAAGGAGTCGAGCATGAACTCGATGATGTCGAGCTCGTGCGGTCCGTTCGTGGTGAGCACGGTCGCCTCGACGCCGATGGCGGGGTAGGTGGCGAAGAGGTCGAGGGTGGCGACCGCCAGCTGCGTGAGGCGTCCGCGCCAGTCGCCGGCTGCGGCATCCACCCGGTCGAGGCTCATGCCGATGACCTCGTCGAGGAGCGACCGCATGAGGTCGTCCTTGCCGCGGAAGTGCCGGTAGATCGCCGTCGGGTCGGCACCGAGCTCGGCGCCGAGGTCGCGCACCGACACGGCGCCGACGCCGGGCTGCGCGGCGAGCCTGAGACCGGCGGCCACGATCGCGTCGTGGTCGAGGCGGGCCTTGCCCCCGCGGCGTGCGCGGGCGCCGCCGGATCGCGTCGCTGTCGTCATCGGTTGCCGTGTTCCTTCGTTTCAGGACATGCTGCCACGCCCGCGGCCCCCTCGGGCCGGTCGCCCGCCGAGCGCGGCGCACGCCTCAGCATAACGAATTGATCAACGCCGATGTCAACAGTGTTGACATCGGGATCCTGGCGCAACTACAGTCGCCGCAACCCACACGTTCGACGAGGAAGCGAGGGCGACGTGCCCGCAGACCTGCTCTTCACCGGAGGCCCCGTCTTCACGGGCACCGGAGACCCGCTGCCCGGCCAAGCCGTCGCGGTCACCGCCGGCCGTATCACGGCGGTCATCCCCGAAGCCGACGCCGGCCCGCTCATCGGCGAGCACACCCGTGTGGTGCAGCTCGACGGGGCACTCCTCAGCCCGGGCTTCCAGGACGCGCACATCCACCCCGTCGGCGGCGGCGTCGAGCTCCTGCAGTGCAACCTCACCGAGGCGACGGATGCCGCCGACACGGTCGCCCTCGTGCGGGCCTACGCCGACGCGAACCCCGACGAGCCGTGGATCCTCGGCGGCGGTTGGTCGATGGACCACTACCCGGGCGGTGCGCCGGTGCGTGCACTGCTCGACGCGGCCGTGCCCGACCGCCCGGTGCTGCTGCTCAGCCGCGATCACCACAGCACCTGGGCGAACACGGCCGCCATCCGCCTCGCCGGGATCGACGCGTCGACACCCGACCCGGCCGACGGCCGCATCGAGCGGGAGGCCGACGGCGCACCGGCCGGCACCTTCCACGAGGGTGCTGGCGACCTGTTCGACGGCGTGCGCCCGGCCCTCGATCCCGAACTGGTCTACGCGGGTCTCCTGCGCGCGCAGCGCGAGCTCCTCGCGCTCGGCATCACGGGGTGGCAGGACGCCATGGTCGGCGGCGGCTCGGGGGTCGTCCCGGATCCGCTCGACGCCTACCGGCGCGCGCTCGAGGCCGGCGAGCTCGTGGTGCACGTGGTCGGCGCCCAGTGGTGGGCCCGCGACCGCGGCATCGAACAGGTCGACGAGATGGCCGCCCGTCGCGAGGCCATCGCCGCGCTCGGCCATGAGGAGCGCCTCTCGCTCGGCACGACGAAGATCATGGTCGACGGCGTCGCCGAGAACCAGACCGCCGCGATGCTCACGCCGTACCGCGACGCGCACGGCCACGACACGCACAACCACGGGCTCTCGTTCGTCGACCCCGAGCTGCTGCAGGGCTATGTCACCGCCCTCGACGCCGCCGGATTCCAGGTGCACTTCCACGCACTCGGCGACCGCGCCGTGCGTGAGGCGCTCGACGCCCTCGACGCGGCGAAGGCGGCCAATGGCGCGACCGACGGACGCCATCACCTCGCCCACCTGCAGGTCGTGGAGGAGACCGAGACCGCCCGCTTCGCCGGGCTCGGCGCCGTGGCGAACATCCAGGCGCTCTGGGCCACCCACGAGGACCAGATCGACGAGCTGACCCTGCCGTTCCTCCAGGACGGCGCCGAGTCGCGCCAGTACCCGTTCGGCGACCTCGTGCGCCACGGAGCGCGCCTCGCCGCCGGGAGCGACTGGCCGGTGTCGAGCGCCGACCCGATGGACGCGATCCACATCGCGGTCACGCGGGTCGCGCCCGGAATCGATGCCGGGCCGCTCGGCGGGGCCCACCAGCGCCTCGACCTGGCCACCGCGATGGCCGCCTACACCTCGGGCACGGCCTACGTGAACCACCGCGACCACGACACCGGGTACCTCCGCGAGGGCTACCTCGCGAACCTCGTCGTGCTCGACCCCGACCCGTTCTCGGTGCCCGCCGAGGAGATCCACCGTTCGACGGTGGTCTCGACGTGGGTCGAGGGCGAGCCCGTCCACCTCCGCAACGACTGACTCCGAGGAGCGCACGATGTCCGACCCCCAGCACCGCACCTCCCCCCACCGCGGGGTCCGCCGCGTCTCGCGCCGTGCGACGGCCGTCGTCGCCGGCACCCTTGGCGCCGCGCTCGCGCTGACCGGGTGCACCCCGCCCGCGACCGAGGCGCCCGCCGACCCCGACTACGAGCTCACCACGCAGACCGATGCCCCGTCGGGCGACATCGACTCGTTCTCCTGGGTGAGCTACGCCGAGCCGTACTCGCTCGACTACGCCTACGCGTTCGACTACTCCGACAACCAGGTGCTCGCCAACGTGTGCGAATCGCTCCTGCGCCTGAACCCCGACTACACGCTCACCCCGGCGCTCGCCGAGTCGTTCGCGCATCCCACCCCGACGACGTGGGTCTACACGATCCGCGACGGCGTGACCTTCCACGACGGCACGCCGCTCACGGCCGCCGACGTCGTCGCGTCGATGAGCCGCCACCTCGACCCGGCGGTCGGCTCCTCGTGGTACTCGGTGTACCAGAACGTCACCTCGATCGAGCAGACCGGCGACCGCGAGGTCACCGTGACCGAGGCATCCGCCGACTCGCAGTTCAATCTCGCGATGGGCGGCTCCGCCGGTGTCATCGAGTCGGCGGCCACGCTTGCCGACGCGGGCGCCGACTACGGCAACTCGACCGGAGGCGTGAACTGCACCGGCCCCTTCAGCCTGACCGAGTGGAAGGCGGGGGAGCGCATCACGCTCACCCGCTACGACGACTACTGGGACGAGTCGCTGCGCGCCAAGTCCGGCGAGGTGCAGTTCCTCTTCATGAACGACGCCAACGCCCGCGTGAACGCGCTGGCCTCAGGCGAGGTCGACGGCGGCTGGATGGTGCCGCTCGAGGCGGTGCCGCAGCTCGAGAACTCGAGCGTCGGCGACATGATGTTCGGCATGAGCACGGCCGTGTCGAGCCTCATCGTGTCCAACCTCGACGGGCCGCTCGGCGACGTGAACGTGCGGAAGGCGCTGCTCATGGCGCTCGACCGCGAGGGCATCGTCTCGGCCGCGGCCAAGGGCTACGGCGAGGTCACGGATGCGCTCACGACGGAGTCGGTCTGGGTCGGAGCCAGCGACGCGGGCCTCGACGCCGCCTTCGACGACCTCGAGGAGTACCCGTACGACCTCGCGGCGGCGAAGCAGCTCGTCGAGGACGCGGGCGCAGTCGGCGAGGAGATCGTGTTCGCCACCGCGCCGATCAGCAGCGACTTCAACGTGATCGCGCAGGCGACGGCGGCCGCCGCCGAGTCGATCGGCCTCAAGGCCACCATCGAGACGGTGACCCCGAGCGCCTACACCGCGCTGTTCTCCGACCCGAGCGCCCGCGAGGGCATCGACCTCTTCTACACGTCCTGGTACCTCTCGAGCCCCGACCCGCTGGAGATGTACAGCGTGCTGCGAACGGGCGAGTTCAGCAACTACGGCGGATGGTCCGACCCCGAGTTCGACCAGGTCGTGAACGACGCGATCGCGATCGACGACCCCGCCGCCCGCTCGGAGAAGACCGCCGAGGCCCAGCGCATCGCCAACGAGGAGCTGCCGTGGCTGCCGCTCTACACCGGTCCGATGCCGCTGTTCCTGGGGGAGCGCATCACCGGCGTCGCCCCGTCGATCGCGTTCCTCTACTACCCCTGGGCGGCGACCATTGGCGCCCGCTAGCGGCATCCGTCGGCATCGCGCCCCAGCCGGCGGAGCGGCGGTCGTCCCGTGACCGCCGCCCGGCGGGTGGCCGGCAAGCTCGGCGGCCTGCTCCTCACGCTGTTCCTGGCGTCGCTCCTGGTCTTCTTCTCGCGGTTCCTGGTGCCCGGCGATCCCGTCACCTTCCTGCTGCGCGGACGCAAGCCGTCGCCCGAGGCGATCGCGCAGGTCACCGCGCAGTACGGGCTCGACCTGCCGCCGTGGCAGCAGTACCTGCAGTGGCTCGCCGGCGTGCTGCACGGCGATCTCGGGCGGTCGCTGCAGTACCGGCAGGACGTGACCGCCGTGATCGGCGAGCGCCTGCCCGTGACGCTCGGCCTCGTGGTCATGGCCGGGCTGATGATCGCCGTGGTCGGCCTGGTCGGCGGCATCGTCGCCGCCCTCAATCGGGGTCGCATCCTCGATCGCGGCGTGCTCATCGGGCTGACCGTACTCGGCGCCATCCCCTCGTTCGTCGGGTCGATCGTGCTCATCGCCGTGTTCGCGGTGCAGCTCGGCTGGTTCCCGTCGTTCGGCTCGGGCGACGGCGGATTCCTCGACACGGTGTACCACCTGGTGCTGCCGTCCATCGCCTTGGCCGTGGTGTTCGTCGTGCTCGTGGGCAAGGTGACCCGATCGTCGATGGTCGACCAGCTCGGCCGGGAGCACGTCGAGGTCGCCACGAGCCGCGGACTCGGCCGCGCCACCGTGGTGCGGCGGCACGTGTTCCGCAACGCGATCGGGCCGATCCTCACGGTCAGCGGCGTGCTCGTCGCCGGCCTCATCGTCGCGAGCTCGATCGTCGAGGCCGCCTTCGGCCTCGCGGGCATCGGCTCGCTGCTCGTGCAGTCCGTCGACCGTCTCGACTTCCCGGTCGTGCAGGCCATCGTGCTGCTCGTCGTGTTCGCCTTCGTTGTGGTGAACGCGATCATCGACATCCTCGAACCCTGGGTCGACCCCCGATCCGCCGCAGGAGCTGGTGCCAGATGACCACCCCCACCCTCGCGCTCGAGGTGCTGCGCGCTCCGCGTGCCCGCCCTGCGAACACGGCCTACGTCATCAGCCTCGTCGTCCTCGGCGTGCTGACCTTCGCGGCGATCTTCGCGCCGTGGGTCGCGCCCTACGATCCCGACCAGGTCGACCTCGCCGCGGTGTACGCGAGCCCGTCGTCGGCCCACTGGCTCGGCACCGACGCGCTCGGCCGCGACATCCTGAGCCGCATGATGTACGGCGCCCGCACCGCCCTGCTCGCACCCCTGATCGTGGTGATCTCCTCGACCGTCATCGGCATCCTCCTGGGGCTCCTGGCGGGCTGGCGCGGCGGCTGGGTCGACTCGGTCCTCGGTCGAATCTTCGACGTGGTGTTCGCCTTCCCGTCGCTGCTGATCGCGATCATGGCGGTCGCGCTCTTCGGCAAGGGGCTCGTCGCCCCGGTGATCGCGATGAGCATCGCGTACGCACCGTTCGTCGCCCGCCTCACCCGCTCGCTCGTGGCCTCCGAGCGCAGCCGCCCCTACGTCTCGGCCTACCGGGTGCAGGGCTTCTCGGGCGGCTGGATCGCGACCCGTCGCGTGCTGCCCAACGTGACCCCGATCGTCGGCGCCCAGTCGACGCTGAACTTCGGGTACGTGCTCGCAGAGTTGGCCGCCCTGTCGTTCCTCGGCCTCGGCGTGCAGGCGCCCACCGCCGACTGGGGCGCCATGATCAACGAGGCCCAGGCGGGGCTCCTCGGCGGCCACTTCCTGCCGGCGATCGTGCCGGCGGTGGCCGTCGTCATCGCCGTCGTCGCCGTGAACGTGATCGGCGAGGAGCTCTCCGACCGCATCGGAGGAGGAACCCCAGCATGACGCTGCTCGACATCTCGGACTACACGCTCGACCTGCCGGGCGGCGCCCGCCTGCTCGACGGGGTCTCCCTGCGCGTCGCGGAGGGGGAGACGGTCGGCCTCGTCGGCGAATCCGGCTCGGGCAAGTCGCTCACCGCCCGTTCGGTGATCGGCCTGCAGCCCCGCGGCGCGAGGACAGCCGGCTCGGTGCGGCTCGACGACCGCGAGGTCCTGGGCGCCCCGACCGGGGAGTTGCTCGCCCTGCGCCGGTCGAACGCCGGCATGGTCTTCCAGGACCCGCGCGCGGGCATCAACCCGATGCGCACCATCGGCGACCACCTCACCGAGACGCTCCGGCTGGTCGACGGCCGGTCGCGTGCCGACGCCGACGCGCGGGCGATCGAGCTGCTGCGCGCCGTGCGGCTGCCGCGCCCCGAGGACCACCTGCGCCAGTACCCGCACGAACTGTCGGGCGGCATGCTGCAGCGGGTCATGATCGCGGGTGCGCTCACGAGCTCGCCGCGGCTGCTCATCTGCGACGAGCCGACCACCGCCCTCGACGTCACCACGCAGGCCGAGATCATCGGCGTGCTCGGCGAGCAACGTGCGTCAAGGGGCATGGGCATGCTCTTCATCACCCATGACCTGAACCTCGCGGCATCCATCTGCGACCGCGTCTACGTGATGAGCGCCGGCCGGGTCGTGGAGCACGGCGACGCCCGCCAGGTGTTCCTCCGGCCGCAGGCGCCGTACACGCGGCGGCTGGTGGCGGCGACGCCGACGATCGCGGTCGTCGAGGCTCCCGCCGTTGCGGTGTCGGATGCCGCCGGGCCGGCGCTCGTGACGTCGGTTCCGGATGCCGCCGGGCAGGCCCTCGTCGCCGACCCCATGCTCGACGTCCGAGCCGTCTCGAAGACCTACCGCGCGCACGGCACGGCCGGGGTGCGCGCCGTCGTGGACGCGTCGATGGCGATCCCGCGCGGCGGTGCGCTCGCCGTGGTGGGGGAGTCGGGATCGGGCAAGTCCACGCTCGCGCGCATGATCGTCGGGCTCGAGTCGGTCGACGAGGGGGAGATCGTCGTGGCGGGCGCCGTCCGCACCGCCATGCCGCGCCGCCGTTCGGATCGCCTCGCGCACTCCCGGTCGGTGCAGATGGTCTTCCAGGACCCGTACCTGTCGCTCGACCCGCGCATCCCGGCCGGACGCGCGATCGAGGACGCGCTGCGGCTGCACGCCGCGCTCACCACGAGCGACGCGCGCACCCGGGTCCTCGACCTGCTCGAGCAAGTGGGCCTCGACGCCACGCACGCCACCGCCCGCCCTCGGACCCTCTCGGGCGGTCAGCGGCAGCGCGTGGCGATCGCCCGGGCGCTCGCGATCGAGCCCGACGTGCTCGTGATGGACGAGGCGACGAGCGCGCTCGACGTCTCCGTGCAGGCGCAGGTGCTCGACCTCGTGGCGGCGATCCGCCGGGAGCGCGGGCTCACGGTGCTGTTCATCAGCCACGACCTCGCCGTGGTGCGCCGGGTCTGCGAGCAGACGGTGGTGATGCGCGCCGGCGAGATCGTGGAGCGCGGCGACACGGCCGCGCTGCTGGCCGCGCCGCGGCATCCGTACACCCGGCTCCTGCTGGACTCGGTGCCGAGGCCCGGCTGGGACCTCGACGGGCTCGCGTCCGACGCCGGAGCGCCTCGCGCGGCCCCCGAGCGGGCGGCGGGGGTCACCGCATGACGGCAGCCGCCGGCCGGACGCTCACTCCCAGTTGTCCACGGGGGTCGTCTCGTCGAGCGGGTCGCCCTCGCTCGCGCTGGTGACCTTGGTGCCGTCCTGGGCCGCCTGACGGTCGGCCTCCGACGAGTCGACGCGCGCGTCGTCGACGTCGGGGTCGAGCGGTCGCGGGTCGCGGTCGGCGTCGAACGGCTCCTCCAGCGGGTCCACGAAGTCGGTCATGTCGGTCCTCTCCTCTCGTCGGTCTCCGCGGTTCACTCGGGGATGCCCCGGATGCCGCGGATCTCCCCGATCTCCTCGGGGTCGAGCTCCACGTCGCCCGCGTCGTCGGGGCCGCCGGTGCCCGGCACCGCCCGGATCCGCGACGTGTCGATGTCGTCGTCGATCCCCTCGGGGAGGGGATCGGCCTGCTTGGCCGCAGTCTCCGCCTCGCTGCCTGGGCTGTAGCTCACGTCCTTGCGCGTCTGCTCGGGATCGTTCAGCGGCGCGGCCGCCCCGCCCCCGGCCTCGGGATTCGGACGCGCACCCGACTCGTCTGGCGTGCTCATGCCGGCGAGCCTAGGTCGCGCACGGCCGGGTCGTCAGGCCCTTGACACGGGGACGCGGCGAGTGTCGGAGGGTGCTCGCTATGGTGGGAACCACCACCACGATCAGGGGGACCATCACCATGCAACGAATCATGACGTCCACCGCGCTGGTCTTCGCCGGCGCGCTGCTGCTCGCCGGATGTGCGGCCGGCGGGAGCGGAGCCTCGTCGAGCGCCGACGAGTGCGACACGGTGAAGTCCGACGTCCGCGACATCTCGAACGGCGCGCAGAACACGCTCGCTGCGGGCGGCGACCCCGCCGAGATCCAGTCCGCGCTCGAGGACTACAGCGACCGCGTCGACCAGCTCGGCGAAGACACGTCCGACGCCGTGAGCGATGAGCTCGAGAAGCTCGCCGGGGCGCTCGACGACGCGGCCGAGTTCGCCGCGACGCTGCCCTCCGATCCCGATGCCGAGGTCGACTCCGACGCGGTCGCCGAGCACCAGACCGCGATCCAGGACGCGGCGTCGGGCGTCAACGACGCCTGCAGCGCCGACTAGCGAGGCACCGGCACGAGCGCGGGGCGCGGCATCCGATCAGCGGATGCCGCGCCCGTCGTCGTCCGTCCGGCAGGCTCGATTCCCCTGAACCGGCGAAGCGCAACCCCCGTCCGCGTCGAAGCGACGGTCCTTAGGCTGCACCCATGCAACGAATCACCAGTTCCGCGGCACTCGTCTTCGCGAGTGCACTGCTCCTCTCCGGCTGCGCCGCCGGCGGTGGCGGCGAGGGCGCCGGTTCGAGCGTCGACGCCTGCACCGCCGTCGAGTCCGAGGTCCGCGACATCTCGAACGGTGCGCAGAACGCGCTCGGCGCCGGCGGCGACCCGAGCGAGACGCAGGCGACGCTCGAGGGCTACAGCGAGCGCGTCATGGCGATCGACCGCACCGGCGGCGACGACACCCAGCTCTCCGATGCGCTCGACGAGCTCGACGCGAGCATCCAGGACGCCGCGGAGTTCGCGGGCACCCTGCCGAGCGATCCCGACGCGGAGGTCGACGCCGACGCGGTCGCCGAGCACCAGACGGCGATCCAGGATGCGGCGGACGCCGTCGGCGAAACCTGCACCGACGACTGAGCCGCCCGCGATCAGCGGATGCCGCGCGCCGGCGTCAGGACGCCGCCTTCTTCTTGGCCGCCGGCGCCTTCTTCTTCGCGCCGTCGGCCGATGACGTCGCGGCCTTCGAGCGGCTCGAGCCGGCCTTGGACGTGTCCGATGCCTTCGCGCCGGCGGAGGACGACTTCGACGCGCCCGAACCCGGCGCGGCCTTGCCGCCGCCACCGCTGCCCTTCGCGCCGCCGCCCTTCGCGGCATCCGGCCCGCCGCGCTTGGACGCGATCGACTGGCGCAGGGCCTCCATGAGGTCGATGACCTCGCCGCCCTCCTCCTCGGGCTCCTCGCCGAACGTCGCGGCCGTGTCGACGGCGTCGCCCTGCTCGAGCTTCGCGGCGATGAGCGTGCGCAGCTCGGCCTGGTACTCGTCGACGAACTCGTCGGGTTCGAAGTCGGACACGAGGCTCTCGACGAGCTGCTTCGACAGGTCGAGCTCCTTGTCGGAGATCTTCACGGGCTCGTCGAGCGACGGGAACTTCGCCTCGCGCACCTCGTCGCTCCAGAGCAGCGTCTGCACCATGAGCACGTCGCCGTGGACGCGCAGCGCCGCGAGGCGGGTCTTCTGGCGCAGTGCCATGCGCACGATCGCCGTCTTGTCGGTCGACTCGAGCGTGCGGCGCAGCAGCACGTAGGCCTTGTTCGACGCCGAGTCGGGCTCGAGGTAGTAGCTCTTGTCGAACATGATCGGGTCCACCTGCTCGGTGGGCACGAACTCGACGACCTCGATCTCCCGGCTGCGCTCGGCTGGCAGCGACTTCAGGTCCTCATCGGTGATGATCACCGTGCGCTCGCCGTCGTCGTAGGCCTTGTCGATGTTCTTGTACTCGACGACCTTGCCGTCGATCTCGCACACGCGTTGATACCGGATGCGCCCGCCGTCGGCGTCGTGCACCTGATGCAGTGACACGTCGTGATCCTCGGTGGCGCTGTACAGCTTGACGGGCACATTGACCAGGCCGAATGTGACCGCCCCTTTCCAGACGGCTCGCATCACACCAGTAGACACCCGAGCGGATGTCGCGCGGTAGCCCTTGCGGCATTCAGCCGTGGCATCCGCCGCCCGCGAGATGACGCGAATCGACCCTCGCTCCGCGCGCGAAGGTCGATTCGCGTCACTTCGCGGGCGGACCGGGCAAGATGGGGAGCATGGCCGAGGGCACCCGCCAGCTCGTGGAGGTCGACGGCCGGAGACTCCGGCTGACGAACCTCGACAAGGTCATGTATCCCGAGACCGGCATGACCAAGGGCGAGGTGATCTCCTACTACGCGGAGATCGCCCCGGTCATGGTGCCGTTCGTGATCGGCAGGCCGGTGACGCGCAAGCGGTGGGTGCAGGGCGTCGGCACCACGGATGCACCGGGGCAGGTGTTCTTCGAGAAGAACCTCGCCGAGCACGCGCCCGACTGGATGCGCCGCGGCGTCATCGAGCACTCCGACGGTCCGAAGACCTACCCGATCGTCGATCACCGCGCCGCACTCGTGTGGCTGGCGCAGCAGGCGTCGCTCGAGATCCACGTGCCGCAGTGGCGGTTCGCGCCCGACGGCTCGCGCGGCAATCCCGACCGCATGGTGTTCGACCTCGATCCGGGGCCCGGCATGGGGTTGCTCGAGTGCGCCGAGGTCGCCCGGCTCGTGCGCGCGATCCTCGACGGCATGGGTCTCGAGGCGTTCCCGGTGACGAGTGGCAGCAAGGGCATCCACCTGTATGCGGCCCTCGACGGCTCGCAGACGTCGCAGCAGGTGTCGGATGTCGCGCACGAGCTCGCGAGGGCGCTCGAGGCCGACCACCCCGACCTCATCGTGTCGAGCATGCGCAAGACGCTCCGCGAGGGTCGGGTGCTCATCGACTGGAGCCAGAACAACCAGAACAAGACCACGATCGCGCCGTACTCGCTTCGCGGCCGCCCCACGCCGACGGTCGCGGCGCCGCGCACGTGGGACGAGCTCGACGACCCGGGCCTCCGTCAGCTCGACGCGCACGAGGTGCTGGCCCGGGTGGCCGAGGGCATCGATCCGATCGCGCCGCTGGCTGCGGCCGGCACCGGTCCGGGACCGCTGGCCGAGTACCTCTCGATGCGGAAGACCGGCGTGACCCCCGAGCCGATGCCCTCGTCGAGCTGGGGGCAGCCGTCGACGGGCGATCCGCGGTTCGTCATCCAGGAGCACCACGCGCGCCGCCTGCACTACGACCTGCGGCTCGAGCGCGACGGCGTGCTGAAGAGCTGGGCGGTCCCCAAGGGCATTCCCGACGACGCGGGCGTGAACCACCTGGCCGTGCAGACCGAGGACCACCCGATGGAGTACGCGACCTTCGAGGGCACCATTCCCGCGGGGGAGTACGGCGCGGGTTCCATGACCATCTGGGACACCGGCACGTACGAGACCGAGAAGTGGCGCGACGACGAGGTGATCGTCGACCTCGACGGCCGTCCCGGCGGACCGCTCGGCGGCCGGGTGCGGCTGGCGCTCATCCGCACCGAGGGCTCGGGCGAGAAGAGCAACTGGCTCGCGCATCGGATGAAGGACCAGCGGCCGGGGCACTGGAGCCCGTCGTCCAAGGCGCGCCACGCGAGCGACACGTCCTCCGAGACGGTGACGGATGCCGCGGGCGCGGCGGAGGCGACCGAGCCGCCGGATCCCGCCGACCCAGCCGAGCCTGCAGGGGACCCGCCGGCGCCCGCCGAGCTCACGGCGGACCCGCTCGCGCCCGCCGAGCCCCACGAGTCCGACGACGGCCCGCACGAGGTCGAGCCGATCCTCGTTCGCCCGATGCTCGCGACGTCGGGCACCCTCGGGCAGGTGGCGCACGGCGACTGGGCGCTCGAGTGGAAGTGGGACGGCATCCGGGTGCTGGCCCGCGCCGACGGCGGCGGCATCCGCCTGCTGAGCCGACGCGGCAACGACGTCACCGCGACGTATCCCGAGCTGGCCGGGCTGCCGCGGGTGCTGCGTGGCGACGCCCTCGTCGACGGCGAGATCGTCGCCCTCGACGACCACGGCCGGCCCAGCTTCGAGCGCATCCAGCAGCGCATGAACCTCGCCCGTCCGCGGGAGATCGAACGCGTGATGGCGGCCGTGCCCGTGCGGCTCCTGCTCTTCGATGTGCTCGAGATCGCCGGCTCCTCCGTCACCGAGCTGCCGTACCACCGTCGACGGGAGCTCCTCGAACGCCTCGTCCGCCCGCGCCGGGGCGTGCCGGTCGAGCTGCCCGCCGCGGCATCCGGAACCCCTGAGGAGGCGTTCGCCGAGAGCCGGCGACTCGGCCTCGAGGGGCTCGTCGCCAAGCGCACCGAGTCGACCTACCAGCCGGGCGTGCGCAGCGAGGCGTGGCTGAAGCTGAAGCTCACGCGCACCCAGGAGGTGGTGATCGGCGGCTACCGCAAGGGCAGCGGCACTCGCCTCGGCCGCATCAGGTCGCTGCTGGTCGGCATCCCGGGCGAGCACGGCCTCGAGTACGCCGGTCGGGTGGGCAGCGGATTCCGCGAGGTCGAGCTCGACCGGCTGCTGGCGCGGCTCGACGGGCTGGCACAGTCGACGCCGCCCTTCGTGGCGGTGCCGCCCCTGGACGCGGCCGACGCGGTCTGGGTGCGACCCGAGGTGGTCGGCGAGATCGAGTTCGGCGAGTGGACCAGCACGGGCGTGGCGCGGCATCCGCGGTGGCGTGGACTGCGACCCGACAAGTCGCCCGAGGAAGTCGTTCGGGAAGCGTGATCCGTGACCCCCGTTCGGGGTACGCTTCGACCGTGGGCACTCTCTACTACGGCCAGTCGGCGGCTCCCATCGGCATCGAGGACCGCGCGCTCGCGCACCTCAAGGTCGCGATCACGACCAAGCTCCGCCGTGGCGAGAGCCTCACCCTGTCGTGGATCCACCCCGACGGCCAGGCCGGCGGGCGAAGCACGATCTGGGTCAATCCCACGATCCCCATGCGGTTCGTCTTCGACGAGCCCGAGGCGCCCGACCTCAGCCGCGACTGGGTCGAGGAGCTGATGCGGTCGGCCAACAGCACCGGCGGCATCACGCTCGTCGAGGAGCACATCGACGCGGCAGCGCCTGAACCGGTCACGCAGCCGTTCGCCGCCGCCTGACCGTCACGCGTCATCGACGAGCAGTGCGAGGAGCGCGGTCTCGCGCGCGCCGCGCAGGCTGACGATGCGGCCGTGCTCGTAGGCGTCGAGCACGCGCGGGTCGACGTAGCTCGCCTTCGCGATCGTCGGCGTGTTCCCGAGCACCTCGCTCGCGTGCACGATTGCCTCCCGGATGGCCCGGCCTCGCGCGCGCGCGGTGCCCTCCACGCCGAGCTGCGCGAGCCGGTCGGCCGCCTCGATCGTGCCGCGCAGGGTGCGGAAGTCCTTCGCGGTGAAGTCGCCGCCGGTGCGTGCACGGATGTCGTCGTTGACGTCGGTCGCGATCGCCGCACGCATGCGCCGCCCGTCGGTCCACGCGTAGAGGCGCGACGCCGGCGACCGCTGGGAGTTGTGCTCCACGAACGTCGCGAGCGCGGCGTCGTGCACACGCAGGTTCTGCGTGATGCCGCCCTTGGCCCGGAACCGGAACCGCACGGTCTCGGGCGGGTCGAGGGCGGCGTTGCGCACGAGCAGCGTCGTGAGCCCGCGGTTGCGGAAGCCGGCGAGCGACTCCTCCGAGCCGATCCGGATCGCGCCGAGGTCGAGCGTGCGGAACGCCGCGGCCAGCACCCGCTCCCGCGGCAGGGCGTCCAACGCGAGATCGCGGAGTGCGGAGCGTCGGGCATCGGGCAGCACCCCGGCCAGGGCGGTCATCCGCAGGAACTTCTCCTGGTCCTGCTGCTCGCGCCACACGGGATGGTAGAGGTACTGCCGCCGCCCGGCGGCATCCACTCCCACCGCGAGGATGTGCGCGTTCTGCGCCTCCGCGATCCACACGTCCTTCCATGCCGGCGGGATGGCGAGGTCGGCGATGCGAGCACGTTCGGCACGACCCGCCACCCCTCCGTCGCTGTGCACGTAGGCGAACCCACGGCCGCGCCTCACCCGGGCGAATCCCGGCGAGACGTAGGGCGTCACCCGTTTGAGGCGCGGCATCCGAGGCTCAGTGGTTGCGCAGTGCCGAGATGAGTTCGGCCTTGCGCTTGCTGCTGTACCCCGTGAGGCCGATCTCCTTCGCCCGCTTCTTCAGCTCCTCGACGGTCCAGTCGTCGTAGTCGCCGCTCTTGCCGCCCTTTCGTCCGACGGCGCTGCGTCCCTGGTTTGCTGCCGCGTTCGAGATGCGGGCGGCCTTCTCCTTCGAGGCGCCGTCGTCGCGGAGCTTCTCGTAGAGCTCCGGGTCATTCAGCGACGCGTTCCTGCGTCCGGGCATGGTTCCCTCTCCTTCCTCTGCGGCTTCAGAGCCCTCGGCCGCCGGTGACCGGCAGTACGGCTCCCGAGACGTACGACGCGTCGTCCGACGCGAGGTACACGTAGGCGCCCGCCAGCTCCGCCGGCTGGCCGGCCCGGCCGAGCGGAGTGTCCCGCCCGAAGCCGGCGAGCTTGTCGGGCCAGCCCGTCGACGGGATCAGCGGCGTCCAGATCGGGCCGGGGGCCACCGCGTTCACCCGGATGCCGCGTGGCCCGAGCTCTTCCGCGAGCGCTGTCGTGAACGCCACGAGCGCGGCCTTCGTCATGGCGTAGTCGACGAGGGCGCTCGACGGATCGAAGCCTTGGATGGACGTGGTGGTGATGATGCTCGATCCGGCGTCCATGAGCGGCACGGCAGCCCTGGCCAGGAACACCGGCGCGAACAGGTTGACGCGCATGACGGCCTCGAAGTCATCGGTCGGGATCTCATCGATGCCGCTGCGGTTCCGCTGGTGCGCGGCGTTCAGCACGAGCAGGTCCAGGCCGCCGAACGCCTGTTCGGTGTGATCGACGAGGTCGATGCAGTGCTGCTCGCTGCGCAGATCGCCGGGCAGGAGCAGCGGAGCGCCGCCGGCGTCGGCGATCCACTCGCCGGTCTCGTCGGCATCGCGCTGCTCGCCCGGCAGGTAGGAGATGGCGACGCGGGCGCCCTCGCGCGCGAACGCGATCGCGACGGCACGACCGATGCCCGAGTCGCCGCCCGTGATGAGGGCACGCCGCCCGACCAGGCGACCACTGCCCCGGTAGCTCTGCTCGCCGTGGTCGGGAAGCGGCGCCATCGCCTCGGTCAGGCCGGGCGGCTCCTGTTCCTGCCGGGGGAACGGGTCGGTGGTGTGCTTCGTGGTGGGATCGATGAGCTGCTCATCGAGCATGGTGATTCGCCCCCTTCGACCGCAGTCACGCTACGCGCGGCGTTCGCGCGAGTCAGGGGGTTGACAGGCATTCGGATGCCGCGAAGCCCGGGTTTCCGGGCTTTCCGCCCGTGATTAGCACTCGGCGCGAAGGGCGGTCAACCCCTGTGCACCGCGCCCGCGGCCGTCCTATCTTCATGGCATGGACGTACCCGCGTCCCGAGGTGCCGCCGGGAACGGCGTCACCGAATCCGCACCCGTCGATCACGGGGGCGGGTCACACGAAGGAGAGATCATGAACATCCTCGTCGCCATCCTCGCCGTCATCGCGATCATCCTGCTCATCACGGGCGGCGTCGTGCCCACGCTGAACTTCCTGCTGTGGGTCGGAATCGTGCTGCTGGTCATCGCGGCCATCGTGTTCCTCGTGCGCTACCTCAGCGGTCGTCGCACGGTCTGATCCATCGCGAGACCTCACAACGCAGCGGGCGGCCCTCGGGCCGCCCGCTCTGTTTGTTCCGATGAGTGCCGGAACCGCCGCCGAGACGTATGCTGAGGCGGTGGGAACCCTGTACTACGGCGACTCCGGCACCCCGATCGGCATCGAGGACCGGGCACTCGCGCACCTGAAGATCGCCATCACGACGAAGCTGCGCCGAGGCGAGAGCTTCACCCTGTCGTGGCAGCACGCCGAAGACCAGCCGCGTGGCCGCAGCACGCTCTGGCTGCACCCGTCGATCCCGCTGCGCTTCGTCTTCGACGAGCCCGTCGCACCCGAGCTGAGTCGCAGTTGGATCGAAGAGCTGATGCGGTCGGCGAACAGCACCGGCGGCATCCGCCTGGTTCCCGAGCAGCTCGACACCGATCCGATCACTTCCGTGCCGGGTCAGCCGGTGCAGGTCGGCGTCGATGTGCAGCAGGTCGACGTCGACAGCGAGACGCAGCCCGCGTAGTCGAGCGAGCTCGGCCGCGGCGGAGCGCCGGAGGAGGAGCACAGATGGGCAACGCTCAGGACGCCGCGGCTCGCGCGGAGATCGAACGCTGGTGGCCGCACCTCTCGATCGAGGCGAAGCATCGGCTGCTGGCCCGGTTGGAGGCGGATCTCGACGCCGAGACCGTCGCGGAGATCATGTCGCTCACCGGCGGCACGGCACCCGATCGGTTGACACTCGCGGAGCGGCAGTTCGTGATCACCCAGATCGAGGCCGTCGACTGACGCACGACGAGACGCAGCCCGTGCAGGGCTGCGTCCCGTCATCCGTTCGTCGTCGCGTCAGATGACGCCGCTGCCCGAGCGGTCCGTCCGCTCGCCCTCGTGCACCTCGCCGCGCCAGGCGCCGGTCTCGGCGCCGCGACGCTCGATGAACTCCTTGAAGCGCTTGAGGTCGCTCTTGACCTGCAGGTCGTCGAGTTGCAGTGCCGCACCGGTCTGCTCGACGAAGCCCTCCGGCTCCCACTCGATCTCGAGGTCGATGCGGGTGCGGTCGGCGTCGAGCTCCGTGAAGCTCACGCTTCCGCGATGCAGCACCTCCTCGTTCACGCTGCGCCAGGCTACGTGCCGGTCGGGCACCTGGTCGACGATCTCGGCGTCGAACTCGCGCTTCACGCCGCCGATCGACACGACCCAGTGGGTCATCGTCGAGCTCAGCTGGGTGACGCGGTCGACGCCGCCGAGGAACCCGGGGAACGACTCGAACTGGGTCCACTGGTCGTACGCCACGCGAACTGGAACGTCCACCTCGGTCGACGCGGTCAGGGTCGTGCTCATGATGCGGTCCTCCGTTCCGGGCACGGTGATGCGCCCCGAACCACGCTAGGAAGGCACGCGTTCGGTCACGAGGGGCTTGCCGCTTCCGCGGGCTCCTGCTACCCGGTCGGGGAGGTGCTCGGGCGGGTCAGTCCGCGTCGATCGGCTCGTCCTCGGCGGGCTCGGGCACGAACTGGAGGCCCGAGGTGCTGTTCGCCGAGAGCAGCAGCTGCTCGATCCACAGCTTGTTGAGCTTGGGGGTGCGGTTGCCGCTGAAGACGAACTGCAGGGGAATGGACTCGTGCAGCCAGATCGTCGTGCGGCCGCTGCCGTTCTCGACGCCGTGCTCCCACGTCATCGAGAAGCTCTCGGAACGCCGCAGCTTGTTGAGGATTGCGACGCGCAGGTGGGCCAGGGTGCGGTCGTCGATGTCGATCTCGCGCGCTGACGAGTTGTAGATGAACTTGCCCATGCCGAGACTCTAGTCGCCGCCCGAGCCCCGTCGATACGCGGCGTGGCCGGCCGACCGGGGATGGAGGCGCGGTGGCGTCAACCCCCTGCCACGGGCGAGGGCCGCCGCGTAGGAACGAGGGCATGAAAGCGCTCACCTGGCATGCCACCAAGGACGTCCGGGTCGTCGACGTTCCCGACGCGACCATCCTCGATCCCACCGACGCGGTCGTGCGAGTGACCTCGACCGCGATCTGCGGCTCCGACCTGCACCTCTACGACCTGTTCGGGCCGTTCCTGCACCGCGGGGACATCCTCGGGCACGAGACGATGGGCGTCGTCGAGGCGGTCGGCGCGGAGGTGCGCCGGGTGGCCGTCGGCGACCGGGTGGTCGTGCCGTTCGTGATCTCGTGCGGGCACTGCTTCATGTGCGCCCGAGGCCTGACGACGCAGTGCGAGACGACCCAGAACCGGGACCAGGGGACCGGCGCCGAGCTCTACGGCTACACCGAGCTGTACGGGTCGGTGGCGGGCGGGCAGGCGGAGTACCTGCGGGTGCGGCGGGCAGATGCCAACGCGCAGGTGGTCGGACGCGACCTGCCGGATGAGCGCTACCTCTTCCTCAGTGACATCCTGCCCACGGCATGGCAGGGGTTCCGCTACGCGGAGGTGGTGCCAGGCAGCACCCTCACGGTGCTCGGCCTCGGTCCGGTCGGGCAGCTCGTGGCGCGGATCGCACGCCACCACGACGTCACCGTGCACGCCGTCGACCCGGTGCCGGAGCGGCGGCTCATGGCCGAGCGCCACGGCGCGATCGTGCACGACCTCGACGACGACGTGGCATCCGTCATCCGCGATGCGACCGAGGGCCGCGGGCCCGACGGCGTGGTGGACGCCGTCGGCCTGGAGGCGCACGGCAACCCGGCCACCGCCTTCGCCCAGGCCGCGGTCGGGGTGCTGCCCGACGGCCTGGCGAAGCCCCTCATGATGAACGCGGGGCTCGACCGCCTCGCCGCGATCGACCTCGCCATCGACCTCGTGCGGCGCGGTGGCACCGTGTCGGTGAGCGGGGTGTACGCGGGCTCGCTCGACCCGATGCCGCTCATGACGATCTTCGACAAGCAGCTCACGATGCGGTTCGGCCAGTGCAACGTGCATCACTGGCTTCCCGAGCTGCTGCCGCTCGCCGAGGATCCGGCGGACCCGTTGGGACTCGAGGACCTCGCCACGCACCGCGTGCCCCTCGAGCAGGCGCCCGAGATGTACGAGAAGTTCCGCGACAAGGAGGACGGCTGCATCAAAGTCATCCTGAAGCCCTGATCGAGCCTCATTTCTTGGAGAAGCGCTTCTGTCAAGCCCCTGACGAGAAGCGCTTCTCGATACCTACCGTGACGGTGAACCGGCCACCAGCCGGTGCCCGAAACGGAGGCTCACCATGCATCGTGCTCGAATCGGATTGGCGCTCGCTGCCGCGACCGCCCTGGCGCTCAGCGGGTGCGCGGTGGGGACGGGCGGCGCGGCCTCCGACGACGCGACCTACGACCCCGATGCGGAGCTCAGCGGCGACCTCTCGGTCATGGGCTTCTCCGGCGTCGACGAGGTCGCCACCTCCCGCGTCGACTACGCCAAGGGCGAGCTCGGCGACGTGAAGGTGAAGCTCATCGAGGGCGACCTCGACATCCAGCAGTTCCTCTCGGCCGTGGCATCCGGTGAACCGCCCGAGCTGCTCTACGCCGACCGCGACCAGGTCGGCTCGCTCGCGGCCCGCGGCGCCATCATCCCGCTCGACCGCTGCATCGACGGCGAGGGCATCGAGATGGACCAGTTCCGCGAGTCCGCCGTCGACCAGGTCACGCTAGACGGCAAGGTCTACGGCATCCCCGAGTTCAACCAGGTGCAGGTCACCATGGCGAACGCCAACCTCCTGTCGGCCGCCGGGCTCACGATCGACGACGTGAACGGCTCCGACCGCGAGGCGATGACCGCGGCGAACAAGGCCCTCACGAAGTCCGACGGCGGCTCGCTCAGCGTCATCGGCGTGGACTCCAAGCTGCCCGAGTTCCTGCCCCTCTGGGTCGCCGCCGCCGGCGGGTCCCTGCTCTCCGAGGACGGCAAGACGGCGAGCCTCGACTCGCAGGAGGCGATCGACTCGCTCACCTGGGCGGTCGGCATCTACGACGACCAGGGCGGCTTCAGCGCCGTGAAGGCGTTCCGCGACTCCGCCGACTTCTTCGGTGAGGGCAACCAGTTCGCCACGAACGTGCTCGGCGCCATGCCGATGGAGCAGTGGTACATCAACGTGCTGAACGAGGTGTCGCCGGACGCCCCGATGGCGTTCGACACCGTGCGCACGACGTCGGGCGACCCCATCGCCTTCGCCGGCGGTTCGGCGTGGGCCATCCCGTCCGGCACGAAGAACGCCGCGGCGGCGTGCCGCTGGGCCAAGGCCATGACCTCGGTGGACGCATGGAAGGCCGCCGCCGAGGCTCGCATCAGCGCTCGTGAGGCGGAGGGCAAGCCGTTCACCGGCATCCTGACCGGCAACACCACCGCCGACGAGCAGATCCGCGAGATGGTGACGTCGGGCGGGGAGCCGTGGGACTCGGGCATCGAGGCCATGTACGAGGCGAACGACAACACGGTGTCGCTGCCGGCCAACCCGGCCGACGCCGAGTTCGAGCAGGCGATGCAGGACGCGGTGAACAGCGTGCTGAACGGCCAGGCCACCCCCGAGGAGGCGCTCGGCAAGGCGCAGGAGATCGCGCAGAAGGCCCTCGACGAGGGCTGGAAGAAGCTCGAGGACGGCGGCGGAAAGTGACCATCGCACCGGCCCGCCCGGGCAGCCGAGTGCAGGAGCACTCCGCCGCCCCGGGCGAGCGCGAGCGGGGTCGCCGTCGGGCCCGCCGGCGCAACGTCCTGTCGGCGCTGCTCTTCCTCAGCCCATGGATGATCGGGTTCGTCGTCTTCACGGCGTGGCCGATGATCTACAGCGGCTACCTGTCGCTCACCGACTACGACGTGATCAACGACCCGCACTTCGTCGGGTTCGACAACTACGTCGAGATGGGGTCCGACCCGAAGATCCTGCTGGCGCTCGGCAACACGGTGTTCTTCACGATGTTGCAGGTGCCGCTCTACGTCATCGTGTCGCTCACGCTCGCGCTGCTGCTCGATCGCGCGGGACGGGCGTCGGGATTCTTCCGCACGGTGTTCTTCCTCCCGAAGATGACCCCTCCCGTGGCGGTCGGCGTGCTCTTCCTGCTGCTGTTCAACGGCCAGAACGGGCTCCTGAACACGGTGCTCGGATGGTTCGGCATCAACGGGCCGGCATGGACCACGGACCCCGCGTGGGTGAAGCCGGGCTTGATCCTGATGTCGCTGTGGACCGTCGGTGCGTCCATCATCATCCTGCTGGCAGCCCTGCGGAACGTGCCGACCGAGCTCTACGAGTCGGCGAAGCTCGACGGCGCCGGCTTCTGGCGCACGTCGTTCAGCATCACGCTGCCGATGATCAGCCCGGCGCTGTTCTTCGTCATCATCGTGAACACCATTGCGGCCCTGCAGACGTTCGACGAGGCGTATACGGCATTCTTCGGCGCCGGCAACACGACGTACAGCAATGACGCCGCGCTCTTCTACTCGATCTACCTGTTCCAGCAGGCGTTCGAGTTCCTGAACATGGGCTACGCGTCGGCGATGGCGTGGGGGCTCTTCGTCGTCATCATGATCGTGACGGCGATCCAGCTGATCGTGTCCCGCCGATTCGTCTACTACGAGGGGGACCGATGACCGGCGTCGATGTCGACCTGCCCGTCGGCGGTGCCGCCGCTCCCGCCCCCAGGCGCGATGCTGCGGTCGCCGCCGCCGCGACCACCGTGCCGCCGACGGATGCCACTGCGCTGCGTGGCGGCGGACGACGCCCGCGCACGCGCGCGAGTCGCGTCTTCGCGTGGATCGCGCTCACGCTGCTCGGCGTGATCTTCGTCTACCCGTTCGTGTGGCTCGTCAGCGCGTCGTTCAAGCCGCGCACCGAGGTCTTCGACAACAAGCTCATCCCCGACACGTTCACGTTCGACAACTACGTGACGGTCTGGCAGCAGGCGCCGCTCGGGCTGTGGCTGATGAACACGGTCATCGTCACGGTGCTGGCCGCGGTGACGGTGACGTTCTCGAGCGCCATGGTCGCGTGGGGGTTCGCCTACTTCCGGTTCCGCGGGCGAGGTGCGCTGTTCGCCCTGGTGCTCGCGACGATGATGCTACCCGGCGCGGTCACGATGATCCCGACGTTCCTGATCTGGAACGGGCTGGGCCAAGTGGGGACGCTGACCCCGCTGTGGGCCGGCAACCTCTTCGGCAGCGCGTTCTACATCTTCCTGCTGCGACAGTTCTTCCTCGGGCTGCCGCGCGACCTCTTCGAGGCGGCACGCATCGACGGGGCATCCCAGTTCGGGGTGTTCTGGCGCATCGCCCTGCCGCTCTGCAAGCCGGCGCTCGCCGTCGTGCTCGTGTTCGAGGTGCAGGCCGTGTGGACCGACCTCATGCGCGCGCTCATCTACCTGCGGGACTCGGCGACGTTCACCGTGCCGCGCGGGCTCAAGTCGCTCGTCGACGCCTTCGGGTTCGGCGGCGAGTGGCACTGGGAGATCATCGTCACGGCGAGCGTCATCACCACCATCCCGATGATCATCGTGTTCTTCATCGCGCAGCGGCAGATCATCGACGGCGTCGCGTCGTCGGGGCTGAAGGGCTGAAGGGCTGAAGGGCTGAAGCGGGCGGACGGCTGCGGGCTCGAAGGGCCGGGGCCGCCCGTCCGCGATCAGCGCGCGTCGCGCTCGGGGTCGAGCGGGTCGTCGGTGAGGCGACGCGGTCTGCGCGGATCGAGTGGGTCGATGTGGCGTTGCAGCTCGTCGAGGTCGGTGATGCCCGTGTCGTCGCGGTACCTCGAGGGTGGCAGGTCGCGGAGGCGGCGCTGGATGTCGGCGTCGACTTCGGGGGAGTGCGATGACGGGCTCGCGGGCTCGGCGTCGTCGGGCTGCCGGGCGTCGGGCGCGTCCGGCCGGGTCGTCGGTTCGGTGTCCCGACCGATCGACTGTTCCATGGTGTCGCTCCTTCCGTGCGAGCGGATGCTTCGGGGCGTCCGCTCCTCGGGACGCTACGCGCGTCGTCGAAGCGCGGCGAGGCCTTGACGGCACCGGATGCGGCGAGTAACCGGACTGGGCGGTTCGCCGGGTCTCAGCCTTCTCGCGGCGCCTGCGGCAGCATGGGGTCGAGTTGTTCGTACCCGGCGCGGAACACGACTCGCCCGACGTCGACGAGCTCCACGTCGTCCCACGCCACGAGGAACGACCCGCGATGCAGCCGGCGCTGCAGCCACGCGATGAGGAACGGACCGTCCTCGCCGCGACGCTCGTACCCCCACGTCGAGAAGCGGCTGTGCGAGCTCACGAGCACGCCCGTGACGACGGTCTCGGCGAGGAGCTGTGCGGGGGCGCCCGAGATCTCGAGCCGCACGTCGAGGACCGCGCCGAGCCGTCGGCCGTCGGCGTCGAACGCGTCGCTGCCGAGCAGGTCACTCAGGATCATGGCGGCCTCCGGGGATCCGGCCGATGAGGTGGCGGCTGACCCAGCGCTCCACCCACGACGCGTCGAGCGAGTCGGCGTCGACGCCGAGCCGCACGGTCGTGCCCACCGCCGACACGAGCTTCCACGGGATCACGATGCGCCGCGAGGCCGGCGCGTGGCCGCCGAAGAGGCGCATGAGCAGTTGGGGCCCGGTGAGGATGGCGGCGAGCGTGGGCGGCGGCGAGCCGGGTTCGATGCGCACTCCGAGCTCGATGCCGTCCAGCTCGAGGTCGTCGACCGTCGTCACGGGAACGCCTTCGCGGTCGAGCACCTGGCGGTCGAGGAGGTGCAGGTGCGCGTCGAGCACCCGCCCGCGCGGTGCGCGCGGGTCGCGCCGCGGCATCCGTCGCCCCGCGTCGCGGTCGTGGTCGCGGTCGTCGCGTGCGTCGGGCTCGTGCTCGTGCTCGTCGTTCATGCGCCGGCTCCCGTGATGATGAGCAGGGGGATCGCGGCCAGGGCGGCCGCCAGGATGATGACCAGGTACACCTGGCCCACGAAGTTCATGCCGCGGCCGTTGACGCGGTCGCCCATGTACTCGCGGTCGTTGGCGATGACGAGGATCGGCAGGTAGGTGAGCGGCAGCGCGACCGCCGAGAACACGACCGAGTACTCCGTGACGAGGATGGGATCCACCCCGGTCGCGAGGATCGCCACCGCGATGAGGAGGCACACGATCATCGAAAGATGGAACCGCGCCGCCTTCGCCGGCTTGCGGAACTTGCCCCACGACCAGCCGAAGTACTGCGCCAGCGTGTAGCCGCTCGACAGGGTGGTCTCGAGCGCCGCGCCGAACGTGGCGGCCAGGATGCCGACGATCACGAACGACAGGGCGATCTTGCCGCCGGCCTCGGCGACGGGCAGCACGACCTGGCTGAGGCTCGTCACGTCGATCGCCGCGGGCAGCAGCACCACGGCGGCGCAGCCGGCGATGGCGATCGAGAGCAGCCCGCCGAGGGGGAAGCCGACGAGCACGTTCAGCCGCGACTTCGCGAGGTCCTTCTCCGTCCACTTCTCCTCGATCGCGCCCGAGGAGAAGAAGAACACCTCGTAGGGGGTCATCGCCGCGCCGAACAGCGCGACCGCGTAGAACCAGTACGTCGCGACGGGCTCGTCGGCCGGCGGACCCGGCTGCAGGGCCTGGCCGGCCAGCTCGCCCCAGTCGGGTGTGAGCATGAACAGGGCCACCGCGAAGACGATGAGGGTGAGCCCGAGCAGCCCCGTCACGTTCTCGAGCAGCTCGAAGCGCGCCCGCCAGATCACGATCCAGACGCCGAACGCCGCGACCGGGACCCACCAGCCGGGGTCGACGCTCGTCGCCAGCTGCAGTGCGAGGGCGACGCCGCCGATCTCCGCGGTGACCGTGAGCAGGTTGATGAGGAACGACGCGGCGAGGTTCGCGAGCCCCGCGCGGGGGCCGAGGCGCTCGCGGATGATCTCGAACGTCGCCCGGCCGCTCACCGCGGCGACCCGGCCCGACATCTGCGCGTACACGCAGATGCCCACGACGCCGACCAGGACCACCCAGGCGAGGCCCAGCCCGAAGCGCGATCCCACCACGGCGTTCGTCACCAGGTCGCCGATGTCGACGAACCCGCCGATCGCGGTGAGCACCCCGAGGGCGACGGCGAAGATGTTCTTCACGGCCCGCCCTCCACGTCCTCGAGCCCGTCGGCGGCATCCTCCAGCTGCGGCACCGTGGCCTCGAGCGAGCCCACGCCGCCGAGCGCGTCGCGGGCGTCGTTCACGGCATCGAGCCCGTCGCCGAGTGCCCTCAGCACCTCGTCGCGGTAGGCGGCATCCGCCTCGCCCGTGACGTCGGTCTGGGACACGGTCGTCGCAGCACTGACGAGCTCGCGCCGCGCGTCACCGAGCGTCGCCTTGGCGGTCGTGGTGAACGTGCGGTCGTCGAGCTCCTGCTGCACCACGAGCCGTGCGGTCTCGACCGCGGCGATGCCCTGCCCGACGGCCTGCTCCATCGTGGCGGCGGCGTTCGTGCAGCCGGTGAGCAGCAGCGCGGCGGCGAGCACGAGGCATCCGGATGCCACGGGGCCGGCCGGCCCCGGATGGCGCCGTGCCTGCCGGCCGCGCGCGGATCCGCTCGCCCATCCCATGGCGAGATGCTCGCGCGATCGCGCGGACCTCGACAAGGCCTTGACAAGCGGTTCTCGCCGTACATGTGGTTGTCGAGTTCTTGCGAACGCTGACGTAGCATGGCCGCATGTCGAGAAGACTCGCGGATGTCGCGCGCAAGGTCGGGGTGAGCGAGGCCACCGTCAGCCGCGTGCTGAACGGCAAGCCCGGGGTCTCGGCGTCCACTCGCGACGCGGTGCTCACCGCCCTCGACGTGCTCGGCTACGAGCGGCCGACCAAGCTGCGCGGCGAGCGCGCCCGCCTCGTGGGCCTCGTGATGCCCGAGCTGCAGAACCCCATCTTCCCCGCGCTCGCCGAGGCGATCGGCGGCGGTCTCGCGCAGAACGGCTACACGCCGGTGCTCTGCATCCAGACCGCCGGCGGCATCTCCGAGTCCGACTACGTGGAGCTGCTGCTCCACCAGCAGGTCTCGGGCGTGATCTTCGCGGGCGGCGCGTACGCCCAGGCCGACGTGAACCACGACCACTACGACCGACTCGTCGAGCTGAAGCTGCCGACGGTGCTCGTGAACGCGCCGATCGACGGGCTCGGGTTCGCCACGGTCTCGTGCGACGACGCGACGTCGATGGAGCAGGCACTCGGGCACCTGCTGCAGCTCGGGCACGAGCGCATCGGCATCCTGCTCGGGCCGCGCGACCATGTGCCGTCCCAGCGCAAGCACGCCGCCGCGGTGCGCATGGCCGAGCGGCACGGCATCGAGCTGGGCCCCGACCGCATCGTGCACTCGCTGTACTCGCTCGAGTCGGGGCAGACGGCGGCCACGAAGCTGCTCGCGGCGGGCGTCACGGGCATCGTGTGCGCGAGCGACCCCATGGCGCTCGGCGCGATCCGCGCGGTGCGTCGCGCCGGGCTCCGCGTGCCCGACGACGTGTCGGTCATCGGCTACGACGACTCCGCGCTCATGAACTGCACCGAGCCGCCGCTCACGACCGTGCGCCAGCCCATCGAGGCCATGGGCCGCATGGTGATCGAGCTGCTCATGCGGCAGATGTCGAGCGAGGCGGCGATCGGCGACGAGGTGTTCTTCGCGCCCGAGCTCGTCGTGCGGGCGTCGACGGCGCCCGCGCCGCGCTGACCCGCGGCATCCCGACAGCTCCCTCCCCTCCCCGCCGGACCCCGCCGCCCCGCCGCCCCGCCGCCCCGCCGCCCTCGCCTCGAAATGTAGGAACTCCTGGCGCCGCCACGGCGTGTCGGGCGCGCGCCGCCGGCGCGGCATCCGGATCCTTCCTGCATTTCGGCGCTGGTCTGGGCCGCCCGCGGATGCCGCCGCCCCGCCGCCGCGGCATCCATGGCGCGTGAAATGAGCAAACCGCTCTCGCAACTTCATGAAACTGAGAGCAAGCGGATGCCGGTTTGTTGAAAAGTTGCACCAATCTGTTGCTGTCATTACGTTTCGGGGTATCGACGACGCCGTCTCCGACCGGACCGGCGCGCCGCCCGCCCGCCCGCACGGAGGAGACCGACCGCGTGACCATGCCACTCACCGAACCAGGCACGGTTCCCCCCGCCCTCGCCGACGACGCGACGTGGTGGCGCAGCGCCGTGATCTACCAGGTGTACGTGCGCAGCTTCGCCGACTCCGACGGCGATGGCACCGGCGACCTGCGCGGGGTGCGCAGCCGCCTCGGCTACCTCAAGGAGCTCGGCGTCGACGCCCTCTGGTTCAACCCCTGGTATCCGTCGCCGTTCGCCGACGGCGGCTACGACGTGGCCGACTACCGCGACATCCACCCGGCCTTCGGCACGCTCGAGGACGCCGAGCTGCTCATCAGCGAGGCGGCGCAGCTCGGCATCCGCACCATCATCGACATCGTCCCGAACCACGTCTCGAGCGAGCACGCGTGGTTCCAGGAGGCCCTGGCGGCCGGCCCGGGCAGTCCCGAGCGCGAGCGCTTCTGGTTCCACCCCGGCAAGGGCCCGAACGGCGACGAGATGCCGACGCGCTGGGTCTCGAACTTCCAGGGCGACACGTGGACCCGCACGACGAACGCCGACGGCACGCCGGGGGAGTGGTACCTCCACCTGTTCACCCCCGAGCAGCCCGACCTCAATTGGAACCACCCCGACGTGCGGGCCGAGCACGAGGACATCCTCCGCTTCTGGTTCGATCGCGGCGTCGCGGGCGTGCGCATCGACTCGGCCGGCCTGCTCATCAAGGATCCCGAGCTCTCCGAGGTGCCCGAGGTCGTGGCGCCGGGGCAGCACCCCACCGAGGACCGCGACGAGGTGCACGACGTGTACCGCTCGTGGCGGCGCATCGCCGACTCCTACGACGGCACCCGCGTGCTCGTCGGCGAGGTGTGGGTCCCCGACGCCGAGCGGTTCGCGGCCTACCTCCGTCCCGACGAGATGCACACCGCGTTCAACTTCGACTTCATGTCGCGCCCGTGGGATGCCGCGGCGCTGCGCACGTCGATCGACCTGATGCTCGCGGCGCACGCGCCCGTCGGCGCCCCGAGCACCTGGGTGCTCTCGAACCACGACGTGACGCGCCCCGTGACCCGATACGGCCGCGAGGACTCGAGCTTCGCCTTCGCGACGAAGCGGTTCGGCACGCCGACCGACCTCGACCTCGGCCGCCGGCGGGCCCGCGCCGCCGCCCTCCTCACCGCCGCGCTGCCCGGCTCGCTCTACCTCTACCAGGGCGACGAGCTCGGCCTGCCCGAGGTCGAGCTGCCCCGCGAGGTGCTCGAGGATCCGATGCACTTCCGGTCGGGCGGGGTCGACCCGGGCCGTGACGGATGCCGCGTGCCGCTGCCCTGGCGCGGGGCCGAGCCGCCCTTCGGCTTCAGCCCGGCGAGCCCCGCTGACGCCGCCGACGGCACCGCCGCCGCGCCCTGGCTGCCCCAGCCCGCCGAGTGGGCGGCCCTGACCGTGCAGGCGCAGGAGGCCGACCCGGGGTCGATGCTCTGGCTCTACCGCCAGGCCCTCCGCATCCGCAAGCGCGAGCGGGCGCTCGGCGACGGCCCGATGACGTGGCTCCCGAGCGAGCCGACCGCGCTCGTCTTCCAGCGCGGCGACGACGTCGTCAACGTGACCAACCTCGGCGCCGCGCCGATGGCGCTGCCCGACCACGACCGCATCCTCCTCGCGAGCGCCCCGCTCGTCGACGGGATGCTGCCCCCAGACTCCACGGCCTGGCTCCACCGATCCGCCTGACCGTCGAGGCCGCGGCCCGCACCACGCCGCGGCGCTTCCGCACCACATCCGCACCACACAGCACCGAAAGGACTGGACAATGAAGTCACCGAAAACAGTCGCGATCGCCGGCCTCGCCGCGTTCGCGATGGTGGGCGCCCTCGCCGCCTGCAGCGCAGGAGGCGCCAGCGACAGCGGCAAGACCGAGCTGCGCGTGGCGACCTTCCCGCCCGGCGCCGACGAGGCGGCCTACACCGCCTTCGCCGAGCAGGAGAAGCAGTTCGAGAAGGAGCACCCCGACATCGACATCATCGGTGTCGAATACGAGTGGGAGGGCCCCACCTTCGCCGTGCAGCTCGCCGGCGGAAGCCTGCCCGACGTCTTCACCGTGCCGTTCACCGACTCGAAGACGCTGCTCGAGAACGGCCAGCTGATGGACGTGACCGACGAGATCGACGAGCTCGGCTACACCGACAAGTTCAACCCGATCATCCTCGACGCCGTGAAGGACGGCGACCGCATCTACGGGTTCCCGCGCCAGGCCTACGCGATGGGCCTGCACTACAACCGCACCCTGTTCGAGCAGGCCGGGCTCGACCCCGACAACCCGCCGACGACGTGGGACGAGATCCGCGAGGCCGCGAAGACCATCTCGGAGAAGACCGGCAAGGCCGGGTTCATGGAGATGACGCAGAACAACACGGGCGGCTGGCAGCTCACCGCGGCCACCGCGGCGCGCGGCGGCAGCATCCAGGAGGACAACGGCGACGGCACGTACACGTCGACGATCGCCAACGACGCGACGAAGGCGCACCTGCAGTACCTGCACGACCTGCGCTGGGAGGACAACTCGCTCGGGTCGAACTTCCTGCTCGACTGGGGCACCATCAACCAGGAGTTCGCCGCCGGCAACATCGGCATGTACTCCTCGGGCTCCGACGTCTACACGGCGCTCGTGCGCGACTTCTCGCTGAACCCCGATGACTACGGCCTCACCGTCGTGCCCGTCGAGGACGGCGGCGGCACGCTCGGCGGTGGCGACATCGCGGTCGTCAGCCCGACGGTCGACGACGAGACCAAGGCCGCGGCGGTCACGTGGATCGACTGGTACTACATGCAGAAGCTCCTCGACGAGGACGCCGCCGTGCTCGACGCAAAGACCCTCGCCGAGAGCGACCAGGCCGTCGGCACGCCGGTGCTGCCGGTGCTCGACCGCGAGACCTACGAGGAGTCCCTCACCTGGATCGAGCCGTACATCAACGTGCCGCGCGACCAGATGACGCCGTTCATCGAGGGCGTCTGGGACCAGACCCCCATGGGGGAGCCGAAGGGCAAGACGCAGGAGATCTACGCGCTGCTCGACACCGTGGTGCAGGCCGTGCTCACCGAGGAGAACGCCGACATCGACGCGCTCCTCGAGCAGGCCGACGCCGACGCCCAGGCCCTGCTCGACGAGTAGGAGCCGAGCGGATGCCGCGAGCCGAACGTCCTCCCTGGGGCGGCTCGCGGCATCCGCCACCAGCACCCCCGACCCGACTGCCCTACCGGCGCCCACGAAGGATCACCGATGACCCTCACCGCCAAGCCGCCCGCCGCGCCACCCTCGGGCGGTGACGACGTGCCGCCCGCGGCATCCGCCCCACCGCGACGACGCCGCGGCATCCGCACCTGGGTGCGCGGCGGCGGGCTGTCGACGCTCGTCTTCTTCGCGCCGATGCTCATCGTCTTCACGGTGTTCAGCTGGTCGCCGATCGTGCAGTCGATGATCATGAGCCTGCAGAAGACGAACCTGCTCGACCCGCCGACCTGGGTGGGGCTCGACAACTTCGCGCACGTGCTGAACGATCCGCTGCTCGGCACCGCCGTCGTCAACACGGTCTACTTCGCGCTGCTCGCGCTGCTGTTCGGGTTCCCGCTGCCCATCTTCGTGGCGGTGCTGATGAGCGAGGTGCGGCGCGCGAAGGGCTTCTACTCGGCGCTCGCGTACCTGCCCGTGGTGGTGCCGCCGGTCGTCGCCGTGCTGCTCTGGAAGGTCTTCTACGACGCGAGCCCGACCGGCCTGTTCAACACGATCCTCGGCTGGGTCGGCATCCCGCCCCAGCCCTGGCTGCAGTCGTCGGCCACGGCGATGCCGTCGCTCGTGCTCGAGGCCACCTGGGCTGCGGCCGGCGGGGCGATCATCATCTACCTCGCGGCGCTGCTCAGCGTGCCGCCCGAGCTCTACGACGCCGCCGAGGTGGACGGCGCCACGATCTGGCAGAAGGTGTGGAACGTCACGCTGCCGCAGCTGCGCGGCATCCTCTTCATCATGCTTATCCTGCAGGTGATCGCGACGGCGCAGGTGTTCCTCGAGCCCTACCTCTTCACGGGCGGCGGGCCGAACAACGCGACGGTCACGATCCTGCTCCTCATCTATCGCTACGCCTTCCAGAACAGCCTCGGCGGCGACTACGGCGAGGCGACCGCGCTCAGCGTGATGCTCGCGATCGTGCTGGCCCTGCTCAGCTGGCTGTACTTCAAGCTCACCGAACGTTGGAGCACCTCATGACGACGACCCCGCCCCCGGTCTTCGAGGAAGTCGACGCCCCCCACGCGGCGACCGGCCTGCGCGGGGTCATCGGCCGCCGCCGGGCCGACCGCCGCAGCGACGAGCAGGGCGACCGCGGCATCGTCTCGGGCTTCGACCGCAAGAAGCGCGGCGTCCGGCTCGGAATGGGCGGCGTGCACCTCTTCCTCTTCGTCGGGCTCGTCGTGGCCGGCCTCGGCCCGCTGCTCTGGCTCGCGAAGTCGGCGGTGACGCCCACGCAGGACACGCTGCGCCAGCCGCTCGCGCTCTGGCCGAACGGCATCGACTGGGCCAACATCCCCCAGGCGTGGAACGACGTGCACATCGACCAGTACTTCTGGAACACGATCGTGATCGCCGCCGGCTCCTGGTTCTTCCAGCTGCTCATCGCCACGACGGCCGGCTACGCGCTCTCGGTGCTGCGCCCGAAGTACGGGCCGATCCTGAATGGTGCGATCCTGGCGACGATGTTCATCCCGGCGGTCGTGCTGCTCGTGCCGCTGTACCTCACGATCGTGAATCCGCCCCTCCTCGGCGACGTGTCGCTGCTCAACAACTACCTGGCGGTGTGGCTGCCGGCTGCGGCGAACGCGTTCAACATCCTGCTCGTGAAGCGCTTCTTCGACGCGCTGCCGCGAGAGGTGTTCGAGGCGGCGAAGACCGATGGCGCGGGGCCGTTCCGGCTGTTCTGGTCGGTGGTGCTGCCGATGTCGAAGCCGATCCTGGGGGTCGTGTCGGTGTTCGCGATCATCGCCGCGTGGAAGGACTTCCTCTGGCCGATGCTCGTGCTGCCCGATCCGGCGGTGCAGCCGCTGTCGGTGCGCCTGCCCGCGGTGCAGCAGTCGATCGAGCTCGACGTGTTCCTCGCGGCGCTTGCGATCTCGACGCTCATCCCCGTCGTGATGTTCCTCCTGTTCCAGGGTGTCTTCCTGCGCTCGGCCGGGCTCGGGGGCGCGGTCAAGGGCTGACGGGATGCCGCAGGGGTGACGGATGCCGCGGCGCKGGGCCCGCGGCATCCGTCACCCCGGCGCGTAGGCTGACTCGCGTGGAGCATCCGCGCGTCGTCGACCCGGCGCATCCGCTCATCGATCGCGTGCGCCGGATCTGCCTCGCCATGCCCGAGGCTGTCGAGGTCGAAGCCTGGGGCCGGCCGACGTTCCGGGCGGCGAAGCCCATCTTCGTGCACGTGGCCGCGACCGCCGACAACCCCTTCTCGATCATCGTGAAGACCGACCCCGAGGAGCACCTCGCGCTCGTGCAGGACGGCCGGTTCTTCGGCGCACCGTACTACGACCGGAACCGCTGGCTCGCGGTCGCGCTCGACGACCCCGACACCGATTGGGACCTGCTCGCCGAGGTCATCGAGACGTCGTACCGACAGGTCGCGAACCGCCGCCAACTCCTCGCGCTCGACGCCCTTCGGCCCGAGCACGCGGACGGCTGACGGCACCGCCGCTCGATTGGCATGATCGCACCTCGTACGTTAGAGTTGCGTGGTTGCCTGATCGCGCGGAAGCGAAGGTGACAACCAACGCGCCCGTAGCTCAACGGATAGAGCATCTGACTACGGATCAGAAGGTTGGGGGTTCGAATCCCTCCGGGCGCACACTGGTTGAGACAGTAGAGAAGCGGTTCGCGAAAGCGGGCCGCTTCTGTCGTTCCCGCGCGAGTTGTCGCGCATTCGGCACTTCCTGCGGCTTTGACCCCCGGTCGGGGGGTATTTTCGGCGCCGTGCAGATGTGATGCTGAGAATCCGCCGAACATCGGCGCGTGCGGCCCGACGCAGTCATGCTCGATGCTTTGCGTCCCGGCTATGCTCGGCTCAGATCTGATTCCGGTGATGGAAGTCGGGATATGCGGGGTGCGCGAAACGGGGGGACCGTGGTCTCGTCGAATCGGGAGGGACGCCACGACGTCGGGCGAGTCGCCAGCCTCATGCGTCGGGGGTACGCGCTGCTGATCGGAGCGGCGATCACCCTGGTGGTGTTCCACGAGCTGACGTCCATCTTCACGGGCAGCCACTCGCACGGCGGCCACCTCGGGTTGATCCCCGAGCTCCACACCGGCGACCTCGTCTGGGCGGCGCCGGCGATCGCGGCCGGCATCGGCGTCGGGGTGTCGCTCGTCGTGGTCTCCGCGTCGCAAACGGGCATCGCCATGCTCGAGCGGTTCGGGCTCCCGGGGCTCGGCGCCGACGCCCGCGCCCGCGCCAACGGGCTGACGTGGGGAGCGATCGCGATGCTCGGCGTGCACTTCACCGGCGCCGCGTTCGACGTGGTGCCGGGCGGGCACACCGTGGCCGCCATCAGCCTGGGCGTCGTGCTGTGCCTCGGAACGGCCAGGCTGCATCGCATCGCCATCGAGCACGAGGCCTACCGCACGTTCAACCTCATCGCCATGCTGCTCGCGGCCGGCAGCCTCGCGAGCATGAGCCTCACCCCGACGGGCGCGTGGTGGACCCACAACTTCAGCACCCTCGGCACGTCGGACGATGTCGCGGCTGCATGCTTCAACATCGCGATCGTGGTGTCGGGCGCCGGCATGGCGGCGATGTCCGGGGGACTGACCCGCGCGGTCGCCGACGTGCGCTTCGGCGTGCGGCGCGGCGGACTCACGACCATGCGCGTGCTCATCGTGCTCATCGGGGTCAGCCTCATGGGCGTCGGCCTCTTCCCGATCGACGGCGACAGCACCATCCACAACGCCGCCGCCCTCGGCGCGGCCGTGTCGTTCGCCGTGCTGGCGATGGGCGTGCAGCTCTGGGCGCGACGCCTTCCGCGCACGCTCGTCGTCGCGTCCTACGCGTCCATCGTCGTCGAGGTCGCGGCGATGGTGGCCTACGACCGGCTCGGCGTCTTCAACCTCACCGTGTTCGAGATCGTCGCATTCACGCTCGTCTTCGCGTGGCTCATCGCCCTCGTCGCGATCACGCACGCGAGCCCGGTGGTGACGGATGCCGCGGCGGCTCCGCATCTCGCCGCACGGCGTCCGGGCGGCTCGCACGTGCCCGCTCACCGCGGGCGCCGCCGGATCGCGACCGCCGCCCACCCGGGTGCCGCCGCGGGTCCCGCGTCGCGCCCGGTTCCGAGGCCGCCGGCTTCCCGGCCGGCTCCTCGCCGACCCGAGCGGCGCGACCGGACGCTGGAGCACGCCGGGATTCCGTCACCCGACCTCGTCGGTGCGCCGTCTCCGGCCGGCGCAGGAATGCGGTGGGGCGGTGAGCGCGTTGTGATGAGCGGGCGGGTCGCACGGGGCATCCGGCGATGGCCCGGTCTCGCGATGGAGGAACTCATGCACGACACCGTCAAGATCGAGCGCAACGATGCGGCGGAGCGCTACGATCTCACCCTGGACGGCGAGCGCGTGGGCTTCGCGCAGTATCGTGCCACCCCCGGGCGCATCGTCTTCACGCACACCGTCGTGGAACCCGACCACGAGGGCCAGGGCCTCGGCAGCCGCCTCGCGAAGTTCGTGCTCGACGACGCCGTCGCGCGCGGCGACCGCATCGTGCCGCGCTGCCCGTTCATCGCGGCCTACCTGCGCGAGCATCCCGGGTACGAGGCGTCCGTCGACTGGCCCGCGTGACCGCTGAGCCGGCGACGGCCGGCACTGCCCCGTCCTCGGCTCCCGAGTCGTTTTGACCCTCATTCGGGGCCCTGTGGGATTCGCCACGCGCGATTAGATTCGAGGGAGCCCGAGTCGGCCCGATACCCGACAGTTCCGTCATGCCATGACGACCTGCGACCGTCGACAGATGTTTGCTCGGGATCCTGCTCGCCGAGCTCAGTTCGGGTCGCTCGGTGGGAGAGGTCTCCCCTGGAGACCGCGGTGGGGTGGGAGGTAGGGTTCCCACCCCACCGTCCCGGCGGACCGGGAGTGCGCGGACGTCGGCCCGGCAACCGCTATCGGGCTGCCTCCAGTGCGCCGCGGACGGTGTCGAGCAGTTCGTGCCAGGAGACGATGAACTTCTCGACGCCTTCGCGTTCGAGGACCGCGGTGACGTCGTCGTAGTCGACGCCGACCCGGGCGAGCGCGTCGAGCACGGCGCCGGCGTCGGCGTACGCGCCGGTCACCGTGTCGCCGACGATCTCGCCGTGGTCGAAGGTCGCCTCGAGGGTCTTCTCGGGCATGGTGTTCACCACGCCGGGCGCGACGAGCTCGGTGACGTAGAGGGTGTCGGGCAGCGCCGGGTCCTTGACCCCGGTCGACGCCCACAGCGGACGCTGCCGGTTCGCGCCGGCCTCAAGGAGCGCGGTSGCCCGSTCRCCGCCGAACACCTCCTCGTACAGCTGGTACGCGAGCCGGGCGTTCGCGATGCCCGCCTTGCTCTTCAGGCCCAGGGCCTCGTCGGTGCCGATCTGCGCGAGTCGCTTGTCGATCTCGGTGTCGACSCGGGACACGAAGAACGACGCGACCGAGTGGATCGTGGCCAGGTCGATGCCCGCGGCCTTCGCCTGCTCCAGGCCGGTGAGGTACGCGTCGATGACCTGCCGGTACCGGTCCAGGCTGAAGATCAGCGTCACGTTCACGCTGATCCCCGCGCCGATCGCCGCGGTGATCGCCCCGAGCCCCTCGACCGTCGCCGGGATCTTGATCATCACGTTCGGACGATCCGCCTTCTCCCACAACGCATGCGCCTCGCCGACCGTCGCGTCGGTGTCGTGCGCGACCCCCGGCTGGACTTCGATGGACACGCGGCCGTCGTAGCCGTCAGTGCGGTCGTACACCGCTCGCAGGTGATCCGCGGCGTCGCGCACGTCATGGGTCGTGATCTCGAAGATCGCGCGCTCCACGTCGGCCCCCTCGGCGGCAAGGGCGTGGATGGCATCGGTGTACGACTCTCCGTCGGCGAAGGCCGTGGCGAAGATGGTCGGGTTCGTCGTCACGCCGACGACATCGCGTTCGCCGATGAGCCGCTCGAGCTCACCGGTGGTGATCCGCTTCCTGGACAGGTCGTCCAGCCAGATGCTGACGCCGGCTCGTGACAACGCGGCGGTGGGGGTGTTGGTGCTCATGGGAGTAGTCTCCGCCCTTTCCGTTCGAGCGGCGAGGGCGGTGACTACCACGAACCGACGGCACGGGCAAGGGTCGTGCGGTCTCGAACGGACGCGCGGGGAGCGCCATACGATCAGGCATGGCGTCTCCCCGTCCGCCGCAGCCCGATGCGGCGAAGATCGAAACCGAACGTGTCGAGTCGGCGAGCATCTTCGTCGTCGATTCGGCCATCGACGCCACCGCGGTCGATGGGCTCCACGAGGTGCCGCGCCTGGTCGCGAAGGCGAAGCGGCATCACGGGTTCGTGTGGCTGCACCTCGTCGATCCCGAGGAGGAGACCGTCGACCGGGCACGCGAGACCCTCGGCATCCATCCGATCGCGGCCGCCGACGTGGTGTCGGGGCGACAACAGCCCAAGGTGCAGAAGTTCGCCGAGCACCTCTTCATCCTGCTGTGGAGCATCCTCCCGCGCGGCGACTCGGGCGACCTCGTCCTCGGGCAGACGTACCTCTACATCGGCGACGGCTGGCTGCTCACGGTGCAGCGAGGCGAGGGCGGTGAACTGACCGACCTCCCCGAGCTGCTGAACGACGCGCCCGAGAACCTCCGGAACGCGGCGATGCCGGCAGCGTACACGATCATGGCCGAGGTCGTCGACGGGTACGCGAAGGCGGCCGCCGACGTCGAGTCCGATCTCGAGTCGCTCGAGGAGCAGGTGTTCAGCGAAGCCACCACCGAGGATCACCGTCGCATCTACGAGATCCGCAAGGACATCGGCCGCATCGACCGGGCCGTCTCGAGCATCGCGGCCGCACTGCGCGAGAGCACGCAGCACCTCGAGGCCCTCACGGTGGGAAACGACGAGATCGTCCCCTACCTGCACGACCTGCTCGACGATGCGGCCGGGACGGCGGCACTGATCAACAACCAGAGCCGAGCGCTGGACGCGATCCTCTCCAGTCACGAGAACAACGTGGCCGCGCGACAGAACCAGGACATGCGGACCATCTCGGCATTCGCGGCCCTGCTCGCGTTGCCGACGCTCATCGCGGGCCTCTACGGCATGAACTTCAAGAACCTGCCGCTCGTGCAGTGGCAGTACGGATGGCTGGTCGTCGCCGGCGCGATCGTCGTGGTCGATGTCGTGATCTACCTGATGTTCAAGCGACGCCACTGGCTCTGACGAGCCTTCACATCAAGAGCGGGTCGGCCGCCTGCGCGACCGTGTGGTCCAGTCCGGATCCGGGCATGACAGTCGCGACCGACGGGGCGAAGGCACGCACCTCGCCGCGACGGATGGCGAGCCCGTAGGACGAGAGCACGTCGCGCACCGCGCGGGTGTCCAGCGCGGTCGTCAACGTCCAGACGATCGCACGTTCGATGTCCTCGGCGTCGGCAGGGTCGGGCATGTTGCCGAGCAGGACGGACTCGTCTTCGATCTCGATTCCGAGCCGGACCTGAACCTCGTGGGTGAGATGGTTCATGGCTCGAACCTCGCACATCTGCGTTCGCGCGTCGATGGGGTTGCGGTCGCAGCCGTATCGTCGTAGCGCCGGCTGCGCCGGGGCCAGTCAGGCCGGGCGCGGCCCGTCGACCAGCGCCTCGAGGTGCGCGAGCAGGTCGGCGGGGTCGTCGAACACCCGCTGCGCACCCGCCGCTCGGAGCTCCCCGTCGGAGATGCCGCCCGAACGCAGGCCGTAGGCCGTGACGCCGGCGCGCCCCGCGGCGATCATGTCCCAGGTGGAGTCGCCGACGAACAGGGCCTCGGGCGCTTCCGCTCCCGCTCGCTCGAGCGCCACCTCGATCAGGGTCGGTGCGGGCTTGGCGGTCTCGACGTCGTCGGCCGACGTCGCGGCGTGGATGGCGGCATCCGCGTCGATGGCCTCGCGCAGCAGTCGCAGCTCGTCCTGTGGTGCCGATGTCGCGAGCACGACCCGGATGCCGCGGCCGTCGAGTGCCGTGAGGAGCTGCCGAACACCGTCGAACCTGCGGAGCCGCGGCGCGAGCTCGCCGTAGTACTCGGCGTGCAGGCGCTTCACCTCGTCGACCCACGCGGAATCGCGGTCACCCGCGAGCGACTCGACGAGCAGCGCCGAATCCTGTCCGATCGCGCGGTGGATGCGCCAGCTGTCGACCTCGACGCCGCACCGCGCGAACGCCCGCTGCCAGGCGTCGACGTGCAGCAGGTTCGAGTCGACGAGCGTGCCGTCGACGTCGAACAGGACGGTGCGCGTGGCGGAGGATCCCATCGCTCCGGTCTACACCCGACCGCGGGACGGGGCGACGGGTTGACGGGCGCGGTTCAGCTGCCGGATGCCGCGTCGGCGTCGAGCTGGGAGGCGGGCCGTTCCCCGACCGACTCCCGGAGCCGGTCGCACAGCGCGATGAGCTCGCGGAGCTCGGCTTCGTCGAGGGCCGAGCCGACGTGGCGGTCGATGGTGTCCATGTGCCGGAATGCGACGCGGCGGAAGAGGGCGAAGCCCTCCTCGGTGATGCCGACGATGGTGCCGCGACCGTCGTCGGGGTCGTGCATCTTCGTCACGAGTCCGCGGGAGGCGAGACGGTCGACGAGGCGGCTGACGCTCGGCTGGGTGATGAGCACCGAGCGGTTGAGGTCTTTCAGCCGCAGGCGGCGTCCGGGTGCCCGCGTGATGTTGAAGAGCACGTCGTACTCGTTGAGCGAGATGACGTCGCTCGGGAACTCGGCGGCGAGTGCCCGCATGATCGTGACCTGGGCGCGGAAGAGCGACTCCCATGCGGCCACCGTGATCGCGCGTTCCGCCACCTTGGTCTCCCCTCGACGTGTCGACGCCGGGCCTTCCGACCCGGACTCATCCAAGGATAGGGAAACCGGGGCGGGAACGGGTGAGGGCCGGTCGTAGAGGCTGACGACCGACCCTCGCCCTTGCACCAAGAGTGTCCTGCAATCACATTCCGCATCCACCGCCACAGCAAACAGTGGATGCGTAATGAATATATAACGGATCGATAACGGGCGCTAGTTATCGTTCTGTGATTTTCGGAAATCAGTACAGGTCGGGCGACGGCGTCGAGGCCTGGCGGATCGACACGTCGGCGTGGCGGTCGAACCGGTACCCCACGCCGCGCACCGTGCGCACGATGTCCTGGTAGTGCGCGAGCTTCGAGCGCAGCCGCCGCACGTGCACGTCGATGGTGCGCTCGCTCGGTGCCTCGTCGTCGGCGTCCCACAGGCTGTCGATGAGCTCGTGCCGGTCGATCGTGCGGCCCTCACGGAGCACGAGGTACTGCAGGAGCTCGAACTCCTTGTAGGTGAGGCCGGCGGCCTCGCCGTCGAGCAGCACGCGCTTGCGGGAGATGTCGATGATGACGCCGTTCGGGTGGCGGTCGGCGTCGTCGCGCGTGCCCTGGCCCTCGCGCTGCTTGGCGAGGGCGGCCGGGTCCTGTAGGGCGAGGCGCACGACGTCGACATCCCGGCCACCCGAGCCCTCGGGGGCCAGGGCGACGGCCGCGTAGGTCTCGGCCGACGGGGCGACCTCGGCCGTCAGGGTGCGGAGCGCCTCGACGATGCGGTGCAGCGTCGTGCCGTCGGCGATGGCCTTCGCCTCGTCGATGCCGACGTAGAGCACGAAGCCGCGCGCCTCGGTGCCCTCCGGAACGGCGCGGACGCGGGGAGCGGCGGCGCGGGCGGCGGGCGCCGACTCGGCCGGAGCGGCCTGCGTGGTCGGCGCCTCTGCGGGGCGCGGCGCGATCGAGACGGGGCGGGCCGGCACATCGGGCAGCGACGGGGCGGTGCGGACGGCGGCGGTGCGGACGGGTGCGAGAGCGAGAGACATGACGATTCCTTGTGCGAAGAAGGTGCGGCGATGGACCCCTCGAGACGGGGTCGATGCGAATGGCCGTTCGGCCTGGCGAACCGCCGGTGCGGCTGGTTCAGTGGAGTCGCGGTCGATCGGGGTGCGGATCGGCTGCGGGACTCGGCGGTCGGGTCGCGGTCAGCGGCACATTCGACAACACATGGACGCGCGCGCCGGCATCATCATGCCGGTCGTCCTGAGAGCCTCGGGGGCGGTCAGGGTGCGTGCGGTGTCGGTCATGGGGAGAGTCAATCCGAGGTCGGAGCGTGTGTCAATTCATGACGGCGGGATGACGCGGTGTGACGGCGCAGACGGTGCGCGTCGCGGTGCGGCATCCGGGAGGATCGGGTGGGCGGATGCTGCGTGCAAAAGGATCTGCGAGAAAAGATCGTTCAGAAAAATCTTCCGCAGTTCCATCTCGCCCGTGCAGCGGTCAGCGTGAAGATCCTTCGGCGCGAGGACGGAAGCTCGCAGAGTGTAACGGTCGTCAGACCGTGCCGTAGAGGCGGTCGCCGGCGTCGCCGAGGCCCGGCACGATGTAGCCGTGCTCGTTGAGGCGCTCGTCGACGGCGCCGAGTACGACGGTGACCTCGCGGCCGTGCAGCGCCTCCTCGACGGCCTTCAGGCCCTCGGGCGCGGCGAGGATGCAGATCGCCGTGACATCCGTCGCCCCGCGGGCGAGCAGGAACTCGATCGCCGCGGTGAGCGACCCGCCGGTGGCCAGCATCGGATCGAGCACGAAGCACTGGCGGTCGCTGAGGTCGTCGGGCAGGCGCTCGGCGTAGGTCGTCGGCTCCAGCGTCTCCTCATTGCGCGCCATGCCGAGGAATCCGACCTCGGCGCTCGGCAGCAGCTTCACCATGCCGTCGAGCATGCCGAGGCCCGCGCGGAGGATCGGCACGATGAGCGGCTTGGGATCGGCGATGCGCACGCCCGTCGTGGGGGCCACCGGGGTGACGATGTCGACCGGTTCGACGCGCACCCCGCGGGTGCCCTCGTAGGCGAGCAGCGTCATCAACTCCTCGACCAGCGCGCGGAAGATCGGCGACGGCGTGTTCACGTCGCGGAGCACCGTCAGCTTGTGGGTGATGAGCGGGTGATCGGCAACGTGGACTCGCATAGGCTCGAGTCTAGTTGCGGGGAATCCCGCGGACGGGAGGGGCTCGTGGAGCTGCCGATCCACCGCGAGTGGATGCGCCTCGCCCTCGCCGAGGCCGAGCAGGCGCCGGCCACGCGCGACGTGCCGGTCGGTGCGGTCGTCGTGAACGGCAACGGCATCGTCATCGCGGCGAGCCGCAACGAGCGCGAGCTCGTGGGCGACCCGACGGCGCACGCCGAGGTGCTCGCGCTCCGTGCCGCGGCGGAGTCGACCGGCGACTGGCGGCTCACCGACTGCACGCTCGTGGTGACGCTCGAGCCCTGCGTCATGTGCGCGGGCGCGATCCTCGCCGCGCGCGTGCCGACGGTGGTGTTCGGCGCCTGGGACGAGCGCGCCGGCGCCGCCGGGTCGCTCTACGACGTGCTCCGCGACCGGCGGCTCAACCATCGGGTCGAGGTGTTCCCGGGCGTCGAGGCCGAGGCATCCGCTCGCCTGCTGCTCGCCTTCTTCGAGGACCCGCTCAGGCGTCCGCCGAGCGAGCTCGATTAGCGGCTAGCTCGCGCGCTCGCGCAGCACGCGCTCGCGCGCCTCGAGCCCGTCGAGGTACTCCGAGAGCAGGGCAGCGGATGCCGCGTTCGCGCGCGGCCCGTGCCAGGCACGCTCCGCGCGCAGCTGCTCGGCGCTGCGGCCGTACTCGGGCAGTTCGTGGCCCCAGAGGCGGAGCCACTCCTCGTGGATCGCGTCGTCGACCTCGGGATGGAACTGCACCGCGAGCAGCCAGTCGCCTCGGGCGAACGCCTGGTTCTCGTACTGCTCCGACGACGCGAGGCGCTCGACTCCCTCGGGCAGTTCGAACGTGTCGCCGTGCCACTGCACCGTCGGCACGCCGGCGAAGTGCCGCACAGGTGAGGCCGCGCCGGCGTCGGTGAGCTCGACCTCGAGCCAGCCGACCTCCTTGCGCGGGCCCTTGCGCACCTCGGCCCCGAGGGTCTTCGCGAGCAGCTGCGCGCCGAGGCACACGCCGAAGACCGGCGCCTCGGCGTCGACGCGGGCGGCGAGCAGGCGCACCTCGTCGGTGAGGTACGGGAAGCGATCGGCCTCGTACGCCCCCTCCTCGCCGCCGAGCACGACGACGAGGTCGGCGGCGAGCGGGTCGAGCGCGCCCAGGTCCTGGTGAGGCGTGTCGACGGTCACGATCTCGTAGCCGTGCGCCTCCAGCGTCGGGCGCAGGTTGCCGAGCCCGATCGCGGCATCGTGCCGCAGCACGAGCGCGGTGCGTCGAGCGGATGCCGCGTGGCGCGCGGCATCCGTCGCGGCATCCGTCACTCGAGGCCCTTGATGACGATGGCGTCGGTGGGCGGTGCCGCGAGGTTCGGGTCGACGTAGATGTCGGGCTCGATGTAGATGATCCGCGCCGCGGGCACCGCCTCGCGGACCCGCCGTTCGATGATGTTGGTCGCGGTCGACACCTCGAGGAGTGACTGGTCGCCGTGGAAGCCGACCTTCGCGGCGACGAGCAACTCATCGGGTCCGACGTAGAGGGTCTTCATGTGGATGATGCGCTCGGCCTCGGGGCCCGCGAGGACGGCCCGCTCGATCTTCTGGAGGTCGTCGTCGTTCGCGCCCTCGCCGACGAGCAGGCTCTTCGTCTCCATGCCGAGCACGATGGCGACGACGATGAGCAGCGCGCCGATGAACAGGGTGCCGATGGAATCGAAGACCGGGTTGCCCGTGAGCCACGTGAGCCCGACGCCGATGAACGCGAAGACCAGGCCGATGAGCGCGGCGACGTCCTCGAGCAGCACCACGGGCAGCTCAGGCGCCTTCGCGCGGCGCACGAACTGCACCCACGTCTGCTTGCCGCGCACGTGGTTGGACTCCTTGACGGCCGTGCGCAGCGAGATGGACTCGAGGATGATCGCGATCGTGAGCACCAGCATCGGCAGCCAGGGCACCTCGAGCGGCTCGGGGTGGTTCAGCTTCTCGATGCCCTCGTAGATCGAGAACACGCCGCCGACCGAGAACAGGATGATCGAGACGACGAAGGCGTACACGTATCGCTCGCGGCCGTAGCCGAACGGATGCTCCTTGTCGGCCTGCTTCTTCGCCTGGCGGCCGCCGAAGATGAGCAGCAGCTGGTTGCCCGAGTCGGCGAGCGAGTGCACGCCCTCGGCCAGCATCGCCGACGACCCCGAGAAGAACCACGCGATGAACTTCGTGATCGCGATGCCGAGGTTGGCGAGAAATGCCGCGATGATGGCCCTGGTGCCGCCCGATGCGCTCATGGCGTCAATCCTAGGATGGTCGCATGAGCGCCGAAGCCCCCGTGCACCTGCCCGCGATCGCCTTCCTCGGGGCCGGGTCAATGGCCAGGGCGATCCTGTCGGGGCTGCTGCAGCCGGGCATCGAGGTCGACGGCGGCATCCGCGCGACGAACCGCTCGGCGGAGCGCGCGGCTGAGCTCGAGGGGCTGCCGGGGGTCACGTCGTACGCCACCGAGACGGATGCCGCGGCGAACCGCTCAGCGGTCGCGGGCGCCAAGGTCGTGGTCGTCGCGGTGAAGCCCGCGATGGTGCCCGACCTGCTGCGCGAGATCGCGGATGCGCTCGAACCCGACGCGATCGTCGTGTCGGTGGCCGCCGGCGTCACCGTGGCGACGTTCGAGTCGCTGCTGCCGCCGTCGGTGGCGGTGATCCGCTCGATGCCCAATACGCCGGCCGTCGTGGGCCGCGCCGTCACGGGCGTGTCGGCCGGCACCCGGTCGAGCGACGACGACCTCGCGCTCGCCGTGCGCCTCTTCGAGACCGTCGGCGAGGTGATCGTCGTGCCCGAGGAGCAGATCGACGCGCTCTCCACCATCTCGGGGTCCGGGCCCGCCTACGTCTTCTACCTGATCGAGCAGCTCACCGCGACGGCGATCGCCAAGGGGTTCACGCCCGAGCAGGCGGCGCGGATGGTGCAGGGCACGTTCCGCGGGGCGTCCGAGCTGCTCGCGGCATCCGACGTCGGGCCCGCCGAGCTCCGTCGCCGCGTGACGAGCCCGAAGGGCACCACCGAGCGCGCGGTCGCGGTGCTCGAGGAGGCACGGCTCTCCGAGGTCTTCGACCGGGCGACGGATGCCGCGCTCGCCCGGGCCCGCGAGCTCGCCGCCGGCGCGTGAGCGCCATCGACCGCGCGCCGCTCCGGCTCGACGGCGAGCCTCGGTTCGCCTGGCGCGGCGTCATGCTCGACGTCGCCCGCCGGTTCCGGCCGATACCCGACCTGCTGCGCTTCGTCGACCTCATCGCCGCGCACGGCCTGAACGTGCTGCAGCTGCATCTCACCGACGACCAGGGCTGGCGGTTCGAGGTGCGGCGATACCCGCGGCTCACCGACGTGGGTGGGCGACGCAGCGAGTCGCAGCTGGGCCACGGGCCGTCGGCGACGGGCGACGGCGTGCCGCACGAGGGCTGGTACACCCAGCACGAGTTGCGCGAGCTCGTGCGGTATGCCGACGCGCGCGGCATCCGGATCGTGCCCGAGATCGATGTGCCCGGTCATGCCTGCGCGGTGCTCGCGGCCTACCCCGAGTACGGCGTCGGCGACGTCGAGGCCGTACGGGCGCGGGTGCCCGAGCCGTGGACCCGCTTCGGGATCTCGGACGAGGTGCTGAACGTCGAGGAGGAGGCGGTGCGGTTCTTCTGCGACGTCTTCGACGAGGTGTGCGAGGTGTTCGACTCGGAGGTCGTCGGCATCGGCGGCGACGAGGCGCAGAAGCGCCGGTGGCACGAAGACGCCCGCACCCGGGAGCTCATGGCCGAGCGCGGGCTCGCCCACGAGGAGGAGCTGCAGGCCTGGTTCCTCGGCCGCATCGCGTCGCACCTCGCGGAGCGCGGACGGCGGGTGATCGGCTGGGACGAGATGCTCGAGGGGCGCCGGCCCGCCGCCGATGCCGTGGTCGCCTCGTGGCGCGGACCGGTCGGTGCCGGCCTCGCCGCTCGGCTCGGCCACGATGTCGTGCTCTGCCCCGACCTGTGGACGTACCTCGACTACCGGCAGTCGGATGACCCCGAGGAGCCGATCCCCGTCGGCACCGTGCTCTCCCTCCGAGACGTCGCCTCGTTCGACCCGGTGCCCGCCGATGCCCCCGCTGCGCTGCGCGACCGGGTCGTCGGCGTGCAGGCGAACGTCTGGACCGAGCACCTCGACAGCCGGGAGCGGCTGGACTACGCCGTGTTCCCGCGCCTCGGCGCCTTCGCGGAGGTCGCGTGGAACGGCGGTCCGCTGGACTGGTCGGACTTCGAATCGCGATTGCCCGGGTACCTGGCCTGGCTCGAGGCGCAGGGCGTCGACTTCCGTCCCCTGGGCGGTCCGCGTCCCGACCAGCAGCGGCCGGGGGTGCCCGGGGTGCCGCGCCGGCGTGCCGATCGGATCGCCCAGCTGGCACGCCTCACGGCAGACCTCGCGGATCCCGCCTGACCTTCGGAATCCGCTTCAGAAACGTTGGCGGGCGACGTATCCGACTGCGCGGGCCGGGTCGATCAACGAAATCCGCACGTGGATTCGTCGTCGTTGTGCTAGCGTCCCCCTGTCCTTCCCCCTCACGGACCACAGGAGCGATGCGATGACGCAGCCCGACCTCGAGACCGAGACCTCCCACATCCGGGCGGTCGAGTACGAGCAGCACCAGTTGAAGGCCGACGGCGTGAGCCCGGCCGGCTCGATCGTGATGGCCGTGGCCGGCAGTGCCCCGGCCTACTCGATCGCGGCCACCACCGCGACCCTCGTCGGCGTCGCCGGCCTGGGCGCGCCCGGCGCCCTCCTCTGGTGCGGGCTCCCGATGCTCGGCATCGCCTGGGCGTTCCTCTACCTCGGCCGGGTCGACGTGCACGCAGGCGCCTCCTACTCGTGGGTCGCTCGCGGCCTGCACCCGATCCTCGGCTTCCTCTCGGGCTGGGCGCTCGTGATCTCGGCGACCATCTTCATGGTGGCCGGCGCCCTGCCGGCCGGCGCCATGACCGTCTCGCTCTTCGACCCCTCGCAGGCCGACAACGTCCCGCTCATCACGGCGGTCGGCGCGCTGTGGTTCCTCGTCATGGCCGCCTGCGTGATCTTCGGCGTGACCGTCACGGCCCGTGCGCAGTGGATCATGTCGGTCGTCGAGGTCGGCATCCTCGTGGTGTTCGCCGCCGTGGCGATCTTCCGGGCGTCCACGAGCGAGCACGCCGGCCCGAACTTCTCGTGGGACTGGCTGGGCTTCACGCACCTGTCGGGAGCGGGCGTCTTCGTGGCATCCGCCCTCATCGCCGCCTTCTACTACTGGGGCTGGGATGTCGCGGCCAACCTCAACGAGGAGACGAAGGACGGCCACAAGTCGGCCGGCTCCGCAGGCATCATCGGCGTCATCATCGTCTTCCTGCTCTTCGAGGTCTTCACCATCGCGACGCTCGTCATGCTGCCCACCGAGACGATCGAGGACAACAGCGCGAACATCCTCTCGGTGCTCGGCGACGTCGTCTGGCCGGGCATCGGCGGCAAGATCCTCATCGTCGCGGTCGCGCTCTCGACGATCGCCACGCTCGAGACGACGCTCATCCAGGTCACGCGCACGCTCTTCGCGATGGGCCGGGACCGCACCATCCCGTTCGCCTTCGGCCGGATCAACCGTCGGTGGAAGACGCCGGTGTTCGCCACCCTCGTCGTGGTCGGCGTCTCGGTGGTGCTCTTCGTCGGCTCGAACTTCCTCGGCAGCGTCGGCGACATCCTGTCGAATGCGATCAGCTCGATCGGCCTGCAGATCGCGTTCTACTACGCGCTGGCCGGGCTCGCCGTGGTGGTCGGCTTCCGCAAGGTGATCTTCAAGTCCGCGAAGAACTTCCTCCTCATCGGCCTGTGGCCGGCGATCGGGGCCGTCTTCATGATCTTCATCTTCTTCAGCTCGATTCCCAACAACGACCCCATCGTGAACATCCTCGGTGTCGGGCTCATCGTGGTCGGGCTCGTGCCGCTCGTGCTCTTCTACCGGAAGGCGCGCGCGTACTACACGCGCCGTCCGCTCGACGTGCCCGAGGACTTCCAGGCGTAGGGCTCGAACGCTACGGCTCGAAGCGGTAGCCGAGCCCCGGCTCGTTGAGGAAGTGCCGGGGCTCCGACGGCACCTCCTCGAGCTTGCGCCGCAACTGCGCGACGTACAGGCGCAGGTAGCCGGCGTCGTTCGCGTGGTACGGCCCCCACACCTCCGACAGGAGCATCTGCCGGGTCAGCAGCTTGCCGGGATTCCGGAGGAACAGCTCGAGCAGGCGCCACTCGGTTGGGGTCAGGCGCACGGATGCCGCGGCGCCCGCCTCGGCGCCGGGCAAGCCGGACGGGCGCCCCACCGTCTTCGCCGCGAGGTCGACGACGAGATCGCCGATCGCGAAGGCCGCGGCATCCGGCTCCTCGCCCGCGGTCGCCCGCGCGCGTGCCCGGATGCGGGCGAGCAGCTCGTCCATCGCGAACGGCTTCGTGACGTAGTCGTCGGCGCCGGCGTCGAGGGCCTCGACCTTCTCGGCAGAATCGGTGCGGCCTGACAGCACCAGGATCGGCACCTTCGACCATGCCCGCACGGCGCGGATGACGTCGACGCCCTCGACCTTCGGCATGCCGAGATCGAGGACGATGAGGTCGGGGTGCGCGTTCGCCGCGAGGTCGATGGCCTGGGCGCCGTCGTGCGCGGCGATCACCTCGTAGCCGCGGGCGCCGAGGGTGATGCGCAGGGCGCGCTGCAGTTGGTCGTCGTCATCGGCGAGGAGGATCCTCATCGCGCCTCCTCGGCGGTCGCAGCGGGCAGGGTGACGACCATGGTGAGGCCACCGCCCGGGGTGTCGTCCGCCTCCAGTGTGCCGTCCATGCCCTCGATGAAGCCCTTCGACAGCGCCAGGCCGAGGCCGAGGCCGGTGTCGTTGTCGGTGTCGCCGAGGCGCTGGAACGGCACGAACACCTCGTCGCGCCGCTCGAGCGGGATGCCCGTGCCGCGATCGACCACGCGCAGCTCCACGTGGCCGCGGAAGGCGCTCGCGGCGAGCCGCACGCGCTCACCCGGCGGACTGTGGCGCACCGCGTTCGCGAGGAGGTTGACGACCACGCGTTGCAGCAGCACCGCGTCGGCCAGCACGAGCGGCAGGTCGTCGGCGAAGTCGAGCTCGACGTCGCCCGGACCGACGCCGAGTTCGTCGACCGCGGGGAACACGACGTCGGCCAGGTCGGTCGGCGCGAGCTGCACGGCGAGGGCACCGGCCTGCAGGCGGCTCACGTCGAGGAGGTTCGTGACGAGCGCGGCGAGCGAGTCGAGGCTCTCGGCCGCGGTGTCGAGCAACTCCTCGCGCTGCTCGGCGCGGAGGGCGAGGTCGGGTGTGCGCAACGCGCTGACGGCCGCCGACGCCGACGTGAGCGGACGCCGGAGGTCGTGACCCACCGCGGCGAGGAGCGCCGAGCGCACCCGATCCGTCTCGGCGAGCGACCCGGCCGCTTCGGCGGCCTCGGCGAGCGCGCCGTGCTCGATCGCCTGGTCGATCTGCGCCGCGATGACCCCGAGCAGCCGGCGCTCCGACGCCTCGAGGTCCTGGCCGTGCAGTTCGAGCACCGCGTGCTCGCCGATCGGCACGGTCGTCACCCGATCGTCCTTCGACGGTTCGCCATCGGCGACCCGCGGTTCGCCGTCGACGAGCAACCGCACCCCGGTGAGGCCGAACGCCTCGCGCGTGCGGGTGACCATCGCCTGCAGTGCGTCCTCGCCGCGCAGCACGCTGCCGGCGAGGGTGGCGAGCAGCTGGGACTCCGCGGCGGAGCGCTGGGCGGCTCGCGATCGCCGGGCGGCCTGGTCGACGACGTAGCTCACGAGCAGGGCGTTCGTGACGTAGAGGACGACGGCGAGGAACTGCCGCGGGTCGCTGATGGTGAGCGTGAACCGGGGCTCCACGAACAGGAAGTTCAGCGTGAGTCCCGACAGCACCGCGGCGAAGAGGGCGGGCCAGATGCCGCCGATGAGCGCGACGATGATGACGAGCAGCTGGTAGGCGAGCACGTCGCTCGTGATCGACTCATCGGTGCGGAACGACACGAGCAGCCAGCTGAGGAGCGGCCCGGCGATCAGGGCGACCGCGAACCCGATGACGAGCCGTCGCCGGCTGAGCGCACCGCCGAGCCTCGGCAGCGCGAGGTTCCGTCCGGCCGCCTGGTGCGTGACGATGTGCACGTCGATGTCGCCCGACTCGCGGATGACGGTCGCGCCGATGCCGGGCCCCGTGAAGGCGGCCGCGAGGCGCGACCTGCGGCTGACGCCGATGACGAGCTGCGTGGCATCCGACGCCCGGGCGAACTCGACGAGCGCACGGGGCACGTCCTCGCCGACGACCTGGTGGAACGTGCCGCCGAGCTGCTCGACGAGCGTGCGCTGGCGCTCGAGGGCGCCCGGATGCCGCGCCTGCAGCCCGTCGGGACTGGTCACGTGCACGACCATGAGCTGACCGCCCGAGGAGCGCGACGCGATGCGCGCGCCGCGGCGGATGAGCGTCTCGCCCTCGGGCCCGCCGGTCAGTGCGACCACGACCCGTTCGCGCGCCTCCCAGTTGCCGCGGATGCCGTGCTCGGCACGGTAGGCCTTGAGCGCGGTGTCGACCTCGTCGGCGAGCCAGAGCAGCGCGAGCTCGCGCAGGGCGGTGAGGTTGCCGAGGCGGAAGTAGTTCGAGAGCGCGGCGTCGATGCGCTCGGCCGGGTACACGAGCCCGCTCGCGAGCCGGTCGCGTAGCGCCTGCGGGGCCAGGTCGACGACCTCGATCTGGTCGGCCGAGCGCAGCACGGAGTCGGGGATGGTCTCGCGCTGCGGCACCCCGGTGATCTGCAGCACCACGTCGCCGAGCGACTCGATGTGCTGGGTGTTCACCGTGGAGATCACGTCGATGCCGGCGGCGAGCAGGTCCTCGACGTCCTGCCAGCGCTTCGGATGCCGCGAGCCGGGCGCATTGGTGTGCGCGAGCTCGTCGACGAGGGCGATCTCGGGCTTCCGCTCGAGCACCGCGTCGAGGTCCATCTCCTCGAGGGACATGCCGCGGTGGTCCTCGGTGCGCCGGGGCACGATCTCGAGTCCTGCGGTCATGGCGGCGGTGGCCGCGCGGCCGTGCGTCTCGACGAAGGCCACGACCACGTCGTGGCCCTCGTCGGCGAGACGCCGGCCCTCCTCGAGCATGGTGTAGGTCTTGCCGACGCCGGGAGCGGCGCCGAGGAGCACGCGCAGACGCCCCCGTCTCATCGGTGCCTACCTCAGTCCTTCGAGGGCGAGATTCAGCTGCAGCACGTTCACGGTGGGTTCGCCCAGGTACCCCAGGTCCCGTGCCTGAATCCTAGACTCGACGAGGTCGCCCACCTCGGATTCGGGCAGCCCTCGCGCTTCGGCCACGCGGGCGACCTGGAGCCGGGCGTACTCGGGGCTGATATGCGGGTCGAGGCCCGAACCCGACGTCGTCACCGCGTCCGCGGGCACCTCGTCCTCTGCGACGCCGTTGAATGCGGCGACCTGGGCCCTGCGCTCCTCGATGGCCGCGACGAGGTCCTCGTTCTCGGGGCCGAGGTTGCTGCCGCTCGAGGCGCCGGCGTCGTACCCGTCGCCGGCGGCGGACGGGCGCGGCTGGAACCACTCGGGCAGGGCGTCGCCGGCGGCATCCGTGAACGACTGGCCGATCAGGGCGGAGCCCACCACCTCGTCGCCCGAGCGGACGACCGAGCCGTTCGCCTGCGCGGGGATGGCGACCTGCCCGATGCCGGTGATCACGGCGGTGTAGCCGACGCCCAGCACGAGGGTGAGGAGCAGCATCGCGCGGATCGCCACCCAGGTGGTGCGGGCCGTCGTGCGAGTCGTACTCATGTCTGTTGCTTCCTTTCGCGTCCGGGCTCAGAACCCGGGGATGAGGCGGACGACGAGGTCGATCAGCCAGATGCCGATGAACGGGGCGATGATGCCGCCGACGCCGTAGATGAGGAGGTTGCGGTTCAGCACGGCGGATGCCCCGAGCGGCCGGTACTTCACCCCGCGCAGCGCCAGAGGGATCAGCAGCACGATGATGATCGCGTTGAAGACGATCGCCGACAGCACCGCCGAGGCGGGCGAGCTCAGCTGCATGATGTTCAGGACCCGGAGTCCTGGGAAGATCCCGGCGAACATCGCGGGGATGATCGCGAAGTACTTCGCCACGTCGTTCGCGATGGAGAAGGTCGTGAGCGCGCCGCGCGTGATGAGCAGCTGCTTGCCGATGGCCACGATCTCGATGAGCTTCGTCGGGTCGGAGTCGAGGTCGACCATGTTGCCGGCCTCCTTCGCGGCCGACGTGCCCGAGTTCATCGCGACGCCGACATCGGCCTGCGCGAGCGCCGGCGCGTCGTTCGTGCCGTCGCCGGTCATCGCGACGAGGTTGCCGCCCGCCTGCTCCTTCCGGATGAGCGCGATCTTGTCCTCGGGTGTGGCCTCGGCGAGGTAGTCGTCGACGCCGGCCTCGGCCGCGATGGCCTTGGCGGTGAGCGGGTTGTCGCCCGTGATCATCACGGTGCGGATCCCCATCTGGCGGAGCTCGCGGAAGCGATCGACGAGCCCGTCCTTGACGATGTCCTTCAGGTGCACGACGCCGAGGATGCGGGTCATGCCGTCGGCGGTCCTCCGCGCGACGACGAGGGGGGTCCCGCCGCTGACGGAGATCGCGTCGACACGCTGGTCGAGCTCCTCCTTCACGCTCGACGGGATCGGGCCGCCCTCCTCGACCCAGCCGATGACCGCCGACCCGGCGCCCTTGCGGACGATCGACCCGTCGGCCAGGTCGAGACCCGACATCCGGGTCTGCGCCGTGAACGGCACGACCTCGCCGGCCGGGGCCTCATCGAAGCGGATGCCGCGTTCGGCCGCGAGCGTCACGATCGACGATCCCTCGGGCGTCGGGTCGGCGAGCGAGGCGAGCGCTGCGGCCCGTTCGAGCTCGACGACGTCGACCCCGGGCATCGGGACGAAGTCGCTCGCCTGCCGGTTGCCGTGCGTGATGGTGCCCGTCTTGTCGAGGAGCAGCGTCGTGACGTCGCCCGCGGCCTCGACCGCGCGGCCCGACATCGCGAGCACGTTGCGCTGCACGAGCCGATCCATGCCGGCGATGCCGATCGCCGAGAGGAGCGCGCCGATCGTCGTCGGGATGAGGCAGACCAGGAGCGCGACGAGCACCGTGATCGACGCCGGCCCTGCGGCATAGGACGCGATCGGGTTCAGCGTGAGCACGACGACCACGAAGATGATCGAGAGGCTCGCGAGCAGGATGTTCAGCGCGATCTCGTTCGGCGTCTTCTGGCGCGATGCGCCCTCGACGAGCGCGATCATGCGGTCGACGAAGGTCTCGCCGGGCTTCGAGGTGATGCGCACCACGATCCGGTCGGAGAGCACGCGGGTGCCGCCGGTGACCGCGGAGCGGTCGCCGCCGGACTCGCGCACGACCGGCGCCGATTCGCCCGTGATGGCCGATTCGTCGACCGAGGCGATGCCCTGGATGATGTCGCCGTCGCCGGGGATCGACTCGCCCGCCGACACCACGACGATGTCGCCGAGCCGGAGGTCGCCCGACGGAACCTCGCTCACCGGGGTGCGCTCGGCTGCGGCATCCGCCACCTCGTCGTACCTCGTGACGAGGTGCGCGATCGTCGACGTGCGCGTCTGCCGCAGGGTGTCCGCCTGCGCCTTTCCCCGGCCCTCGGCGACCGCCTCGGAGAGGTTCGCGAAGATCACGGTGAGCCACAGCCAGACGGCGATGGCCCAGGTGAACGAGCCCGGCACCTCGGTGCCGCCGGAGACACCGGGCCCGCCGAAGAACGGCTCGGCGATCGCGAGCGCCGTGGTGAGCGCCGCGCCGACCTCGACGATGAACATGACGGGGTTGTGCCACATGTCGCGCGGATCGAGCTTGCGCAGGGCACCGGGCAGGGCCCGGAAGAGCTGCGCGGGGCCGAACCCGCCCATGGGGCGCTTCGACGGCGAACCCATCGGCCGCGGGGTGTGGCCGGTCATTTCGGAGATGGTCGTGGACATGGATCAGTTCAGCCCTTCCGCCAGGGGACCCAGCGTGAGAACGGGGAAATACGTGAGGGCGGTGACGAGGACCGTCACGCCGACGAGGAGGCCGACGAACTGCGGCCGATATGTGGGGAGGGTGCCGGCAGTCGTGGGTACCTTGTCCTGCGCGGCGAGGCTGCCCGCGAGGGCGAGCACGAGCATGATCGGCACGAATCGGCCGAGCAGCATCGCGACGCCGAGCGCCGTGTTGAGCCATGGCGTGTTCGCCGTGAGTCCCGCGAAGGCGGAGCCGTTGTTGTTCGACGCCGACGTGAAGGCATAGAGGACTTCGGACATGCCGTGGATGCCCGGGTTCCAGATCGAGACCGATTCGACGTCCTCGCGAACGCCCGGGATGGCGAAGCTCAGGGCGGTGCCGGCGAGCACGAGGATCGGCGTCACGAGGATGTACAGGCTCGCGAGCTTGATCTCGCGCGGGCCGAGCTTCTTGCCGAGGTACTCCGGCGTGCGGCCCACGAGGAGTCCGGCGATGAACACCGCGATGACCGCGAGCACGAGCATGCCGTAGAGGCCGGATCCGACACCGCCGGGGGCGACCTCGCCGAGCATCATGTTGAGCATCGGCAGCATGCCGCCGAGGGCGGTGAACGAGTCGTGCATCGAGTTCACGGCACCCGTCGAGGTGAGCGTGGAGGTCGTGCCGAAGAGCGTCGAGGCGTAGATGCCGTAGCGCTGCTCCTTGCCCTCCATCGCGCCGCCGGCGAGCTGCGGGGCAGTGCCGGCTCCGTTGGCCTCGAGCAGCGTCAGCGCCACGAGCGAGATGACGAACAGCGACGCCATGGTCGCGAGGATCGCGTAGCCCTGCTTGTTGCTGCCGACCATCTTGCCGAACGTGCGGGGGAGGGCGAACGGGATCGCCAGCATGAGCACGATCTCGAAGAGGTTCGTCCAGGACGTCGGGTTCTCGAACGGGTGCGCGGAGTTCGTGTTGAAGAATCCGCCGCCGTTCGTGCCGAGCTCCTTGATCGCCTCCTGCGAGGCGACCGGGCCGCCGGGCAGGTGCTGCGTGTTGCCAGCTAGCGTCGTGAGCTCGGTGAAGCCGTTGAAGTTCTGCACCACTCCGCCGATGATGAGCACGATCGCGCTGAGCGCGGCCAGAGGCAGGAGCAGCCGGAACGATCCACGGAACAGGTCGACCCAGAAGTTGCCGATCGTGCCCGACCTGCGACGGGCGAAGCCGCGCACCAGGGCGATCGCGACGGCGATGCCGACGGCCGCCGACACGAAGTTCTGCACGGCCAGGCCCGCGAGCTGCACCGTGTAGCCCATCGTGAGCTCGGGCGAGTACGACTGCCAGTTGGTGTTCGTCACGAACGACGCCGCCGTGTTGAACGACAGCCCCTCGGGAACCGCCGGGAGCCCGAGCGAGTACGGCAGCACGGCCTGCGCGCGCTGCAGGATGTAGACGAAGAACACGCCGACCACCGAGAAGGCGAGCACGCCGCGAAGGTAGGCCGGCCACGACTGCTCGGAGCGGGGGTCGACGCCGACCAGGCGGTACACGCCGCGTTCGACCTTCCAGTCCTTCGTCGTGGTGTAGAGGTGCGCCATGTAGTCGCCGAGCGGGCGGTACACGAGTGCGAGGATCAGGGCGAGGGTGGCCGCCTGCAGGACGGCGAACAGGACGTCCATCAGAACCGCTCGGGCTTGATGAGGGCGTACACGAGGTACACCACGGCGGCGACACCCAACGCGGCGGCGAGCAGCTCGAAGACGATCACAGCTTCTCGACCCCCTTCGCGATGAGGCCCACGACGACGAACACCGCGATGATCGCGATGGCGTAGATCAGATCGAGCACGAGGACTCCAGGGAATGCGATGACCGCCGGCCGCGAACGCGGTGGGCGGGCAGGTTCGACTGCGCATCCGATGCAACACCGCGGCGGATGTCGCGGCGCCGGTCCTCACGGCTTCCTAACGGCCGGCCGCCCGATCCGAACGTCTTGCTCACGCCGCGCTGGGCGCGTGACGGCGGCGGGGTCGGGCGGCGCGCTCGCCGTCCGATACCGTGATCGCATGGAAGCATCGGAGGTCATCTCGGTCGTCACCGAGGTGATCGGGTGGATCGCCCTTGCGGGCGCGCTCGTGTGCCTCCTGCTGGCCCTGCTCATCCGGCTCGCCGATGGCAGGTGGCTGCGCACCGACGCGGTCGTCATCGACCAGGAGCACGGGTCGACCGTGCGCTGGTTCGCGGAGGGCGCCTTCCACCAGCGTCGCCTGAGCGACGAGGAGCGCGTGCACGTCCGGAACCTCGAAGAGGAGCCCGCCTATTATCGCGAGCGGGAGCCCGACCGGCTCCGCCTGCACGAGCCGCCGGTGGGCCGGCGGGTGACGCGCTGGCTCGGGTTCGTCCTGCTCGCGATCGCCTCCGTCGCCGGGCTCGTGAACCTCGTGCTCATGCTCGCCGGCTGAGCGTCCTCATCCAGATTCCGCCGCGGGCTCGCCGCGCAGCGTCTCCCACTCGCGCATGAGGTCGGGCATGCGCATGTCGACGAAGCGGTAGAACCGCGCCATCTCGCGGGCCCGCACGGCACCGGCGGCCGTCTCGTCGCCGATGGCGTCGGCGGCGCGGTCGCCGAGGTCGGCGATCACGCCGTAGATCGGGCTCTTCGCCATGAGCGCCGTGTACCAGGCGTCGTCGAGGAACTCCCACTTGTCGCGCCGGCTGCCGGGCTGGGGGAGCCGGTGGAGGATGCCGATCTGCTCGAGGTACCGGACCGCGCCCGAGATCGCGGCCGCGCTCACGCCGAGCTGCTCGCCCAGCTCGCTCGCGGTGAGGCCGCCGCGGTCGGCGACCACGAGCGCCATGAGCACGCGGGCCGGCATCCGGGGGAAGCCCGCCGCGGTGAGGACCGCGGCCGACTGGTCGACCGCGGCCTTCAGGCCCTGCTCGTCGCGTGGCATCCGCTCAGTCTCTCATCCGCCGCTCGCTCTCATCCGCCGCTCGCGAGCTCGCGGCGGCGCATGGCGAGCACGGCGACCGCACCGGCGGCGAGCCCGATCGCCAGCATCCAGATGCCACCCGACCAGTCGGTCTCCCCGCCCGCCGGAACCGGCGAGTGGGCGAACGGCGAGAGGTCGACGGCCCACTCGGGGAACTGCAGGATGGGGCCGAAGGTGCCGAGGATCGCCGCCACGCCGACCGCGATCCAGCCGACGGAGATCGTCGCGCGCGGCAGGAACGCGAACACGAGCAGGGTGAGCCCGAGGAACACGAGGCAGGCCGGCAGTTGCGCCGCCGCCGCTTCGAGCACGTTCGGCACGAGCGACTCGGGATCGGATGCCGCGCCGGCGCCGGCGATGCCCGCGAGGGCCGCCGCAGCGAGCACGATGACGATGACGATCGTGCCGACGACCCAGTACTCGAGCAGCCAGCGGATGCGCGGGACGGGCGTGCCGAGGATGAGCTCGGCGGTGCCGTGGGCCTCCTCCTGCCGCGCCCGGATGCCCACCTGCACGGCACAGCACGCGGCCAGCACGCCGACGATGCCGTAGAACACGGCGACGAACGCCTCCTCGATCGAGGCGTCGCTGCCGATCGCGCGCCGGAGCGTCTCGAGCACCGCGGGCGTGTCGGTCGCGGCCTGGTTGATCACCGACGAGAGCGATGTCGCGAGCAGCCCCGTCGCCACGGCGCCCGCCGTCCACGAGAGGAGGATCGACGTGTTGAGCCGCCATGCGAGCCCGAACGAGCTCGAGAGAACCGGGCCCGCGGTCGCGCGGCCGGCGCGTCCGGCGAGGAGGCTCGCGCCCTGGTCCCGCACGGACTGCAGGCCGTAGACGACGCCGATCAGCACCGCCGCGAAGGCGAGCGGGATGAGCAGCGGGGTCAGGTCGTTCTCGACGTAGGCGCCCGTGAACTGGCCGTAGCCCATGGGAGAGAGCCAGCTCGGCCAGGCCGGGGTCACATGCAGCAGGTCCTCCGACGGCGTGCCCGCCGCATCCCCGATGCCACGCAGCAGGTAGGCCACGAGCACGAAGGCGACCGAGATCCCGTTCGCGCCGCGCGACGTGCGGAACAGCTGGGCGGCGAACAACCCGAATGCGAGGAACGCGAAGCCCGACACGGCGATGGCCGCGCCCCACACGAACGAACCGACGGGCTCGAGGCCGTTCGCCATGAGCGCGAGGGCGATGAACAGGCCGAGCACGATGTTGGCGAGCACGCCGTGCACCACCGTGGCGGTCGTGGGCAGGATGCGGCCCGCGGGCGTCGCCGCGACCGACTCGGCGCGGCCCTGCTCCTCCTCCTGCCTGGTGTGGCGCACCGCGAGGAACGTGCTCATGAGACCGCCCATGAGGGCCAGCCACGCGAACAGCAGGAAGAACGCGAACGCGCCGTCGCTGATGCCGTTGGGCGTGCCGCGGAAGATGAGGATCGTGCGGCTGGCGATGGCGACGCCGAGGATCTCGCGTCGGTCCTGCTCCTCGCCGTAGGTGTCGTACACCGCCGAGACGGAGGCGTAGGCGAGCAGCGCGGTGCCGAGGATCCACAGCGCGAGCTGCAGCCGGTCGCGGCGGATGCGCTGCCGCAGCAGCACGAGGAACGGGGTCACGCGCGGGCCTCGGCTCCGGCTGGGGTGAGCTCTTCGCCGTAGTGGCGCAGGAAGAGGTCCTCGAGGGAGGGCGGGGCGACGGTCAGTCCCTGCACCTCGATGCGCGCGAGCTCGGGCAGGACTCCCGCCACGTGGTCGCTGTCGACGGTGAACCGCACCCTCCCGCTGTCGATGACGAGGTCGTGGACGCCCGGGATCGCCGTGACCGCGGCCTCTCGCGCCGGGTCGTGGGCGAAGGAGATCTCGGTGCGCGTGAGGTGGCGGAGCTCGGCGAGGGTGCCGCTCTCGACGGTCTTCCCCGCGCGGATGATGCTCACGCGGTCGCAGAGCGCCTCGACCTCGGAGAGGATGTGGCTCGAGAGCAGCACGGTCGACCCCTCGTCGGCGATGCGGTCGACCTCGCGGTTGAACATCTGCTCCATGAGCGGGTCGAGGCCGCTGGTCGGCTCGTCGAAGAGGTAGAGCTCGGCAGGAGTGGCGAAGGCGGCGATGAGCGCGACCTTCTGCCGATTGCCCTTCGAGTACGAGCGCCCCTTCTTGCGCGGGTCGAACTGGAACGCCTCGCAGAGCCGCTCCCGGCGCGCGAGGTACGCGGCCTTGTCGCCCGTGCCGCCGCGCAGCCGGCTGAGCAGGTCGATCGCCTCGCCGCCGGTGAAGTTCGGCCAGATCGAGACGTCGCCCGGCACGTAGGCGATGCGGCGGTGCAGTTCGGCGGCGTCGGTCCACGGGTCGCGACCGAAGAGCGTCGCCTCGCCGCCGGATGCGCGCGCCAGCCCGAGCAGGATGCGCAGGGTGGTGGTCTTGCCGGCCCCGTTCGGGCCGAGGAATCCGTGCACCTCGCCGGCCTCGACCGACAGGTCGAGTCCGTCGAGGGCGATGGTGCGCCCGAACCGCTTCTGGAGGCCGCGGGCGCTGATCACAGTGGTCATGATCGCGATGCTACGCCCGATTCACAATCTTGTGAATACTCGAAACAGCGGATGACGCGACGCTCGCGGCCGGGCACCGTCGGCCGCGGCATCCGCTCGCTATTCGAGCGCTGCGAACTTCTCGATGTCGCCCTCGGTGCCCGACACGATGATGAGATCGTGGTTGGACACGACCGTGTCCTGGGTGGCATACGTGAACGGCTTGCCGGGGCTCTTGACGCCCACGACGGTGACGTTGTGACGCGAGCGCACGCCCGAATCGGTGAGGTTCTTGCCGCGGATCGGCTTGGGCGGATACATCTTCACGAGGGCGAAGTCGTCGTCGAACTCGATGAAGTCGAGCATGCGCCCGCTGACCAGGTGCGCCGTGCGCTCGCCGGCCTCGCGCTCGGGGTAGATGACGTGATTCGCGCCGATGCGCTCGAGGATCTTGCCGTGCGAGGTCGAGATGGCCTTCGCCCAGATCTGCGGGACCTTCAGGTCGACGAGGTTCGCCGTGATGAGCACGGACGCCTCGATCGAGGAGCCGACCGCGCAGACCGCCGTCGAGAAGTCCTGGGCGCCGATCTGGCGCAGGGCGTCGATGTTGCGGGCGTCGGCGACGACCGCGTGGGTCACCCGCTCGGCCCACTTCTGCACCAGGCCCTCGTCGTCGTCGACGGCGAGCACCTCGCGACCGAGCCGGTCGAGCTGCCCTGCGGTGGCGGCGCCGAACCGGCCGAGGCCGATCACGAGCACCGGGGCGTCGTGTCTGATCCGATCAACCAACGATGGGCCTCTCTTCCGGACGGCGATACAACTGCCGGCGTTGGCTGGCCGCCAGCGCCGCGGCGAGTGTCACTGTACCAACCCGCCCCATGAACATCGTGGCGGCCATGACGTACACCGCCGAGGGCGGAAGCTCGGCGGTCAGGCCGGTCGACAGGCCGCACGTCGCGAACGCGGAGATGACGTCGAAGAGCACGAAGTCGAGCGGCTGCTTCGTGATCTGCGTGATCGTGATCGAGGAGACCGCGACGATGGTGGCGCCCCACAGCACGACGCTCACCGCCAGTCGCAGGATGTCGCGCGGGATGCGCCGCCCGAACGCCTCCATCGCCGGCGCGCCCCGCGCCTCGGCGAACGCCGCGAGGAACAGCACCGCGAGGGTCGTCACCTTGATGCCGCCGGCCGTCGACGCCGACCCGCCGCCGACGAACATGAGCATGTCGGTCACGAGCAGGCTCGACCCGTTGAGGTCGGCCATGTCGATGGTCGCGAACCCGCCCGAGCGGGTCATCATCGACATGAAGAGCGACTCGAAGATGGTGGTGCCCGCGTCGAGCCGCCCGTAGGTCTTCGGGTTGTTGAACTCGAGGAGGAGGAACGCCGCGGCACCGAGCACGAAGAGGATGAGGGTGGTCGTGAGCGTGAGCTTCACGTGGACGCTCCACTTGCGCGGCTGCCGCCAGGACCTCGCCAGGGCGAAGATGACGGGGAAACCGAGGCTCCCGAGGAAGACGCCGATCATCATCATCGACAGCATCCAGAAGTCATGCTGGAACGGTTCGAGACCACCCGGATTCGGGCTGAACCCCGTGTTCGTGAAGGCCATCGCGGAGTAGTAGAAGGCGTACCAGACCGAGAGCAGCGGATCGTATCCGACGGCGAGGAAGCTCGGGATCATGGCGAGGGCGATCACGACCTCGATGACGAGGGCGCTGATCGCGACCGTGACGAGCAGGCCGCCGACCTCGCCGAGCCGCACCGCCTGGCGCTCCGAGACCGGGCCGACGTGGATGCGCGACGGGTTGGAGTCGCTGGCGGCGATGAGCTTGGCCCGCAGGCCCAGCCGGCGGGAGATGACGAGGCCGAGGATGGAGGCCAGCGTCAGCACGCCGATGCCGCCGATGTTCACGCCGATGAAGACGAGGGCGTTGCCGAAGGGTGACCAGTGCGTCGCCATGTCGACGGTCGCGAGACCGGTCACGCAGATCACCGAGACCGCCGTGAACAGCGCGTCGTACAGCGGCGTGCCCGATCCTTCCCCGGCCCGCGCGATCGGCAGCGAGAAGAGGAGGGTGAACAGCAGCACCAGGCCGGCGAAGATCAGGATCGCGAATCGCGAGGGCGAGTTGCGCACCAACGCGTCGACCGCATCCCGCGACCGGCCGATCCACGAGCGCGACGGCACACCGCGCCGGCGGAACGGCTGTGCCGTCATCGGACCCCCTCACGCCACCGTCTGACAACGCGTGAGTCATGGTACTCCCCGCCGGGAATGACTAGCCTTGACGCATGGCGGACATCTTCGACGTGGTGGCGGACACGACCCGACGCGACATCCTCGCGGTCCTCCTCGAGCGTGAGACGTCGGTTCCCGCGTCCGGCGGCGAGATCAGCGTGTCCGAGATCGTCTCGACCCTCGGCCTCAGCCAGCCCACCGTCTCCAAGCACCTCAAGGTGCTTCGCGAGGCGGGTCTCGTGGGCGTGCGCGAGGAGGGCCAGCACCGGTACTACCACCTCGACCGTGGCCCCCTCGAGGTGCTGGAGGACTGGCTCATTCCGTTCGTGTCATCCGATGCCGCAGCGGATGCCGCGACCCTCGCCGGTGTCGACTCCGAAGATGCCGCCTCGCTCAACCACGACCAGCTCGCCCTCGCCTCGGCCATCGGCAAGGCGTTCGCCGAGACCGCCCAGAAGGTCACCTCGGTCGTCGGGCCGAAGAAGCGCAAGTAGCCGTCAGCGCAACGGCTTGATCATCTCAAGCTCGAGCCCGCCCGGCGCCAGCTCGTACTCGCGGCTGCGCCCGGTGAGCGTGAACCCGAGCTTCTCGTAGAAGCGTCGTGCGCGGGGGTTGTCCTCGTGCACCTCGAGCCGCAGGGTGTCGCCGTGATCGCGCGCCCAGTCCTCGACCGCCTCGAGCAGCAGCCGGGTGACCCCGATCGCATCGCCCCGGTAGTCGGGGGCGACGTAGACGCCGACGAGCAGCGGCCCGGTGGAGCCCCTCGGGATGTAGCCGCCCATGTGCCCCACCCAGCGGTCGCCGTCGATGGCGACGATCGACGTCTGCCCGCCGGTCGTGCCGCGTGCCGCGCGCAGGCGCCAGCCGGCCTCGTCGACCTGCTCGGCGTGCTCGAGGGTCTCGCCGAAGGCGAGCGGGTAGTCGCGCAGCATCTCGAGGCGCAGCGTGCGGACGGAGGCCCAGTCGTCTTCGGTCGTGGTGCGGATGACGACGTCGTGGGCGCGCATTCCTCGACGCTAATGCATGCCGCGAAGCCGGATGGAACGGGTGCGGACGGGCGCACCCGCCGGATCGGCTAGACTAGCGCGAGGCTTTCCCGCCTCTGGCTGCGGCACGCGCGGCCGTCTCGATCTTTTCTGTGAGGTTTCGATGGGTTCCGTCATCAAGAAGCGCCGCAAGCGCATGGCGAAGAAGAAGCACCGCAAGCTGCTTCGCAAGACGCGTCACCAGCGTCGCAACAAGAAGTAGTCGTCCTTCGCACGACCGGCAGAGCGCCAGGCCAGGCGGCCTGGCGTTTTCGCTTTCCTCGTCGACCACTCGTCGACGATCCTCCGCGCCGCGTGCGTAGGCTGGAACATGTGACCCGCGACATCCGACTCACCCTCATCGGCAAGCCCGGCTGCCACCTGTGCGACGACGCGCGCGTGGTCGTGCAGTCGGTGCTGGCCGAGATCCAGGCGACGGATGCCGCGAGCCGCATGTCGCTCGAGGAGCGATCCATCCTCGACGACGCCGTGCTCGCGCAGCAGTACGCCGAGGAGATCCCCGTGCTCCTCATCGACGGCGAGGTGCACGATTACTGGCGCGTGGACCCGGTGCGACTGAAGACGGCGCTGCTCGCGCGCTGACCGCGTCGTTGCGCTCCATCGTCCGTGGGCGTTGACTGGTCGCATGACGTCGCTGTGGGCAGCACAGGCCGTGGCCGACGAGCTCGGGCCGGAGCCCGCGCTCCCGCGATCCGACGGCGCCCCGCCTCCCCGCGACCGCTTCGACGTCGCCGTCGTCGGCGCGGGCATCACCGGCCTCTCCACGGCGCTGATGCTCCGCCGCACGGGTGCGAACGTCGTCGTGCTCGAGGCCGACCACGTCGCGGCGCTCGCGACGGGCGGCAATACGGGCAAGGTGAGCGTGCTGCAGTCGGCGATGCTGCAGCGCATCCGGGCGGCGCACTCGGCGCGCGTCGTTCGGGCGTACGCCGACGCGAACCTCGACGGCCTGCACTGGATCGCCGAGTTCGCCGCGCAGCACGGAGTGCCCGTGTCCGAGGAGACCGCCTACAGCTACGCGGTCTCCGACGAGGGACTCCGTACGGTCGACCGCGAGTTCGAGGCGGCCGCCGAGGCCGGGCTGCCGGTCGAACGCGTCGGCGGGCTGCCGGAGCTGCCCTTCCCCTTCGCGGGCGCCGTCGCCCTGCCGGGGCAGCTCGGGCTCGACCCGTACGCCCTCGCCCAGGCGATGGCCCGCGCGTTCGTGGCCGAGGGCGGCGTGCTGCTCGAGGGGATGCGCGTCCAGCACGTCGACGCGTCGAAGCCCGTGCAACTCCGTACACCGCACGGCACCGTGCGAGCGGATGCCGCGGTCATCGCCACGGGCGCTCCCACCATGACGCGCGGGCTCTACTTCGCGAAGACGAGCGCCTTGCGCTCGCACCTCACGTCGTATCGCGTCGGGGAGGCCCCGCCGCCCGGGCTCTTCATCTCGGTCGACGACCCGACTCGGTCGATCCGCACGACACCCGACGTCGGCGGCGGCGTCGACGCGACGCCGCTGCTCCTCGTCGGCGGCAACGGGCACCCGGTGGGCCGTGCCCCGTCGACCGAGGCCCGCGTGCGCGACCTCGTCGCATGGACCGGGCGGCACTTCCCGGGCGCCGAGCTCACGCACCGGTGGGCGGCGCAGGACTACCAGTCGGCGAACCTCGTGCCCTTCGTCGGGCGGATGCCGCGGGGCTTCGGCCGCGTGTGGCTCGCGACGGGCTACGCCAAGTGGGGGCTCGCGAACGGCGCGGCGGCCGGCATCCGGATCTCCGAGGAGATCCTCGGCGTGCCGTGGCGGGATCGCCGCCCTTGGATGCGCGTGCTCGGTACCCGGGCGACGATGCCGTCCGACCTCGCTCGCGGCGCCGCCGAGGGGGCGCGGGTGGCGAGCTGGATCGCCGTGGGCTGGGGCGGCGCGGCGCTGCATCCCGCTCCGGCTGAGGCGCCGGCCGAGCGCCAGGGCGTCGTCGTGTCCCGCGCTGGCGTGCCGTACGGGATCTCGACGGTGGAGGGCCGCACCTGCGCGGTGCGCGCCGTGTGCACGCACCTCGGCGGGGTGCTGCAGTGGAACGACGCCGAGATGAGTTGGGACTGCCCGCTGCACGGCTCGCGCTTCGAGGCATCCGGTCGCCGCATCGAGGGCCCGGCGGTGCGCGACCTGCCGCAGGAGCCGCGCGTGCCCGAGGCAAGCTGAGGCTCGCTCGCCATTCCTCCCTTGCCTTGCCGGATGCCGCATGACAGCGTGGAAGGCGAACCGCCGACGCCGGCGGTCGACGGCGCTCGGGGGAGGGGTTCGGCACGTGGCACGCGAATTCAAGGGAAACGGCACCAGTAGCGAACTCCAGCGCGGGGCATTGCCCATCCCCGATCTTGCCTACACCGGCACGGTGACGTACGACGCGACCGACCCCGACACGCACTACCCGCCGATCGAGCGACTGCTGCCACCCGAGGGAGCGCCGAACGTGCTCGTCGTGCTCATCGACGACACGGGTTTCGGCGCGTCGAGCGCCTTCGGCGGCCCAGTGCACACGCCGAACTTCGAGCGAGTCGCCGCGCAGGGGCTGAAGTACACCCGCTTCCACACGACGGCGCTCTGCTCGCCGACACGTGCCGCCCTGCTCTCCGGCCGCAACCACCACACCGTCGGCATGGGCGGCATCACAGAGATCGCCACGAGCGCGCCCGGCTACAACTCGCTGCGCCCCAACAACTGCGCGCCACTCGCCGAGACCCTGAAGCTCAACGGCTACAGCACCGCCCAGTTCGGCAAGTGCCACGAGGTGCCCGTCTGGCAGTCGAGCGCGGTGGGCCCGTTCGACCAATGGCCGAGCCCCGGCGGCGGCTTCGAGTACTTCTACGGCTTCATCGGCGGCGAGACCAACCAGTGGTACCCCGCGATCTACGAGGGCACGACGCCCGTCGAGCCCTGGGGCACTCCTGAAGAGGGCTACCACTTCATGGCCGACATGACGCAGAAGGCGATCGACTGGACCAGGCAACAGAAGGCGCTCGCCCCCGACAAGCCCTTCTTCACCTACTTCGCCCCCGGCGCGACCCACGCGCCGCACCATGTGCCCGTCGAGTGGGCCGACAAGTACGCGGGAAAGTTCGACCAGGGTTGGGACGCCGTACGCGAGGAGACGTTCGCGCGGCAGAAGGAGCTTGGCGTCATCCCACAGGACGCGGTGCTCACCGAGCGCAGCCCCGGCATTCCCGCGTGGGACGAGATGAGCCCCGACCTGCACCCCGTGCTCGCCCGCGAGATGGAGGTCTACGCCGGCTACCTCGAGTACGCCGATCACTACGTCGGCGAGCTCCTCGACGCCCTCGAGGAGCTCGACGTGCTCGGCGACACGCTCGTGTACGTGATCATCGGCGACAACGGGGCATCCGCCGAGGGCACCATGAAGGGCACGACCAATGAGGCGTTCACGATCAACCACATGAACGAGCTCGAGGACGACGCCTACCTCATCGAGCACAAGGACGACCTCGGCACCCCGCGCTCGTACAACCACTACGCGATCGGCTGGGCGCACGCCATGGACACGCCCTATCAGTGGACCAAGCAGGTCGCGAGCCACTGGGGCGGCACCCGCAACGGCACGATCGTGTCGTGGCCGAACGGCATCGCTGCCCGCGGGGAGATCCGCGACCAGTTCGCGCACGTGATCGACGTGGCGCCGACCGTGCTCGAGGCGGCGGGCATCCCCGAGCCGTCGACCGTGCACGGCGTCACCCAGCGTCCCTACGAGGGCACGCCGATGAACTCCACCTTCGAATCCTCTGACGCCGACGAGGTGCACACCACCCAGTACTTCGAGATGCTCGGCAACCGCGCCATCTTCCACAAGGGCTGGACCGCGGTCGCCAAGCACAAGGACCCGTGGCTCGGGTCGAGCCACGGCCTCGACGACGACGTGTGGGAGCTCTACAACGTCGAGGAGGACTGGACCCAGTCGAACGACCTCGCCGCCGCGGAGCCGGCGAAGCTCGCCGAACTCCAGCGGCTCTTCCTGATCCAGGCCGCGCGCTTCAACGTGCTGCCGATGGACATCCGCTCCGCGGAGCGCTTCAACGAGGAGATCGCCGGCCGCCCCGCGCTCGTGAAGGGGACGTCGCAGACCCTCTACTCCGGTATGAAGCGCCTGAGCGAGAACTCGGTCATCAACATCAAGAACAAGTCGTTCACCGTGACGGCGAAGGTGACGCTGCCCGAGTCCGCCGCGGCGGGCGTGATCATCGCCCAGGGCGGTGCATACGGCGGGTGGAGCATCTACCTGCACGAGGGAACGCTGCGCTTCGCCTACAACGTCATGGGCATCGCGACCGACTACACCACCTCCGAGGCCGTGCTCGAGCCGGGTGGGCACGAGCTCCGCGTGCATTTCGCGTACGACGGCGGGGGCCTCGGCAAGGGCGGCGAGGTGACCCTCTACGACGGTGAGGCGAAGCTCGGCGAGGGACGAGTGTCACGCACGCTCCCGTTCTTCTTCTCCATGGACGAGACGGTGGATGTCGGAGCGGATGCCGCGTCGCCCGTTACCGCTGACTACGGCGCGTCCGGCAACGCGTTCACGGGCAGCATCTCGTGGGTGCGCATCGACGTGGGGGACGACAGCCACGACCACCTCATCGATCCCGAGCACCAGATGCAGATCGCGATGACCCGGCAATGAGCACGCCGGTGGAGGCGTCGGCGGTGCTGCCGTCGTGGGCCGACGGACCGACCCGCGACGCGATCCTCGAGTTCGTGGCATCCGTCACCGAGGGCCCCGACGCCGTGCCCGAGGAGCAGCGGGTCGCGGTCTTCGACAACGACGGCACGCTCTGGACCGAGAAGCCCATGCCCACCCAGCTGCACTACATCGTGCAGCAGTGGCGGGCCGCCGCCGAGGCCGATCCGTCGCTCGCCGAGCACCAGCCCTACAAGGCCGCCGTGAGCGGCGACCTCGCGTGGCTCGGCGCCGCCATCGACAAGCACTACGACGGCGACGAGTCCGACATCGAGACCCTGATCGGCGCCATCGTGCGGCTCACCGACGGCATGAGCGTCGAGCAGTACGCGAGTTCGGTCGCCGAGTTCTACCGCACGGCCAAGCACCTCACCCTGCAGCGCGCGTACCGCAATGCCGTGTATGCCCCGATGGTGGAGCTCATGCGCCATCTCGAGGCCAACGGCTTCACCTGCTACATCGTCTCGGGCGGCGACCGCGACTTCATGCGGCCCATGAGCGAGGACTACTACGGCATCCCGCCCGAGCGGGTGATCGGCTCGGCGCTCGGGCTCCGCTACGACGACGAGGAGGCGCAGGTCCGCTACACCGATGCCTTCGACTTCATGGACGACGGCGACGAGAAGCCCATCCGCATCTGGAGCCGCATCGGCCGGCGCCCCCTGCTGGCCGCGGGCAACTCGAACGGCGACGTCCCGATGCTCGACTTCGTGCACCAGGGGGCGGTGGGGCTCGCCCTGCTCGTGCACCACGACGACGACACGGGTCGAGGTGACGCGCCCTACGACCAAGGTGCGCAGAAGGCGCTCGCCGCGGCATCCGAACGCGGCTTCACCGTCGTGAGCGTCAAGCAGGACTGGTCGAGCGTCTTCGCGGACGCGGGATGACATGACGACGGATGCCGCGAGCCGGCGCTCGCGGCTCCTGTTCCCGACCCTCGCCGGGTACCGGCGAGACTGGCTCTGGCGCGACCTGCTCGCGGGCCTCTCCGCCGGAGCGGTCGTGATCCCGCAGGCGATGGCGTACGCCACCATCGCGAACCTGCCCGTGCAGACCGGGCTCTACACGTGCATGGTGCCCATGCTGGTCTACGCGATGCTCGGTGGGTCCCGGGCGATGAGCGTGTCGACGACCTCGACGATCGCCACCCTCACGGCGACGACGCTCGTGTCGGCCGGTGTCGCCGCGGGGTCCGACGACCCCATCCCCGACCTCATCACGCTCACGCTCATCGTCGGCCTCATCCTGCTCGCCGCCCGGCTCGCGAAGCTGGGGTCGCTGGTCGAGAACATCTCGAAGGCGACGATCGTGGGCATCCAGGTCGGCGTCGGTGCGACCGTCGCCGTGGGGCAGCTGCCGAAGCTCCTCGGCGAGACCGAGAACTACTCGGGGCACGGCTTCATCCGCTCGCTCATCGCGGTGGGCGAGGCGCTGCCCGGGGCGAATGCGGCGACCATCGCGCTGTCGGTCGCGTCGATCGCGGTGCTGTTCGTGCTGAAGCGGTGGGTGCCGCGCGTGCCCGGGCCGCTGATCGTGGTCGTCGGGGGCATCCTGCTCGTGGCGTTCGCTGGTATCGAGGAGGCCGGCGTCGAACTCATCGCCCCGGTGCCGCAGGGTTTCCCCGCGCCCGAGCTGCCCTCGTTCGCGAACCTCGGCGCGCTCCTGCCCGGGGCGCTGGCGATCGCGATCATGGCGTTCCTTGAGTCCGCGGCGGTGGCCCGCGGCATCCGTCGGCCCGGCGAGCCGCAGGTCGACAGCAACCAGGAACTGTTCGCGACCGGCGCGGCCAACACCCTCGGCTCGTTCTTCCAGGTGCTGCCGGCGGCGGGCGGGTTCTCGCAGAGCGCCGTCAACCAGGGCGCCGGTGCGCGCACGCAGCTCTCGACGCTCGTCACCGTGGTGCTCGCGGTGCTCGTGGCGCTCTTCCTCGGCCCGGTGCTGAGCCTCCTGCCGCAGGCCACGCTGGCGGCGTTGGTGTTCGTGGCCGTGATCGGGCTCATCGACGTGCGCGCCCTGATCCGGTTCTGGCGCATCAGTCGCACCGACTTCTGGATCACGACGGTCACCGCGTTCGTCGGGCTCACGGCCGGGCTGCTGCTCGCGGTGCTCGTCGGCATCCTGGCGACGTTCGGCGCGGTGCTCCGCGAGCTCAACCGCCTGCGTGTCGACGTGGGCGAGGCCGTCGGCGATGTGCTGCCCGTCCGGCTGCTCGGGCCGCTCTACACGGCGAACGTGCTCGCGAACGAGAACGCCGTGCTCGATGCGGCCCGGGCGCATCCCGGTGTGCGGGCGCTCGCACTCGAGCTCACGCGCATGTCGGTGACCTCGATCACCGTGCTCGACACCCTCGCCGACCTCGATCGGGAGCTCGCCGCGCTCGGGATCGAGCTGCGCGTCGCCGCGGTGCCCGAGGCGGGGGCGGCGGTGGCGCGGCGCACGAGCTGGTTCGCCGGGCTCGAAGCCGAGGGGCGGTCGTACCCGACGCTCGCCGATGCGGTCGCGTCGCGGCATCCGTCGAACTGACGGGCTTCGTGCCGGACCGCGAGCTGCGCCTGCCTCAATTGGCGTCGCGGACGCAGCGGAACCCGATGTGGGTCGTCGCCGTGTCGTCGGCCTGGGGCGATCGCGCCGCCGGGCGGTACCGCAGGCAGTACTCGGGCGAGCACAGGTGCGAGCCGCCCTTCAGCACCCGGCGGGGGATGCGCGAGCCGGGCTCGGCGGATGCCGCGGCGAGCAGGTTCTCGCGCGTGCCGGCCTCGACCGGCACCTGCCCGGGCACCTCGTGCCGCGGCGCGTAGAAGTCGGTGGTCCACTCCCACACGTTGCCCGTGACGTCGAAGAGGCCGTAGCCGTTCGCCGGGAACGTCATGACCGGCGACGTGCCGACCCAGCCCGCGGCGCCCGTGTTCTCGTAGGGGAAGTGCCCCTGCCACTGGTTCACCATGAGCTCGCCGCCCGGCCGCTCGTCGTCGCCCCAGGCGAACCGGGCGCCGTCGAGGCCCCCGCGGGCCGCGTACTCGAACTCCGCCTCGGTGGGCAGTCGCTTGCCCGCCCAGGCGGCGTAGGCCGCGGCATCCTCGAGGCTCACCTGCACGACCGGATGCGTCGGCCGGTCGTCGACGGATGACCCGGCGCCGAACGGATGCCGCCAGCTGGCGCCCTCGCCCCAGCGCCACCACTGGCGCCAGTCGCGCAGGTCGACCGGACCTTCGGTCGGCATGAAGACGAGCCCGCCCGGCACGAGGCCGTCGGGGTCGACGCCCGGGAAGTCGGCCGGATCGAGCGGGCGCTCGGCGACGGTGACGTAGCCCGTGGCCTCGACGAACGCCGCGAACTGCTCGTTCGTGACGGGGTGCAGGTCGATCTCGAACGGACCCACGGTGCGCTCGTGCACCGGCGTCTCGTCGGGGTAGAACTCGGCCGAGCCCATGCGGAACGTGCCGCCCTCGATGCGCACCATCGGCGTCGTGTCGACCGTCATCCTCAGAGCCTACGCGGCTCGCGCGGGCGGCGGCCTCGCCGCCCCCCTCGCCGCACCCATCCACCTCGCCCAGATGACGCAGATCGACGTTCGTCCCACTCGCGAAGGTCGATTCGCGTCACTTCACGGCCGCTCATCCATCGTTGCGACTCGAACGGGCCCCCGTTGTGGGACGTCGGATCGTCCACACTTCGGTCGGCGCCGTGCGTCGGCCGCGGATTCTCGTCGCACGATTGCCGCATGCCCCCGCGCAAGGCTCTCCCGATCCCGCTCGCCGCCGCACCGTTCACGGTCGCCCATGCCCATGCGTGGAACGTGGGCGAGGGACGGCTTCGAGGGTCCGACCTCGAACGACCCTTCCACGGGGTGCGGATGCCGCGGAGCGCGTCGGCCTCGACGGAGCGGCTGTGTCGTGCGTACGCCGAGAGGATGCGCGACTGCGAAGTCTTCAGCCACCGCACCGCCGCGCTCCTGCACGGCCTGCCGCTTCCCCTCGGCGATGACCGGAGGATCCACGTCTCGGCATTCCAGCCGCACGGCATCCCGCGGTCCGCCAGCGTGAGGGGTCACCGTCTCCGACCCGGCGGCGCGGCGGTCGTCGAGGTCGGAGGGCTACGCGTGGTCTCGGCCGTCGACGCCTGGTGCCAGCTCGGTGGTGAGCTCTCAGTGCGGAGGCTCGTGGAGGTGGGCGACGCGCTCGTGCGCCGGCGGCATCCGCACGCGACTCTGGTCGAGTTGGGCGAGGCGGTCGACGGTCATGCCGGCAACCGGGGCCAGCGTGCCCTTCGGGCCGCATTCGAACTCGTGCGTCCCGGCACTGACTCTCCGGCGGAGACCGACCTGCGCCTGGACCTGACGGCATGCGGCCTGCCGGAGCCGCAGGTGAACGTGCCCATCTTCGACGCGTCAGGGCACCTGATCGCCATCGGTGACCTCGTGTACGCCGGATATCGGGTCATTGTCGAGTACGACGGTCGGCACCACGGTGAGGACCCTCACCAGTACGCCCGCGACATCGACCGTCTCGAGGATCTCGCGCATGCCGGGTGGCGCGTCATCCGCTTCAACGCCTCGCACCGCGGAGCGCGTCGAACGCGTCGATTGCAGCGCGTCCGAGAGGCGCTGCTCGCCGCGGGCTGGGTTCCAGACGCCGCGAGGTGACGCGAATCGACGTTCCCGAGGTCGCGAAGGTCGATTTGCGTCATCTCACCGCGCGCGGGCGGGAGCGGGGCGGGAAGGCGGGGGTGGCCGGCGGGGCGGGCAGGCCCCGTTAGGGGAGCAGGCGCGTCGGGCCGCGGAAGAGGTACGTCGTTTCGCGGATCGAGTGCTCCTCGAGCATGAGCATCAGCACGCGGGCGAGGCCCATGCCGAAGCCGCCGTGCGGCGGCACGCCGTAGCGGAAGAAGTCCAGGTAGAACTCGAGCTCCTCGGGGTCGAGCCCCTTCTCCTTCGCCTGCTCGACGAGCACGTCGATGCGGTGCTCGCGCTGGGCCCCGGTCGAGATCTCGACGCCGTTGTAGATGAGGTCGTACGAGTTCGTGATGCCCGGGTCGCCCTCGCGGCGCATGTGGTAGAACGGCCGGATGCTCGACGCGTAGTCGGTGAGGAACACGAAGTCGTGCCCGTACGTCTCCTTGACGTAGGCGGAGATCTGTCGCTCGCCCTCGGGGTCCATGTCCTCGTCGGTGCGGGGGATCACGTAGCCGCGGTCGGCGACGATCTGCTTCGCCTCGGCGAGCGGGATGCGGGGGAACGGCGTCGTGGGCACCTGCAGGTCGATGCCGAACAGCTCGGCGATCTCGGCGCCGTGCTTCTCCTTGACGGCGGCGAAGCCGGCCACGAGGAGCTCCTCGTGCATCTTCATGACGTCCTCGTGCGAGTCGACCCAGCTCATCTCGGCGTCGACCGACGTGAACTCGGTGGCGTGGCGCGAGGTGAACGACGGGTCGGCGCGGAACGCGGGGCCCACCTCGAAGACCTTGCCGAAGCCGGCCGGCTGCGCCATCTGCTTGAAGAACTGGGGGCTCTGTGCGAGGTACGCCTTGCCCTCGAAGTAGTCGACCTCGAAGAGCTCGGCGCGCGACTCGGACGCCGATGCCATGAGCTTCGGGGTGTGGATCTCGATGAAGTCGTGCTCGACCCAGTAGGTGCGCAGCGCGTGCAGGAACGTGGTCTGGATGCGGAAGATCAGGTGCTGCTTGGGGTGGCGCAGGTCGAGGAAGCGCCAGTCCATGCGCTTGTCGAGGCTGGAGTCGGCCGCGATGGGCGTCTCGGGGTTCGCCTCGGCGACCACGTCGAGCGAGCCGATCTTCACCTCGATGCCGCCGAGCTTGACGCGCTCGTCGTGCTTCAGCTCGCCGGTGACCGTGATGAACGAGCCGTGCGAGAGCGCCGAGATCGTCTCGGTCGTGGCGAGCGCCTCGGCCGCGCCGACGCTCACGCCCTCGGGGTCGAGCTCGCGGGTCGCGGGGTTCACGAGCTGCACGGCCCCCGACTCGTCGCGCAGGATGACGAACTGCACCTTCTTCTGATCGCGCACGGTCTCGACCCATCCGGCGACGGTGACGGGGCCGTCGGGAAGCGCGGCGAGGTTCTTGATCAAGGTGCGTGAGTTCACGATCGACCATCCTACCGGGGCGTTTCCGCGCGCCTCCCGGTACCATCAGCGAGCAGCGAGCGGATGCCGCAGCGGGAGGGGGTTCGCCGGTGGAGGACACGGACCGCAGGGTTCCGATCGATGCCCAGAAGGTCGACGCGCCGCTGTCGCAGTCGGCGGTCTTCCTCACGGTCGTGATCGGCCTCGAGCCGGGCGACCTGGCGACCGTCCGCGACGTGGTCTCGGGTCTCGACGACCTCGCCAAGACGGTCGGATTCCGCGACCTGGCCGCGAACCTCTCGTGCGTCGTCGGCATCGGCGCGTCGGCGTGGCAGCGTCTCGGGCAGACGGTGCGCCCCGCCGAGCTGCGGCCGTTCACGGCGATCACGGGCGGTGCGCATACGGCCCCCTCGACTCCGGGCGACCTGCTCTTCCACATCCGCGCCGATCGCGCGGACCTCTGCTTCGAGTTCGAGCGGCTCCTGCTCGAGCAGCTCGGCGGCGCGGTGACGGTCGCCGACGAGGTGCAGGGGTTCCGCTACTTCGACGCGCGCGACCTGCTGGGCTTCGTCGACGGCACCGCGAACCCGAGCGGCGCGGGAATGGCCGACGCGACGCTCATCGGCGACGAGGATCCGGCGTTCGCGGGCGGCAGCTACGTGGTCGTGCAGAAGTACCTGCACGACCTCACGGCGTGGAACGCGATGACCACCGAGCAGCAGGAGGCGGTGATCGGCCGCCGCAAGGCCGACAACCTGGAGCTCGATGACACCGAGCCGCAGCGGGCGCACAAGACACTCACCACGATCACCGACGACGAGGGCAACGAGCTCGAGATCCTGCGCGACAACATGCCCTTCGGCAGCCCCGCGGCCGGTGAGTTCGGCACGTACTTCATCGGGTACTCGCGTCGGCTCTGGGTCATCGAGCGGATGCTGCAGCGGATGTTCCTGGGCGACCCGCCCGGCCTCCACGACCGCATCCTCGACGTCTCGACCGCCGTCACCGGGGCGACCTTCTTCGTGCCGCCACTGCACCTGCTCGAGGCGCTCGCCGACGAGGCGTGAGACGGCGGCCGGAGCGGCGGTCGACCCGACGGCCGCGCGGTGGCCCACGAGGGCCCGACCCTCGGCGGATTCAAAGGGAACCTCTCTCTAGACTGGAGACCGTGCCGGCCGAGCAGATCCATCTCGTGCGCCATGGCGAGGTGTTCAACCCCCAGGGCGTGCTCTACGGCCGACTCCCCGGCTACGGCCTCTCGAGCCTCGGCCACGAGATGGCGCAGCTCGCCGCCGACGACCTCGCCTCGCGCGGCCGAGCGATCGGCGCCCTGCTCTCCTCCCCGCTGCAACGCACGCAGCAGTCGGCGGAGCCGATCGGCCGCGTCTTCGAGCTCGAGGCCGCCCTCGACGACCGGGTGATCGAGCCCGAGAACCGGTTCGAGGGCAAGCGCATGAGCGGCCGAGACAGCGCACTGCGCGACGTCCGCAACTGGGCCTTCCTCGTGAACCCGTGGGAGCCGAGCTGGGGCGAGCCGTTCGGCTCGATCGCCCGGCGCATGCTGCACGCCATGGATGACGCCTGGAGGGCGACCGACGGCGGGGACGCCGTGATCGTGAGCCACCAGCTGCCCATCTGGATGGTGCACCGTCGGGTCGCGGGCAAGTCGCTGGCGCACGACCCCCGGCGACGCCGCTGCGCGCTGTCGAGCATCACCACGTTCGAGCGCCGCGGCGCGTCCTTCGTCGAGGTCGGCTACCGTGACCCGGCCCGCCGCCTCTCCGCGAACGCCAGCGACGTGGGGGCGGTGTGATGCGGCGCCGGATGCAGCCCCGTGCCGGGCTCACGATCCTCGCCGCGTTCGCCGCGGCATCCGCCCTGCTGCTCACGGGGTGCACGAGCGACCCGCTCGCCGACCAGTACCGCGAGGGCAGCGGCAAGAACTACATCGCCGGCGACGGCACCATTTCGGAGTACGCGGCCGACCAGCGGGGTGAGCCGATCGCGTTCTCGGGCGAGACGGTCGAGGGCGCGAGCTTCGACTCGGCCGACACGCTCGGCGACGTGACGGTCGTGAACTTCTGGTACGCCGGCTGCGCGCCGTGCCGCGTGGAGGCGCCGATCCTCGAGGACGTGTCGCAGGGCTTCGCGAGCGACGCCGACACCGCCGACTCGGGCGTGACCTTCGTGGGCGTCAACGTGCGCGACCAGGCGGGCACCGCGGCCTCGTTCGAGAAGAAGTACGGCGTGACCTACCCGTCGATCCTCGACGTCGAGTCGGGCTCGGCGCAGCTCGCGTTCGCCGGTCCGGTGCCCCCGGCCGCGGTGCCGACCACGATCGTGCTCGACCGCGAGGGCCGGGTCGCTGCGCGCATCCTCGGCCAGCTCACCGACGCGTCGATCCTCGAGTCGATCGTCGACGGCCTCCTGGCCGAGCAGGCCTAGGGGCGGCGGCAGCGTGGGCGGCGTCGGCGACATCGTGCTGAACGGGCAGCTGCTCGCAGCCGTGCCGATCGCGCTCGCCGCAGGGCTCGTCTCGTTTCTCTCGCCGTGCGTGCTGCCGCTGGTGCCCGGCTACCTCGGCTACCTCGGCGGGTTCACGGATGCCTCGGCCGTCGCCTCCGAAGAACGACGCAACCGTCGGCGGCTCATCCTCGGCGTGCTGCTGTTCATCGCCGGATTCACGGTCGTGTTCGTCACGTTCAACCTGCTCGCCGGCGTCGCGGGAGCGTGGTTCAACGCCTACGGCGACGTGATCACCCGGGCCCTCGGCGTGGTGCTCATCGTCATGGGCCTCGTGTTCATCGGCCAGTTCACGTTCCTGCAGCGCACCTTCAAGCCGTCGTGGCGGCCGGCCACGGGCCTCGCGGGGGCGCCGCTGCTCGGCATCGTGTTCGGCCTCGGCTGGACCCCGTGCATCGGCCCGACCCTCGCGGTCGTGCTCACGCTCAGCGCCGACTCGGCGTCGGCCGGCCGTGCGCTGCTGCTCGGGCTCGCGTACTGCCTGGGCCTCGGCATCCCGTTCCTGCTCGTCGCGCTCGGCTTCGGCTGGGTGACGGGCTCGCTCGCGTTCTTCCGCCGCCACATCCGCACCATCAACATCATCGGCGGATCGCTGCTCATCGCGATCGGCCTGCTCATGGTGTCGGGCCTCTGGACCATCTGGATGTACGAACTGCAGGCGGTGATCACCGGCTTTGTCCCCGCGATCTGACCCCGACGCGCTGTCGCGGCCCGACGACCACATCGACGCCCCCCAGCGCGATGCCGAATCGTCGGACGCGGCATCCGTCACCCAGCCGAAACTGGGCTTCGTCGGCTGGCTGCGCTTCGCGTGGCGGCAGCTCACGAGCATGCGCACGGCCCTGCTGCTGCTCCTGCTGCTCGCGATCGCCGCGGTGCCCGGCTCGCTCGTGCCGCAGCGCTCGAGCGACCCGAACGGCGTGACCCAGTACTTCGCCGACAACCCGGGCCTCGCGCCAGTGCTCGACCGGTTCCAGATGTTCGACGTGTACACGTCGGCGTGGTTCTCGGCCGTGTACCTGCTGCTCTTCGTGTCGCTCATCGGCTGCGTCATCCCGCGCACGAAGCACCACTTCGACGCGCTGCGCGCCCGCCCGCCGCGCACGCCCGTGCGACTCTCGCGGCTCGCGGGCTTCACCGAGCGGCCGCTGCCGACGGGTGAGACGCCGGATGCCGCGGTCGACCGCGCGGCGGCCGAGCTGAAGCGCGCCGGCTACCGGGTCGAGCGCTACGACCTGCGCGGCGAGGCATCCGTGTCGGCCGAACGCGGGTACCTGCGCGAGACCGGCAACCTCGTCTTCCACACCGCGCTGCTCGGCGTGCTGGTGGCCGTCGGCATCGGCGGCGGCTTCGGCTTCTCGGGACAGCGCGTGGTCGTCGAAGGCCAGTCGTTCGTGAACACGCTCGCGGCGTACGACTCGTTCAACCCGGGCCGCTTCTTCGACGACGGCACCCTCGACCCGTACAAGCTCTCGCTCGAGGAGCTCGACGCCGTGTACGAGACGCGCAACCAGGACGCGATCGGACAGCCGATCGACTTCACCGCGCACGTGTCGGTGCAGGCCCAGGGCGGCGAGTCGACGCCGGGCGTCGTCAAGGTGAACCAGCCGCTGCGTGTGCACGGCACCGACGTCTACCTGCTCGGCAACGGATATGCCCCCACCATCACGGTGCGCGACCCGCAGGGCGAGGTCGTGTTCACCGACGCGGTGCCGTTCCTGCCGCAGGACGCCAACCTCACGTCGATCGGCGTCGTCAAGGTGCCCGACGGCCTCGAGGAGCAGCTCGGCATGGTCGGCTTCTTCTACCCGACGCAGGAGACGCTCGCCTCTGGGGCGTTCACGTCGAACTACCCCGACCTCATCTACCCGGTGCTGACGCTGAACGTCTACCAGGGCGACCTCGGCATCGACGGCGGCGAGCCGACCTCCGTGTACACGCTCGACCCGTCGAGCATGGAGCAGCTCACGGGCGGCGCGACCGGCGTCGAGTCGATCGAGCTCATGCCGGGCGAGACCGTGGAGCTGCCGAACGGCCTCGGGTCCGTCACCTTCGAGGATGTGTCTGCCGAAGCAGGTGGCGACCCCGATGCCGCCGAGGGCGACTACTCGCACAGCGTCAGCCGGTTCGCGAGCTTCGACATCCACGACGACCCGTCGCAGGGCTGGGTGCTCGTGTTCGCGGTGCTCATCATCGCGGGCCTGCTCGTGTCGCTCTTCGTGCCGCGTCGCCGCATGTGGGTCAAGGCCGTGCGCCGCCGCGACGGCGCGGTGGTGCTCGAGTACGCCGGCCTCGCGCGCGGCGAGGACCCGGGCCTCGAGGAGGCGGTGGCCTCGTTCGCGAACGCGCACGCGGGTGCGACGACGGATGCCGCGGCGGCGACGCCCGTGGTCGAGGCAGGGCCCGAGTCGGCGCCAGACGGCGAATCCGCCGATGACCGCGCCAATCCTTCGACGTAAGGTAGAACAGTGACGCTCGACGAGATCTCCATCATCCTCGTGTACTCGGCCATGGCCGTGTACGCGATCGCGTTCATCGCCTACGCGATCGACCTCGCGCGTCGGTCCGCGGCCGCGACGAAGGCGGCGGATGACGCGAAGGCGGCCGTCGTGGCATCGGCGCCTGTGGCCGAGGCGGCTGCCGAAGCCGGCACCGCCGGCGCGGCAGCGACCGTCGGCACCGCAGCGACCGGCGGAGGCGCGGACACGCTCGTGGCCGCACCGCCCGCGCGCGGGGCATCCGTCGCCTGGGGCCGTTCGCCCGCGCTGCGGGTTGCCGTCGCCATGACGGTGGTGGCATGGCTGCTGCACCTCGCGGCCGACGTGACCCGTGGCCTTGCCGCGGGCCGGGTGCCCTGGGCGAACATGTACGAGTTCGCGCTCACCGGCACGCTCGTCATCACCACGGTCTACCTGCTCGTGCTCGTCGTCGCGAAGCACGACCTGCGCTTCCTCGGCACCTTCGTGACCGGCCTCGTGCTCGTGCTGCTCGGCATCGCGACCGTGAACTTCTACGTCAGCGTCGTGCCCCTGCCGCCGGCACTGCAGTCGGCCTGGCTCGTGATCCACGTGTTCGTGGCGACGTCGGCGGTCGGATTCCTCGCGCTGGGCTTCGCGCTCTCGGTCGTGCAGCTCATGCAGGCGCGACGCGAGTCGTTCGCGGCATCCGCCAAGGCCGTCAAGCAGAACTTCCTCGCGACGCTGCCCGACTCGGCGACCCTCGAGAACCTCGCCTACCGCGTCATCATCATCGGCTTCATCCTGTGGACGTTCACGCTGATGGCCGGCGCGATCTGGGCCGAGGCGGCGTGGGGCCGGTACTGGGGCTGGGACACCAAGGAGGTGTGGACCTTCATCATCTGGGTGGTCTACGCCGGGTACATCCACGCGCGGGCGACCCGCGGCTGGCGTGGCTCGCGATCGGCGTGGCTCGCGATCATCGGCTTCTCGACGGTGCTGTTCAACTTCACCGTGGTGAACCTGTTCTTCAAGGGACTGCACGCATACTCGGGCCTCTGATCCGATCGCGGCGCTGAGTCACGTGCGTCTCAGGGCGCGTCCGGTTGCAGCGCGCGCCCGCGGCGGGCATGCTCGCCCTGTGCGCAGTTCCCTGCTCGAACGCGAGACCGAGCTCGATGAGCTGCGCGCGGCCGTGCGGGAGGCGACGGCCGGGCGCGGCCGCGTCGTGCTGCTCCACGGCGAGGCCGGGATCGGGAAGTCGACGCTCGTGGCCGCGCTTCGGGCCGATCCCCCTGGCGGCGCCCGGGTCCTCGTCGGGTCGTGCGACGCGATGTCCACGCCACGCACGCTCGGTCCGCTGCGGGATCTCGCGCCGTCGGTGGGACCGCGCCTCGGGGAGGCCCTGCGCGCCGGCGACCGCGAGGAGGTCTATGCCGCGCTGCGCGACGAGCTCGCCGCCCCCGGCGGCACGGCGCTCATCGTCGAGGACGTGCACTGGGCCGACGAGGCCACCCTCGACGTGCTGCGGTTCCTCGCCCGCCGCATCGACGACCTGCCGGCGGTGCTCGTGCTCACGTACCGCGACGAGCTCGACCGCGACCACCCCCTGAGCCGCCTCCTCGGCGACCTCGGGCACGGCGACCGCGTCGACCGCATCGCGCTCGCCCACCTGTCGGCCGCCGCCGTGGGCGCGCTCACCGCCGACAGCGGACTCGACGCCCAGCGGGTCTACCGGATGACCGAGGGCAACCCCTACTTCGTGACCGAGCTCATCGCCTCCGCCGACGAGGCGCGCGTGCCCCCGACGGTGGTCGACGCCGTGACGGGCCGCCTGCGGCGCCTCGATGCCGCGACGCAGGACCACGTGGAGCAGCTCGCCGTCGTGCCCTTCGCGGTCGACCGAGACCTGCTCGCGCGGCTCGTGCCGGGGTCCGAGGGGGCGCTCCGGGCCGCCGAGGAGGGCGGACTCCTCGCGGTGAGCGCCGACGGGGTGCGGTTCCGCCACGAGCTGACCCGACGCGCGGTCGTCGACGCGCTGCCGGCCTCACGCCGCATCGAGCTCGAGCGTCGGGTGCTCGCCGCGCTCGTGGCCTCGGGGGTCGCCGACCCCGCCCGGCTCGTGCACCACGCGATGGCCGCGGGCGACGTCGGGGCGGTCGTCGAATGGGCGCCGCGGGCGGCCAGGGACGCCGCCGCGTCGGGCGCGCACCGCCAGGCCACGGCGCACTACCGCGCCGCCCTCGACCACGCCGACCGCTTCGACCCGGCCGAACGCGCCGACCTCTCGGAGGAGTACGCGATCGAGGCGTACACCGTCGGAGCGGCGGACGACGCGATGACAACGCAATCCCAGGTCATCGCGTTGCGACGCCGGCTCGGCGATCCCCGGCGGCTCGGGGCGAGCCTGCGCTGGCTCTCGCGCTTCCAGTGGTTCGCCGGCCGTCGAGCCGACGCCGAGCAGTCGGCTCGCGAGGCATCCGCCGTGCTGGCCGACGCCGGCGACCCGGGCCTGCTCGCCATGGCGCTCAGCAACGAGTCGCAGCTCGCGCTGCTCATGCACGACTCCGAGCGCGCCATGGAGCTCGCCGATCGGGCGATCGCGATCGCTCGCGAGACCGGCGATCGCGCCGTGCTCTCGCACGCGCTGAACAACCACGGCACCGCGCTGATGTTCCGCGCCGACGAGCGGGGCATCGATGAGCTCGTCGAGGCCGCCGATGTCGCGCAGGCGGTCGACGACATGGAGGATGCGGCACGCGCCTACGTGAACCTCGTCTGGGGCCTGCTCGACCACTACCGGCTCGACCTCGCCGAGCTGCACCTCGCGCGTGCGATGGAGCTCACCGAGCGGGCGGAGTTCATCGGCTTCGTCACCTACCAGCGCATGGAGCAGGGGCGGCTCGACCTGGCGCGGGCCCGATGGGATGACGCCCTGGCGTCGGTCGAACCGGTTCCGGATGCCCCGCACGCCCGTTGCGTCGCGCTGACCGTCGCCGGCACGGCCCGCCTGCGGCGCGGCGCCGACGGCGACGAGGGCGCCGACGTGGCACTCGACGAGGCGCGGCGGCTCGCCGACGAACTGGCCGAGCTGCAGCGTCGCGGCCCCGTCGCGGCCGCGCGGGCCGAGGCGGCCCTGCTCCGCGGTGATGCGGCGGCCGCCCGCGCGATCGCCCGTCCCGAGTTCGACGAGGCCGACCGCCGGAACGCCAGCGCGCTCCGGGCCGAGCTGGCGTATCTGCTGCGGCGCGCGGGCGACGAGGTGGAGGTGTCGCCCGACGACGGACACCCGTTCGCCGTGCAGGCACGCGGCGACTGGCGCCGCGCGGCCGACCTGTGGCACGAGGCCGGCGCCCCGTACCACGAGGCCGCGGCGCTCGCCGAGAGCCCCGACGAGGCCGACCTCCTCGACGCGCTCGTGATCCTCGACCGTCTGGGCGCGGCGCCGCTCGCGCGCCGGGTGCGCGCCGACCTCCGAGCCCGCGGCGTGCGGAGCATTCCGCGTGGACCCTCGAGCGTGACCCGGCGCAACCCCGAGGGACTGACCGATCGCCAGGTCGGGGTGCTCGAGCTCCTCGCCGAAGGCCTCACGAACGCGGAGATCGCCGACCGGCTCGTCGTCTCGGTGCGCACGGTGGACAGCCACGTCGCCGCGGTGCTGGCGAAGCTCGGCGTGCAGAGCCGGCAGGACGCCGTGCGCGCGGCCCGCGAACTCGGCCTCCTCTCGGCTTGATCGCAGCACGCGCCGGAAGATCTCGGTAGCCGCCGCAGCCGATCTCGGTAGTCGTCGCCGACGAGCCGGCCCACCTCCTCGCCGTAGAACTGGAATGTGCCCGGGATCGGGCCGCGACCAACGGATCGAGGGGTCATCATGAACACCGCAGTCATCGGCACCGCAGGCATCGTCCGCCCCGCCGGACCCGACACGCTGCTCCGGCGCATCTCGCGTCGCAGTGGCCTCGCGCTCCTCGCGTGGAGCCGCAGCGCCGAGCAGCGCCACGCCGCACCCACCCGCGACGAGCTCGCCGAACTGCACGAGCGGCGGCTCGTGGCTGCCCAGCTGCGCGAGGAGCGGTTCCGGGCAGTGGCGCTCGGGCGCCTGCTGTGACGGCTGCGCTCCACCGGTAGGCCCGCGCCGACGCGTCCCGCGAACGAGGGCCACCGGTTGAGAGCGTTTCCACCGGCAGGCCCGCGAAGACACCTGAGATGGCGGGCGTGCGGCTGCCAGTGACATCCGGCGCCTCGCAATAATGCAAGCGCTTGCATTAACTCGCCTCGCGCTGCTACGGTCGGCTCCAAGTCGGTGGCACGCGGTCGTGCCGGGAATCGGGAGTCAAGGATGACGCAACGGGTGCGCGCCCGCGGTTGGTTCGCTGCAGCAGTCACGGGGGCCCTCGCGGCATCCGCCATCGTCTTCGTACCGGGCCTCGCGGCCGCGGCCGAGGAGCCCCGCACGTTCGCCCTCGTGGGCAGCCTGCAGTCGGAGCTCGGCTGCGCCGACGACTGGAAGCCCGACTGCGCCGAGACGGAGCTCATCCCGACCGGCACGCCCGGGGTGTACGCCGCCGAGTTCACGATCCCGGCCGGCTCCTACGAGTACAAGGTCGCCGTGAACGACGCCTGGGACGAGTCCTACGGCCTGAACGGCGGCAACGACAACATCCCGCTGACGGTCGAGGGCGACACCCCGGTGCGGGTGGTGTTCGACGACACCCTGAAGCGCGTGGGCCTCGAGGCCACCGGCCTGCGCGGCGCCTACGACGAGGCAGCCGACGCCGATCTGGTCGCCGCCCCCGTGCGCCAGCCCGGCAGCGACGAGCAGTTCTACTTCGTCATGACCGACCGCTTCCAGAACGGCGACGCCGCGAACGACCAGGGCGGCCTCACGGGCGACCGGCTCACCACCGGATACGACCCGACCGCGAAGGGCTTCTACAACGGCGGCGATCTCGCCGGCCTGCGGTCGCAGCTCGACTACATCGACGGACTCGGCACGACGGCCCTCTGGCTCACGCCGAGCTTCAAGAACCGCCCGGTGCAGGGCGAGGGCGCCGACGCGAGCGCCGGCTACCACGGCTACTGGGTCACCGACTTCACCCAGATCGACCCGCACCTCGGCACGAACGCCGAGCTCGAGGCGCTCATCGCTGAGGCGCACGCCAAGGGCATCAAGGTCTACTTCGACATCATCACGAACCACACGGCCGACGTCATCGACTACGAGGAGGGCGAGCACTCCTACATCGACCAGGCGACGAGCCCCTACCGCGACGCCGACGGCAACGCCTTCGTCCCGGGCGACTACGCCGGCGCGGGCGATCCGGCCTTCCCGGCCCTCGACGCCGACACGAGCTTCCCGTACACGCCGACGGTCGCCCCCGCAGACGCCGACCTCAAGGTGCCGGCCTGGCTCAACGACCCGACGCTGTACCACAACCGCGGCGACTCCACGTGGGAGGGCGAGTCGGTCACGTTCGGCGACTTCGTCGGCCTCGACGACCTGATGACCGAGCACCCCACCGTCGTCAACGGCTTCGTCGACGTGTACGACGACTGGATCGACCTCGGCATCGACGGCTTCCGCATCGACACCGCCAAGCACGTGAACTTCGAGTTCTGGGAGCAGTGGTCGACGCAGGTGCTCGACTACGCGCACGACCACGGCAAGCCCGACTTCTTCATGTTCGGCGAGGTCTACGACGCCGACCCGCAGAAGCTCAGCCCCTACGTGCGCAAGACCGACATGAACTCGGTGCTCGACTTCACCTTCCAGTCGCAGGCCGTGAGCTTCGCGGCCGGCAACTCGGCCAAGAACCTGCAGTCCCTCTTCGCGGGCGACGACTACTACACGACGCCCGACTCGTCGGCCACGGCCCTGCCGACCTTCCTCGGCAACCACGACATGGGGCGCGTCGGCTACTTCCTGCAGTCGTCGGATGCCCCGCTGCAGCGTGACGAGCTCGCCCACGAGCTGCTCTTCCTCACGCGCGGCCAGCCCGTCGTCTACTACGGGGACGAGCAGGGCTTCGCGGGCACCGGCGGCGACCAGAGCGCACGCCAGACCCTCTTCCCGACCCAGGTCGCCGAGTACCAGAACCAGCCGCTCGTCACGGGCGAGACGTTCGGCGCGGGAGCGCACCTCGCGACCGACGCGCCGATGTACGAGCACATCGCGGCGCTCGCCAACCTGCGCGCGACCAACCCGGCGCTGTCGACCGGCGCCCAGATCGAGCGCTACGTCGACAACGGCGCGGGCGTCTACGCGTTCTCGCGGGTCGACCGCACCGAGAAGGTCGAGTACCTGGTCGCGTCGAACAACTCGAACGTCGCGAAGACGGTCGACGTGCCCACCCTGACGAAGGACGGCGCGTTCGAGGTGCTCTACGGCGACGCCTCGCCCGTCACCGCGAACGCCGACGGCGTGGCATCCGTCACCGTGCCGGCGCTCGGCACCGTGGTGCTGAAGGCCGACCGCACGGTCAGCGCGCCCGACGCGGCATCCGCCATCTCGGTCTCGACCCCCGCTGCGGGCGCCGGGGTCTCGGGCATCGCCCCGGTCGTCGCCGACGTCGACGACGCGACCTGGCAGGAGACGAGCTTCGCCTGGCGCGTGGCCGGCTCCGACGACTGGCACGCGCTCGGCACCGCCGAGGACACGAGCCCCCGCGTCTTCCACGACACGGCCGGCCTCGCGAACGGCACGCTGCTCGAGTACCGCGCGGTGTCGACGGATGCCGCGGGCCACCGCTCGGCGGCGAGCACGTACGCCTCGGTCGGCAACGCCGTCAACCTCGTCGAGGAGGAGCAGCCCGAGCAGCCGATCGACCTGGTCACGGTGCCCGGTTCGCACAACTCGGAGATGGGCTGCCCCGGCGACTGGACCCCCGGCTGCGAGGCCGCGAAGCTCACGCTCCGCGCCGACGGCATCTACGCCGGCACCTTCGACCTGCCCGCGGGCGACTACGAGTACAAGGTCGCGCTCAACGGCAGCTGGGACCTCAACTACGGGGCGAACGGCGAGCCGAACGGCGGCAACGTCACCTACACGCACGCCGGCGGACCGATCACGTTCTTCTGGAACCCCGACACGAAGGTCGTCTCCTCGACGGCCGAAGGCCCTGTCGTGACCCTGCCGGGCAACTTCCAGTCGCAGATCGGATGCCCCGGCGACTGGCAGCCCGACTGCCTCGCCTCGCTCATGCAGGACGGCGACAAGGACGGCGTCTACACCTTCGCGACCGATGACCTCGACGACGGGTCCTACGAGGTGAAGGTCGCGCACAACCGCAGCTGGGACGAGAACTACGGCGTCGGCGGCGCACCGGGCGGCGCGAACTACACGTTCACGGCGACGGCGGGCAAGCTCGTCGAGTTCCGCTACACGCTCGCGACGCACGTGCTCGAGATCGTCGTCACCGACCCGCCGCTCGCGGGAACGGGCGAGTCGCGCGCGCACTGGGTGAGCGAGGACACGCTCGCGTGGCCGGCGGAGTTCCTCGGCGGGGCATCCGCTGCGGACGCGACGTGGACGCTCGAGCACTCGGCCGACGCCGCGCTCGCGGTCGCGGAGGGTGCGGTCACGGGCGGCGGTGAGCCGATCGAGCTCACGGTCGACCCGGCGGGCCTCTCCGACGCGCAGCTGGCGAAGTTCCCAGCGCTCGAGGGCTACGTGGCCCTGCACCCCGAGGGCCTCGACCGCGTCGACGTGCAGCAGCTCCTCACCGAGCAGCTCGCGGTGGCCCAGGTGACGGATGACGCGCTCAGCGCGTTCACCGGCGTGCAGGTGCCCGGCGTGCTCGACGACCTCTACGCTGACGCCCTGGCGTCCACGCCGCTCGGCGCGACCGTCGCGGGCGACGAGGCGGAGCTCACGCTGTGGGCCCCGACCGCACAGTCGGTGTCGGCGCAGGTCTGGGAGTCGGGCGCCACCGGCGACCCGGTGCTCGTGCCGGCCGAGTTCGACCCGGCCGACGGCACGTGGAGCGTCGACGGCGTCGACGTGGGCGACGAGTACCGCTGGTCGGTCGACGTGTACGCGCCGACGACCGGTGCCATCGAGACGAACTCGGTCACCGACCCCTACTCCGTGGCGCTCACCACCAACTCGGCGCGCACGGTGGTCGTCGACCTCGACGACGCCGCGCTGGCGCCGAAGCAGTGGGCCGAGACGCCCGCGCCGGTCGTGGAGCGGCCCGTCGACCGTGCGATCTACGAGCTGCACGTGCGCGACTTCTCCATCACCGACGAGACGGTGCCGGCGGAGGAGCGCGGCACGTACCGCGCCTTCACCCGCGACTCGGCGGGGACCGCGCAGCTCAAGCAGCTCGCTGACGCGGGCATCAACACCGTGCACCTGCTGCCGACGTTCGACATCGCCACGATCGAGGAGAACCGGGCCGCGCAGGCGACCCCCGCGTGCGACCTCGCGTCGTACGGTCCGGCGTCGACCGAGCAGCAGGCGTGCCTCGAGTCGATCCGCGACCTCGACGGCTTCAACTGGGGCTACGACCCGTTCCACTTCCAGGCGCCCGAGGGCTCCTACGCGGTGGACGCGAACGGTGGCGCCCGCGTCGAGGAGTTCCGCGAGATGGTCGGCGCGCTGCACGCCACCGGCCTGCAGGTCGTGCTCGACGAGGTGTACAACCACGCCGCGGCATCCGGCCAAGGCGAGAAGTCGGTGCTCGACAAGATCGTGCCCGGCTACTACCAGCGGCTCAACAAGGTGGGCAACGTCGAGACCTCGACCTGCTGCCAGAACATCGCCACCGAGCACGAGGTCGCCGAGAAGCTCATGGTCGACTCCGTGGTGCTGTGGGCCAAGGAGTACAAGGTCGACGGCTTCCGCTTCGACCTCATGGGTCACCACTCGAAGGAGAACATGCTCGCGATCCGCGCCGCGCTCGACGAGCTCACGCTCGCCGCAGACGGCGTCGACGGCAAGGCGATCTACCTCTACGGCGAGGGCTGGAACTTCGGCGAGGTCGCCAACAACGCGCTGTTCGAGCAGGCCACGCAGGGCCAGCTCGGGGGCACCGGCATCGGCACGTTCAACGACCGGCTGCGCGACGCCGTGCACGGCGGCAGCCCGGTCGACGGCTCGTCGACGTTCATCCAGGGCTACGGCACGGGCCTCGGCACCGACCCGAACGGGCAGCCGGGCACGCCGTCGCAGGCCGACCAGCTCGCCGACCTCGGGCACCAGACCGACCTCGTGAAGCTGGGCCTCGCCGGCAACCTCCGCGGCTACGAGCTGACGGATGCCGCGGGTGAGACCGTGCGCGGTGACGAGCTCGACTACCGGGGTTCGCCGGCCGGCTACGCCGACCAGCCCGACGAGGTCATCAACTACGTCGACGCGCACGACAACGAGACGCTCTACGACCTCTCGGTGTTCAAGCTGCCGACGGACACGTCGATGGCCGACCGAGTGCGCATGAACACCCTCGAGCTCGCCACGGTCACCCTGTCGCAGTCGCCGTCGTTCTGGCACGCCGGCACCGAGCTGCTGCGCTCGAAGTCTCTCGACCGCAACAGCTACAACTCGGGCGACTGGTTCAACCGCATCGACTGGACCGGCCAGGAGTCGACCTTCGGGTCGGGCCTGCCGAACGAGGCCGACAACGGTGAGAAGTGGCCCATCATGGAGCCGCTGCTCGCGAACCCGGCGCTCAAGCCGGCCGCGGCCGACATCGCGACGGCCGAGGCATCCGCCCTCGACCTGCTGCGGGTGCGTGACGAGGTCGACCTGCTGCAGCTCGGCTCGGCGGAGCTCATCGACGAGAAGGTGAGCTTCCCGAACAGCGGCCCCGGCGCCACGCCCGGCCTCATCGTGATGAAGATCGACGACCTGGTGGGCGACGACGTCGACCCCGAGCTCGACGGCGCCCTCGTGGTGTTCAACTCGTCGCCCGAGGCGATCACCGAGCAGGTCGACGGACTCGCAGGCCGCGACTTCGCCCTCACCGAGGCGCAGGCGAACGGCTCCGACGCGGTCGTGAAGAGCACGACGTGGGATGCCGCGAGCGGCGCGGTCACCGTGCCGGCCCGTTCGGTCGCGGTGCTGGTCGACGAGCAGGCTCCGCCCGCGGTCGCCACGTTCACGGTCGGCGCGCCGAACAAGCTGCTCGCGAAGGCGGGCTCGGCGGTGCACTACGTCGGCGCGGTGCTCGCCGCCGACGGGTCGAAGCCCGCGGGCACGGTCACCATCACCGACGGCTCGAAGGTGCTCGCCACCCTGGAGCTCACGGCGAAGGACCGCGGCCGCTTCTCGGTGAAGCTGCCGAAGCTGTCGGCAGGCGTGCACGTCATCCGGGCGTCGTTCGACGGCGGCGAGGGCTTCGCGGACTCGGGCTCGTTCCCGGTGCCGCTGATCCTCTGGTAGCCGGCTGACGCGCCGAGGGGCGTCGCTGCGGATCTCCGCGGCGGCGCCCTTCGCAGTTCGACCCGCCGCCGGCGTGACACGAGTGGTCACGATTCGCGGCCTCCCGGGATGGGATGCGGCGAATCGTGACCGCTCGGCGCCTGGGGGCGGCGTGTCGTGCGCGGCGCGTCGGGCGCGGCGGGGCGCCAGGGCGTCAGCGGGCCGCGGCGGCCGCGTCGGCGAGCACGGCGTGGGCGCGGCCGAGCCGCTCGATCCACCAGTCGGTGCGCTCGGGCCCCGCGTCGTAGCGCTGCAGCAGCGCCGGGTCGGGCAGCACCCGCCGCACCTCGATGGCCCCGTCGACCGGCAGCAGCGGGTCGCGCGTGACGTCGGCGGCGAGCAGCGAGGCGGTGCCGAGACCGCAGTCGTAGTCGAGCGAGGGCACGGATGCCGCGAGCCTGGCGCCCATCGCGAGGCCCACGCTTGTGTCGAGCGCACTCGACACCACCACGGGGAGCCCTGCCGCCTCGATGATGCGCAGCGCCCGCCGGATGCCGCCGAGCGGCTGGGCCTTGATCACGAGCAGGTCGGCCGCGCCGGCCTCGGCCACGGCGAGCGGGTCGTCGGCCCGGCGCACGCTCTCGTCGGCGGCGATGGGGATGCCCATGTACTTCACGCGGACGCCGATCTCGGCGAGTTCCGCGACGGTCGCGCAGGGCTGCTCGACGTACTCGAGGTCGAACGGGGCGAGCGCGTGGATCGCGTGCTCGGCCTCGTCGACGTTCCAGCCGCCGTTCGCGTCGACGCGGATGCGTCCCTCGGGGCCGAGCGCATGCCGCACGGCGCGCACACGCGCGACATCCGCCGACAGTGGCTCGTCGCCGCCCGCGACCTTCACCTTCGCGGTGCGGCAGCCGGGGAACCGCGCGAGCACGGCGCCGACGCTGTCAGGGTCCACCGCGGGCACGGTCGCGTTGACCGGGATGCGGTCCCGCAGGGCGGGCGGCGGCGAGGTCCAGCCGAAGTCGACGGCGGCGGCCAGCCAGGCGGATGCCTCGTCGTCGTCGTACTCGGCGAACGGCGAGAACTCCGTCCACCCCTCGGGCCCCTCGAAGAGCATGGCCTCGCGCACGTCGATGCCGCGGAACCGGGTGACGAGGGGGAGGGCCACCACCCTCGCCGTCGCCAGCAGGTCATCGAGGGTCGGCAGGGGTGCGGCGTCATCGGTCACCGTCCCATCGTGGCACCGATGGGGGTCTGTTAGTGTGGCCGCCTTGGAGGTGCGCATGTCCGACGAACTCGACACCCTCGGCGTGGAAGCCAGTGAGGTGCGACGTGACTCGCCGGGGCGCAACGTCCTGATCGCCGTGATCGGCCTGGTGCTCATGGTCGCGGCGCTCATCCCGCTCACCTGGGGCGCGATCTGGGTCGGCTCGATCGCGTACGCCGGCATCGTGGCGTTCTTCAGCGGGGAGCCCGCGACCCTCTGAGGTCGTCTCGTCGCCCGCCACCGAGCCGATCGCGGCCCGGTCGTAGGCTGGAGGCATGGCGCACGAGGTCTCCGAACTGTTCGACGCGAGCGAGTGGACGGATGCCGCCCCCGCCGCGCCCGCGGCATCCGTCGGATTCACCGACATCACGTACCACCACTCGCACGACGGCCGCATCGCACGCATCGCGTTCCACCGGCCCGAGGTGCGCAACGCGTTCCGGCCGCACACGGTCGACGAGCTGTACCGCGCGCTCGAGGACGCCCGCACCAACCCGCGCATCGGCGTGGTGCTGCTCACGGGCAACGGGCCGAGCGCGAAGGACGGCGGCTGGGCGTTCTGCTCGGGCGGTGACCAGCGCATCCGCGGGCGCGACGGGTACCAGTACTCCGACGCCGAGGCCGAGGTGGTGCGCGATCCGGCGGCCGCGGCGGCGACCGGGCGCCTGCACATCCTCGAGGTGCAGCGGCTCATCCGTTTCATGCCGAAGGTCGTCATCGCGGTCGTGCCGGGCTGGGCGGCCGGTGGCGGGCATTCGCTGCACGTCGTCTGCGACCTCACCATCGCGAGCCGCGAGCACGGCCGGTTCAAGCAGACGGATGCCGACGTCGGCAGCTTCGACGCGGGCTACGGCAGCGCCTACTTCGCCCGTCAGATCGGGCAGAAGTTCGCCCGCGAGGTGTTCTTCCTCGCCGAGGAGTACTCGGCCGACCGCGCCTACGAGATGGGCGCCGTGAACCGGGTCGTGCCGCACGCCGAGCTCGAGCGCGAGGCGATCGCCATGGCCCGCACCATCCTCACGAAATCGCCCACCGCCATCCGCATGCTGAAGTTCGCGTTCAACGCGGTCGACGACGGCATGGTCGGCCAGCAGGTGTTCGCAGGCGAGGCGACCCGGCTCGCGTACGGCACCGACGAGGCCGTCGAGGGTCGCGACGCGTTCCTCGAGAAGCGCGACCCCGACTGGGGCCCCTACCCGTGGCACTACTAGTCGGGCGGATGCCGCGATGAAGCCGCTCGTGCGACTGCCGGCGACCGACGTGGCGGGCCTCACGTTCGCGCTGCGGCGGGCGCTCTCGGGCGGCCCCGCGGTGTGGCCCGTGCCCGGTCCCCGCGACACGGTCGCGCTCGAGGATGCCGGGGAGGTCGACGACGGCATCGCCCTCGTCGTCGAGACGAGCGGGTCGACGGATGCCCCGAAGCGCGTGCTGCTCTCCGCGGCGGCCCTGCGCACGAGCGCCGTCGCGACCGAGGCCGCGCTCGGCGGACCCGGGCAGTGGCTGCTCGCCCTCCCGGGCCACTACATCGCCGGTGCGCAGGTGCTCGTGCGATCGATCGTGGCGGGCACGGAGCCGGTCGTGCTCGAGGGCGACGGGTTCGACCCCGCGGCGTTCGCCGCGGCATCCGCTCGGCTCGACCGGCTGCGACCGCGTTACACGTCGCTCGTGCCGGTGCAGCTGAGCCGGCTGGTCGAGGCGGCCCGCACCGACCGCGCCGTCGCCGACGCGCTCCACCGGTTCGACCGGATCCTCCTCGGCGGCCAGGCGGCGTCGCCCTCGCTGATCGTCGCGGCCGATGCGCTGGGCCTCCGGGTCACCCGCACGTACGGGTCGAGCGAGACGGCGGGCGGCTGCGTCTACGACGGTCGCGCGCTCGACGGCGTGCGTGTGCGCATCGTCGACGGTCGCGTGGAGGTGTCGGGACCCATGCTCGCCGACGGCTATCTCGGCGACCCGGCGCGCACCGCCGACGCCTTCGCGACCGACGCCGACGGCACGAGGTGGTATCGCACGGGCGACCTCGGCGATGTGGCGCACGACGGCATCCTGCGGATCCGGGGCCGGGCCGACGACGTGATCATCTCGGGCGGCGTGAAGGTCGCGCTCGGCGAGATCGAGCGCGCCGTGCGGTCGGTGCCGGGGTTCGGCGACGCGGTCGTGGTGCGGGTGCCCGACGCCGAGTGGGGGGAGCGGGCGGCGGTGGTGACGATGCGCACGGATGCCGCCGCGGCATCCGATGCCCTCGTGACCCTCGTCGCGGCGACCGACGCCGCCGGGCTGACGCCCGCCGCCCGGCCCGTTCGCCTCGAGCTCGTCGACGGGTTGCCGCTGCTCGCCTCGGGCAAGCCCGACCGCCGCGCCCTCGAGGCGAGGATGCGCGGCGGTCGGGAGGGATAGCCCGTCAGGCGCTCGGCGCGCCGGCGCCTGCGGGCACCGGCTCGACGTCGGCCTCCGCGAGCCGCTTGGCCTCGTCGAGGTGCGCCTGCACCTGGGCGCGGCCGGGCAGGAAGAGGCTGGCGAGCGCCGCGATCGCGAACCCGGCCACCGCCACCCAGACCGAGGCCTGCAGGGCGGTGAGCAGGTGCTCCCGGCTCCAGTCCTCGCCGACGACGGTGAAGAACACGGTCGTCGAGACCGCGACGCCGGCCGCCGCGCCGAGCTGCTGGAAGGTGCTGTACGCGCCCGAGGCTGCGCCCGCATCGGCGACCGGCACGGTGGCGAGGGCCACGTCGACGAGCGGGATGACCACGAGCGCGAGGCCCACGCCCGACAGCAGCATCGGCCACACCGCCGCCCAGCCGGTGAAGTCGGCGCCGGTGGCGACGACGACCGCGAACACCCACAGGAGGCCGGCTCCGAGCAGCACGGCGCCCGCGGTGACGAGCACCTTGCCGAGGCGCGCCACGAGCGGGATGACGATGCCCGTGCCGACCAGCGCGCCGAGGCTGAACGCGAGCAGGTTGAGGCCGGCGGTCAGCGCGTCGAAGCCGAGCCCGACCTGCAGGTAGATGATGAACGGCAGCGTGAACGCGTTGAGCGACCCCTGGAACGCCGCCTGGGTGACGATGCCCGCCGAGAAGCCGCGGTCCGCGAAGAGCGGCATCGGCAGCAGCGCCGAGCCGTCGCGGCGCATGCGCCGGCGCGAGTAGGCGATGAACACGACGAGCAGCACCGCGCCGAACGCGACGGGGATCCACAGCCAGGCCGGCCACTCGAGCGACTGGCCCTCGACGAGCGGCACCATGAACGCGAGCACGATGGCGCTGAGCAGCGCCACGCCCACCAGGTCGAGCCGCATGGGTCGCTCGGAGCGCGTGTCGGGCACGAAACGGGCCGCGAGGATGAAGATCGCGATGCCGACCGGGATGTTGATGAGGAACACCGTGCGCCAGCCGAGGCCCCAGAGGTCGGCGTCGATGAGCCAGCCGCCGAGCACCGGGCCGAGCACCGCGGCGAGGCCGCTGACGCCGCCGATGAGCCCGTACATCGGGGCGCGCTCGCGCGGGCTGAACAGTGCCTGCACCGACGCCAGGAGCTGCGGCACCATGAGCGCGGCGAACAGGCCCTGCGCGATGCGCGTGACGACGAGCGCTTCGCCCGACCAGGCCGCCGCGGCGACTCCGGAGGCGATCGTGAACCCGGCGATGCCGATGAGGAAGATCCTGCGGCGCCCGAAGAGGTCGCCGAGGCGCCCGCCCGTGATCAGCCCGACCGCGAAGGCGAGCATGTATCCGCTGACGATCCATTCGAGCTGGGCCTCGGATGCCCCGAGGTCGGCGCCGATCGACGGCAGGGCGACCTGCACGATGGTGACGTCGAGCAGGTCCATGAACGAGGCGAACAGGAGGATGCCGATGGCGAGCCCTCGGCGTGTGGTGGTGGCCATGGCCGTCATCCCTTCGTATGCTGAGATTGGTACCGGATCGGGATTGTCCCGATACGGAATAATCCCACTTCGGGAAGAATAGGAGGCGGACGAGCCGATGTCAAGCAGGGCCGAGGTCACCGCTCGCATCGTCGAACTCGTGCAGCTCGTCATCGCCTCCTCGGTGATGACGAACGAGCGCATCGCCCGATCGCTCGGCATGAACGTGGTCGACATGCAGGCGTTCGGCTTCATCCAGCGCCACGGCGGCCCGATGACCGCGGGCGAGGTGAGCCAGCAGACCGAGCTGCCCACGAGCACCACCACACGCGTGCTCGACCGGCTCGAGAAGCACGGCCTCATCGAGCGCACGACCGACCCCGCTGATCGCCGCCGGGTCGTGGTGCGGGCCCTGCCCGACGCGTTCGCCGAAGCCGGCCGGGGCGGCCCCGACGACCCCTACGGCGACATCCTCGCGGGCATGCTGCGCCTGCACGACCAGTTCACCGTCGAGGAGCTCGAGATCGTCGCCCGCTACCTCGACGCGCTGAAGGACGTGCGCTGACGCGCGATGGCCCATGCGCTGAGGTGCCGTGGCGCCTGCGACGCCGCATGCCCGCCCACGCCGCCAGCGGGTCATAGGGTCGCGAATTAGCATGTCGGTGTGGCACGCCCCAAGCAGCAGCGCATGAACCCCCAAGACGTCCGCAACCGGAGCGCCCGCGGTCGCTCGGGCAACCCGGCCAAGGCCGGCTCCGGCCCGGCCGCGGCACGTGGTCCGGCCACCGCCGCCGACTGGGTGGCCGGCGCCCGGCTGCGCACCCTGCCGCTCGCGGTCGCCCCGGTGGCGCTCGGCACGGGAGCGGGCGTCGTGGCCATCGCCGACGGCCCGTGGCATCCGGCCCGCGCGCTGCTCGCGCTCGTCGTCGCCCTCGCGCTGCAGATCGCCGTGAACTACGCCAACGACTACTCCGACGGCGTGCGCGGCACCGACGACCACCGCGTCGGCCCGGCGCGACTCACCGGGTCGGGTGCGGCGAAGCCCCGGCACGTGCTCGCGGTGGCGCTCAGCTTCTTCGCGCTGGCCGCACTGGCGGGTCTCGCACTCGTCATCGTGACGCAGCAGTGGTGGCTGCTCGCCGTCGGGGCCGTCGCCATCGTGGCGGCCTGGTTCTACACCGGCGGCAAGCGCCCCTACGGGTACTACGGCCTGGGCGAGCTGTTCGTGTTCGTGTTCTTCGGCCTCGTGGCGACGGCCGGATCGGCGTACGTGCAGGCGCTCGACGTGAACCTCGAGGCGTGGCTCGGCGGCGTCGGCGCCGGCCTCATCGCCTGCGCGGTGCTCATGGCCAACAACCTCCGCGACGTCGCGCAGGACAAGGCCGCGGGCAAGCGCACCCTCGCGGTGCTCGTGGGTCCGCTCGCGGGCCGCATCCTGTTCGCCGTGTTCATGCTCGTGCCGTTCGCGATCGTGGTGTTCTTCGCGCTCTTCTACCCCACGGCGTGGCTCGTGCTGTTCGGCCTGCTGCTCGCGCTGCCGGCGTCGGCGATCGTGCTGTGGTCGAAGACGCCGCGCGAGCTGCTCCTCGCACTCCAGCTGGCGAGCTTCACCGCGCTCGTCTACGGGGTGGGCTTGGGTCTCGCGTTCGGGCTCTGACCGTCGATCGCGGCGTCCTCCTCCTCGTCGTCGGCCCGGGCGACCGGCGCCTCGCGGTGCCGCGCGCTGTAGAGGTCGGTCGACATCGACTCCCGGGCCCGGCGCAGGAAGATGAGCGACGCGCTCAGCCCGAACAGGGCGGCGACGGCCGCGGAGATCCACGGGTTCACGCCCACGGCGAGCAGCACGGCGAGCGGCACCGCGAAGAGCAGGATGCGCAGCGCGGTGTACCAGATCCAGACGGGCACGGATTTCACCTTGACAGTGTAGGTCGCCGCCGCTGAGCGCTCTCACAGCCGCAGCGGCCCCGGACGCGCCTACACTGAGGGAATGGCCCGGCTGCTCTTCGGACTCGGCGTCGCCGCCGTGATCTTCACGATCTACGCCGTCGCCGACTGCGCGTTCTTCGATCGCTCGCGCATCCGAGGCCTGCGCCGCGGCTGGTGGATCGTCGTGATCCTCATCGTGCCGATCATCGGCGGGCTGCTGTGGTTCATCATCGGCCGTGGGCGGGCGAACCGCGTCGGCCCGTCGCGAGGCGGTGCGATCGCCCCCGACGACGACGCCGACTTCCTGCGCCGCCTCCGCACCGACGCCGAGCAGGACGAGCGCATCCGCCGCCTCGAGCAGGAACTGGCCGAACTCGACGCCGACGACACCAAGGGCTCCGGGCCGGGTCGCGCCCCCGGCGCCGCCACGCCGCCCGACGGCACGCGCGGCTCAGATCGCAAGCGTCCCGACGCACCCGACGCCCCCGGTGAGGTCGGCCCCTCCGGGCGACCGAATGGCTGATCCGGCGCCCCACCCGGTGCAGGCCGGGCGGAGCCCCGCGAGCGACGCCGCGATGGCGCTCCTCAGCGCCTTCGTGCGCGAGGGCGTGCGCGACGTCGTGGTCGCGCCGGGCTCCCGTTCGCAGGCGCTCGCGCTCGCCGCGGCCGAGCTCGAGCGCGTCGGCGCCATCCGCCTGCACGTGCGCATCGACGAGCGCGGCGCGGCGTTCCTGGCCCTCGGCACGGCGGTCGAGTCGGGGCGTCCGGCACTGATCGTCACCACGTCGGGCACCGCGGTCGCGAACCTGCACCCTGCGGTGCTCGAGGCGCATCACTCGGGCGTCCCGCTGATCGTCTGCTCGGCCGACCGACCGGCCGAGCTCCGCGGCATCCGCTCGAACCAGACGACCATGCAGCCGGGCATCTTCGCCGGCGCGGTGCGACTCGAACGCGACGTGCCGGCACCCGAGGGCGCGCCGGGCGAAGCGGATGCCGCGGCCGCCGTCGCGCGCGAGGCCGTCGCCGCGGCACTCGGCCGCGACGCGTCGGGCGACCCGGTGCCGCACCCCGGACCCGGACCGGTGCACGTGAACCTGCAGTACCGGGAGCCGCTCTCGGCCGTGCTGACCCTCGACGTCGCGCCGCGCGCCGAGGAGCCCTGGACGACACCCGCCGAGGCGCCCCGGCCGGGCGGCGCCGTCATCGAGCACGGCCCCCGCACGATCGTCGTGGCCGGGGCGGGCGCCGGTCCGGCCGCCGAGGAGTTCGCGCGCGATGGCGGCTGGCCGCTCATCGCCGAGGTCACGAGTGGCGCACACTTCGGGCCGAACCTCGTCGTGGCCTATCGCGAACTCCTGCGCGAGCCGGGATTCGGCGACGTCGTCGAGCGGGTCGTCGTCTTCGGGCATCCGACCCTCTCGCGCGAAGTTCCCGCGCTCGTGCAGCGCGACGGGGTCGAGGCCATCGTCGTCGCGCCGACCGGCATCGAGTGGTACGACCCGGGCCGGCGGGTGCGGCGATTCGAGCGAGCGGTGCGCGCGGCCGCGCACGAACCCGACGCCGACGAGCGCGCGTGGACGGGCCGGTGGGTGCGGGCGAGCCGCATGCTGCTCGACGAGGCCGCGGCATCCGTGCGCAGCGGGGTCGACGAGACCGGCCACGTCTCCGACTTCTCGGCGCAGCGCGAGTACATGCGCGCGCAGCTCGCCGCCGTGCGCGCCCCGGTCACGCGGCGGATGCTCGTCGACGCGGTCTGGGCCGCGACCTGGCCGCACGACCGCCTCGTGTTCGGCGCGTCCCGACTCATCCGCGACGCCGACCGCGCGGTGCCCGGCCGACGCATCCCGGTGCACGCGAACCGCGGCCTCGCCGGCATCGACGGCACCGTCGCGACGTCGCTCGGCATCGCGATCGCCAGCCAGGCGCCGGCACCGGGCGAGTCGCAGGCTCCGGATGCCGCGGCGCCGGCCGTCCCCGCCCGCACGGGCGTGACCCGCGCCCTCATCGGCGACCTCACCCTGCTGCACGACGTGGGGTCGCTGCTGCTCGGACAGGGCGAGCCGCGCCCGCGCCTGCAGCTCATCGTGGGCAACGACGGCGGCGGCACGATCTTCGACGCGCTCGAGGTGGCCGGGTCGGCCGCGCCCGAGGCGTTCGACCGGGTGCAGTTCACGCCGCACGCGGTCGACCTCGCGGCGCTCGCGGGCGCCTACGGGTGGGCCTACGCCCGCGCGACGACCCGTGGCGAGCTCGATGAGGCGCTCACCGGCCGGGTCGACGGTCCGCAGGTCGTCGAGGTGCCGCTGCCGCGCTGAGCTCGGGTCGCGCACCGTATCAGACTCCACCGCACATCCGTCGACCCGCGTCGAGCCCTTGCCGCGGCATCCGCTCTGTCGACAGGATGGACCCGGGCGACACGGCGTCGCACGAAGGAGTGTGACATGAGCCACGAGTCGTACTGGCGCGAGGACCCGACCGGACTGCTGCGAGTGGACCCGGGATTCATCCTCCTCGAGTCGCCGACCGACGCGACCCCGGGGTTCGACGGCAACAAGAAGGCAGGGCGCGCCGCCCTGAAGGAGGGCGCACTGGTGCTCACCGACCTGCAGGAGAAGCTGTTCGCGCACCACCAGACCGGCGACGACGGCCGGCGCATCCTGCTCGTGCTCCAGGCCATGGACACCGCCGGCAAGGGCGGCATCGTGAAGCACGTCATCGGCAACGTCGACCCGCAGGGCGTGCAGCTCGCCTCCTTCAAGGCCCCCTCCGAGGAGGAGCAGAAGCACGACTTCCTCTGGCGCATCCGCAAGCAGGTGCCCGAGGCCGGCATGATCGGCGTGTTCGACCGGTCGCACTACGAGGACGTGCTCATCGCGCTCGTGCGCGAGCTCGCGTCACCCGAGGAGATCGAGCGCCGCTACGGCGCCATCAACGAGTTCGAGGCCGAGCTGGTGGCCGAGGGCACGACGATCATCAAGGTCATGCTGCACATCTCGCCCGACGAGCAGAAGAGGCGCCTGATGGACCGACTCGAGCGGCCCGAGAAGCAGTGGAAGTACAGCCCCAACGACGTCGAGGAGCGGATGCTCGGGCCGAAGTACCAGGAGGCCTACCAGGCGGCATTCGATCGCACCGCGACGCCGATCGCGCCCTGGTACGTCGTGCCGGCCGACCACAAGTGGTACGCGCGCCTGGCGGTGCAGCACCTGCTCATCCAGGCGCTCGAGGCGCTCGAGCTCGAGTGGCCGCTCCCCGACTACGACGTCGAGACCGAGAAGCTGCGGCTGCTCGCGAGCTGAGCGCGGTGCGTCAGCCGCCGAACGCCTCGACGATCGGCCGGAACTTCATGACGGTCTCGGCGAGCTCGTCGGCGGGCCGGGAGTCGTGGACGATGCCGCAACCGGCATATGCTGCCACGGTGCCGTCGGGCTCCACCTGTGCACAGCGGAGCGCGATGGCCCATTCGCCGTCGCCGTCGCCGTCGATCCAGCCGACCGGACCGGCGTAGCGGCCCCGGTCGAAGCCCTCGAGCTCGGCGAGTACGCGTAGCGCGACCCGGCGTGGGGTGCCGGCGACCGCTGCGGTCGGATGCACGGCCTGCACGAGGTCGAGCGAGCTCGAGCCGTCGCCGAGCGTGCCCTTGAGGTCGGTCGCGAGGTGCCAGAGGTTCGGCAGCTGCAGGGTGAACGGCTCGGGGCTCGCGTCGAGCCGGGCGGTGTGCGGGGCGAGCCGCTTCACCGCGCTCGCCACGGCGAGGGCGTGCTCGGCGAGGTCCTTGGGCGAGGCGGCGAGGGCGGTGGCGCGTTCGCGGTCGGATGCCTCGCCGGCGCCCCGCGACGTCGTGCCGGCGAGGACGCGTGCCGAGACCGTGCCGTGGTCGACGCGCACGAGCGTCTCGGGGCTCGCCCCGATGAGCCCGTCGACGGCGTAGACCCAGGTGTCGGGGTAGTCCTCGGCGAGGCGGGTGATGGTGGCGCGGAGGCCATCCTCCTCGTGCAGCTCGCCGAGCAGCTGCCGGGCGAGCACCACCTTCTCGAGCTCGCCGGCGTCGATGCGGCGCACGGCCTCGGCGACGGCGGACTCGTATGCCTCGGGCGGCACGGCTCCGGGGGCGAATGCCACGCGCGGCACGCGGCGCTTGGGCGCCGGCTCGGGGATGGCGAGCGGCACGGTGGCCGCGGCATCCGCACCGCCGTCGTCGCCCCGGTCGCCCGAGGTGCCAGCAGCACCCGACGTGAGCGTGATGCGGGTGACCCACGCGCGGCAGTCGCGGCGGCCGAGCACCAGCTCGGGCACGACGAGCACGCTCGACGAGGCGGACTCGTCGGCGAACGCGAACGCGCCGAACGCCACGAGCCCCGTGCCGGGCAGCCCCACGCGGTCGTCGACGTCGGCGTCGGCGGCGAGCTCGGTCCAGGCCGCCGCGGCGTCCTTCACGCGGGAGGGCCCGCTCGTCTCGACGCGCAGGGTCTCGCCGAGGCCCACGATGCCCTCACCGCGACGCATCCAGAGCAACGGATGCCGCGGGTCGGCGCGCGGGATGAGCGGCGCGAGCTCCTCGACCGGCTCGGTGCGCACGACGAGTCGGGGCCGCGCGGCCGTCGACGTGGGTCGTGCGGCGGCCGCGCGGGCGGCCGGCTCGACAGGACCGGGGCGGGTGTCGACGAGCCCCGTGGCATCCGGGTGAATCACCGCACCAGCCTACGTCCAGGGGGTGTGGCCGGCGCTCAGGCGGCGACGACCTCGACGCCGTGCCAGAACGCGACGTGCTCGGCGATCTCGGCGGCGTCGGGGGAGGGGGTCGGGTAGGTCCAGGCGGCGTTCGGGTTGCGCTTGCCGTCGACCTCGACGTGGAAGTAGTCGGCGGTGCCCTTCCAGTGGCACACGCTGTGGTTGTCGCTCGGCGCGAAGTAGCGCGGGTCGAGCGCCTCGCGCGGGAAGTAATGGTTGCCCTCGACCACGACCGTGTCGTCGGACTCCGCGATCACTGCACCGTTCCAGATGGCCTTCATGGATCTCCTCCTCGCGGGCGACGCCCGCATCGTTGCCTACCAGTGATACGGAACGCGGCGGGATCCGGATGCATTCCAATGCATGGAGGCATCCAGCGATCTCGCAGCCTCGGCTCCCGGTTCGCCCCTCGGGGCCGCGCCGTAGAATCGAGGGATGACGCGCGCAGACCTCGGCAAGGACCCCTCAGAGGTATCGGCGATGTTCGACCGCGTCGCCGCCCGCTACGACCGCACCAACACCGTGCTCTCGGTGGGCAACGCTCCGCTGTGGCGCGTCGCCACGACGCGCGCGGTCGCTCCCCAGCGAGGCGAGCGGGTGCTCGACGTCGCGGCGGGCACCGGCACCTCGAGCGCCAGCCTTGCGAAGTCCGGGGCATCCGTCGTCGCCGCCGACTTCTCGCCCGGCATGATCGAGGTCGGCCGCCGTCGTCAGGCCGGCGTTCCGAACCTCGTCTTCGTCGAGGCGGATGCCACGAAGCTGCCGTTCGGCGACGACGAGTTCGATGCCGTCACGATCTCCTTCGGCCTGCGCAACGTGAACGAGCCGAAGCTCGCGCTCGCCGAGTTCTTCCGCGTCGCCAAGCCCGGTGGTCGTCTGGTGATCTGTGAGTTCTCGCACCCGCCGGTCGCCTTCGTGCGCGCCGGCTATCACGCCTACCAGCGCTACGTCATGCCGCCGCTCGTGCGCGCGTCGAGCTCGAACGACACCGCCTACGAGTACCTCAACGAGTCGATCAACGCCTGGCCCGACCAGCCCACGCTCGCCGGCTGGATCCGCGAGGCCGGCTGGGTCGACGTGCAGTGGCGCAACCTCACCATGGGCGTCGTCGCGCTGCACCGGGCCCGCAAGCCGCTCGCCTGAACGGCGAATCCGCACCTCCCGGTTCGCCGTCATCGACACGGCTCACAGGAACCGCACCGGTAGGCTGGACACCGTGAATCCGAGCCATCCGGTCGCACGTCGCGGCTCCGCGCTCGCCGCCAACCTCGGGCTGAGCGAACGCGTCTTCGCGTCATCCGCCGACCGAGCGATGGCCAGGGCGATCGACGCGGGCATCGAGCGCGTCGAGGCCGGCCTCGTGCGCGAGGTCAGCTTCGCCGATTCGATCGCGGATGTCTCGACGCGCTACCTGCTCGAAGCCGGCGGCAAGCGCGTGCGGCCCATGCTCACCCTCCTCACCGCGCAGCTCGGCGCCGGCATCACCGACGACGTGGTGACCGCGGCCGAGGCCATCGAGATCACGCACCTCGGGTCGCTCTACCACGACGACGTCATGGACGACTCCGAGCGCCGCCGGGGCGTGCCCAGTGCGCATGCCGTGTGGGGCAACTCCGTCGCGATCCTCACCGGCGACCTGCTGTTCGCCCGCGCCAGCCAGCTCATGGCGAGCCTCGGCGAGCGGGCCATCCGCATGCAGGCCGACACGTTCGAGCGGCTCGTGCTCGGCCAGCTGCACGAGACGGTCGGCCCGGCCACCGGCGAAGACCCCATCGCGCACTACATCCAGGTGCTCGCCGACAAGACGGGGTCGCTCATCGCGGCCGCCGCGCAGTCGGGCATCATCTTCTCGGGCGCCGACCCCGCCCTCGAGAAGCCGATCGTCGAGTTCGGCGAGAAGATCGGCGTGGCGTTCCAGCTCATCGACGACGTGATCGACCTCTCGCCGCAGCCCGAGGAGACCGGCAAGGTGCCCGGCACCGACCTGCGCGCGGGCGTCGTGACGCTGCCGCTGCTGCGGCTCGCCGAGCTCGCACGCGGCGATGCGGCATCCGCCGACCTGCTGGAGCGCATCGAGCGCGACGTCATCGTCGTGCCGCAGACCGGCGGCGGCTTCGACCCCCACGACACCAACACGCTGGCGTCGCGCATCGTGCCATCGAAGGAGACCGTCGACGCGATCGTCGCCGAGCTGCGCGAGCACGAGGCCACCCGCGCTACGCTCGCTGAGGCCCACCGGTGGGCGCGCGAGGCCGTTGCGGCGCTCGCGCCGCTGCCCGAGGGCAGCGTGAAGAAGGCGCTCACGCGATTCGCCGAGACGATCGTGGAGCGACAGAGCTGATGGAGAGACCCAGGCACGTGAACAAGCTGCGACTCGCGATCGTCGGCGCAGGGCCGGCGGGCATCTACGCCGCCGACATCCTGCTGAAGTCCGAGCGGAACTTCGATGTCTCGATCGACCTGTTCGATCACCTGCCCGCGCCCTACGGGCTCGTCCGCTACGGCGTCGCCCCCGACCACCCCCGCATCAAGGGCATCATCACCGCCCTGCGCGAGGTGCTCGACCGTGGCGACATCCGCATCTTCGGCAACGTGCGCTTCGGCGAGGACATCACGCTCGACGACCTGAAGAAGCACTACAACGCGGTGATCTTCGCCACCGGCGCCGTGCGCGACGCCTCGCTGAACCTGCCCGGCATCGACCTCGAGGGCTCCTACGGCGCCGCCGAGTTCGTGAGCTGGTTCGACGGACATCCCGACTTCCCGCGCACCTGGCCGCTCGAAGCCCGCGAGGTCGCGGTCATCGGCAACGGCAACGTGGCGCTCGACGTGTCGCGCATCCTCGCCAAGCACGTCGAAGACCTGATGCCGACCGAGATCCCGGCGAACGTCGCGGCCGGCCTCGCCGCGTCGCCCGTGACCGACGTGCACGTCTTCGGCCGCCGGGGCCCCACCTCGGTGAAGTTCACGCCGCTCGAGCTGCGCGAGCTGGGCGAGCTGCGCGACGTCGACATGATCGTCTACGACGAGGACTTCGACTACGACGACGCGGCCCGTGCCGCCGTCGCCGGCAACAAGCAGGTCTTCGTCATCGACAAGGTGCTGAACCAGTGGCGCCAGCGCGAGGTCGGCCAGGCCTCCCGCCGCCTGCACCTGCACTTCTTCGCCAAGCCGCTCGAGATCCTCGACGACGGCACCGGCCGCGTCGGCGGCATCCGCTGGGAGCGCACCGCGCCCGACGGCGAGGGCGGCGTCGTCGGCACCGGCGAGATCCGCGAGCTGCCCATCCAGGCCGTCTACCGCGCCGTCGGCTACTTCGGGTCGCCGCTGCCCGGCATCCCGTTCGACAAGAAGTTCGGCGTCATCCCGAACCACGAGGGCCAGGTGCTCATCCGCGACAAGGAGACCGGCGAGCCCCGCCAGATGTACGGCGTCTACGCCACCGGCTGGATCAAGCGCGGCCCCGTCGGCCTCATCGGGCACACCAAGTCCGACGCGATGGAGACGATCAAGCACGTCATCAACGACCTCGGGAACTGGTGGCGGCCCGAGTCGCCCTCCGAGGCGTCGGTGATCGAACTGCTCGAGTCGCGCGGCATCGCGTGGACCGACCTCGACGGCTGGCACCGCCTCGACGAGCACGAGCAGTCCCTCGGGGCCGCCGAGGGTCGCGTGCGCGTCAAGGTCGTGCCCCGCGACGAGATGGTCGGCATCTCCCGCGACGAGGCGTAAGGGCGCTCGGCTCCGTTCGCCCGCCGCCGGCCGGCGCTGTCAAGGCCCTGCCTCGGTGCAGTGACCGCACCTAGCGTGGCGGCATGGGGGATTCACCGGGTGAGGACCAGCCGACCGTCGCCGACGTGATCGTGGCGCGCCTGCGCGACTGGGGCGTCGACCGAATCTTCGGCTACAGCGGCGACGGCATCAACGGCGTGATGGACGCGCTGCGGCGCTCGGACGACGGCCCCGCCTTCGTGCAGGCGCGGCATGAGGAGAACGCGGCGTTCATGGCGACCGCGCACGCGAAGTACACCGGCAGGGTCGGCGTGGTCGCCGCGACGCAGGGTCCAGGTGCCATCCACCTCCTGAACGGGCTCTACGACGCGAAGCTCGACGGGGCGCCCGTCGTCGCGCTCGTCGGCCAGCAGCTGCGCTCGGTGCTGGGCTCGGAGTACCAGCAGGAGGTCAACCTCGAGCGACTGTTCGCCGACGTCGCCGCGCAGTACGCCACCACCGTCGTCGCGCCCGAGCAGGTGCCCGCCGCGATCGACCAGGCGTTCCGCACCGCGCTGGCCACCCGCACGCCGACCGTCGTCATCGTCCCGCACGACGTGCAGACCTCGCCCGCCGTGGAGCCGAGCGCCGAGCACGGCCACGTCACCACCGCGGCGGAGTACCGGCCGCCGCGTGTGGTCCCGGCATCCGATGACGTGCATGCCGCGGCATCCGTGCTCTCGGGCGGGGCGAAGCCCGTGGTGCTGCTCGGCCAGGGCGCCCGCGCGTGCGCCGAGGACGTGGTGACGTTCGCCGACCGGATCGGCGCCGCCGTGGTCACGAGCCTGCTCGGCAAGCCCTACGTCGACGAGTCGTTGCCGTTCGTCGCCGGCACCATGGGCCACCTCGGCACCACCGCGAGTGCGCGGGTCATGGCCGAGTGCGACACGCTGCTCATCGTCGGGTCGAGCGACCCCTGGACGGAGTTCTATCCGGCGCCGGGGCAGGCACGGGCGGTGCAGATCGACCTCGACGGGCGGGCGGTCGGGCGACGGTACCCGATCGAGGTCGGCCTCGTCGGCGACGCCGGCGAGACGGTGAAGCTGCTGGCCGAGCGGATGCCGCGAGCCGACGTCGAGCCGTGGCGCACCCGCGTGCGCGAGCTCGTGTCGGAGTGGCGGCGCATCAGCGATGCCCGGGCCGACGTGGCTGCCGACCCGGTCAACCCCGAGTTCGCGATCCGCGCCCTGAACGCGCACCTGCCCGACAACGCCCTCGTGGCGCTCGACGTCGGCAGCGTCGTGTACTGGTACGCGCGGCAGCTGCGCGTGCCGGCCGGGGTCGACGTGCACTTCTCGAGCACCCTCGCGAGCATGGGCTGCGGCGTGCCGTACGGGCTCGCCGCCAAGCTCGCGTCGCCCGATCGCCCCGTCGTGGTGCTCGCCGGCGACGGCGGCATGCAGATGGCCGGGATCGCCGAGCTCATTACCGTCGCCGACCGCTGGCCGTCGTGGACCGACCCGCGCTTCGTCGTGCTCGTGCTCGACAACGGCGACCTCGCCGAGGTCAGCTGGGAGCAGCGCGAGGTCGAGGGCGCGCCGCGGTTCGAGACGAGCCAGGCGCTGCCGGGCTTCCCGTTCGCGCGCTACGCCGAGCTGCTCGGCATGCGCGGCATCATCGTCGACACCCCTGACGACATCGACGACGCCTGGTCGCGGGCGCTCGCCGCCGACCGCCCGACGGTCATCCAGCTCATCAGCGACCGCGACGTGCCGTTGCTGCCGCCGCTGCCGCAGGGCGAGGGGGCGCTGAAGGAGATGCGGTCGGCGCTTTCGGCCGAGGGTGCGTCGCATGCGCAGGAGCTCCTCGAGGCGTACGCGCGGCTCGAGGAGGGGTGAGCCGGGGCGTTCTGCGCCCGACTCGGTCCTACGACTGGCGCCCGACGGGCGGCTCGCCGACGAACGTGTGGGCCTCGCGGGCGAGCTCCGACCACAGCTCGCGGTCGGCCACGCGCACCCAGTTGCGGCTCGGACCGCCGTGCGTGCCGGTGAAGGGTGACGCGATGCCGCGCTCGCGAAGGTCGCCCGAACGCGCCTCGGGCAGCTCGACGACGAGGTCGTCGCCGTCGAGGAACGCGAACAGCAAGCCGTGCACGAGCAGCCCGTCGGGCGTGAAGTCCACGTCGTAGTCCTCGTCGACCAGCATCTCGCGCGTCACCGCATCGTACGTGCGCTCGGCCTCAACGCCCATGGTTCCCCCTCGTTCGTCGTGCGTCCAGCCTGTCAGGCGAGCGGCGCCATGTCGATGCGCGCGACGCGCTCGATGCCCGCCTCGTTGTGGAGTTCGAGCAGCGGATGCCGCGCCTGCCGCTACGCTGCACATCATGCCGCTCGCCACCCTGCTCACCGCCGTGGGTGCGTTCCTGGTCGGCGGCGCGCTCGGCTGGTGGCCACTGGCGGCGTGGACGCAGCGCTCGATGACGGGTGAGCGGTCGAGTGAGCGGATGCCGCTGCGCACCGTCCGCATTACGGCCGCCACGATCACCGCCGTCACGTTCGCGGCCCTCGCGTTGAGGTTCGGGCTCACGTGGATCCTGCCCGCGCTGCTCGTGTTCGCGGCATCCGCCACCGTGCTGACGCTCGTCGACCTCGCCGAGAAGCGCCTGCCGAACGCCGTCATCTTCCCCACGCTCGGCGTGGTCGCGGTGCTGCTCGTGCCGGCCTCGTGGGCCACTGGGGCGTGGATGGCGCTGCTGTGGGCCGTGATCGGCTCGGCGGCGATGTTCGCGGTCTACTTCCTGCTCGCGCTGATCTCCCCGTCGTCGATGGGCATGGGGGACGTCAAGCTCGCCCTGGTCATCGGCCTGCTGCTCGGCTGGTTCGGCCTGACCGCGTGGTTGTTCGCCCTGCTCGCCGCATTTCTGGTCGGCGGACTCATCGCGATCGTCGCCCTGCTGCTCCGCCGAGTGACGCTTCGGGGTTCGATCCCGTTCGGCCCGTCGATGCTCGCCGGGGCATTCATCGCCCTGCTCGTCGTCGGTTCATAGTCCATTCGGGGTACACGACCGTACCCCCAGAGCGGGGGACCGGCGCTCCGAAGTTGCGCGGATTTCCGCGGTTCTCGCCGTTCTGCTGCGCTGCAAACGCTGACATCCCCCGAAGGGGGGCGTATTCGCGGGGCGGATGCACGGTTACTTTCGATCATCCGCTGGTACCCGCCAGTGACATGAACCGCTCGGTACCCGCCAGCGGGAGCACCATCCCTAACCCGAAGGATCCTGCAATGCTCAAGGCATATTCGCGCGCCGTTGCGCGCATCAACTCCCTGCGTGACGAAGAAGAGGGCGCGGCGGCGGTTGAGTACGCGCTCATCGTCGGCCTCATCTCGATCGTTGTCGTGGTCGCTCTCACCGGCCTGTTCGGTGGCTTCCAGGGCTGGATCGAGGGCCTCGACGCTCCCTGGGAGTAACAAATCACCAGGTCGAGTCGGTCGCGCTCGATTCGGGCGCGGCCGACTTCGCACTCCCGTGTGCTGTGTCACATGAAACGTCGACGCGCGGAAGACTCAGAGACCGGAGCGGCAGCTGTCGAGTTCGCACTTATCGTGCCGCTTCTCCTCATGATGCTGTTCGCGATCATGGACATTGGCTTCGTCTTCAATCAGCAGCTCAGTGTCACGGCCGCGGCTCGTGAAGGTGCTCGATACATCGCGATCAACTATGCCGAACCGGGTGCCGTTGGTGTGGCCGAAGGTCGTATGTCCGACATGGTCGCCGGGACACCCTCGTTTGACTATGGTCCCGCCTGCTCCGACGCCGTCGAGGATGAGGATTTCCGAGTCACGGTGTCGATGCCACTCACAGATCTGACCGGATGGTTGACGGCACTGCTCGGGGAGCGCGAGCTCGAAGGAGTTGGGAGGATGCGATGCGGTGGCTAACTCGACGGCGGGATGACGATAGTGGCGCGGCAGCTGTCTGGGTCGCCCTGACGATCGTTCCGATCATCGGCTTCCTCGCCGTCGTTGCCGATGTCGGAATGCTCTATTGGGAGCGTGGTCAGCTCCAGAACGGCGCGGACTCTGCGGCACTATCGGTTGCGATGGAGTGCGCGCAGAAGCCTACGACGTGCACTGGCGGTTCGGCAGCATTGGCGACGAACGTCGCCTCCATGAACGCAAACGACGGTGCGGCAAACGCCACGATCGAGAATTTGGACATCGACGGCCGGAGCGGTGAAGTGACAATCGCTGCGTCCACCCTGACGGGCAGCGGAGACACGGAGCTGGCCCATCCCCTGGCGTCGTTCGTGGTAGGCGACGACGTCGCGCAAACAGTGGACGCACACGCCACAGTTGAATGGGGAACTCCGATCGCCGGCTCCACGCTGGCCTTGGCATTTGGCCTCTGCGAGTTCATGGAACACATGCCATCCGGTGGCTCAGTCGACGGCACACCGATCACTGTTCGGTACGACACCACAGAACGCCGCAACTGCGGAGGAGTTTTCGCGCGGGGAGGGTTCGGATGGCTCGACTCCACAGATTGCCAAGCGGATATTGCCTTGGATCATCCGTGGGTGGAGGGCGACCCGGGAGCAAGTTCTACGGGCTCCGGATGCTCGAATGCCTACATGCGCAGTCTCGCAATGAACAAGACAACGGTCCTCGTTCCACTGTATGAGGACTGCCGCACCGGAAGTTCCGGTTCTGCAACTGGTAAGTGCACCGGCACCAACACTCAGTACCAGATCGTGCGATTCGCCGCATTCAAGGTGACCGGTATCAAGATCCCAGGCGCGAGCAGCGTCGATCCCACGGCGGTCCCCTCTTGCGGCGGAGGTTGTTTCGGCATCCAGGGCTACTTCCTCGACTATGTCGAACTCGGCGAAGACTATGAGCTCGGTGACGCCCCCTATGGCGGAGTTCAGATCGTCCGGATGATCGATTAGCCAAATCCCTACGTGAATCGAAGGCAGTAATGAAGACCCGAATTATTGGTGCGATCCTCGCGCTCGTACTTGCCGTTGTCGGCGCGTTCCTCCTGGTTACGTATGTCCGTGGCGCCGACGCGCGTGCCGCCGAGGGCGCTGAGCTGACGGACGTGTACGTTGCGCAGGAGCTAATTCCCGAAGGAACGCCCGGCGACGATCTCAAGGACCTTGTTGAGGTGGACTCCGTGCCGCAACGCAACGTTCCCGCCGACGCCGTGACCGACCTGGACGACTTGGTTGGCCTCGTCGCCGACGCCGATATCCTCCCGGGAGAGCAGCTCCTCGCCGCCCGGTTCGTAGATCCTGTCTCGCGCGCGGCAGGTGGGGTCGTCGACGTTCCAGCCGGAATGCAGGAAATGAGTTTCGCGCTTCCCGTGCAGCGAATGGTGGGCGGCTCCATCCGTCCCGGCGACACGATCGGCCTCGTCATCACCAAGTACGTGCCGGGCGTGGACATCGCGACAGGTGGGGCGACACCCGTACCCGAGACGCAGTTCGCCTTCAACGGAGTGCTCGTCACGGATACGAAGATCGGCGAGAACGTCAGTGATGGCGATGCCTCGGCCGAAGATCCCCAAACCGGCGACACGATCATGCTCACCGTCGCCCTCTCGACTCATGACGCCGAGCGACTTGCATGGGCGGCGGAGGGGTACGAACAACCGGCTGACTACATCCCATACGTCGGCATCTGGGCGACACTGCAGAACGAGGCAACCGATACTTCCGGGTCCGCGCCGGTCTACGAAAGCAACGTCCGGCAGTGACCCCCTTCCTCCTGGTCAGCCGTTCTGCCGAATACGAATCCCGTCTTCGTGAACTCCTCGGCGGGCGACTCACCGTGGTGCCGGGCGAGTTCCTGACGTTCGGTCCGGAGGCGGTGGCGACTCGAGCGCAAGGCCTCCCTCGCATTGCGATGCTCGGCCCCGTTCTGAACTACGAGGAGACTCGCGGTCTCGTCGAGGAACTGACCGCGCGGCATCCAGGACTCGGCCTCATCGTCGTGAGAGAACAACGCTCGGACCTCGAAGATTGGGTGGATGAACTCGCCATCCATGCGGTGCTCAGCCCGACGGCGACGGACGACACCACATTGGAACTCCTCGACCGCTTGTCGGGATGGCTGGTCTCGAATGGGCGGGCGGAGTCTGACGACTTCACAATCCAGCCGGCTGACGATTTCGACGACCTGACGAGCATCGAGCAGGCTACGACATCCCAGGTTTCGGCAATCGAACTCGAGGATGGAGATCCACCGGAAGGGACTCTCTACGATCAGCTGACGCAGGCACCGCCACCATTCTCTTGGGAATTCCCACCGCTCGAGGCTGGCGTCAGGACGGATGCGATCGCGGTCGTTGCTCCAAAGGGCGGGCAGGGCAAGACGACCATCGCCATCAACCTCGCGACTGGGTTGGCCGAGGTCGCCCCGAACTCGGTTGTCCTGATCGATGCCGACCTGCAATTCGGTGACATCACAGCCGCACTCGGTCTCACGCCTGAGCGCACCATCGTCGACGCAGTGGCAGATGCTGCGTCCGACGAACTTGTCCTCAAGACCGCGCTTACCCACCACCCCGATGGATTCTTCGTGGTGGCGAGCGCGCCGTCCCCAGAACTCGGAGATTCGATTCCCTCCGCTTCGTTGGCATTGCTTATCGAGCGGCTGAGAGCGACGTTCCGCTATGTCGTTATCGACACAACGCCAGGTCTGGGCGAACACACGCTGGTGACGTTGGAGCACGTCACGGACGCCATTTTCGTGACGAACATGGGCGTCCCCAGCCTTCGTGCCACTCGGAGCGAATTCGAGCTTCTCCGCACGATCGGGCTCTTCCCCAGCAACCGACACATCGTTCTCAACCAGACCGACCGCCTGAGTGGCCTGACAATTCGAGACGTTGAGAACATCATTGGCGCTCCGGTGGATGTTGAGATACCCAAGTCGTCGGCCGTTCTCCTCGCGAGCAACCGGGGCGTCCCCTTGATCCACGACGATGTCCGTGACCCGGCCGCTAAGGCCATCCGATCCATTGTCCTCCGCATAGCACCGGAGGCGTTCCCAAAGCGCGCGAAGATCCAAAGAAGGCGGCGATGAAGTGAACCTCAATGATCGACTGAACAAGGTGCGTGGCCCGCAGCTTGCCAACGAGGGGAATACGCCGTCAGTGGCGGAGACGGCGCTCACTAACGAGGGCGTCCGCGACGTGGCTGGCCTCCAGATCCCATCCGTGAGAGGTGTGGACCCCACGCCGGAGCAGTTGACGCAGGCGCTGGCACCGGACCGCGCTGCATTCTCGGACAGCAATGTGAAAGTCGTCGCGTCTCCGGATCCTCTCGGGGCAGTGAAGGAAAAGGCAGCACAGGAGCTCTTCGTCCGCATCGGGGCACGATTGAATGATGTGGACCTAACGGAGCAACAACTTCACCAGATCGCCCGCGCCGAGCTGGCGGAGATCGTGGCGGCGGAACAGATTGCCCTGACCACCACCGAACGCAACCGCCTAATTGATGACATTGGGGCTGACGTCCTCGGCTACGGCCCGCTCGAGCCGCTCCTGAACGATGCATCTGTCAGCGAAATCATGGTCAATCGATTTGATCAGATCTACGTCGAGCGGTACGGCCGTCTCATGCCGACATCGCACGGATTCACCGGTGAGGCGCAACTTCGCCGAGTCATCGAACGCATCGTCGCCCGCGTGGGTCGTCGGATTGACGAGTCGTCGCCGCTCGTCGATGCGCGACTCGAGGATGGCTCCCGAGTCAACGCCGTCATCCCTCCGCTCGCCGTCAACGGCGCTACGCTCACGATCCGAAAGTTCGCAGGGACGCCGTACACGGTGAATGACTTGATCTCATTCGGGACGATGACGCGCGAGGTCACGACGGTGCTCGATGCGGCCGTGCGGGCGAAGCTGAACATACTCGTTTCGGGTGGTACCGGCACCGGTAAGACGACATTGCTCAACGTTCTCTCGGCTTTTATCCCGAACGACGAGCGCATCATCACGATTGAGGACGCCGTCGAGCTGCAGCTGCAGCAGGAGCATGTAGTCCGACTCGAGTCGCGACCGCCGAATGTGGAGGGCCGCGGAGAGGTGTCGATTCGAGAACTAGTGCGTAATTCGCTTCGAATGCGGCCGGATCGGATCGTGGTCGGAGAAGTACGTGGCGCAGAAACACTCGACATGCTCCAGGCCATGAACACTGGCCACGAGGGATCGATTTCGACGGTGCACGCGAATTCGCCTCGAGACGCCCTCAGCCGCCTGGAAACGCTGGTCCTCATGGCTGGGATGGATCTTCCACTGCGTGCCGTACGAGAACAGATCGCATCGGCCATCGACGTCGTCGTACAGATCACGCGCCACAAGGACGGCGTACGTCGGATCACCAGTGTGACGGAGGTGCAGGGCATGGAGGGCGAGATCGTCACCATGCAGGACGCCTTCGTCTTCGAGCACGGCGGGTACGACACTGACGGGCATTCGCTGGGTCGTCTCGTGCCCACCGGGATCCGACCCGGTTTCACGGAGCGCATGGCCGACCATGGGATTGCAATCCCGCTCACCCTGTTCCAGCCGGTTGGCGGTACCATCCGATGACTCCATTGCTTCAGCTCACCTTGGGGGTCGCGACCGCACTGCTCGCGATGGTGGCGCTCGTGATGCTTGTTATCGCGCCGCCGATGCCCCGCGTCGCTGCCGATCGTCGGCGCGCTCCGGGTGTGGCACACGTATCGTCGATGGAGCGCGTCACTGCCCAAGCCACGACTGCCGTGGACAAGGTCCTCCGGCGCCCCACGCGCCGGCTGTTCGGGGCCGAGGAACTGGAATTGGCGGGGGTGCGATCGCAGCCGTCCGAGTTCGTGATCCTCGTGCTCTCCGCGACGGCGGTGCTCGCACTCTTCGGATTCCTCGTCGGCATCATCCGCGGCGTCCCCATCCTGTTTGCCATTGTCTTTGCCATTCTCGGCCCGTTGGGTGCGAAGGTGCTCCTCAACATCAGAGCGTCGCGACGTCGAGCCAAGTTTGCCGACCAATTGGACGACACGCTTCAGCTGCTGGCGAGCTCGCTGCGTGCCGGGCATGGGTTGCAGCGTTCGATCGACGCAATCGCTACGGAGTTGGACGCTCCAATGTCCGAGGAACTGACGCGCGTCGTCAATGAGACCCGACTCGGCCGGGACACGTCCGACTCGTTGCTCAATGTGGCCGAGCGAATGCAGAGTGAAGACTTTCTCTGGACTGCTCAAGCTATCGCCGTCAATCGTGAGACGGGCGGGAATCTGTCAGAGATCCTTTCGCAAATCGCGGCGACCATCCGCGAGCGAAATCAGATCCAGCGCCAGGTGCGCACTTTGAGCGCTGAGGGCAAGATGTCCGGCTGGATTCTGATCGCGCTGCCGATTGCACTATTCATCTTCTTCGTTGCCTTCCAGCCGGCATACGCGACCGTGTTCTTCACCACGGTCATCGGCTGGATCGCGATGGCGGTCGGAGTCCTCCTGCTCATCGTCGGCACCGTGTGGATGCTGCTGGCCGTACGAGTAAAGGTCTGACTGTGTCTCCCATTGTGTACATCGCCGCAGTTCTCGTCGCCGTAGGTTTCGGCGCGCTGGTCTTTCTGCTCTTCTGGGGGCGGGAAGCGACGGTAGCCGACGCTGGTGCGATCGAATTGGATGCGCCGCCGACTGCGGTCTCGCCATCCCCGACCCAGCGCCCGACCTTCGCGCAGGCTGTGGTCCAACGCCTTCCCGGTGGATACGTCGGCTGGTTGCAACGCCAGATCACGCTTGCGGGCCGTCCCGGCGGATGGACGGTCGATGGCATCGTCGCCTGGAAGCTCCTCCTGGTCGGTGTCGGCGGCGGCGTCGCGCTGCTCGTCATCCTCGCCAATCCGAATCCGCTCAACATCCTGCTGTGCACGCTCGGGGTGGTGATGCTCTTCGTTCTGCCCGACGTACTGATCAACTCCCGCTCTCATGATCGTCAGAAGGCAATTCAGACGGCACTACCGGACACTCTCGACCAGATGACAATCGCCGTGGAGGCCGGCCTCGGCTTCGACGCGGCGATGGAAAAGGCCGCGCGCAACAGCAACGGGCCGCTCTCCGACGAACTCATTCGCACGCTCCAGGACATGAGCGTGGGTCGGACGCGTCGAGAGGCGTTTCATGAGCTGCAGTCACGCACATCGTCAGACGATCTGCACCGATTCGCACGAGCGATCATCCAGGCGGACTCCTACGGCGTAGCCATCGGCGGCGTACTCCGAATCCAGGCGAGCGAGATGCGCACGAAGCGACGTCAACGGGCTGAGGAACAGGCGCAGAAGGTTCAGATCAAGGTGCTCTTCCCGCTCATCTTCTGCTTGATGCCGGTGATCTTCATCGTCGTCCTGACGCCGGTGGTCGTGAACATCATGAAGCAGTTCGGCTGACCGGAGTGACTGACCCGACCCGCAGCGACTCCGTGGGCGTGGCGCCGGAGCATGATCCGGTCGATCCCCTCGATAGGCTCGACCCAAGACGCCTGGGGGAGGTGCCGTGGCCGAGGGGGAGCGCGACGAGGGGTGGCGCCCCGACGTGCTCGGCGAGGGGTTCGAGCAGCTCGAGCTTCCGCTGGGGAGCGACGACGAGGGTGAGGTCGTCGCCACGCTCGTGCGGTACCGGCCGCGGACGGCGGGGCGGTTCACGTGGCCGTGGGAGCAGCGCCGCGGCGCGGCATCCGGAGCCGACGTGCTGTACGTGCACGGGTGGAGCGACTACTTCTTCAACCCCGAGCTCGCGCAGTTCTGGGCGGGGGCCGGCGCGCGCTTCTTCGCGCTCGACCTGCGCAAGTACGGGCGCAGCCTGCGGCCGTGGCAGACGCCGGGCTACATCACCAACCTCGCCGACTACGACGCCGACCTCGAGGCGGCGCTCGCCGCGATGGGGCACGGGGCGCCCGGGTACGGCGCGACGGATGACGCGGGCGAGGCGGCATCCGCTCGGCCCCTCATCCTGCTGGGCCACTCCACGGGCGGCCTGACGTTGAGCCTCTGGGCGGCGCGCAACCCGGGCCGTGCGGCGGTGCTGGTGCTCAACAGCCCGTGGCTCGAGTTCCAGCTCAGCAGGGTCGGGCGTGAGGCGCTCGCGCCGGTCATCACGTTCGGTGCACGCATCCGCCCGACCGGCCCGCTGCCGAACGTCGACCTCGGCTTCTACACGCGGACGGTGTCGAAGGAGCAGGGCGGCGAGTGGGAGTACTCGCACGAGTGGCGTCCCGACCGTGGGTTCACGACGCATCCCGCCTGGCTCACGGCCATCCTCGCCGGTCACGCGACGGTCGCGGCCGGAATCGACGTGGGCGCGCCGGTGCTGACGATCCTGTCGGCGCGGTCGACGATCCAGCCGCAGTGGACCGAGGCGATGCGCTCGAGCGACATCGTGCTCGTCGTCGACGAGATCGCCGAACGCGCGGTGCGACTCGGCCCGAACGTCACGGTCGCCCGCATCGATGGGGCCATGCACGACGTGTTCCTGTCGCGCGAGCCGGCGCGCGCCGCGGCCTACGCGTCGATCACGCGCTGGCTGCGCGGGTACGAGCCCGGTCGCTGAAGCGAAGGAGCGAGCGGATGCCGCGAGTGAATGCCGCGGCGCTACGCCCGAGCCGCCGCCGCGAACGGCCCCTTCAGCGCCGCCCACTGCAGGAGCATGATCGTCTTCGCGTCGATGAGGTCGCGGCCGATGCGGTCGAGCGCGTCGTCGAAGTCGAGCTCGAGCACCTCGATGTCCTCGCCCTCGTCGGCGAGGCCGGCGCGCGAGCCGTGCGCGACCGTGCCACGCAGGTAGGGCGCTGCGAAGAAGTGCAGCCGCTCAGTCACCGAACCGGGGCTCATGTAGACCTCGAACACCCGCTCGACGTCACCCACGACGACGCCGGTCTCCTCCTCGGCCTCACGACGGATCGCGACCTCGGCCGCGTCCTCGTCGAGCAGGCCGCCGACCACCTCGGTGAGCATCCCGTCGGGGTGCTCGTTGACGTAGGCGGGATACCGGAACTGCCGGGTGAGCAGCACGGTGCGCGCGGCCACGTCGTACAGCAGGATGCAGGCGCCGTCGCCGCGGTCGTACGTCTCGCGCTCCTCGGTGGTCCAGCGACCGTCGGCGTGCTGGAAGTCGAAGGACGTGACGCGCGTCACGTACCAGTTCGAGGTGAGCACGCGCACGTCGCGCACGCGCACTCGGGGGTTGCCATCGAGGTCGCGGCCCACCCGGTCGAGGCCGGTGCGGCCACGGCGATCGGGCACGTCCACGCCGGGCTGCGGCATCCGATCGGCGTCGTCGTTCACTCGCGGGCGCTCAGCGGAAGTTCGTGAACTGGAGCGCGACGTCGAGGTCTTTTCCCTTGAGCAGCGCCATGGTCGCCTGCAGGTCGTCGCGGCTCTTGGAGGAGACACGCAGCTCGTCGCCCTGGATCTGGCTCTTCACGGTCTTCGGCGCCTCGTCGCGGATGATCTTCGAGATCTTCTTCGCGTTCTCGCTGTCGATGCCGTTCTTCAGGCCGATCTCGATGCGGAACTCCTTGCCCGACGGGTAGGGCTCGCCCTCGTCGAGCGAGCGCAGCGTGATGCCGCGCTTGATGAACTTCGACTCGACGACCTCGAGCACCGCCTTCACGCGCTCCTCGGTCTGCGCCTTGAGCAGGACCTTCTCGCCGCTCCACTCGACCGAGGCGCCGACGTTCTTGAAGTCGTAGCGCTGCTCGACCTCCTTGCGCGCCTGGTTGACGGCGTTCTCGGCCTCCATCTTGTCGACCTTGCTCACGATGTCGAACGTTGAATCTGCCATGCCCGCCAGTCTATCGAGGGGTCGGATGCGGCGTGCGGATGCCGCCGGCGGCCCCTCCGTTGCGCGTAACGGAGGAGTTCGTCGCCGACACGGCGGGTTGCGGGCCCGGCCTGCGGCGTGTCGCACAGGATCTCCGCCGTTGCGCACAGCGGATGCAGCGGGCCCGCGTGCGGATGCCGCGGGCGGGCGAGCGGATGCCTCACCCAAGCGCCCCGGCGCGACGCAGCCACAGTCGCACGGTGGACTCGGGCACCCCGAACTCGCGCGCGATCACGCGGACCGCGCGGTCGGAATACTCGATCGTGCGCGCGAGCTGCGCGAACCGGGCGATCACCCGCTCGCGCAGGGTCGGCGTCGCGCTGGTGAAGTCGAGGAACACGGCAGAGGTGCCGTCGGGCGCGACGTCGACGGGGAAGACGCGGCCCTGCGAGCCGACGGTCGCGGCGAGCTTCGCCGGTCCCGGTGGGAGCCAGAGCGTGGCGGTGCCGCTCGGCGTCAGGGTCTCGTAGGCGCTCGGCGTGCCGCCCGCCGCAGGCACCGACACGAGCGGTCCGGGCGATGGGACGGCGCCGTCCACGCGCACCGTCGCGCTGATGGGGGAGAGCTCGCGACTGCCGTCGGTCGGTCGCGGCTCGACGGCCGCGAATCCGTCGATGACCTCGACTGAGCCGCCGGTGATGTCGATCCCGCCGCTGCGGATGGACTGCACGAGCACCTCGGAGTGACCGCCGATCGCCACGTGACCGGTTCCGTCGACGTCGCCGAAGCCGACGCCCGTGGCCGCCGGGTCGGGATAGACGGAGGCCTGGATGCGACCGCCCGCGAGATCGAGGAGGCCGGTCCCGCCGATGCCCCCGCCGATGCCCGCACCGGCGAAGCTCAGGCCGAACACGTTGTGCTGGTCGGGCGCCGGAACGGCGGCGTCGGGGATGGTCACCGTGACGTCGCCGTCGCCGTGCGTGCCGCCGCCGATGCCGGCCGCGGTCCAGGCGACCCCGGTCGTGATCCCGCCGGTGATCTCGACGACGCCCGTGCCGGTGCGGCCGCCGCCGATCCCGGCTCCCGTTTCGTCGTCGCGGGCGGCGATGGCCACCTGCCCGCGGACCAGGCCGCCCCGGATCGTGACGTGCGCATCGCCGTCAGCACCGCCGATGCCGGCGGCGCCGAAGCTGACGCCCTCCACGGCGCCGCCCTCGATGACGATGGGCCCGCTGGGGCCGGAGCCCGGCTCGGCGCCGATCCCCGCGCCGGTGCCGCCGCCCGCGACGATGCGCCCGGATGCGAGGCCCGATCCGAATGGGTGGTATTCGCCGCGGATCACGAGCCTCGAGTCCGACGGCACGAACACGCCTGCACCGTCGATCGGCTCGACGGTGTCGCCGACGTAGATCTCGTGGTCCTGCAGGTCGAGGATGATGTCGACGCCGGCGGCGAGGTCGACGGGCGGGCATTCGACCTCGAACCCGCCGATCGAATCGCCGAGCACGACCGTGCCGCTCGCCTGCATGGCCGCGGCGAACCCCACGCAGTCGGTCACGACGGTGACGTCGTCTTCTGCGATGGCCGGCGACACAGGCGACGATGCCGCGATGACCGCGGCGGCGGACGACGCGACGGCGGCCAGCCCGAACCCCTGACGACGGATGGGTGGGTGCATGCCCTTGCCTCTCGTGCGGCGGGGGCCGGGCGACTGCGGCCGCGAGCGCCTCGACCCCCATCGTCGACGCTCGCGGCTCGCAGACTACGTGGCTCGTCGCACCGCCGGCAACGGCGGGAGCGAAGAGTTCACACCCCGGTAACGCGCAGCCAGGCCGTGGTCGCGCCGGGGAGCCGGCCGCCCTCGAGTGGCGCGCTCGTGATGAGCACCTCACCGTCGGGGAGGTCGACGGGCGACGAGCCGAAGTTCGTGACCGACTGCCACCCGCCCGGACGCTCGAACCAGAGCACGTCGCCGGAGCCCGACGGGTGCTGCCGCCACGTCAGCTCCTCGGCTCCCTGCAGCTCGTGGCGCAGCGCGAGGGCACGGCGGTAGAGGTTCAGGGTCGAGTCGGCATCGGCGCCCTCGGCCTCCACCGAGAACGCGCCGAACCACGAGGGCTGCGGCAGGTGCGAGCCGTCGGCGCCGAACCCGAACGACGAGCCCGCCGTCGTCCAGGGCAGCGGCACGCGGCATCCGTCGCGCCCCACCTCGACGCCCGGGCTGCGGAAGAACGTGGGGTCCTGCCGCTCGGCATCGGGGATGTCGGCGACCTCGGGAAGGCCGAGCTCCTCGCCCTGGTAGAGGTAGGCGCTGCCGGGCAGGGCGAGCATGAGCAGGGTGGCTGCGCGCGCCCGACGAAGCCCCAGGGCGGCGTCGAGTTCGGAGGCCGGCCCGCCGTGCAGCAGCCACTGCTTGCCGACGTCGCCCTCCTGGCCAGGGTCGTCGGCGAGGCCGTAGCGGGTGGCGTGGCGCACGACGTCGTGGTTCGAGAACACCCACGTGTTCGACGACCCCGTGACGGCGACCGACTGGATGTTGTGGTCGACGATCGCGCGGAACTCGTCGGCGTCGAAGTTCGCACGCAGCAGGTCGAAGTTGAACGCCTGCCCGAGGCTCGTCGGCAGCGCGTAGCGGTAGCGGCGGCTCGGCTCGACCCACGCCTCGGCCACGGCGATGCGCGGCGGGTCGTACTCGTCGAACACGGCGCGCCACTCAGCGTAGATCTCGTCGAGCTCCTCGCGATCCCACAGGGGGTGCGAGCCGTCGGTGACGAGCTTCATCTCCTCGAGCTCGGCGTGCGAGCGCAGCGGATAGGTGAGGTCCTTCGCGAGCGCGTGCGCCACGTCGACCCGGAACCCGTCGACGCCCCGGTCGGCCCAGAACCGCAGCGTCGTGAGGAAGTCGTCGCGCACCTCGCGGTTCGCCCAGTTGAGGTCGGGCTGCTCGGGCGCGAACAGGTGCAGGTAGAACTGTCCGTCGCCCACCGGCTCCCACGCCGACCCGCCGAACATCGATTTCCAGTCGCTCGGCGGCTCGGTGCCGTCGGGCCCGGCGCCGTCATGGAAGAGGTAGCGGTCGCGGGCGGCCGAGCCCTTCGGCGAAGCCAGTGCCTCCCGGAACCACCGATGCCGGTTCGACGAGTGGTTCGGCACGATGTCGACGATGAGGCGGATGCCGCTGGCATGGAGTGCCGCGACCATCTCGTCGAAGTCGGCGAGGGTGCCGAGCTTCGGGTCGACGTCGCGGTAGTCGTCGACGTCGTAGCCGCCGTCGGCGAGGGCGGACGGGTAGAACGGCGACAGCCAGACCGCGTCGACCCCGAGCTCCGCGAGGTACGAGATGCGGCTCGTGATGCCCGGCAGGTCGCCGATGCCGTCGCCGTTCGCGTCCGCGAAGCTGCGCGGGTAGATCTGGTACACGGCGGCCTGGCGCCACCAGTTCGGGTCACTCGCGAGGACCACGGATGCCTCGTGTGCCAGCGTCGTGGGTCGGGTCTCGGTCATCTTCGGGGTCGTCCTTTCCGTTCGGATGCCTCGGCGGCACGATACGCCGATCGCGCGGTCGAGGCATCCGTCGCCTGTTCTGCCGTTCTTCGCCGGTTACCGCCAACCGGCCATGGGAGTTACCGCATCGCCCTCACTTGATCGAGCCCCTCGTCACGCCCGAGATCACCCAGCGCTGCGAGAAGATGTAGACGATCAGTAGCGGCGCCATCGCCATGAGATAGGAGGCGAAGGCCACGGTGTAGTCGGTGTTGAACTGTCCCTGGAACACGTACTGCGCCAGGGGCAGGGTGCGGGCGGCCGGGTCGGTCAACACGACGAGCGGCATGATGAAGTCGTTCCACGCCCACACGCACGTGAGGATGCCCACCGTCGCGTTCATCGGCATGAGCAACGGGAAGATCACCGATCGGAACACCCGCCAGGTCGAGGCGCCATCGACCCGCGCCGCCTCCTCGAGTTCGATCGGGATCGACCGGATGTAGGCCGTGTAGATGAAGACGTTCAGCGACAGCCCGTAGATCGTATAGAGCACGATCATGCCCGCCTGGTTGTCGAGCCCGAGCAGTGCGGTCTGCTTCACCAGCGGCAGCATGATGATCGGGAACGGGATGAACAGGGCCGCCAGCAGGTAGAAGAAGACGCCCTTGAAGAACGGCCGATGGATGTTGCGGGCCAGGGCGTAGGCGACGACCGAGCTCGTCAGCAGGGTGAACACGACCGATCCCACGGTGATGATCGCCGTGTTCGCGAGCGCCTGCGGGAAGTTCGTGCGTTCCCACGCCTCGGGGAAGTTCTCCCAGCGCACGGGATTCGGCCACTCGAAGCCGGTGCCGGCGGCGAGCTGCTCGGGCGTCTTCAGCGCGACGACGACCGCGAGGTAGAGCGGGATGAGCACCGTCAGCGAACAGACCGCGATGAGTGCGGTCGCCCACCAGTTGGTGCGACGGGTGTCGTCGTCGTCGGAGCCGCGTCGGCGCCGCGTCGGCGCGCCGGCACCGGTCGCGCCTCCGGGCAGCACCTCTTCGGCCTGGGCCAGGGTGGTGGTGGTCGTGGTCATCAGAAATCGGCCTCTCTGCGCTGAAGGACCCGGAATTGGAAGAGCGAGACGATCGTGATCACGATGAAGAAGACCACCGCGTTGGCCGTCTGGTAGGCGAACTCGCCGCCCGTGAACCCGCCGCGGAAGATCAGCAGGGTGACCGACTCGGTCGAGGTGCCCGGCCCGCCGTTCGTGAGCGAGACGATCGGGTCGAACACCTGCAGGAAGCCCTTCAGGCTCAGCACGACGTTGATCGTGAAGAACGCGCTGATCAGCGGGAAGGTGATCGACGTGAACTGGCGCCAGGGCTTCGCGCCGTCGAGTGCGGCCGCCTCGTACAGCTCGCCCGGAATCGTCTGCAGCCCCGAGAGGTAGATGATGATCGCGAAGGCGCAGGCCTGCCACACCGCCAGCGCCACGATCGCCGTCCACGCCCAGTCGGGGTTGGTGAGGATGTTGTCGGCGAAGAGGGGGATGCCGGCGAGGATCTTCGGCAGCGAGTTCGAGAAGAAGAACTGGAACACGTAGCCGATCACCAGGATCGCCAGCACGTAGGGCACGAAGTAGACCCCGCGCCAGAAGTTGCGCGCCTTGATCTTGGCGTTCAGGCCCAGGGCGATCGCGAGCGAGAGCACGTTCGTGAGGATCGTCGCGACGATGGCGAACAGGAACGAGAACCCGTAGGCGGCGAGCACCCGGTCGTCCTTGAAGAGGTTCAGGTAGTTCGAGAACCCGACGAAGTTCCATTCCCCGTAGCCGGCGTAGTTGGTGAAGCTGAAGAAGATGCCGACGAGCACCGGGACGGTGTGGAACGCGGCGAACGCGATGACGGCCGGCCAGACCATCCAGTAGTAGGCGGGCAGCGCGCGCCGGGATTCGAGCTTGACGCGCTTGGCGCGGGCGGGCTTCTCGCCGGTCGTGGCCGAGCTGCGCACCGCCTGGGTGAGTGTCGTCATGTCATTCTCCCGTCAGGGGAATCGTGCGGGCGGCGACCTTGCGCCACTCGCTGTCGAGGGTGGCGAGCGCGGCATCCACGTCGCCATCGAACAGGAACTGCTGGTCGATCGCGGCGAGCGGGATGCTCGGCGGGATCTGGTGGTCGATGAATCCGGTGATCTTCCCCTCGTCGAACCAGGGCTTCACGGACTGGATCGACGGGTCGTCGCTGAGTTCCGCCCCCTCGACCGACGGCACCATGTTCTGCGACGCGGCGAAGTCCTCGATCACGTCCTTCTCGAAGAGGTAGTCGATGAAGCGCATCGCCTCCTCCCGGTGCGGCGTGTTCTTGCCCATCGTGACCACGACGTCGACGCCCGAGACGAGCAGCCGGTCGTCGGGGTCGTCGCTCGTGGGGTAGGGGAAGATCGCGGCGTCGATGTCGGGGTTGACCGCCTTGACCGGGCTGATCGCCCAGATGCCCTGCAGGAGCATCGCGACCTCGCCGTTCGCGAACGCGGCGGTGCCGTCGTCGTAGGTCTTGCCGCGGTAGCCCTTCTGGGAGTATCCGAAGAGCTCGTACTGCTGTTCGAGCGCCTCTCGGAAGTCCTTCTCGAACGAGACGGACGAGTCGGGTCCCACGTTCTCGCCCTCTTCGCGCATCTGGTCGAAGAAGTCGCCCTGCGCGGGGTACGCGCCGATGGCGTTGAACGAGGGGAGCGCCGTCCACGAGTCCGCGAGCGTGCCGTAGAAGGGCGTGATGCCGGCGGCCTGCAGCTGGTCGCAGACGGCGATGAACTCGTCCCAGGTCTCGGGCACCTCGAGCCCCTGCTCCGCGAAGATCGCCTCGTTGTAGATGACGCCGTTCGCGTTGTTCACGTAGCCGAGCCCGTTGATCTCTCCCTCTTTATTGCCGAGGTCGGCGAGGATCTCCTGCACGGCGGGGTTGATGGTGTCGAGCACGGGCTCGTCCGAGAAGTCGGCGAAGACTCCGGCCTGCGCGAGCTTGCCGAAGCCCCCGTTCGCGTTGAGGGTGATGACGTCGGGCGCCTTGTCCTTGACGAGCAGCGTGCGGATGATCGTGTCGGCATCGGCGACCTGGTTCTGCACCACCTTGATGTCGGGGTTCTCGGCCTCGAAGTCGGCGATGATCTTCGTGAAGTCCTCGAGCGCCTCGCCCTTGAACTGGAAGAAGTCGAGCGTCACGACGTCGCCGTCGCCGGGGGTCGAGCAGCCCGCCAGGAGCACGGCGCCCAGGGCGACGGATGCCGCGAGGGCGACCCCTCGCCGACGTCCACGTCTCCGTCGATGCGGGGCCGGGCGGATGGTCTGGTCCGTCATGGTGCGCCTCCTTGCGCTGGTGCGTGCGGTGGTCAGTCCGCGGAGCCGTCGGGCGTCGCGGGGTCGGTGGCGGCCAGCTCGAGGAGCACGAGCTGGGCGGGGAACAGCACGGGAGCCTGCAGGCCCGCGGTGCCGAGTTGACGGCCGGTGAGCGTGATCGGCCGCTCGGCCCAGGGGAGCGGGGACTGGCCGGGTCCATCGGCCACGTTCCCCGCGGCGATCCGCACGGTGTACCTGCGGTCGGCGTCGAGGCCCGGCAGCGTGAAGCGGCCGGGCGGATAGGTCACGCTGGTGGTGACCTGCGTGAAGGTGAAGAGGGCGGATGCCCCGTCGCGGGCGACGACGCCGCGCACGTCGGTCGTGGCATCCGGAGTGTCGCCGTGCACCAGCACGCCCGAGTGGATGAGCGCGCGGTGCCGCTTGTGCAGGTCGACCCAGCGGGCGATCGACGCGAGGCCCTCGTCGTCGAGCGAGGTGAGGTCCCACTCGATGCCGAGGTGGCCGAGCATCGCGACGCCCGCGCTGAGGTCGAGTGACACGCGCCGGGCCGTCGAGTGCACGGTGGGGCTGGTGAGGTGCGCGCCCATCATCTCGGGTGGCACCACCAGGCTGGTGTAGCGCTGGATCTGCAGCCGCTCGACAGGGTCGAGGGTGTCGCTCGTCCAGATGCGGTCGGTGTGCTCGAGGATGCCGAGGTCGACGCGGGCGCCGCCCGACGCGCAGGATTCGATCTCGAGTCCCGGATGCCGCTGCTTCAGTGCTGCGAGCAGGCGATACAGCGCCTCGACGTTGTCGTGCACCCGCGCCCGGCCGGTGTCGGCGGCGCCGGCCTCGAGCAGGTCGCGGTTGTGATCCCACTTGAGGTAGGCGATGTCGTGCTCGGCGAGCAGGGCGTCGAGGCGCTCGAGCAGGTACCGCCAGGCGCCCTCGTTGGCGAGGTCGAGCACGTACTGCTGACGAGCGGGCACCGGCAGCTCGTCGCGGCCCCGGAGGATCCAGTCGGGGTGGGCGCGGGCGAGGTCGCTGTCGAGGTTGACCATCTCGGGCTCGACCCACAGGCCGAACTCCATGCCGAGGGCCTGCACCCGCTCGATCAGCGGGCCGAGCCCCTCGGGCCAGACGTCGGCGTCGACCTCCCAGTCGCCGAGGCCGGCCGTGTCGTCGCGCCTCCCGCGGAACCAGCCGTCGTCGAGCACGAAGCGCTCGACGCCCACGGCCGCCGCGCGTTCGGCCAGGGCCGAGAGGGTGTCGAGGTCGTGGTCGAAGTAGACGGCCTCCCACGTGTTCAGCGTCACGGGTCGTGGGCGCGACGGATGCTGCGGGCGGGCCCGCAGGTCGTCGTGGAAGCGCTGCGACAGCCGATTGAGCCCGTCGCCCCACGATCCGATCGCCCATGGCGTGGTGTAGGCCTCGCCCTCGGCGAGCACGATCTCGCCGGGGCTCAGGAGCTCGCCTGCCATGAGGAACGACTCGGCCGTGGGCGTGCGCTCGGCCGCGAGGCGGTGATTGCCGCTCCACGCGACGTGCACCGCGTGCACGAGGCCGCGCTCGAAGCCGAAGCCCCGGCGGCCGGCGGCCAGCACGAGGCTGGCGTCGGCGCCGGGCCGGCCGCGGCGGCTCTCGCGCACGTGCGTGCCGATGGTGAACGCGTGGCGCTGCGGGGAGCGTTCGCGCAGGTGCCGTCCGGTGGTGTCGAGCAGCTCGTCGAGGTCGCCCGGCACGGGGAACGTCGGCGCGAGCGCGAGGAGCGAGTAGGGCTCGGCGGCGGTGTTCTCGAGGGTGATGCGCTGGCGGAGGAGGCCCGATGCGGTGACCTCGACGGTGATCGTGGCCGTGAGGCCGGCCGCGGCATCCGCTGCCCTGATGACGGCGGTGCCGGAGGCCGCGTCGACGTCGACGGACGCGGTGACGAGCTTGGTCGAGAAGTTGCGGCCGTCGTGGTGGCCGATGAGGCCGGGGGTGCCGAGCCAGCCCGAGGACTCCTGCGGGATGAGCGTGAGCGGCGCCGGCTGGTCGAGGCCGCCCGACACCCGCTGCGGCAGGGCCGCCGTGCCGACCGCCGCGAGTTCGCCCTCGGAGAGCTCGCCCTGGTCCTCGCCCCAGAAGACGATCGCGGGAAGCGCGGTGTGGCGGGCGTCGAGGATGACGCTGGTCCCTCCGTTGCGGAGGTGGACGAGACCGGGGCGGCGTTGCATGAGTTCTTTCTACGATAGAAAGAACTACGTTGTCAACCGGGTCGATCCAGTTGTTCAGTGGCTGGTCGAAGGGCCGATGGTCGCTGCTTCATGCCACAATGAAACGAACACGGGAGGATACCGATGGCGGAGCAGCCGATCGAGGTGAGCGCCTCGGCCCGCGACCTCGCGCGGGAGGTGCTGATCCACGGGCCGATCTCGCGGGCGGAACTCGGCCGACGGCTCGGGCTCTCGCCGGCGAGCCTCACCCGGCTCAGCAAGCCGTTCCTCGATCGCGGACTCCTGGTCGAGGCATCCGAGACCGTGCAGGGGTCGATCGGGCGACCGGCGCGCCCGCTCGACGTCGCCGTCGACACCAGTCGCTTCGTCGGCATGAAGGTCACCGGCGACCACGTGTTCGGCGCCGTCACCGACCTGCGGGCCGGCGAGGTGGCGACCGCGGAGCGATCACTCGAGGGCCACGACGTCGACGGCGTCGTGCGGGTGCTCGCCGACGTCGTCGCCGAGCTCCGCGACGCCGGCGGAGGCGACCTCGGCGGCGTCGGAGTGAGCATCGGGGGCAACGTCGCCGGCGAGCGCATCGTGACGCGGGCGCCGTTCCTCGGATGGCGCGACGTGGCACTCGCCGACCTGCTCGAAGCACGCGTCGGCGTGCCCGTCACCGTCGAGAACGACGTGACCGCGCTCACCACCGCCGAGCAGTGGTTCGGCGCCGTGCGCGGACGCGACTCCTTCGCCGTCGTGACGATCGGCGCCGGCGTCGGGTACGGGCTCGTGGTGCACGACCGGGTCATCGCCACGCCCGACTCGGGCCTCGGCCTCGGGGGCCACCTGCCGCTCGACCCCAACGGCCCGATGTGCCCCGAGGGGCATCGCGGATGCTCCGGCGCCATGCTCTCCATCCCGAGCATCACCGCGCAGCTCGGCATCGCGCTCGGGCACGAGGTGGACTACGACGAGGTGCTGCGGCTGGCCGCGGACGGGCATCCGCTCGCCGTCTCGATCACGACCGCCGCGGGCCGTGCCCTCGGACGCATGATGGCGCTCATCGCCAACCTGGCCATGGTCGACACGATCGTGCTCTCGGGCGAGGGCATGGCGCTGTGGAACGTCGCAGGCGACGACGCGCTCGCCGCGCTCGCCGCCGACCGCGACCCCGAGGCGACACCTGTCGAGGTGTCCGTCGACGACGCCGGCTTCGTGTCCTGGGCGCGGGGCGCCGCGGCCGTCGCGATCCAGGCCGCGCTCGGGCGGTTGCGGCTGCCGGCCTGAGTCGTCGTCGGGCGGCTCAGCGCTCGGGCGGCCGGGCCGTGGAGGAACGGACGCGCAGCTCGTAGGGGAGGGGCGTCGCGGCCGGCGCCGGGGCATCCGCCTCGGGCTCGAGCTGCTCCATGAGGATCTCGACCGCCTTCTCGCCCTGCAGGCGCGGGAACTGCGCGACCGTCGAGAGGCCGAAGAAGTCGGCGAGGTCGTGGTCGTCGATGCCGATGATCGACACGTCGCGCGGCACGGAGAGTCCGAGGTCGCGCGCGGCGAGGATCGACCCGATCGCCATCTCGTCGGATGCCGCGAAGATCGCCGTGGGCCGATCGTGCGGCACCCCCAGCAGTTGCTTGGCCGCGTGGTAGCCGCCGCGGATGGTGAAGTCGGCCGGGGCGAACAGGCGCGGATCGAGCTCGATGCCCGCGTCGGCGAGCGCGCCCTCGTAGCCGATGCGGCGGTTGGTGGGCAGGTGGAAGTCGAGGTCGAACTCGAGGTCGCCGCCGATGTGGGCGATGCGTGAGTGCCCGAGCGCGATGAGGTGCTCGGTCGCGAGTCGGGCGACCGCGGCGTCGTCGATCGTGAGCGTGCGCACCCCGGGGATCGGCCCGCCGACGCCGACGAGGGGCTTGCCGAGCTCGTGCAGCCGTGCCACCTCGGGTTCGGTGAGCTCGAGCGACACGGCGATCACCGCGTCGACCCGCTGTCGCAGCAGGAAGTGCTCGAACACGCTCGCCCGCTCGCGGCCGTCGCCCGACAGGTTGTAGAGGGTGAGGTCGTAGCCGCTGCGCAGCAGCTCCTGCTGGGCGCCCTCGAGCACCGACGAGAAGAACCAGCGGTTGAGGAACGGGATCACCACGCCGATGTTGCGGGTGCGGCCCGAGGCGAGGCTCGAGGCGTTCGACGAGACGACGTAGCCGAGCCGCGCGGCGGCCTCGACGACCTTCGCCTTCGAGGCGGGCGAGACGTGGCCCCGGCCGCTGAGCGCACGTGAGACGGTCGCGGTGGAGACCCCCGCGAGCTTCGCGACCTCTTCGATGCCGGCCATGGCTCCCATTCCCGGCGATGCCGAGTCCTCCCGGCCAGGCCGATCGGGGAAATCCTACCGTTCGGACGCGCCGCGCCGAGCGGAGGACTCCCGCCGAGCGCCGTCGTGCGATAGACAAGAGCCTGTCTTTGTCTTGGGTCGGCCCACCGGGGGGCGGCTTGCCCACTGTGCTCGTCGAAGGGAACGAACGCGTGAAGTGGGTCAAGCGAATCGTGATCGCGCTCGTCGTGGTCTTCGCCTTCTTCTACCTGATCACCAGGCCCGAGGATGCCGCGACCGCCGTCGAGGGTGCCGTCGGCGCCGTCTGGACCGGCGTCGAGGCCGTCGGCACGTTCTTCACCAAGCTCGCCACCTGACCCGATGAGCGTGATCCCGTGAGCGTGCTGTTCCTCGATCCGCGCGTCGAGCGCTACCTGATCGCCGACGAGGGCGAGGTCATCGTCGACGAGGTCACCAAGCACTGGGCGGCGATCTTCGGCCCCATCCTCGAGCTGCTCGCGATCATCCCGGTGATGGCGCTGCTGCTGTGGCTCCCGGCGGGCGGCTACTGGCTGCCGCTGCTCGGCGGCCTCGCGCTGCTGCTGCACGCCATGTGGCGCATCATCGGCGCGCGCATGGACCGCTTCGTCGTCACGAACATGCGCGTGTTCCGCGTGCACGGCATCCTGTCGCAGCACGTGGCGACCATGCCGATCTCGCGAATCCTCGACATCTCGGTGCACACGCCGATCCTCGGCCGCATCTTCAACTACGGGCACTTCGTGTTCGAGTCCGCCGCGCAGGAGCAGGGCCTCCGCGAGATCCGGTTCGTCGGCTCGCCCACGCAGCGCGGGCTCACGATCCAGCGCGTCATCCAGCGCTCGGGCCTGCGTGGCAGCGGCGGGCGACCGCTGAATCGGACGGTGGATCAGCCGACCGCCTCGGGTGAACCGCGCTACGAGCCGTACCGCGATCCGTACGCTGATACGCAGGACGTGACGTCGACGCAGACGGCACCGATCGACCTGCCGTGGTGGCGGTCGGAGGGCTGATCAGCCGGGCGCCGGCGCCGATTTCACGACACGCCACCTCGCGGGTATCCTTGACAGGCCCCCGGTTGTGTGCAGAACGCGGTCGGGTGCGAATGGCGAGTTACCCAAGCGGCCAAAGGGATCTGACTGTAAATCAGCTGTCTACGACTTCGGGGGTTCGAATCCCTCACTCGCCACGTTCGAAGCCCCGGTGATCCGGGGCTTTCGTCGTTCCGGGGGCTCACCGATCGACGTCATGCCCGCGACCACGCCGGGCGGGTGTCGTAGCGTGATGGACATGAGCCAGCACGACGCATCCGGAGCCAACACCGCCCTGCTCGACCTCGCCCGCGACATCGCCGTACGGGCCGCGGAGTTCGCGCTCACCGCCCGTCGCGCCGGGGTCAGCGTCGCGGCCACGAAGTCGAGCCCGACCGACATCGTGACCGCGGTCGACCGGGACACCGAGGCGCTCATCCGCTCGCTCATCCTCGATGCGCGACCCGACGACGGCATCGTCGGCGAGGAGGACGCCACCCATGTCGGCACGAGCGGCCTCGACTGGGTCGTCGACCCGATCGACGGCACCGTCAACTTCCTCTACGGCATCCCCGCCTGGGCGGTCAGCATCGCCGTCGTCGAGGGCGCGGCCGGCAGTGACGTCAGCGGCACCACGCTCGCGGGCGTCGTCGTGAACCCCGTGTCGGGCGAGACGTTCGAGGCCACGGCCGGCGGGGGAGCCCGCCTCGCCGGACGCGAGCTCGCGGTCAACGCGGGGGTCGCGCTGCCGGCCGCCCTCGTCGCCACCGGCTTCTCGTATTCGGCCGAACGTCGCCGCGCGCAGGCGGCGGTGGTCAACGAGCTGCTGCCCCAGGTGCGGGACATCCGCCGCATCGGGGCCGCCTCCCTCGACCTCTGCTCGCTCGCCGCCGGGCGCATCGACGCCTACTACGAGCGCGGCCTCAACGCGTGGGATCACGCCGCGGGCGCCCTCATCGCGCGCGAGGCCGGGGCCCATGTCGCGGGACCCAGGGGTGGCCGGGAGAGCACCGAGCTGCTCGTCGCCGCCGCTCCCGGCCTCTACGAGGAGCTCACCGCGGCCCTTCGCGCCGCGGGTCTCGACGCGTAAGCCCGGTCATTCCGCGGATGCCGCGGTGAAGACCCCGATGGCCCGACGGATCGCTCGGTCCCGCGTGGCGATCGCCGCTGAGAACGGTTAGTCTTTACCAACCCGTTATCTCGCCGACGTCCGGTCGGGATGCTCACCTCCCTGTCCATCTCCGCCCCTACGCCGAAGGTCATCCTCCACGTGCTCGAGTCCCCCCTCGTGCCCGACGGTTCCACGCCAGGCACTCAGGTCCCCCTGCGTGCCGAGCGACCCCTGACCCGCCGGGAGCTGCGCGAACGGGAGACCGCCGAGGCCCTTCGTCTCGAGTCGGCCGCGACGGCCGCGCAGTGGGCGAGCGGTGCCAGTGGCGCCGGTGGTGCCGGTGATGCCGGGACAGCGCCGGCTTCGGCGTCCGATGCGTCCGCGCACCACGCGGGTTGGCCTCAGCAGGCCGCACCGGCGGCCTGGGCTCCGGCCGCCGCCTTCGGGCAGCAGGTTGCGGTTGTCCCCGCCGCCCCCTCGGCCGTGCATGTCGGCCCTCCGCAGCATCCGGTGGCTCCTGTGGCCCCTGCGGCTGCGGCGCAGCATCACGTGGCTCCCGTTGCGCCGGCCGCTGCCGCTGCCGGGCAGCATCCGGTCGCTCCGCAGGCCGAGCGGCCAGGCTTCGACGCCATCTTCGGCCTCTCGGATGCCGCGGCGACGCCGGCGGCCCAGCCCGCCGTCGCTCATCCGACCCCGACACCCCGACGTTCCGCTCCCACGATCGACACCCGCACCACCGAGGCCGAGCAGGCCGACCGCCCCGGCGGTCCGAGCTCGGCCTTCGCCGTTTCCGGCGCCGACACCGATCGCGCCCCCTCCCGTCGTGGCGGAGCCGGGTTCGACGACCTCTTCGCGGGGCTCGGCGATGAGGAGGCCGGGGCTTCGGATGAGGCCTCGGACGGTGGCCGTTCCCGCCGCGCCGCGTCGTCGCCGCGGGAGTCCCGGACCGACCGCAAGTCGGCGAAGGCCGCCAAGTCGGCGAAGGCCGCCAAGGGCAAGTCGAAGGCCGCACGCCGTTCGAGCGCGGAGCCGCCGATGCCGGTCGGCCCGCGCCGAACGGGCAGCACGCCCGCACCGACCGAGCCCATCGACGACCTCGCCTTCCTGATTTCGGGTGGACCCGCGAGCGCCGCCGCCGCGGTGCGCCCGGGTTCCCCAGCGGGCGCTGCTTCAGCCCTCGGAGCCGGTTCGGGCGCCGTCGCGGGCGCGGCCTCCGGCTTCGCCGCCGCCATCTCGGCCGCGGCCGGGGCACGGCCCACCGACGAGCCCCGCCCGGCCGCGGCATCCGTCGTTCCCGCATCGCTCGCCTTCGACCTGGCCGCACCGTCCGCCGCCACCCCGTCGTCCCGCCGCGCATCGCGTGGCCTGCCCGCCGAGGTGACGCCCGCGTCCGACCTGCTCGGGTTCGCTCCGAGCGCCCCGCCGCGAGTCGACCCCGGTGCAGCCTCCGCGCCCGACCGGAGTGCTCCCGGCACGTCGCCGGCACCGGCGGGCCCGGTCTCGCGTCGTGATCTCGTGAGCGCGGCCGCCCCGACCCGGCGGTCGGCACCGCAGGCGTCGGGCCCCGGCACGGCGCGCGCCGCGGCATCCGGCCCTGCATCGTCGCCGAAGCGGCGCGGCGGCCGTCGCATCGCGAGCGTGGTGGCGATGAGCTTCGTGGCGATGCTCGCCGTCGCGACGACGATCCCGTCGCTCTCGCTGCTCTCGCCCGCCGACGTGCAGGCGATGGCCATGGCGAGCGCGAACGGCGGCGACCGTGGTGGGCAGAGCGTGACGATCGACGGCAACGTGGTCGCACAGACCGTCGAGCGCGAGGGCTACGAGCACCAGACCATCCAGGAGTACGCGCAGGCCGCCGGCATCCGCGCCGAGGCGGACTTCACCAACAATCCGGCCGGCACGATCCAGTGGCCGTTCGCGGTCGGCGTGCACATCGGCGACCACTTCGGCTACCGCAACTGCGCGGGCTGCTCGGAGGACCACGGCGGCCAGGACTTCAACCCCGGCTACGGCGCCGAGATCCAGGCGATCGCCGACGGCACCGTCGCGGTCTCGACCGACTCGGGCGGGTCGCTGGGCGTCGTCATGATGATCGACCACATCATCGACGGCGAGCTCGTGACGAGCGTCTACGCCCACATGATCGAGGGATCGCGGCGCTTCGAGGCCGGCGACACCGTGCACGTCGCCGACGTCATCGGCAAGACCGGCAACACCGGCATGTCGACGGGTCCGCACCTGCACTTCGAGATCCGCCTCGGCGGCGTCGACGGCACCAAGGTCGACCCGCTCGAGTGGCTCTACGCCAACACGAACTGACGCGTCCGCCCCGCCGCCGCAGGCAGCGGCGTCGTCATCCTCAGCAAACGCATGAGGATCCGTTCGTTGCGCTGCTGAGGCGTGGCGTCCGCGCGATCCTCATGCGTCGTGCCCCATCGTCCCCACGCCGTCGCGGTTCTCCACAGATCACAGTCCGGGTCCCCACCCGAGCCGTGGAGGCGGCACACTCGGCTCCGTGGAATCGGTGACCCGGGTGATACGCGAGCAGGGCGGCGTTGTCGCACGAGCCGCCTTGGATGCTGCCGGATGCAGCTCTGTCGACGTCGACCGCGCACTCCGACGCGGTGGAGTGGTTCGCGTCCGGAGCGGCTGGTTCGCGACGCCCGACGCGCCATCAGATGTCGTGCGGGCGGTTCGGGTCGGCGGAGTGGCGACCGCAGCGACAGTCGCACGCGTGCGCGGCCTGTGGGTGGCCGACGATCCACGTCTTCACGTGCGAGTCCGGTACTCGACCGGTCGACTCTTCGCGCCGCACGACCGTAGCCAGCCGCTCGATCGAGTCCGCGACGGCGTCTGCGTCCACTACAGTCGCCGAGGCCCGTTCGATCGTGCAGTCGATCCACTCACGGTCGCGCTGGCCGAGATGTTCGCGTGCACGGACGTCGGGAGGGCCATCGCTTCGGTGGATTCCGCGTTGGACACGGGAACCCTGACGTTGCAGCATCTCGATCTCATCCGCGACTGGATGCCGCCGTCGAGGCGCCGGCTGCTCGATCGGGCGGATCCCGACGCTCAGTCGGGTATCGAAACCGCTGTCCGGCTCTTTCTTCGTTCACGCAGGATCCGGCACCGGGCGCAGGTCACTATCGACGGCGTGGGCCGGGTGGACGTTCTCGTCGGCGACCGGCTCGTCATCGAGGTCGACGGGAGAGCGTTCCACACCGGCACCGCGTTCGACGAGGATCGGCGACGTGACTTCGAACTCGTGACGCGCGGATACCTGGTCCTCCGACTCAGCTACCGGCAGGTCGTGCACGAGTGGGAGCGGACACGTGCGGGCATCCTCGCCTTGGTGGGGCGGAACGAGCATCTCTGGTCGGGACGCGGTCCGTACGCCGCGATTCCGGCGTCCTCGGCGGTGCGGGTTGCAGCAAACGCATGAGATTCCGACTGATGTGCCGCCGCGGGCGGTCGAATGGTGGATTCTCATGCATTTCCGCGCGGCGAGCGGGCGTGGTGGCGCGGCGCGGCGAGCGGCGAGCGGGCGGGGTGGCGCGGCGCGGCGAGCGGG